>JARGOP010000008.1:0-11187 GCA_029233965.1 Verrucomicrobiales bacterium | reverse complement strand
CCGGGAAAGGCTCGTGTCTACATCTCCAGAGTGGTCGTTTTCCCCGTCGAACCACCCCGGCTTTCGCTGTCTCATGGATGTGGTGGCAGAGCAGGAATCGTTTGGCAGCCTCAAATGGACTTTACGCAGGAAGCACCGCGTCCACTCTCACTCCATCACCCAGTTGCATTCCCGCGATCAACTTCCGCAACGGCGCCTCACTTACATTGACACAACCTCCGGTGATCTTTTGTCCGATCCGGCTTTCATTTTGAGTGCCGTGAACGGCATAGGAATACCAGCGGAAGACACCTTTGTATTCGCCGAAGTGAAAAGGCTGACGAACGGATTGATCGAGCGGCTCGAGACCGAGGAAGCCGATCCCGTATTCCCCGGCTCTGCCGTCGAGATCGAAATCGATTGAGCTCATGTTCGCGAAGAGATGTTCTTTCAGCCACTTCTTCGATTTCCCCGACTCTCGAATGAGCGATTCCTTCATTTCAAAGCGGTCCACACTGAGGATGGCGTTCACGACAAAATCGCCGAGGAGCGAATAGCCGCCTTCGAACGCTTCACCCTTGGCTTTCAATCCATGCTTTCCGAATCCGACCGGGAAATCACCTTCGATCAAATCAGGACACACCCCGCGACTCGCACCCGGGTTCTGCGGATCGAGGCTGATTTTTAAACGCAGCTGAGTTTGGCCCGGATCGGATATGCCCGGAGTGATCATTGCCGCAGAACCGGCGAGCCAGGTTCTACGTTTCATCTCAACTCAGTCGCGCCGCGACGTCTTTCGCGAAATAGGTCAGGATCATGTCGGCGCCGGCGCGCTTGATTCCTAACAAAGACTCCATCGCAACCTTCTCTTCATCGAGCCAGCCATCTTTGGCTGCTGATTTGATCATGAGATACTCGCCGCTGACCTGATAGGCCGCGACGGGAACATCAACGGAGTCACGCACGAACGAAATCACATCAAGGTAAGGGCCCGCCGGTTTCACCATCACCATATCGGCGCCTTCGGAGATATCGAGGTCGGCCTCACGAAGCGCTTCACGGCTGTTCGCCGGATCCATCTGGTAAGTCTTCTTGTCTCCGGCTTTGGGGGCGGAGTCGAGGGCTCCGCGGAACGGACCATAGTAGGCCGAGGCGTATTTCACCGCGTAGCTGAGAATGCCGACCTCTTCGAAGTTACCTTCATCGAGCGCTTCACGGATCGCGCCGATGCGGCCATCCATCATGTCACTGGGGGATACAATGTCGGCCCCGGCTTCGGCGTGACAGAGGGCCTGGCGGCAAAGAATCGCGACGGTTTCGTCGTTGAGGATCCTCAGTTCACCGGACTCATCCGATTGCACGATGCCATCATGTCCATCCGAGTTGTAAGGGTCCAGCGCGACGTCCGTGATCACAGCAATGTCCGGGTAAACAGCCTTGACCGCTTTAATCGCGCGCGGGACGAGACCATCAGGGTTGAAGCATTCTTCTCCATGGGGCGTTTTGAGCGAGTCCTCGATCTTCGGGAAAAAGACAACCGCGCGGACGCCGACTTCGTGGGCTCGACCGACTTCTTCGACGAGTCCCTTGAGACTCCAGCGGTGGCAACCGGGCATCGACTCGATCGCGACATCTTCCGCATCTTCGTGAATGAAGAGCGGGTAAATCAAATCCGACGGTGACAGAGTCGTTTCCCGCACGAGACCACGGACGGCGGCGCTCTTGCGATTGCGACGCGGGCGAACGGGGAGATTCAGCTTTTGGGACATAATTCGAATCCTTCTTTAGTGTCTTTGATTTCCCAACCGGCAGCGGCGAGTTCATCTCTGAGACGATCGGCCTCGCCCCAGTCTTTGTCCTGTTTCGCCTGCCACCGCGCTTGCGCCATTTCGACGATTTTCGCCGGGGCATCAACTTCAGCCTCGTCCTCGACAACAGGAAGCTGCAACCCAAGCGCAGCCATAATAACTGACAAACCCAGAAACTCACGCCTCGCATCCTCCGCCGACAACTCAGCAGGCTTGATACCTTTCATTGCCGTGAAGACCTGGCCAAGGGCTTCGGGTGTGTTTAGATCGTCTAACAACCCATCGAAAGCAGGAGCAAAAGATCCTAATTCCGCCACCTTCTTCAGATCATCAAACCCTGTTGAGACCTCGACCTGACCCTGTTGGGCGAGCGCATGCGAAAATTTCGCCAGCTTTTGCAGAGCCTGCCCCGCACCGGCAAGCGCAGGAAAAGTCTCTTCCCCCTCCTTGTCTTTCGCGACAAAGTTTAACGGCTGCCGGTAGTGGGCGGAGATCAGGACATAACGGAGTTCAGCGGCGGAGAAACCTGCTTCGCTCAACTCCGTCAGGGTGTAGAAATTTCCCGCGCTCTTCGACATCTTCCCGCCATCTACGAGCAGATGGGTGAGGTGAAACCAATGATCCGCCATCGTGTGCCCGGTGCAGGCTTCGCTTTGGGCAATCTCATTTTCATGATGGGGAAAAACGAGATCGACCCCGCCGGAGTGAAGATCGAAGGAATCTCCCAGGTACTCCCGGCACATCGCGGAACATTCCAGGTGCCATCCGGGGCGCCCTTCCCCCCACGGACTGCTCCAGTAGTTTTCGCCGTCCTCAGCGCGTCGGGCTTTCCAGAGGGCGAAATCAGAAACGGAGTCTTTTTCGTATTCATCCTCAGAGACAGCGCCGGAAGCTCCGGCCCTTAATTCACGCTGATCGAGACGGGAGAGGCGACCGTAGCCTTTAAAGCTGGAAACCTTGTAATAGACAGATCCGTCATCGCTGCGATAGGCATGTCCTTTTTCCATCAACTCCTCAATCATGGCGATCTGATGAGGTATGTGCTCGACAGCACTGGGCTCGAGATGCGGTTCCAAATTATTCAACAGAGCGCAATCCTCGTGAAAACGATCCCGCCAGAAATCTGTAAACTTCTTCAGGGTTTTCCCGGCGGCCCGGGCATCGCGGATCGTTTTGTCATCCACGTCGGTGAGATTGCGCACGTGAAAGGCCGGCATCCCGGAGAGCTCGAGAGTGCGGCGGAAAACGTCCTGGAGAACGAAAGTTCGAAAATTTCCAATGTGAGCGGGGCCGTAAACAGTCGGTCCACAACAGTAAAACCGAAAGGTTTTGCCGTCCGAAGGTTTGAGGTCTTTGACCTCGCGCGACATGGTGTCGAAGAGTCTCATCGTTTGCAAAGCCACAAAGGAGGTCTCATGTGAGCGTTTTGCAAGCGATTCAAATCAAGGTTAAATCTCTCAGATGACCATCCCTAACTCTTAATTTCTATAATATTCGGAAAATTGATACCAGTCGAAAAGCCGTTTGGTCTTTTCCTGCTTGGTCGAATCTGCTACCCTTCCCGCCCTCCTTCATATCTAAACAGATGGCATTGAAACTCGTAGTCACGACCAACGTTAACGGTGACGTTTTGGAACTGATACTGAGGAAATCCAAGTATCGCGTCGGTCGTCGACACGACAACGATCTCAGAATCAAGGAAACGTATATTTCCGGTTACCATTCGGAGCTGAATCGCAACGAAAGCGGGGATTACGAGTTGAGCGATGCCGGGTCCAGCAACGGCACTTTTTTGAATGGCCGTCGGGTTGATGGATCCGCAGTGATCAACGCCGGTGACTTCATCAAGTTCGGCATCCTGAAAGTAGCGGTTGAAGAACATGAAGACTCAGGCCCGAAGATCGTTTCCCTGAAAGATCGCCCCGCCTTTGCGAAGAAGCGAAATGAGATGACCGCTGCCATTTCGGTGTCCGGGAACACCGGGTCCATCGCTTCCGCAGAGACGATTTCGGGCCCGTCGGAAGATACCGCATCCAATCCCGCAGCAGTTTCTCCGAAAGAACTCGAAAAGCTGGAACAGCAGATCAAGGAAGAGAAGGACAAGGTGGAGACTCTCAACGCAGCGCTCGACAAAGAAAAGACTGAGCGTGAGAAGTTGGAGGCCGAGCTGGATCAAGTGAAGAAGCAGGCGGATGCTGCAGCCGAAGTCGAACCACTGCAATCCAGGCTGAAGGAGACTGAAACGGAAGTCAGTCAACTCACCAAAAGTCTGGATGAGCTGAAAGTTGAACTCGAAGCGAAAGAGGAGCTTATTTCTCAAAAGGCGGAAGTTGCCGGATTGAAGACGCAGTTGAAGCAGCAAACCGACTCGCTTCAAGCGGCCAAAACGGAGGCAAACCAACTCCGGGTCGATCTTCAGAAATCGCGGGAAGAAGCCGCGAAAAATTACAGCGCCACCGAGCAGGAGCTCACTTCGAAGATTGCTGAGCTCGAAACTGCCTATGCCGCCGAAAAAGTCAGGGCGAATGACAGCAAATCGAAGAGTGACGCCCTGAAAGCCGAAATTGAAAGGCTGACCAGCCTTTCTTCCGAAACCTCGAGCGAGGCGGATCAGCTGCGAAAGCGGGTCGAGGAAGTTTCGAGGCAGAATGGAAACCTGCAGGCGCAGTTGAACAAGGAATCGGCCGAGGCATCTCAGCTCCGCGAGCAACTTGCTGACTCCGGCAAAAATCTCAGCACCCTGCGTGCGCAGATTGATTCCCTCGAAAAAGAAGTCACTCGGAAAGAACAGGCACTTGAGGAAAAGGATCAGGAATACGCCCGCACCGAGAGTGACGCCATTGTCCAAATCAAGCGGGATCTCGGCGAAGCGGAAGCGGCGAGAGATGCAGCTAATAAAAAGGTTGAGCAACTCGCGAAAGATAAAGCCTCCCTGAACAGCGCCTTTGAACGCCTCAAAGGCCAGCTCAGCGATCTGGAAGCAGCCCACAAAGAGGCCAAAGAACGCGAAGAGGCCTTCAATCATGACAAAGGTCTCCTCGCGCGCCGTCTTGAGAAAGCGGAATCGGGCAACAGCGAGTTGGCGGCCCGCATCAAGGAGGACGCTGCAGCAGCTATTTCCAACCGCAAATTGATTCAGAAACTGGAATCGCAACTCCAGGCCAACGAGTCCGAAGCCGTTCGTATTGAGCGGGAGAAGTCCTCTTCGCTCAAAACAGAGATCAGCAAACTCGAGCGCCGGAATCGCGATCAGGGAGAACTCGTGGTACAACTTCAGCAGCAGATTTCAGAGATCACCCGCCAGCGTGCGGTTGCGGATGAGAACCGGCTCGAGTTGCAAGAGAGAATCGTCGCCCTTGAGAGCGAAGAAATCTCGATGAAGAACCTCCTCCAAGAGGCGGAAAGAACCCGCGCTTCTCTCAGTGCGTCACTCGAAGAGCAGACCGAACTCGCGAACAAACGCGCTGCCACAATCGAAGAGCAGAAGCAGGAACTCTCCGAAACCGTCACTCGCTTTCGCCACGCCGAAACCAGCCTCCTCGAAAAGCATCGCGGAGAACTGGATGCTCTTCACGGCGAGCTCAGGGAGCAGCGGAAGTACAGCGCTGACCTGGAAAATGAACTCGAAAACACAAGAGTGGGACTCTCTGAGGCCCTCCGCTCCGCGAGAGACCAGGCCGAGCAGGACCGGTCGAAGATTCTTGCCGACGGGAATGCCAAACTCTCCCAAATCGAAGACGAACTCAGCCTCGCCATCAGTTCACGGGAAGAGATCGAACTTTCCCGCAATGCTTTGGAAGACGAGTTGAACGAACGCGAGGAACGCATCGAACGACTCGTCGAGCACGTCGAAGATCTCGAGCTTAAAATTCGGGACGAACAGGAAGCCCGGGAACAGGATCTCGCTGTACTCGAAAAGACCAAAGCAGGTTTCTCCAATGCACTCAGTTCGAACTGGAAGCATCTTGGGATCGCCCGCAGCGCCGCAGACTCCGAGAGATCGGCCCGGGAGCGGTCTGAAGCCGAGATTGCCTCAGCCAAAGCCGAGATTGAAAAACTGGAATCTGAAGCAGAAAAGAACCGGATCCGGTTTGAAGAGGAGATCGCCGACTGGGAGAAGCGATTCGACCAGCTGCGTGAGGAAAAACTCACTCTTGCCTCAGAGGATGCCAACCTGAAACGCATTCGCGATCAGATTCTCGAAGCTCAGTCGGAGAAGAAGTTGATCGAGACAGATCTCTCCAAGTTGAGCTCCGGCATGAAGAACTTCCAGAGGCAGCACGACGAACTGGAAAGCCAGAAGGACGCACTGCTGAAAGAACGCGAAGAACTCAAAGCCGGATTGAATGCGGCACGCCTTGAACTCGAAAGCGTGCAGCGAAGACAGGCGGAGTCTCAGAGCCAGGAAGAGAAACTCGCCGAAATGATCGATTCTGCGGAGCGGAGAATTCAATCCCTGAAAAAGCTTGAGGCTCAAATGGAGCAGGCCGTCGAGCGGAAACGCCAATCCGGAATCCTGAGCCGCAGCGATGTCTTCAGTGCCAAAGACATTAAGGAGACTGCGTCCCACGGGGATTTCTCCGAGGAGGAGTTTTATCGCAAGCTTATCTCCAAGCTTGACCTGATTGACGACCTCTCGAGGCGGTACGATAACCGCTGGCGTTATCCGAAGGTTTGCGATCAGCTCTCCATTCTGAAAAACAGCTTTCTTGATTTCCTCCACGATCACTCCGTCCGCGAGTTCCGGCTCGATCCGGGAACAGTCCTCTCCGTGGAAGAACGCAAACGCATCAAACTGGTCCCGCCGGATCAGGCGAACGGGAAAAAAGGACTCCCTTCCGCGCCCGGCCAAAATGGCAACAGCTCACGGGTCGTTGAGACGGTTCGCCCCGGTTATATTTACAAAAACGGCTCCGTAGACATCATTATTCGCAAAGCGGAGGTGATCGTTGGGTAAATTCTCAAATAAATCTCTCAAAAATTATAATTAATCTGGTATCTTGCCTTACTTATAGTAACCTCGGCTTCGCACACAAACACTCTGACTTTTACCCTCCTGAAAGTTCACCATGGCAGACAAATTGGCTCGATATGTTGGGATAGATCTCGGCACAAGCACTTCAGCTCTCGCGCACGTTCGCGAGGATGGGAACCCCGAAATTGTTCCCAATTGTGACGGGGAAAGGCTCACTCCCTCCGTCGTATTTTTTGATCAGTTCGAAGGCGTGAAACTCGTTGGATCTGCCGCCAAAGATGGTGGATTTCCGGAGCGAACCGTGAAACACATCAAGAAGCACATGGATGACCCGACCTACGTCGTGGAAATCGATGGCGAACGCTGGACTCCGACAGAGATTTCCGCCCTCTTCCTTGCCAAGCTGAGAAAAGACTGTTCGTGTCTCATTGGAAAAATCGACGAAGTGGTCATCACGGTCCCGGCGAACTTCAATGAGCTCGCGAGGAAGGCGACCGTCACCGCCGGAAGACTTGCCGGACTTTCGGTGAAACGAATTGTCAACGAGCCAACGGCAGCGGCCCTGTATTATGCACACACTCAGTCCGTAAAAGGCAGAGTTCTCGTCTACGACCTCGGTGGTGGTACTCTCGACATCACCGTGCTCGATATCGAGAACGATCAGGTTGATATTCTTCTCAGCGAGGGAGCAAGGCATCTTGGCGGCTCCGACTTCGACAGTGTTTTGATCGAGCTGATCGGGCAGCAGTACAAAGCACAGAACGGGAAGGATCTCATTCTCGACGAAACCCAGAGACGTCGCCTCCTGGCCGGGGCTGAGGACACCAAGAAGCGGCTTTCAAAGCTGAATACAGTTTCGGAAAAAATCGGCAGCGAGGATTTCGGTCTCGCCGAAGTCGAACTGTCACGGGACGCCTTCGAGAATGCCATTCGCGGCCTCCTCACGAGAACCGTCATGTTGGTCGAGCAGGCACTTGATAACCTCGGGATGACGCCGGATGACATCGATCATGTCGTCCTCGTGGGAGGCAGCACCCGGATTCCGAAAGTGCAGGAGTTGCTCACCTCCCAGTTCGGAAAAGCCCCAATCTCCTGCGGCAATGTTGACGAATGCGTTGCTCTCGGTGCCGCCCTCTTCGCCCAACGGGCCCGTCGTGTTTCGGAAGTTTGCAACCACAGTTACGGAACCCTCGCGATCATTGAAGATGCCGCGACCGGTGAAGCGGCCGTCCGGAATTCCGTCGTCATTCCCAAGAACACTCCGATCCCCTGCTCCATGTCTCAGGTTTACATGACTTCGGAGGACAACGAAGAAGTGATCGAGGTGGCGATCACTCAGGGAGAAGACCACGATCCCCGCTACGTTGATGTCGTTGGGAAGATCAGCCTCAAGGTCCCTCCCGGTCGACCGGCCGGCTGCCGGGTGATTGTGACCTACAGCTACGACGAAAACCAACGCGTCCGCGCTCAGATTTATGACGAAGACTCCGGCCTTCGCAAAGATATCGACATCGAATACAAAGGTGAAGGCGTCCTTGGCGATGAGGAAATCGAGAGTAAGTCAGCCTACCTGAAGCAGATCAAAATTGCCTGATTCAACCCCCGATTGATATGTTTAAGAAACTCATAAACTGGTTCTCCGGAAATCAGAAAGATGCCTCCTCGCCTTCGAGTATGGGAGGCATCTTCGGCAAAATGACCCCCGAATCATTGTGCGGGATCGACCCGTCGAAAATGACCCGGGAGGAAATCAAGAACGTCCTCGCCCAGCTCTACAAGCGCCACAATCAAGCTGCAGGGAGTCTGAATCCGGAACTCAGGGAGGAAGCCGAGCAGATGCTGGAGGCAATCGTTCACTGCCGGGAAAAATATGTGGACTCAGTAACTCCGTAACCTCCTTTTTCCTGAATTCGCTTCACGTCTTTTTCCGTCCCGTGCAGGGCTTGACCTTCTCGTTCACGCCGCTGGATCCGGGCCAACGCGAAGAACCTCCGCGAGCAGGGAGAGATTGATTCTGGACAGAGGTCCGGACCCTGATTCAGTATCACGTCGCTCCGACCAATACGCCTTTTCATGAAAAAACTCATTCAAAAAGCCATTTCTCCGGGATCTCATGATCAACTCAGCTCGCTGGGAATACTCATCCTTCGACTCTTCACCGGCGGGTGCATGCTCTTCGCTCACGGCTGGGGGAAGTTGACCAAGTTCGGGGAACTCAGTGGAAAATTCGCGGACCCGATTGGTTTAGGAAGTGCCCCGAGCCTCGCCCTCGCAGTATTCGCGGAGGTTTTTTGCGCGATTGCCATCATGCTCGGCCTGTTTACGCGGGCGGCCGCAATCCCTCTTCTTATCACGATGCTCGTCGCGGCTTTTGTCGTTCATGACGCGGACCCGTTTCAAAAGAAAGAATTTGCCCTGCTTTATGCCGCCCCTTTCCTGATGCTCATCCTGACCGGCGCCGGCTCTTTCTCAGTCGACGCCAAACTGAAACGCTAGGGCTTATTCGTTCCCTCCTCCCGGATTTCCGCCCGCATCTTCGGCACATACGCGACGAGATCCGGGTAAAATTCCAAAAAGTGGGATTCGAGCACATCCAGATTTTCCTTCAGAATCCCCGCGCCATCAACAATAGGGGCAAGGACGGGCGAACGCTGCGAAACCCTTTTCAGAGTCAGATCAATCCCGGCGAGAGTGGCATACTCGCGCAACCACTCCCGGGCAATCATAGAACGAATCGCTTCGACGGCTTCGGGAGGCGCAATGCGGATCACCTTTTGAAGCTGTTGATGGGCTGAGACCACAAATTCATCCAGACTCTGATGGGGCGAAAATGTCCCCCAGTGCCGGTGCAGAAAGAAATCGTAGAAGATATCCACGATGACTCCCGCAAACCGCCGCATCTCAGGGGGCAGAGCGTCCCGGCTCTTCTGCCACAAAGGGTGGGAATCAGTGAACGCATCGACGTAGCGATGCTCGACAATCCCTCTCCATACGGCTACCGAATAGCGATCATCCCAGGGGTATCCGCGCACAAAATCGCCAAGGATACTCCCCATTCTGGACTCTGGTGTCGGCTCAGCGAGATGGAGATGGGCCAGGAAGTTCATCCCTCAAGCGTCGGCCTTTTCCAGCGGAATTACGAGAACCGGCAAACTCACGATGGCAGGCCTCATCGCCCGTGGAAGGGATTTGCGGAACTCTGAATCGAGCCGTCAGGCATCAACATATGAGACCCTTTGCCGTGAAAGTTTCCGCGCTCAATCGCCCAGGGCTGGTTCCATCGGAAGGGCGTTTGAGCCTTCTTGTCGAACCGGGTCACCACATAGGAACCAAAAAATTTCACCTCACCATTGTTGAACAGGCGCTCGAGGGGGCGGTCTGAGGGACAAACCCAGGTGTCCTGGCTCAAGCCGTAGGCCTCAGTCTCCCTGATCCAGAATTCGAAAAACTCTTCGTCGGAGAAATCGTATTTCCCCTCCTCCATCTGCGGCCAGTGCCCGTGATCGGTCGTGTAGGCAAGCAATCCGGAGTGGATCGCCCGCAAGTGACTCATGCACTTTGCCTTTCTCGCCCGCTCACGAAAAGACTCAAAGGAAGGAACCGCAATTGCCGCGACTAGACCAATGATTCCGATCGTGACGAGCAGCTCGACCAGAGTGAATCCTGATCTGGCTTCGCGGCCGGTGCGGATTTGCATCAGCAATGAACCCACCCCCCGCGGAGGCGGAGATCAATTAGAGTCCGTACAGAATGGAGTTCGATACTTTCGTTCCAACCACAAAGAATTCCCGTTGAAAGTTCTCCGTGCTGACCTGCAGCTGACCCTCGCCGGAAAATCCGCTCACAGGGAGAAAGCGTCCCGCCCTGGTCATGATCGCAGTAAAACCGGAGTTGATGACATCGCCGCCGCCCCCGGTTGCTTCACCGATCGCGAAAACCACACCCTAGGTGGAGTTCACCGTCCCGAGCGTTGTCCCAAGATAGGAAACCCCTTCGAGATACCAGATGTTGCTGGTCGTTCCGAATGCCCCGATGATAATATTACCGGAGTTGAGGCCCGGGACTTCAATGATGCGGTCACCGCTCGCAGCTTCTTCGGAAGGGGCGGAAGTGACAACCCCGGAGTAGTTAACCCCTGGGAACTCGTTACCGACCACGATGCGGAAAACACCAATCCCATTCTCAGTGGTGGCGACTGCCTCGTAAACGCCATCATCTCCGACTTCCCCGAAAAAGGTATTGTTGCTGAACGGTCCGCCGATCCATGCATGAGCCGAGAATGATGGAAGAAGGACAAAGGCGCAGAAGAGAGCGAAGAGCTGTTTCATGATGATAGGTGTTTGGGTAATAGTGAGGCGGTTTTGACCGCCTAGCCCGCATTTCTCACAGTGTCACGGAGCTCGCCGGATTTTCGGCTGCTCGTGC
>JARGOP010000139.1 GCA_029233965.1 Verrucomicrobiales bacterium | reverse complement strand
CTCGGTCCGCCCTCCGCTGATGGCAACGCTGCCGAAAGTTGAAGAACGCAAACAATCCCTACGTCAACCCGAGACCCTCTTCCTCCTGCCTGCCCCGGAACCAAAAAGCCACCGTGCCTTGAGACCGCTCTGGCGCGATCTGATCCTGAAGACCTGGGGTGACGACCCGCAGCGGTGCCCCTGCTGCAAAGGCGAAATGAAAAACGTCGGCACAATCGTTCGTTTTGAGGAGATCGAATTTTTCCTGCGCTTGCACGGACTCTGGGAAGGGATCATTTCGCTTCCGCCACCTCCCGATCCGCCCTTTGATATCGAGACGATGGAGCCCCTGAATGTTCCGATCCACTGGAGCTGGAGCGATCAGACAGATCCGCCACCTGAAGATTGGTGGCAGGACACACCGGGCGAATGGGAAGCCCCCGAGCTGCCGCTGGACGATGGCTATACCCTCGTTCTCGATGGAGACGACCCCCACGAACTCGCAGACGTTCCCACGTTCTCCGAAGGCTGAAGGGAGATCCTCCCGTGTAGCGAAAAACAGCTTCCAGGGAAAGCTGCCGCACTCCTGTGTCCGGAACCCTCGATTTTTCGACCAAAACCCCACCATTTCAGAGCGGTTCAGTAGATCCGCGGCGCACAGCCTTGACTCCAGCTTGTTATCATGGCCAAATCTCTCCATGAAGACAAGATTTCACCCTTTCTCCCCCTGCACCCCCTCAATCCCGCTAGGACCGACGCACCGATAGGAACTCCTTGAAAAAGCAAATTCTAATCAGTAAGCCTTCTGGCTGCCGGTGAGGAGCACATCGATCCCGAGCTTGTCGAACTCGATCGGGACGACCGTGAAGCTGGAAACCGTGTCGGTGACGAGGAGGACGTCGTCGTATTTGTTCACGACGGCCGCGACCTCAGCGAGCGGGTTCATGACGCCGGTCGAGGTTTCGTTGTGAATGAAAGTGACAACATCGAATTCACCGGTCGCGAGTTTGGCATCGATATCCGCCGGATCGACAGGCGTACCCCATTCATACTGAAGGGCTTCCGCGTCTTTGCCGCAACGGACGGCGACATCGACCCATTTGTCGGAGAAGGCGCCGGAGCAGCAGCAGAGGACCTTTTTATTCACGAGGTTGCGAATCGCCCCTTCCATGACGCCCCACGCGGAGGAGGTCGAGAGAAAAACAGGCTGCGTCGTGCCGACGAGGGACTGAAGGCGCGGATGAATGTCATTGTAGAGGTTCACGAAGTCCTTGCTGCGGTGCCCGATCATGGGAGCCGCCATCGCTTCGTAAGTGCCTGGTGAGACCTCAACGGGTCCCGGAATGTGGAGTCTGAGTGATCGCTCATGTTTCGCGCAATAAGAACGCCGATACGAAAATCACAAATCGAAATTCGTACCGGCTGAGGAGTTTACGATGCGATACCGCAAAATGAGGTGCCGCAGGATAGAATGTTTCATCTCAATGTGCTACTCTCGATTACCGCGGCCAGGGTAGAGTCCGGGTAATTCTCTGATCATGGAAAAAAGTAATGCCTCAGTCTATCATCTCACTTTTCAAAAGTGCGGAAGTCAATGGATTCGAGATGTCCTGACCGCCCCGGAAGTGGCAGAGCATGTCGATGTGCGCTGGCTGGGTGAAGGTGGGAATCTGATGAAAAGGGGGTGGCCAACGGCCTCTCCTGGTAACTTTATTGGCCCGGTTTACCATGCTTCACGGGAAGATTGGGAGCATTATCGTCAGCCTGGAGACCGTGCTGTCGCGGTGATACGGGATCCTAGAGATCGACTGATTTCATGGGTCTTTTCAATGACCTACAGTCATGTTTCAAATGGGGGGACAGATCTTATTCGAGGTCCTCTCCAGAAATTAGGGATTCGAGATTCCCTTCGGATTGGAATGGACGAATTCAGTCGATGTTTCCGGGCTTATCTTTCATGGGCCGGTGGATCTTCTGACGGAGTCTACGTGACTTCCTATGAGGAAATTGTGAAGAACGAACTGATTGAGTTTCAGAAAATAATTGGATTCCTTGAATGGGACGTTCCTCAAGCTTCTCTCGAATCGGCAACAGACCGTCTTTCGTTTTCAAAGAGGAGCGGTCGTGAGCGCGGGGATGAAAACATTTACAGCCACTATCGCAATGGCAAGCCGGGGGATTGGCGTCGATTCTTCGATCGGGAGACGGGGCAGTTGTGGGAGAAGCACTTTGGAGGAGTATTGACAAAACTTGGATACGAAAGTGACGAAGACTGGTACTTGGGGTTGCCGGAGCAGTTGAATGATCTCCCTCAAATCGATACTTCAGAATCTCTCCACGAGATTAGGGCTGAGAACGCCCGGCTTCGCGAACAGAACGCAGAATTACAGCGTGGTATCGCAGCAACTCGGATGGCACTGGATGCCGAGAGAAACCAGTGAGAGCTGAGATAGGAAGGTTAGTCTGATCAAAGAACTCGCGCAGGTAATTCGAGTGGCCGCTTATCCGCTTTTCCTCGAATCCAGTTGATCGCACGGTTCAGCGGGCCAAGGCGGATGAGCCAGATCTCGAATCGCCGCTTTCCGGGGAAATTCATCAGCATTAGTCCGATAAGCATCGTCAAGACACCCTGTCCCGGGGTAAGAAGCATGATGATGCCACCGAGAACGAGGATGCCGCCAATGAGGTTTTTCATGACGAGAAATAAGACTCGCAGAACGGGATGACCTTCGCGGATCGCTTCGACGCTTTCGCTGTCGTCGAGGAAGTAATCGTGCGGCATGCGCCGAATCACAATGGGAACGAGGATCGCACTGACGACGAGCGTCAGGAGAGAGAGGGATCCAATCCAGGCGAGCAGCGTTTCACGCTCTTTTGCCCAGTACCAGATATCGATGATCCACTCCATTGTGGCAAGCGTCCTGCCTGCGAGGAGCGGAATCAATCTGCACCCCCTCAATCCCGCTAGGACCGACGCACCGATAGGAACTCCTTGAAAA
>JARGOP010000007.1:112390-115621 GCA_029233965.1 Verrucomicrobiales bacterium | reverse complement strand
CCCGTCTCACTGTTCGCGGCTGAGCGGGTGAAATTTCCGGATCCACGGATCTTCCTGTGCTTCGAGTCGCGCCATGAGACGGCTGAGCATCTCGTCGAGTTGTGCGGCGTGCGAAGGGTCGTCGGCGAGGTTCTTGGTTTCCCAGGGGTCGTTCCTGAGGTCGTAGAGCTCAAGGCGGGGACGATGGAGAAAATCTTCGACCGAGCGGCCCCCGATCATTTCATCGCCCCGCGCCCGCAATTGGATCCAGGTTTCGCGCTGCACGGTGTCGATCGGCAACGGGTATTCGGCCCCGGGAGTCACGTTCCAGATCAATTTAAAGTCACGCTGCCGAAGGGTCCGCATCGGGTAATACGCGAAAATATCGTGGCCGACATGACTGAGGAGAACTTCGTCCCAGCCCTCGGGATCGGGGTCGGATAAAACCGGGAGAAGGCTCCGCCCGTGGAGGGGATAGTCGTCAAAGGTCGTTCCGGTCCAATCGAGAATCGTCGGGGTGAGGTCAGTAAAAGCAACGAGGGCGCGGTTCGGTGTCGCCGGATTCTTCAGGCCGGGCTGCTTCACGATGAAGGGCACTCTGACGCCGGGTTCATAGTGAGTGCCCATCGCGCCCGGCTCCGAGGTGCCGTGATCGGAGATGAAAATGACAAGGGTTTCATTCTCGTGACCACTTTCCCTCAGCGCCTTGAGGACGAGCCCGACGCCATAATCCATCCGGCTGATCTGCTGGTAGTAACCGGCGATTCCTTCCCGGACCTGCCGGGTGTCGGGGAGGAAAGGCGGGACAGGGACCTCGGCGGGATCATAGAGGATGGGATCGTAGCCCTTCACCGGTTCCCGGATTCCCCAGCCTTTGCCGTCGATCGAAACGGGATGGGGATCGGAGAAAGACAGCACGAGAAAAAAGGGATCGTCCGATTCTTTGAGAAAAGATCCGGCTGCCCCGGCCATGGCGGCAACATCCCGGGAACTGAGGCGGGGTTTGAAATCGATGGGGTATTTTTCCAGCGGCTTGATGTGATCCTTGCCGATCAATCCGGTGCGGTAGCCGGCGTTCTTAAGCATCGCAAAGACGGAGGTGACATCTTCGCGGAGCTGCTGATTGTGTTCGCGATGCGGATGAGCATACTGGCCGTTTGAGTGGGTGAGGAGGCCGGTATACATGACCGCGCGGCTCGGGCCGCAGGAGGCGGTTGTCGCAAAGCCGTGTTCGAAGCGGACACCTTCGGAGGCGAGGCGGTCGATGTTCGGCGTTTTGACGAGGGGATGACCGTAGCAACCCAGATCAGTCCACGTCTGGTTGTCTGAGATGAGAAAGAGAACGTTCTTTTTTTCGCCCGCCGAAAGGAGACCGGTGGCGAGGATGAGGAGAAGGAGCAAAGGAAACTTCATATCGGTGGCTTAGAGACGAAGAAAAATCTTCCGGCGGTACATCCACCAGAGGATGAGCCAGAAGACGACAACCAGCAGCGTCGCCTCCACGATGGGGCGGGTCGGGCCGGCAAAAAGGAAATCGGGGAGATGACGCCGGAAGTTTTCGAGAAACCATCCGCGAGACATCATGCCGAGGAGATACATCGTGAGCGGATTGAGTCCGACGACGACAAAGGGGAAAACCCGGCCGTTCCATTTTTTTACATCGATGATCCAGTAGGAGAGCGCGAGCAGCCCGATGACCCAGCCTCCGCTGTAGAGCGTCCACGACGGAGTCCAGAGTTTCTTGACCACAGGGCAGATTGTGAGGCCGAGGACGGTGCCGGTGAGGAGAAGGATGCCCGCCGCGATCCAGAGTTGTTTCAGTTTTGTGCCGGAACTGGTCGAGGGGTTTTTCAAAACCTGCCCTGACATGAGCCCCATCAACATGGTCACGAGGGAGGGAACGAAGTTCAGCGTCGAGTAGGCGTGGGTCTCGAAAGGTTTCTCCCGGGGGAAGAGATTGAGGAACCAGGTGTCGAATTGCTGGGGAAAGGTCGTCCCGTTTTCGAAATGCATTCTCCAGTCGTCCAGTCCTCGCGGAAACACGAGCATGAGGAGATAGTAGCCAATGAGAATCGCCCCGCCGGTGAGGAACTGAGTCCGCGGGGGTTTCCCGACGAGGAAAAAAAGAAGGCCGTAACCGAGTCCGATCTGGCTGAGGACGTTCGTGAAAATCCAGTTGGTTTCGTCTTGTCGGAGCGACTGGAGAAAGACACCGAGCAGGGTCAGGAGCAGTGCCCGCGTCCAGGCGTGGCGCATTCGGGAACGATAGCTCTGCCCGAGGCGCTCCCGTTTTTCATACGAGAAGGGCATTGAAACGCCGACGATGAACATGAAAGCAGGCTGGATCAGATCCCAGAGGGCGAGGCCGAAAATCCCGAATTGACTGTTCCATTCCGGGTGAGTTCCCTGAAAAAGCAACCATTCCGCAAACGGGCCTTCCAGGTTGGAGGCGTATTTTGCGATTCCAAATCCCGAAGAGGCGAGCAGGAGCATGACCATCCCGCGATAGACATCGAGGGAGAGAAGTCGTTCCGACGCCGCGGGCGGGGGCGTCGGATCAGAAACAGGTTCGTCGGCAGGCATTTTCCGACCCTGACCGCTGAGCGTGGGAACGGTCAATCCCGCAGTGCACGCGATAACGTGGTCGCCGGCCTGAAAATGACGATCTCCGGACAAGAAAACACTCGCCCCGGCGCAGGCCCCGTCCTATTCTCAAGGCACTTCTGATTCCTCAGGTTCTCTCATGGACGCAATCAAAATTCTCGGCACCCTTCTCAGCAACAACGCAATGGGTTCACCGGCCGGTGGGAACATTCTCGACAGCCTCCTCGGGGGCGGCTCCTCCTCGTCCGGTGCGGGCGATATTCTCGGCACCCTTCTCGGCGGCCGGAAACGCGGTGGCGGCGGCGGTGGCCTCGGCGCACTCGGTGCGATTCTTGCCGCCGCAGCAGCCAAAGGCGGGAAGGGCAACACCAGCGGGGGCGATCTTCTCGGATCCCTTCTCGGCGCGGCCACGAGCGGTGGAGGGAACAATCCTCTCGCCGGCATCCTCGGGGCGGCAGCAAACAGCAGCAGCGGCACCAATGGTACCGAGCTTCTCGGGGGCGGTCAGGAGGCCGCCCCGCCGAAAGAGGCTCAGGAAGAGGCGGAAATTTTGATCGCAGCGATGTGCAACGCGGCCAAGGCCGACGGCACGAAGGAAGAGGCGGAAATTTTGATCGCAGCGATGTGCAACGCGGCCAAGGCCGACGG
>JARGOP010000007.1:89959-112290 GCA_029233965.1 Verrucomicrobiales bacterium | reverse complement strand
AGGAAGAGGCGGAAATTTTGATCGCAGCGATGTGCAACGCGGCCAAGGCCGACGGCACGATTGATGACGCTGAGAAGGAGGCAATTCTCGGACGTCTCGGTGATCTTGATGACGAGGAGATTGTCTATCTGCAGGAGCACCTTTCCGGTCCGGTGAATCTCGCCGAGTTCACCTCAAATGTTCCCGACGACATGGACGAGCAGGTCTACGCCTTCTCGCTCATGGCGATCAAACTGGACACTCAGAAAGAAGCGGAGTATTTCGGGAAGCTGGCCAACGGGCTTGGACTCGACGGCGACACCTGCAATCAAATTCACGCCCGGCCCGGTCAGCCTGAAATTTTTGCCTGATTCGTCTCTCTCACCATTCATGGGCAGACCCCGTCGACAGAAAACTCCCGGCAATCGCCCGCGCGAAGCAAGGGCAAACGTGCACTCAAGCGACATTCGGAAGGTCGCCCGGGGCACGGAGGAGTCGCTCTATTCCTTTCTCGAAAATCCGGAGGGGGTCGAACCGTTCTTTCTCGTGTTGGACGGGGTTCAGGATCCTCATAATCTTGGCGCCTGTATCCGTTCCGCAGAAGGTGCCGGCGTGCAGGCCGTGATTGTTCCACGCCATAAGTCAGCGCCGGTTACCGAGACCGTTGTCCGGGTTTCCTGCGGTGGCGCCGAACACGTGCCGGTCGTCTCGGTGGGGAACATGGCCCGGTTTCTCTCAAAGATCCGTGAGGAGTACGGCGTCAAAATTGTCGGGACCGCGGATCAGTCGGACTGCGAACTCTACGAATGCGAGATGACCGGGCCGCTTGCGATTGTTCTCGGGGCGGAGGGTGAGGGCATGCGAAGACTCACCCGCGAAAACTGCGATGAACTCATCAGCATCCCGATGGCCGGGCACGTGGAATGCTTGAACGTTTCCAATGCCGCCGCTGTCTGTCTTTTCGAAGCGGTTCGCCAGCGTCTTATGCTCGAGCCGGGGGCACTCTAACACTGAATTATCATTTTCTATGACGACATCCTACGCCAATCCCTACACTGTTGCGGCCGATGCGGCTCCATCGGACCGGGCTGCCTTCATGCGCAGCACCTACCTGCACCTGGGCCTTGCCATTCTCGCTTTCATCGGGGTGGAATGGTTCCTCCTTCAGCAACCCTGGGTTCCGGCGCTGGTGGAAAAAATGCTCGGGTTCGGATGGCTCATTGTCCTCGGAGTCTTCATGGTCGTTTCTTTCATCGCGGACCGCCTCGCCCGGTCGGAGACGTCGCGGGGAGTTCAGTATGCCGGGCTTGGATTGTTTATCATTGCGGAAGCCTTTATTTTTCTTCCACTTCTCTATTTCGCAGCGATCAAATCCGGAGATGGATCGCTTCTGTTTGTGAAAGCGGGAACGACGACGGCTTTCATTTTTGCGGGACTGACGGCGACGGCTTTCGTCACGAAAAAGGATTTTTCTTTCCTCCGCAGTTTTCTCATGATCGGGGGATTCATTGCCCTCGGCATTATTGTCGTCTCAATCATTTTCGGTTTTTCACTGGGAACGATCTTCGCCGGAGCAATGGCGATTTTCGCGAGTGTCGCGATTCTTTACAGCACCTCGAACATCATTCATCACTACCGGACGGATCAGTCGGTTTCGGCAGCCCTGTCCCTGTTCTCCAGTGTTGCGCTGCTCTTTTACTACATCCTGCAGATTTTCATGAGCCGGGATTGAGTCAGCTTTGCGCAGGCAGAATCCGCAACTGCGGGATCTTTTGAGCATTGCCGCTGACGGGTGATTTTCATAGACTGAAGGCAGCTCTATGAAAACACCTGATTCTCCCGCCTCACTCGATCGACGCAAAGTTCTCAAATACGGGGCCGGTTTCGGTCTCGCTCTGGCCTGGCCGAACTCTAAGGTCATCGGTGCCAACGACGATATTCGCGTTGGCATTATCGGGGTGAACGGCCGGGGGAAATCCCATATGGATGCCTACGCCAAAATGGGTGGTGTCCGGGTTACGGCTCTCTGCGACACGGATCCGGCTGTCCTCGATGCCCGGGTCAACAAGATGGCCGACACGCAGGAGATCAGCGTAGCCGGTTTCGCCGACATGCGGGAGATGTTCGACAAAGGTGAGATCGACGTGATGTCTACCGCGACCCCGAACCACTGGCACACCCTTTCCGGGTTCTGGGCGATTCAGGCCGGGCTCGATGCCTATGTCGAGAAGCCGATTTCACACAATGTCTGGGAAGGCCGTCAGCTCGTCAAGCTGGCGCGGAAGAACGGGAAAATCTGTCAGGGCGGAACGCAGAGTCGTTCGATGGGATCGATTCAGTCCGCAGTGAAGTTTGTTCAGGACGGCAAGCTCGGGAAAATCAAGTATGTCAAAGGGATGTGCTACAAGCCCCGTGCCTCCATTGGAAAAGGCGGGGGCGGTGAGATTCCGGAAGGCGTTGATTACAATCTCTGGTGTGGTCCCGCCGCCCAGGAAGCTCCGCTCGGTCGTCAGCGGTTTCACTACGACTGGCACTGGTTCTACGACTATGGCAACGGGGACATGGGAAACCAGGGGATCCACCAGATGGATGTGGCCCGCTGGTACATGGGAGAGGACAAGATTGCCCCCCGCTCCATGAGCATCGGTGGCCGTCTTGGCTATGATGACGATGGCGAAACGCCGAACACACAGATCGTGTACCACGATTACGATTCTGCTCCGCTGATTTTTGAGACGCGCGGTCTTCCGAAAGCGAAGAAGTTTCAGGAAGACAACTGGGGCAAAAACATGAATGCTCCCGACGAATATCCCGGCGAAAGCGGGATTGCCGTGGTCGTGGTTTGTGAGGGGGGCAGCGTCTACACCAGCGCCGGAGGAAAGGTTCTCATGAAAGATGCGGACGGTAGGGAGATGGAACCGCCGAAGGCCGTCGAGACGGAGGATATTTTCACGAACTTCATTTCGGCGGTGAAGAGCCGCAAAGTGGAGGATCAATATGCCGACTGTGAAGAGACTCATATCTCCAGTGCGCTTTGCCACACCGGCCTGATCTCGCATCGTCTGGGACGACTTCAGAGCAATGACGAAATTCTTGAGTCCATCAAGGACGACGCGACTCTGACGGAACGCTACGCCTCGATGGGAGATCATCTCGCGAAAAACGGAGTGAACGTGAACGCTCAGAGCATCGTCCTCGGGCCCATGTTGAAGTTCAATCCGGACACGGAATGGGCCGAAGGCAATGGGGATCTCGACGAGTCGGCGAACCGCCTCGCGACCCGGGTCTACCGGGAGCCGTTCGTGGTTCCGGAAGTGCTCTGATTCTCCCGCGAATCTTTCAGAAGCGCCGGTTGTCCTATGAGGCACCGGCGCTTTTTTGCATCCTCGTCTCCGATTATCGCGCGGCAAAGATGAGGAACCACCCGAAGCCCCGGGGGTGGGATGGGTTTGCCGACCCGGTGCGTTCCCCCGGAAGTCGTGGATTTGAATCAGCCGATTCCGAGAGCGAGCTTGGCCGATTCGGTGACTCCGAAGCAGGTTTCCTCCATCGTCAGTTCGTCGGTGTTGATCGAAAGATGTTGTGCCCCGGCGTAGAGCCCGGCCCGCTGCGTGAGCAGGTCGGTGATTGTCTTGAGCGGATTGTCCGTACGGAGGAGGGGACGGTTCCGGTTCCGGCTGACGCGCTCGAAGATGGTTTCCGGGCTGGCTTTGAGCCAAATGACGTAGCCGGAGGACTTGAGAAGCTCCAGGTTTTCAGGGCGTGTCACAATGCCGCCGCCTGTCGAGATGACCTGACCGGTTTTGCCTCCGCACTCTTTCAGCACTTCGGTTTCCATGGCTCGAAAGACCTCTTCCCCGGAATCCTTGAAGATCTTCGGGATGGATTTCCCGGCCTTTTTCACGATCAATAAATCCGTGTCCACGAACTTCATCCCGAGGCTTCGCGCGACCCGTTTTCCGATCGTGGTTTTGCCGGTGCCCATGAATCCGATCAAAATCAGATTGCGGGGAGGCTGTCCTGTCGTATTCACTAGCGCAAGCATAGCGAGAATGAAGGGGTTGCCCAACTTTTTCGCGAAGCAAGGCCAGCACAAAGATGGAAACAGTTATCGCGAGAACACAATCCGAGGTTGATACGAACGAAGCGGTTCGAAGTGCGGTGAACGCTCTTCAGGCAGGGGACCTTGTCGCCCTTCCGACGGAGACGGTCTATGGCCTCGCCGCAGATGCTCTGAATCCTGCTTCGGTGGAGAAGATTTTCGCGGTGAAGGAACGACCTCACTTCGATCCTCTCATCGTCCATGTGCACCACAAAGACGCGATTCGCGATGTGGCGGAGATTCCGGAAGAGATCAAAAAGACGATCGTCCAGCTCATCGAGACCTTCTGGCCGGGACCGCTCACGCTCGTCCTGCCGAGAAAGCCGATCATTTCCGATCTCGTCACCGGTGGGCTCGATACCGTGGCGGTTCGCCAGTGCGATCACCCCGTTTTTCACCGGATTATCCGGAATTTCAGCGGGCCGGTTGCGGCGCCCAGTGCCAATCTTTTCGGTCGCATGAGCCCGACCTCGGCACAGGCAGTGATGGATCAGCTCGAAGGACGCATCCCGCTCATCGTTGACGGGGGTGCCTGTTCCCGGGGGCTCGAGTCCACCATCGTGAAAGTGGAGCCGGGTCCTGCGAAGCCGATTATCACTGTCCTGAGACCGGGGCCGATCACCGAAGTGGAGTTGAAAAAATTCGGAAAAGTAGTGTTCGCGGAGCGAAATGAGGACGTCGAAAACGCCTCGCCGGAGGCACCGGGAATGCTGGAGAATCATTACGCGCCGAACAAGCCGTTGCGACTCCTCACCAGCCCCGAGGAATTTTCGCCCGAAGAGGGCAGGCGATATGCGCTGTTGAGCTATCGCGGCCAGCCCAGGGACGGTTATCTCGACAGCTACGAGTGGGATCATGTCGCGGTCCTGAGCCCGGGCTCAGGCCGGGTCGCCGAAGCGGGAACCCGCTTTTTTCATGTCCTCCGCGAACTCGACGGGATGGAGGAGATCGATGAAATCATTTCCGAGCCGATGCCGGATCGTGGCGTCGGGAAGGCGATCCTCGACAAGCTGCGGAAGGCGGCGGTGAAGGGCTGAGTCAAACGCCCCGCTTCGCCCCGAAGAGTCGCAGGTGAAGCCGGTCCGAGTAGTTGAGACCGTGTTCCTGCGCCAGCGCGGCAACGAAGTTTTGATTCGCTTCGAGCTCCGCGACAGAGTTTGCTTTCGGCATCAGAAATGTTCGATCCCCGGGGATTCCGGCGGTTTCGCAGAGCGTCTGAATTTCAGCAAAGTCGCCTTCGTTGCCGACGACAAACTTGAAGTCCGCTTTCCCTGTTGCGACCATTCCTGTGAGCACCTCAGGTTTTGAGCGCAGTGACACTTCTATGCCGGAATTTTCGAGCTTCGGGGACACGTTGATTTGATCGATCCGCGCGAGAAAGGGCTCCGACGGCATCAGGGTGCCGTTCGTCTCCACTTCAAAGTGTCCTGACAAGGCCCCCATCAACTCTACCCATGCCTTCTCCTGGAGGAGCGGTTCGCCGCCGGTGAGAACAAAATTCGAGCAGGGGAAAGGATTCACCGCTGCGATGATTTCATCCATACTGAAATCGATGATCTGCTCCTCGCGGCGATATTTCCGTCCGCTCTCGTGAACGAAGTCGGTGTCCTCCCAGTTCCACGTGTAGTCTGTGTCACACCAGCGGCAGTGGAGATTGCAGAGTGAGGAGCGGATGAAAACGGAGGGACGTCCTGTGTTTCGTCCTTCGCCCTGCAGCGTGTAGAATATTTCCGGACTTCCATCCGGCATCCGGGCCAGTTTCATCGTTGCAGGAAGGACTCTACTTCGGCACGAGGGTCACCTTGTCCATGATGTCGCCCCGTTTGCCCTCGGGCCATTCCTCCGATTTCGGCCAACCGAGATAAAAGAATCCGAGGCATTTGTCGCGTGGATCGGTGAGTCCAAGCCATTTCCGCATTTCGTCGGTATAGGAAACGGGGGGCGAAGACCAGAACGCGGCCATGCCGAGGGCGGAGGCGGTCAGGTGCATGTTTTGCACGGCGCAGGCGACGGCTTCGATCTCCTCAAGCTCGGGGATCTTCTCGATGTCCTGACGCTTCATGCCGAGAGCGATCACGACCGGTGCCATGAGGGGCTGTCTGCCGAGTTTTTCCAGTTTTTCGGGGCGGACCTGATCTTCCGGCGTCACTTTGCGGTAGAGATCCTGGCAAAAATCCGCGAGGCGCTGGCGGCCGTCTCCGGTAAAAACGAAGAAGCGCCAGGGTTCGGTCATGCCGTGGGTGGGAGCCCAGTTCCCGTTTTCGAGAATCGCGGCGAGAATCCCGGGCTCGACCGGCTTCTCCGACATGTCAGCCGGTTTGATCGTGCGGCGACGGCGGATGAGGGCGTTTGCGGCAGCGAGCCGCAGGGACATGGCATCGAGAGGGGGCTGTTGGTCGTCACTCATGGTTCGTGGCGGACCCTATCGCGAGTCAGGGAGATCGACAACCGGCTTCTACTGTGGCTGGTCCTTCAGGCAGTCATCGTCCTCCGGTACGGCTTCCCCGATCTCATCGACGGGATGCGTGTAGAGGTAACGCCAGACATCTTCGTGGAGATAGTTCCCTTCGGAATCTTTCGCGGAGCTTTTCCCGGGAGTGACCGAGCTGTGCGCTTTTTTGTCATCGCCTCCGACGTCGAAGTCCGTGATGAGGCGACGGGTGTTCTCAAAGGGAAACGGAGTTTCGTCGACGTTCACGATGCGACCGTACTGGTGCAGGCCCATCATTTCCCAGGAGCGGCAGTAGTGGTCGGCGGTCCAGCCTCCGTCGAGGACGTGGGAGAAACCGAAAATCCGGTTCGACGGAGTGGCGGAGGGCAGGGACTGCCAGGTCTGGTAATTGTCCCGCGGTCCGCAGAGCGCGACGACGCGGCTGACTTTTACGTGCTTGGCAAATCGTGCCGCGGTCGTCGAGCCGTGCGATGCCCCTGACACGATGACATCCTCCCAGCGGAGGCCGTTTCCATCGTCGGTGAGAAAGTAGTCCCACTTGCCTTCCGGGTTCTCCTTCGCGAGCCACTTCACGAACTGGAGGCTGCGCTCCATCATGCCGTCGGGCTTCGGAATATCGACATCATCGCTGAAGTCCTCGCCGGTCGCCGCTTCGAGCCTGACATTGCCACGACACTCCGGGCCGACGGGCTTTTCCTGACAGACAATTCCGAACCACTTGTTCGCATAGTGAGGCTGGATCGCGTGGAGGCCGTAGCTGTTGAGGCGCTTGAAAAGCTCGCCGTTGTGCCCCATGAGCCAGATCACGAGTTTCCCGCGAGGTTCGACCGAGGTATCGACTGACGCGTTCTGCACGTCGGCGGGTTTGCCGTCTTTGTCCTCGAACACAAAGTTGATCTCAGGGTGGGGCTTCGCCCGAGCATCGAGTTCGCTGGCGCGGGCGGAGAGCTGGTAGGCTTTCGGATCGCGGTCGCGAAAACGAAGGTCTTTTGCGTCGACGCCGACCTGCCAGAAAAAAAGGAAAGCCAGGGAAAGGGAGAGAGTGGTGGGAAGTTTCATGATTCAGCTTCCCACAATCTCAGAAATATCGAGAAGCCACAACTGTCTTCCGTTCCCGCCATGCGGTGAATCGATGCAGACGAGTTGGCCATCGTTACTGGATCGCGGATGAGTGTCGCATCGCCATTCGCCGGAGTAATCGCGCGGAAGGTGAAATTTTCCGAGGTCATATCTCGTGTCGGACGGGACATGATAGAGATAGGGATTCTGCTGCCGTCGGACGCCGCGGGGGTAGGTATCGTTGAGAATCCAGTCCCGGCCATTCCCGACGGAGAGGTAGGTGTTGTGTCCATTGTCCGGCATCTTCTCTTTTCCCACGACTTCGATCTGATCGGTTTTGTCCTGAAAGAGGTAGAAAGCGGATTCCATTCCCTCCGGCTTTGTCCAGGCGCAGATGTGCTGCGGATCACGCCAGATAAAGTGAGAGGTAAAGCCGGAAGGATCGAGTTCGTAGAGGTCGGTTCCGTCGATCGCGGCGGTGAACATGCGGGTCACGAAGCCGTTGTTGACCGCGAACTCCGGATCGTCCGGTCCCTTCGCACGCCAGCGATGGAGGAAAATGAAGCGCTTGCTGTCAGGGCTCACGAGGAGGTGATTCACGTAGTTCCACTGATCCGTGAGCGGGCCGCCTTGAAAGGGAATCTCCGCGAGTCGGGCCAGTGAAATGATGAGATCAGATTCGCCGGTCTCCATGTTCACCCTCCAGATTCCGGAATTCTCCGGATAACGCTGTTCACGGACGGGATCGTCGACGCCCTGGTAGCCATAGCCGGGCCGAAGATTCTGGATCCGGGCGAAATCGGCCGAGACGCCCCACTTGCCGTCGGGGCTCAGGGCGTAGACAGGACGGGGGACCGTCCCGGTTTCGTTTGTTTCGATATCGTGGACGCGGCAGACAAATTGATCAGAGTCACGATCATTCCAGATCACTTTGGACTTCGAACCGGGCAACCACTGCAGCATGCATCCCTGTTGCCATCCCCAGGCCTCACTCTTTCCGATTTCGATCCATTCGTCGTCGTTCTCGAGATCCACCATGCCGACCTGGATCGGATCAAATTCGGTGGGGGTCCGATGCTCGAAGGAAACCTGATTTGAGAGGACGAACCGGTTCGTCGGATCGAACTGAAGTTTGTCGTAGTAGCCGAACCAGTGAAACTCGGGCCCGCTCGTGATCGCCCGGGTCGGGACGAACGTTTCGCTGAACTTCGAAATATCGGCTTCTTCTGCGGGGAGGTGGGTGAGGGGAGTGGCAAGGGTGGCGCCGGAGAGAAGGCCGGCTTGTTGAAGGAACTTTCGTCGTTGCATCAGGAGAATGGGTTGAACATCACCATCATGATTCAACCTGCTGATCCTGCCAAGTTCCAACTCCGGGACGGAGGCCGGAATTGTGCTAATCGTCCGACTTCTTCAAGAGCGAGATGCCTCCGTCCTTCATTTCGATGAGACGCTTTCGGTAGAGGGCTCCAAGAGCTTGTTTGAATGCTTTCTTACTGGTCTGGAACATTCGGCGGATTTCCTCCGGCGAGCTCTTGTCGCTGACCTTGAGATGCCCACCGTTTTGCCCCAGCTTTTCCATGATCTGACCGCTGAGATCAGTGACCCGACCGTAGCCGACCGGTTCGAGGGAAAGATCGATTTTTCCCTGTTCTTTCATCGCCGCGATGTAGCCGTCGAAAGTTTCCCCGATCTTCAGGGGGCGGGAAATGCGGCTCTCGTGGAGGAGTCCACGGTGCGCCTGATTCACAATCGCCATGTAGCCGAGCGGGGTGCGTTCCTGAATGATGAAACTCACGGGTTCGCCGACTTGATAGTCGGCCCGCGTTTTGTCGAGAAAACGATTGGTCTTCAGCGTCGCGACGATCCGGTTCGAGACCTCATCGATCATGACATAAACGACCGCAAGCTGACCGACCCGGACGTGGAAAGGCTGCTCCCGAAACGGGAGGAGGAGATCTTTCGAGAGGCCCCAGTCGAGGAAGGCTCCGATGTTGGAATTGACGGCAGTGACCTCGAGGGCTGCAAATTGTCCCACTTCGACAACGGGCTTTTGCACGGTCGCAACGATGCGGTCCTCGGAGTCGCGACTCACAAATACTTCGAGTTCGTCACCCTGTTCAACGCCCTGAGGCACTTCGGCATTGGGGAGGAGAATTTCCCCCAGTTCACCGCCGTCGAGATAGAATCCGAAATCGGAATCGCGGACGATGAGAAGGGTGTTCGTTTTGCCGAGTTGGGCCATCCGCCATCATAGGCGGATCGCTAACGCCACGCAAGGTCGTGGATTTTCCCATGTTCCGGATGCTCGCGATCAAGGGCGCGGAGCTCCAGCTTCATGCCGTTGTGGGAAAAGTTTGCCCGGACCCAGCCACTCGGTCGCGTCTCGTCGAAAACGTAGGCAGTCGGAGGCAGATTGATTCGATGCAGTTCATGTTCGTCCTCCATCACTTCCCAGCGGTGACTGTGCCCGAAGAGGTAGGCTTTGGCGGAGGGATGACTTTTCAGCAGTTCTTCGAACGGCTGCGAATCGACCAGTCCGCTGATTTTGATTTCCTGATCCGAGGGAATCGCATTGGTCCGGAAGACCTGCGGATAATGATGTCCGAGAATGATGGAAGGCTTTTCAGGATGCTGATTGAGATAATCAGAGATCCATTCCAGCTGAGTCTCGCCGATTTCGCCCTCGACCTTGTTCACGAAACGAAGCGTGTCGATGAGGATCAGGTTGAGGTGTTCGGTTTCAACGACACTGCAATGCCTGCCTTCGAGCGCGGAGGTTCCGTCGGCTTCCGGATAGGCGGCCAGGAAGTTTACCCGATCATCGTGATTTCCCAGCGTGCAGTGAATCGGAAGCCCGGCATCGACGAGCGGCTGGAGTAATTTTTTGAGCTGCGTGTAGTCGCCGGACTGCCCGTCATTGAAAGCGACGTCACCGTCGATGATGACACCGCTGAGATGTTCGCTTTCCTGAAGGACTTCGGCGACGACCCGCTCGAGGTGTTCTGAAAGATTGACGCCGCGGGAGAGCTTCCCCGGATCTTCTGCGATGTGAGTGTCGGAAAGAAGAGCCCAGGTTTCGGTGGAGGTGGCGGCACGCAGCGGAAAGCCTAATCCGGAGGCGGTGAAAATAGCGGCCCCTTGGAAAAAGCGCCGCCGGGAGAGGGGATCGAGATGGACTGGCATGGCTTTACTTTTGCCCGAATCGGGAAGAACGGGAAGAGGAAAAACGCATCCTGCATGGCTCATTTCCGTTTCAATGAGACTTTACCGATGAGGGGGGATCCGGTTCACTCGCGGCATGAGAACCCGACTGATTGCTCTTTTCCTTGCCTTCACGGCAACAGCTTTTTCTGCCGAAAAACCGAACATCGTCTTCATCCTCGCCGATGATCTCGGCTTTCGTGAGCTGGGCTGCTATGGGCAGGCTAAAATCAAAACGCCACGGATCGATCAGCTCGCGGCGGAGGGGATGCGGTTTACGCGGGCCTACTCGGGCAATGCGGTCTGCGCGCCTTCGCGATGCGTCCTCATGACCGGAAAGCATCCGGGTTTTGCCGAGGTGCGGACGAACAAAGGGGGATTCGAACCGGAAGGGCAGCACCCGATTCCTTCGACGGAGGTGACGATTGCCGAGTTGCTGGAAAAAGAAGGCTATGTCAGCGGGGCTTTTGGAAAGTGGGGACTCGGCAACATCTGGTCTGAGGGAAACCCTCACCGGCAGGGCTTCGAACGTTTCTTCGGCTACAACTGCCAGAGCCACGCGCACTCCTACTATCCGGCGACGCTCTGGGATAATGAGGAAAAATTCGTTCTCAAAAACGACCCGCCGGTTCCCGGACATGCGGGTTTGGCGGAGGGTGCCGATCCAGCAGATCCTGCCAGCTACGAAATTTTCAAAGGGCAGGACTACGCTTCGGATCATATCAACGATGAGGCACTGGAGTTCATCAAGGCGAACAAGGACCGGCCCTTCTTTCTCTACTACCCCAGCCTGATTCCGCACGTCGCGCTTCATGTCCCGGACGAGGATCTCGATCCGTATCTTGCCGAGCAGTGGAATGATCCGCCGTTCACCCGCAGCGGTGGCTATGGCTACACGCCGCACTTCACCCCGCGGGCTGCCTACGCGGCGATGATCACCCGGCTCGATACCTATGTGGGGAAAGTGCTGGATCTGATCGATGATCTGGGATTGACCGATAACACCATCGTCATTTTTTCCTCCGACAACGGAACGACTCACCTCAAGGAGGAGGTGGACTACGATTTCTTCGCCAGCGTGGGTGAACTGCGCGGGCTCAAAGGCGATCTTTACGAAGGCGGCATCCGCGTCCCTCAGATCGTGAAGTGGCCCGGAAAAGTCGAAGCGGGTAGCGTCACGGAATTTGTGACCGGTTTTGAAGACTGGCTCCCGACGGTTTTGGACTTGATCGGGGCGGAGACGGCTGTGCCCGAAGGAGTAAACGGAATCAGCATCGCGCCGACTTTACTGGGTGAAGATCAGGGTGAGCGGGACTTCCTCTATCGAGAGTTCACCGGTTATGGCGGTCAGCAGGCCGTCTGGCTCGGGAATCAGTGGAAGGGGATTCGTCGTGATCTCCTGAAGAAGGGGAATAAGAATCCGCTCGAAATTCAGCTCTTCGATCTGAAAGCCGACCCTTCAGAGAGCACGAATGTGGCGTCGGAGAATCTGGAAGTGCTCGCGAAGATCGAGGGCTTGATGAAGTCAGAGCGGGTTCCTTCCGAGACGTTCCCTATCCCGGTGCTGGATGCCCTTGCTGACTGATATGGAGTGCGCGTAGCGGCGCAACCGAGTGAAGTTCTAGCAGTGCGTTTCATGCTCACACCTCCCGATTTACCTCCCGAGCTAAAAGTCTTTCACCAACGAACTATCAAAACAGTGATACCGATGTTCGCGGGGGTAGCTGGAGCGGCTGTCCTAATGTTTTACTCCAAATCGAATGAGGGGAGAAACTGGATTGAACTGGTTTCATTGTTTTCTTTTGTCGTCGGAATGGTGGCAATGATAGGCTATTGCTTCTACCGTATCCTCCTCGCGGTTCCCGACTGTCCTAACTGCGGAGAGAAGATGAGGGTGAGCGATTCGATCGATGAGGTGGAAGCGGGGGCCTGGCGAATTGTAAGTTGTGATAACTGTCAGCAAAAAAACCGCATCCCCTCACTGACGAGCCATTAGGCGAAGCCGTACAGGGAGTCGTTGCTTTCTTTTTTTTCTCACCCGATTTCAGAGGGACTCGCCGATTAGTAAGACGAAATGCGAGGACTTTAAGTGGCTCCCGGGCACAGGATTTGAATCCAGTTTCGGATTAAATCGGGTCGCCTCGATGACTTGACCCTGTTGCGGCGAAAGCAGTGTCGAGCCACCGCACTCCAGTGCTATTTCTTTTTTCCGGGCGGGGTGCGATGATCGCCGAAATACTTCTCACTCCGGTAGCGCAGCCAGACTCTCAAGACCTGCGGAATTTGGTCTTTCTCCTCTTTCGTGAGCCGCTCATAGAGCTTCAGGGCCCGCTCGCGCTCCATGCGACAGGCGCCGTTCCTGTGCGCGTCCCAGTGAGTCCGGGCAAGGCGGATGCGACGTGCCGTCTCTTTGATAAGAGCCGGGCCCGATAGCTCTTCGTCGGATACCTTGCGCTTCTTCGCCATGCTTTCGTAGTCGATTCGCGCCAATTGCTGAGCGCTTCGCCACGACGAGTGTTTCACAGATTTCCGACCCTGTCCCGATGAAACACACCCTCTTCCTTTTCGCAGCCACCCTTGGGCTTTTGGCTTTCCCGGTTCAGGCGGAAGAGCGTTTTGTCTATTCCTCCGCTGGCGGCGGCGTGACGGTGTATGAGGTCGACCTCGCGACGGGAAAACTGACTGAGATTCAAACGAACGAAGGCGCGGGGCTGACGGCGATTTCCAGTGATCAGAAATTTCTCTACCGCGTCGGAGGAGACGAGATCGAAACCTATCGCATTCAGAAGAACGGGAAGCTGAAGTCGATCGGCAAAAACCCGACGACGGAGAAAGCAGGCTATCTTTCGATCGATGCGACCGGTCGATTCATGGCGGGGAATGACTATGGAGGCGGCAGCGCGACAGTGTGGGAGATTGGAAAAGACAGGATCGGCATCGGCGAGCCTGTCGTCACCGTGGAGTTGGAAAAAGCGGCCCACTCCTCGCTTTTTTCCCCGGGGAACGGATATCTCCTCGTCCCCGCAACGACGCCGAACAAAGTCTTTCAGCTGAAGTTCGATGCGAAGACCGGTGCACTCGCAGCGAACGATCCGCCCTCCGTCTCCGGGCCGGTCGGGGAAGGCACCGCGCAGCAGCCGCGGCACATTATCTTTCATCCCAACGGCAAAATCGCCTACACGACCCTCGAGCGCGAGTCGCCCGGAGTCGGGGTATGGAGATGGGATGAAGTGGCAGGGCAACTGACCCTGCTGCAGAACATTATCACGATTCCGGACGGCTTCGATGGATCGATCACGACGGCGGATTTGCATCTCACTCCGGACGCGAAGTTTCTCTATGTCTCGAACCGGGATCTCACGGATCGGAAAGCGGTCACCGGGGACAGTTCTCTCGTCGGTTTTACCGTGAACCCTGAGACCTTTGAGTTGGAGCTGATCGGCCACACTCCCTGCCCGCAGGTGCCGCGATCTTTCGCGATTGATCGTGCGGGTGAGTTTGTGTATGTCGCCGGTCAGACTGCTGCAAAACTTGCGACCTATCGGCTCGACAAGGAAACCGGCGAGCTTTCCCCCGTCGAGGAGATCGATACCGGAAAAGGTCCCAACTGGGTCAAGTGTGTGACGATCGAAGACTGACCGGGTCGCTGCTTTCTATCCTGCCGGATTGGCCTTATGAGTAGGGCGATGCCTTTGCCGCTGCCCGAACCGGGTTCCTCCACCCTCTCAAACGATGAAATTCTCGACGCCTTTCTCGGTCATCTCGTCGAAGACGGAGTTGAACCCTACGATCATCAGGAGGAAGCAATCCTCGAGCTCTTCGCGGGGAACAATGTGATTCTGAATACTCCGACGGGATCGGGGAAATCCCTCGTCGCGCAGGCGCTCCAGTATCGTTCGATCTGTCTGGGACGCCGCTCCTTCTACACTGTGCCGGTGAAGGCGCTCGCGAATGAGAAGTTCTTGTCGCTCTGTCAGGTTTTCGGGCCGGAGAATGTCGGGATGATCACAGGGGATGCGACGGTCAACGCGGGGGCGCCTGTGATTTGCTGCACCGCGGAGATCCTCTCGAACCTTGCGCTCCGCGAAGGTGATAGGGCGAAGATCGACGAGGTCATCATGGACGAGTTTCACTACTACTCCGATCATGAGCGGGGCGTCGCCTGGCAGGTTCCTTTGCTCACTTTGCCGCAGGCACGGTTTCTTCTCATGTCCGCGACCCTCGGTGACACGGGCTTTTTCGAAGAGGGGCTCACGGAGCTGAACGGACTTCCGACCGTGCTCGTGAAATCGGAAGAGCGCCCGGTTCCGCTCGTGTACGAATACAGCACGACGATGCTGGAGGAGAAAATCGAGGAACTCGTCGAGGCGGACCGGGCCCCGATTTACCTGGTTCATTTCACCCAGCTCTCCTGTGCAAAAACGGCGCAGAATCTCATGAGTCGGAATTTCTGCACGAAGGAGGAAAAGGACGCGATCTCCTCTCTCCTCGTCGAGGCCGACTTTCGCAGTCCTTACGGGAAGGAGATGAAAAAGCTCCTTCGTCACGGGCTCGGGATTCACCACGCCGGTCTGCTCCCGAAGTATCGGGTTCTCGTCGAAAAGCTCGCGCAGCAGGGCCTCCTCAAGGTGATCTGCGGGACGGACACGCTGGGAGTCGGGGTGAATGTGCCGATCCGGACGGTGCTTTTCACGCAGCTCTTTAAATACGGCGGGCAGAAAACAAAGACCCTCGCGGTGCGCGATTTCAAACAAATCAGCGGTCGGGCCGGTCGGCGGGGATTTGACTCGGTCGGCTACGTCATTGCCCAGGCACCCGCGCATGTCATCGACAACCTCAAGGCGGAGCAAAAGGCGGCGGACAAGGGCAGGAAGAGCAAGGCCGTGAAAAAGAAGCCGCCTGAGAAAGGGTTCGTGAACTGGGATGAAGGGACCTTCATCAAGCTGCGTGAATCGCCGTCAGAAAAATTGAGCTCCAGCTTTTCGGTCAATCATGGGATGCTCCTGAATGTCCTCAGTCGCACCCACGAAGATGGCTGCGAGGCGCTCCGCCGCGTCATTCGCGCCTCTCACGAAACAGACGCGGGGAAGAAAAAGCTGCGCCGTCGGGCCTTTTCTCTTTTTCGCGGGCTGGTCGAAGGGAATGTCCTCAAGATCGTGCCGAAATCCGACCGGGGTGGAGCCTACAAGGTCGCGCTGAACATCGATCTGCAGGAGGATTTTTCGCTGAACCAGGCGCTCGGGCTCTATCTGCTTGAGGCGATTCCAAAACTGGATCGCGAGGATCCTCAATATCCCCTCCAGATCCTGTCTCTCGTCGAAGCGATTCTCGAAGACCCGACTGCGGTGATCCGGAAGCAGGTCGACAAGGTGAAAAGCGAACTCATGGCCGAAATGAAGGCCGAAGGGATCGAATACGAAGAGCGCATCGAGCGGCTCGATGAGGTCGAACATCCGAAGCCCGGGAAAGACTTCATCTTCGCGACCTACAACGAATTTGTCCTTACCAATCCCTGGGCGAAGGAAGCCTCCGTGAGGCCGAAGTCGATCGCCCGCGAGATGTTCGAGAATTGGCAGTCTTTCGAGGACTACGTGAAAGTCTACGGGCTTGAGCGGAGTGAGGCGGTTCTGCTGCGGCATCTTTCCGAGGTTTTCAAAGTGCTCGTGCAAACGGTGCCGCCGACGATGAAAACGGAGGAGGTGCTCGAGGCGGAGTCCTATTTTGAAACGATGCTGCGCGGGATCGATTCGAGTCTGCTCGATGAGTGGGAACGCTTGCGTGATCCGGATTACGTTCCAGTGGAGTCGTCCGGGACAGAGGCGCCGGGGAAGAAGATTCCGATCACCCGCAACCGCGAGGCTTTCACACGGCTGGTTCGGGCGAAGGTGTTCGATGTCGTGAAAGCGATGTCGCGCAGTGACTGGGAGAGCGCCGTCGCGCTTTCGGAGGGGACTCCTGCGGCGGTGGAGTTGAGTGTCCTTATGAGCGGCTATTTTGAGGAGCACCGCCTGATCCGCCTCGATCCAGAGGCGAGAAATGCGAAGCATTGCTACCTGACGGACGATGAGGAATCAAAACGATGGATCGTCGAGCAGGTCCTCGTTGATCCGGACGAGTTGAATGACTGGTCGGTCCGGGTTGAAGTCGATCTTACGGCGTGCGATGAGAAAGATGAGGTCGTGCTCTTGTGGCAGGGAATCGGGCCCGTCGCAGGGAAGCCTTGAATCGCGACGAAAGTCTCACGACTTTCGCTACAGGGATCTGCAGAAGGGTAGCGAAAGACGTGAGTCTTTCGATCATTCCGCCACTCGCGCTTCAAACATCATCCGCAGCTTCTCAACGCGCTGAGCATTCGCCCCCATGTCAGAGTGCCCGACGCGGGAGGCGGAGCGGACCTCAATTCGTTCCTGATCAGGAAGCAGAAGCAATTCCAGATCATCGACAAAGCCGAAGAAAGCACTGCTGCATTCGGCGTGGAGATACTCTTCATCGGTGCTGATGATTTTCGTTTTCGGAAGTTCGGCGACGGCTTCTTTTGCCGCTTCCCACGCAAGAGTCGGATCACCTGAAAAAGTCATCGGCTCAGTGAGCCTCGCTTCTTCGCGTGTCACGCTGGAAACCCAGTTTGGTTTCGCCGGCCCTTCGGCGAGGTGACCGCGTCCGACATTGTGAGGCCGATTTGCTTTCGAGTGAGCAGCGAGGAGCCAGAGGCCGCCGAAGATGACGACACCGGCGAGAACCACAATGACGATAATGGTGATGGTGAGATTGGACATCGGTCTAAATTTGTAACGGTTTTATAATTGGAATTCGTCCATGCGCCAGCGAAGGTTGGGATCAAATGGAACCTACACACAGCAAAACAATTGGATATATCCTCTGGATCTTCGGTTTCACGGGAGCTCACCGCTTTTACTTCGGAAAGCCGATCACGGGCGCGATTTGGTTTTTCACCCTCGGTCTCCTCGGGGTCGGCTGGATCATTGACCTTTTTCTGATTCCCTCGATGGAACGGAAAGCCGAGCTTCGTTACAAGACGGGTGAGACGGATTATTCCGTGGCCTGGATTCTCCTGACCTTCATCGGTTATCTCGGCGTGCACCGGATGTACATGGGCAAATGGCTCACCGGGATCCTTTATCTGTGCACGGCGGGGCTCTTCGGGGTCGGCTGGGTCTATGACTTCTGCACCCTGAATACCCAGATCAGCGAGCGGAATGCAGCAGGCCGGGATCGTGCCGAACGTTCCGCGGAACGGCTCATCGAGGAGTAGAAATCTCATTTTCCTCTTTCGTTCCCTTTGATTTGAGACGATCAAAACCCGTAAAATCATCACGATATGGCTAAGAGTTTTGAGATAGAAGGGACCGTCAAGGTCATCAGTGAAGTGCAGACCTTCGCGAGCGGATTTTCCAAGCGCGAGTTCGTCGTTGAAGTCGAAGACGGGAAATATCCCCAATCGATCAAATTTGAGTGCGTCAAAGAGAAGACCGCGCTGACCGATGGCCTCTCCGAAGGTGACTCGGTGAAGGTGAGTTTTGACATCCGCGGCAACGAGTACAACGGAAAATACTACGTGAATCTCAATGCCTGGAAGCTCGAGAAAGCGGGCGGAGCTGCGGCCCCACCAGCGGATTCCGGTTTCGGAGGCCACGAACCACCGGCCCATCTCAGTGAGCCACCGGCGGATTACGGGAAAGAGTCGGACGACGATATTCCGTTCTAGGAAGTGGGGGATGTCCCCATTTTGTTGCAGGTAAATGACTTGCTCAACGGAGCCGCTGAATTAGGATGGCGGCTCTCACCGGCGCAGGGCGGGGAATTGTTCCCGTTTTCTGTGCCACGGCTTCCGTCACTGTGGAGGAAGTCACTCTTATAAGAACGAAACAAATATCGTATGGAACCATCATCGTCTGACCGGGAACGCAAACCACGCTCCGAATCTTCCCGCAACCGGAATCAAAATCGCTCCGATGGAGGAGGAAAACGCCAGGGAGGCCGCAAGCGTCGCCCTGAGCCCAAGCCGACCGGTTTTCAGAAATTCATCAAGGCCATCACGTTCGGGCTCATTGATCCGACGAAGAAGAAAAAAGGTCGCAAGCCCTCCGGTGGGAAAAAGCCGGAGCGCCGTCGCATCATTGAGGAGCCGACCACTCCGAGGCTTTACATCGGAAATCTGAACTACGATCTCACCGATGAGGAACTTGAGGCCGCCTTTGCTTCGATCGGGAAAGTCGTGAGTGCCGCGGTCGTCCGTCACGGTGATTCCGGTCGCTCGAAAGGGTTCGGCTTTGTCGAAATGACGAGCATTGATGATGCGAAAACCGCCGTTTCAAAACTCAACGACACCGATCTCAAAGGACGTCAGATGCTCGTTTCCGGTGCCAAAGCGGAAAAGCCGCGCCGGGATCGCGAGCCGCGTGCTCCCCGCGAAGGAGGAGGTCGTGAACGGCGCAGCCGTGAGGAGGGAGATCGTCCGCCACGTCGGGAAGGTCGTTCCGGTGGAGATCGTGAGCGCCGTGGCGGTGGTCGCGGTGGTCGTTCCTCCGAGGACCGTATCGAAAAGCCGACCCGTCAGGTTCAACCGGCTGAAATCGAAGTGGTCACCACCACCACTCTGAAAGTCTCTAATTTGAACAAGGACGCGACGAGCGAGGACATTTCCGATCTCTTTGATGGAATCGGGGAAATTCGCGAGACATCCGCGATTGCCGCAAAAGAAGGTGCCGTCACCGGCGAAATCATCGTTGATTTCACTGAGGTGGAAGCCGCTCAGAAGGCAGTCGAAGTTGTCGATCTGAAGTTTTTCATGGGACACCAGCTGAAAGTCACCGCTGCTTCCGGAGAGGCTGTGGCAGCTCCTGCTGCTCCCGAAAATGAGCCCGGGGCAACGGAAGCTCCTGCTGCGGTGGAGAGTGAACCGGAAGCAACGGAAGCTCCTGCTGCATCTGAAAATGAGCCCGAAGCAGCGGATGCACCCGCCGCGGTGGAGAGTGTGGCGGAAGCTCCGGTGGTCGAAGAAGCGACTGCTGAAAAGCCGGAGACCGATTCCGAAGAATCGAGGTCCTAGTTCCGCTCAGTTACTGAAGAGGGGAACTTTTCAGTTCCTCCAGCATTTCGAGGAGGTGTTTCGTCAAAATGACGGACGCCTCCTTTTCCATTTTGCTGGTCCCCAGCCAGGTTTCGTACCCGCCCAGCTCATGCTGATGGGGCGGGGGAAGGTAGCCAAAGGCCCCGTTTGCGATCTCCACGATGGTGGTGCGCGGGAACGGGCTGCGTTTCTTCAGGTCGAGCCCGATCTCGACGAGCACCTCGAAGGGCATCGCCACAATGGCCTGATCGCCGATCCGGATCGCCTGAATCGCGACTTCAGTGGTGTCTGCGACATCGGCCAGATTCAAAATGCGGAGGGCGTAGTGGGAAGCGAGGCGGGGCTCCGCCTTCAATTCGTCACCGGTCATTTCGAGGATGCGTTTGGACTTTTCGATCAGTTCCGGATCCGGTTTCCGGTTCTTCAGGGTGACCCGGCGCTCCACCATTCCGACCGGGAGATCGGTTTGGTATTCGATGTCGCGGGTCGCTCGATACGCGGCATCGGCGGCTTTGGTGGCGACCTGTTGGATCTGTTCGAACGGGGCGCGCGGGGCCCGGTTTCCGGCAAAATCGATGTTGTTGATGTCACCGCTCGCGCCGTTTGACATCATTGCGACGAAGTCTTCAGGCGGCGTCCGGCCTGCGATGCGAAAGGGAACGAGCCGGGCGAATTCGCCGAAGTAGTCCGCTGAGACCTGGCCTCCGGGAATGGACCCGACATAGTGCAGGGCGTAGTTGGCAAAGAGTCCCATCGGTTTTCCGTTGGCGCGCTGAATCGAAATCACGGCGACTTCAGGATCGGTCGGACCGGCGGGCTTTTCGATGAGATCGCGGGGGGGATTCATTTTCACCTGATCAATGCCGCCAAAAGGATTCGGGGGCATCGTGCCGTCTTTGAGATACCAGCGACGATTGAAGACCTCCGAAGGTTCCTCATCGGACCCGAAACCAAGCCGGGCGGGCTCAAGGTTTTCGATCGCCAGTTCGATCGATTGGACGACACCTTCGAAAAAGTGTTCCCGGAAAGCGATCTCGGCCTCTCCGCCGCCCGTTCCGCTCGCGGAAGGGGCCGAGTGAGTGTGTGTCCCTGCGATGAGCATTTCCGTGGGTTTCCATCCCGTGCGTTTCGCGGCCTCTGCCTTGATCGCATCAACGGTGTCCTGGGCGATGAAGAGAATGTCGACGATGGTGATAACCGCACGACCCTCCCCGTTCCGGATCGCGAAAGATCTTGCGTGCAGGGGGTCATTCGCTGACTCCGCCTTTTTCGGGTTGAAAGAGCCGCGAAGTGTCACCGGCCACACCTGCGGTGTGACGTCTACGGAGGAGAGTCCCGCCTTGAGTTGGGCGGAGGCAATGGCCGGCAGCAGGAAGAGGGCTGCAAATGCCGTGAGAACAAAGTGGGTGGGTTTCTCGATCATGACATCGCCAGTGTGGATTTTGAAGATCCTGAGGGTAAAGGTTTTTTCCAACCGCGAAGAAGGATCGAGTGAGGCGGCGGGGACGGTTCTCTGCCAGCGCAAATCCCGTGAGTTCGAATGATCCCCGTCGGAATTTTGCGATGAGTGACTTCACTCGGAACGGGGCGACCGGAAGGGTCAGCACTCCCGGCTTCGGCGGTCACGGCGGTCCGTTGAGGTCTCGATGAAGACGACCGCCTCGCCGAGGCTGCAGGCATGAAGGCCGATATTCTCGAGAGCGTGGATCGCATTGACCGCCTCGACAAAAGACGGCGCCAGCGAATGGTTTTTCTCGACCGATGTTGAAATCGCCTCCCGCGAGACTGTGGCAAGACTTCTCACTTTCGATTTGGAATCGCCGATTACGGCTCCTTTTTCCGCATCGTGAGCATTGAAGGCATCGCAGGCGTCGACCAGCAGTTGGTGACTCAATGACCACTGACTCTGCAGCACGCCGACCGAGTCATAGGCGATCCAGGCTTGAAGGTCTTTCGCGTGGAGAAGGAGGCGTCGCGCGTCGTCTCCAATCTGCTCAAAATCGGTCGCCATGCGGACGCCACCCGTAACCTCGCGGAGATCCGTCGCGACCGGTTGATAGCGGGTGATGATAATTCGCGCCTGCTGGTCGACCTCCGCCTCGAGCTGATCGAGGTTCTTTTCGTGTTGTTTCGCCTTGGAAGCGCTCGGCTTGATATCGTGGCTGAGAAGACTGCCGACTTCGTCGACCATTTCCAACGAAAGCGAAGCCATCGAGAGGACGGCTCCCCGGATGCTTTGCAGCTCCAGCTCGAAATCTTCGAGCGTGTGGGGAGTGTTCGATCCGGCCATGGGCGAATTTCGTCCTAAACTTTCGAGTGAAAAGCAGATTTATTGTCACTTTGATCAATTCGTGAAAATTCCCGCCATCGATCCCGCGATCACGGAAGGGCTCTTTTCGTAACATTCCCGCGCCTGAGGCATGTATTCGCACACCATGCACGTTTTG
>JARGOP010000007.1:79756-89859 GCA_029233965.1 Verrucomicrobiales bacterium | reverse complement strand
TCGCACACCATGCACGTTTTGAGAACCAGCGATTCTTTGCCCTTCGACTTCGAAGCGGAGCTTGCCGGCCTGCAGCCGCAGCTCCGCTATTTCGCGCTTTCGTTGACCGGCTCGATGCATGACGCCGAGGAAGTGATTCAGAATGCGAATCGCATCGCTCTGGAGAAAGCCGGCGAATTCGAGGTGGGGACAAATCTCAAGGCGTGGTTGTTTAAGATCGCTTCCCTGCAGGCAAAGTCTTTTCACCGGAATCAAAGTCGAAAGCGCGGCTACGAGATCGTCGATGACGAATTGCTCGAATCCCTTTCCGGGGACCCGGAGCCGGAAGACGCCTTTGAAAACGAGCGTGCCGCGCTCCTCAGCTGTCTCGAACAACTTCGGCCCGCGCATCAGGAACTCATCACCTCGCGCTATGTTCACGGGCGCAAGGTCTCTGAACTGGCGCTCGAACATGAGATCCTTCCCAATGCTCTCGCCCAGAAACTTTTTCGTATCCGCAACCGACTTGCGGACTGCATTCAATCCCGACTCCAGGAATCATGAAATCCGCTTCAGGAGATGATCGCGAATTTGAAAATCTGCTCTCCGCTTTCAGCGAGCGGGAGCTGACCTCATGGGAGCACGACAGGCTCTGGACCTTGCTGAAGGAATCGCCGGAGCGCGTCGAGCGATGGAAGAAAGAGTGTCGTCTCGTGGGATTGTTGGAAAGTCTCAACGCGGCTGATGTCGGGGCGCGAGGAATCGCGATGGCTCCCGGCAACGTTCTCAGCCTGCCGACTTCATCCCCGGTTGAAAAGAGGTTCAGGAAAGGGGTTTGGATCCGGATTGCCGCCGTCGCCGCGGTGGCAGGTGCCGCGATTCTGTTCTTCCCGAAGCCGGGGGAGAAAAAAGTCACCCCTGTTGCGGAGGCGGGTCGTGAGGTTCCGGAGTTCCCGGCGAACTCCAATGAACTGTTGCTCGAAGAATACGAGCGCGTCGTTGCTTCGCTGCCGTCGACGGCCTCGCAGAACCGTCCTGCCAGCCCGATCGTGAATGCACTCGCGACTTCCAAGACGATGGACGTCGATTTCAACAACGACATCCGCCCCATCCTCGCGGACAAGTGCTTTCACTGTCATGGTCCTGATGAGCATTCCCGGAAGGCCGACCTGCGACTCGATACCGAGGCGGGAGCCTTTGCAGACCTGGGCGGCTATTTTGCCATCAAGCCCGGTGATGCGGAGGAGAGTGAAGCCGTGATCCGGATGTTCGAGGAGGATCCCGATTCGATCATGCCTCCGCCGGAGTTTCATAAGCCACTCACGCCGGAAGAGAAGGCAAAGATTATTGCCTGGATCAACAGCGGTGCCGAGTGGAAGGGGCACTGGGCGTTTGAGCCGGTCGCCGAAACTGAGTCGCCGGAAGTGGATGAGAAGTGGGGCGTGAATGAAATTGATGCTTTCACGCTTGCGGCGATGAAAGACCGGGGGCTCACGCCGAATCCGGAGGCCGACCGTTACACGCTTGCGCGCCGGGCGGCTCTGGACATCATCGGCCTTCCACCCACACCGGAGGAACTGGAGCAGTTTCTCAACGACGAATCGGATTCGGCGTACGAGGACTATGTCGACCGGCTTCTGGCTTCCCCCCACTACGGGGAGCACCGCGGGCGTTTCTGGCTCGATGCGGCGCGCTTTGCCGACACTCACGGGATGCACCTCGACAACTATCGGGAAATGTGGGCCTACCGCGACTGGGTCATCAAGGCACTCAACGCGAATATGCCTTTCGATCAGTTTGCGACGGAGCAGCTCGCCGGGGACTTGTTAGAGAATCCGACGGATGAGCAGCTCATCGCGACAGGCTTCAACCGGAACAACATTTCAACTTCCGAGGGTGGTTCCATCCCCGCCGAACTCGCGGCCCGATACATGATCGACCGCACTTCGACAATGTCGACCGTCTTCCTTGGCCTCACAACCGGTTGTGCCGCCTGCCACGACCACAAATACGATCCGATTTCCCAGAGGGAATTCTATTCGCTGGCCGCCTTCTTCAACAACAGCACCGATCCGGCGATGGATGGAAACATGCGCGATCACTACCCGACCCTTGTCGTTCCGAAAGAGGAGAATCGCGGGGAATGGGAGGCGCTTACCGCGACCCGCGAGGCACTCGCAGATAAGGTTGCCTCCTTCAAGAACGGGGAAGGCGTTGCCGCCTGGTGGAACCGTCGTGCCGGGGAAGCCGGGAAACTGGATCATCCCGTCGCTCCGGAGGGGCTTGCTCTCTATCTGCCGCTCGATGACATCAAAGACGGGAAGGCTTCGGCCCTTGTCTACGGGGAATCCGTATCTGTCGATCTTCAGAAAGCGGTTCCCGCTTCCGACCATCCGTATGGTAAGCGCGGAATTCGTTTCCCGGAGCGTGGTGGATTGCAGATTCCTTTCAGGACTCCCTTTACCCCGGGCAGCGAAGTCACCTTCAGCTACTGGCTGCGGACCCCGGATGAGGTAACGAATCAGGACATGATCCGTCTCGATAGTCCGGCAAACAAAGAGAAAAAACTGCCGCAAACCGGCTGGACGATTTCAGGCGGGGACCGCGGGAACCTGACGCTGAACATTTTCGACAAGACGGGAACCGGGATTCGGAATCTCATGCCGGCCGAGACGCCGCTGACACCGAGGTCGTGGCAGCACATTGCAATCCGCTATACCGGCGGACAGGCTAATTCATCGATCACCTTTTTCGTTGACGGAGAGCGCCGCTTTGGCCGGAGAAATACTGATACCCAAGGAAAGTCGGAGAAGTTCGCGGAGCACCTGCCGGAACTTCTGAAGATCGGGCAGTCCGCGGTGACGGGTGGCATCAGCGACCTCCGCATTTTTTCACGCAGCCTTTCCCCCGAAGAAATGTCGCTGCTCAAGAACGAGTTCGAACTCCGGAGGCTTGCCCGGGAAAAGCCTCGCTTCGATGAACTCACGACGGGAGAGCGGGAGCTTGTCTCGTCGCTTTATGCGCATCGTTTCAATGAAGAGGCAATCGCCGCGAACCTGAAGTGGATGGCAACGGAGCGGAGGCACGACTACCTCTACGCCCGCAATCCCACGACCCAGATTTTTCAGGAGGAAGAGGGCGGGGCGATGGCGCGCATCCTCATTCGCGGTGAGTATGACAATCTCGGGGAGGCGGTTCCCGCCGCGACGCCGGCCGTTTTTCCGGCGATGGAGACGAAGGGACCGGCAAACCGCCTCGACCTCGCGAAGTGGCTCTTCCGGCCGGATCACCCGATGACCGCGCGGGTCACCGTGAACCGACTCTGGCAGAATGTCTTCGGGACCGGTTTGGTGAAGACCGCCGGCGATTTCGGGATCATGGGGGAAAAACCCACCCACCCCGGGTTGCTCGATTTTCTGGCAAAACGTTTCATCGAGAGCGGCTGGGACATGAAGGCGATGCTTCGGTTCATGGTGACGTCAGCGACCTACCGTCAAAGCGCGGTCCGCTCCCCTGCGATGCTCGCGTCCGATCCGGAGAACCGGTTTCTTTCTGCGGGGCCGCGCCGTCGCCTCGATGCGGAGGTGATTCGTGATCAGGCCCTCGCCGTTTCCGGCATTCTTGATCGAAAGATCGGAGGGGAAAGCGTGCGGCCTTACCAGCCTCCGGGCGTGTGGAAGCCCGTCGCCTTTGCAGGCAGCAACACCCGTGAGTTTGTTCAGGATCCCGTGGAGAAAATTCACCGCCGTTCGGTCTACACCTTCTGGAAGCGGACCGCGATTCATCCCGCCTTTTCCGCCTTCAACGCACCCAATCGCGAGGAATGTTCAGTCGTCCGCGAACGGACCAACACCCCGCTCCAGGCCCTCGTGCTTCTCAACGATGTCCAGCATGTCGAAGCGGCCCGCGTGCTCGCCGAGACCCTGCTCAAGAACTCGCCCGAAAAGGATGACGCTGCGCGGATCGATGACGCCTTCCTCCGGGTCGTCGGGCACCCTGCGGAAGCAGCGGACCGGACTGACCTCGCTGCGCTCCTCGAAATGGCACGAAACCAGTATGGAAGCGATATCGGGAAAGCGAAGGCTCTCCATGGCACGGGCGATCTCCCGCACGACGAGTCACTCGACCCGGTCGAAGCGGCGAGCTGGACCCTGCTCATCAATGCCCTCATGAACCGCGACGACGTCATCAATCAAAGCTGAAACCCTGACACTTTTCAAACATGAAAGCCTCAATTTCATCTCCAGGTCACCCCGTCGATCAGTGGATCAATCTGGAGACACGCAGGCAGTTCTTCGGGAAAACCGCGAAAGGCCTCGGCGGCATTGCCCTCGCCTCGATGCTCGGGCGTGATCCGGCGAATGCGGCCCAGACGACCGGGCCCGGGACGGCGATGCATCTCGCTCCGAAAGCGAAGCGGGTTATTTATCTGTTCATGTCAGGAGCTCCGTCGCAGCTCGATACCTTCGATTACAAACCGGGGTTACGGGAAAAATTTGACGTCGATCTCCCGGATTCGATTCGTGGAAATCAGAGGCTCACCGCGATGACGGCATCGCAGGCGCGTTTCCCGATTGCTCCCAGCGTTTTTGATTTCAAGCAATACGGGAACAGCGGGCGGTGGGTCAGTGACCTCCTCCCGAAAACCGGTTCGATGGCGGACGATATCACCTGCGTCCACTCGATGTGGACCGAGGCGATCAATCACGATCCGGCGATTACTTACATTCAGACCGGCAACCAGATCCCGGGTCGTCCCAGTATGGGAGCGTGGATCAGTTACGGTCTCGGGAGCCTGAACAAAAATCTTCCCGACTTTGTCGTGCTCAACTGCGAGCCTCGTGGTCAGGCACTCTACGAGCGGCTTTGGGGGAGCGGTTTTCTTCCGTCGAAACACTCCGGGGTCGCGTTTCGATCCCAGGGCGATCCTGTCCTCTATCTCTCGAATCCGGAAGGCATCGATCCGACCCTGCGCCGCAGCATGCTCGACAAACTGAGCAACATGAATCAGCGCATCCACGCCGAGATCGGCGATCCTGAGACGGAGGCGCGCATTGCCCAGTATGAGATGGCTTTCCGCATGCAGTCGAGCGTGCCGGAGTTGGCCGATATCAGCGGCGAGCCGCAGCATATCCTCGACATGTACGGGCCGGACGCGACGAAGCCGGGGACCTTTGGTTACAACTGTCTCATGGCCCGCCGCATGGCGGAGCGTGATGTGCGCTTTGTCCAGATTTTCCATCGGGGATGGGACCAGCATCGCAACTTGCCGAAAGACATCGCCCGTCAGACGAAGGAAGTCGATCAGCCGGCCTGGGCGCTGGTGCAGGATCTCAAGCAGCGCGGCCTGCTGGAGGACACCCTCGTGATTTGGGGCGGGGAATTCGGACGAACCGTCTACAGCCAGGGGAGTCTGACGAAGGAGAGTCACGGGCGGGATCACCATCCCCGCTGCTTCACGACCTGGCTTGCCGGCGGGGGGATTAAACCCGGTCAGACCTACGGTGAAACGGACGAGTTCAGTTATAATGTGGTTCAGGATCCGGTCCATATCCGGGATTTGAACGCCACGGTTCTGCATCAGTTAGGGATCGATCACATGAGGCTCACTGTGAAACACATGGGGCTCGACCAACGACTCACCGGGGTCGATCCGGCCCGGGTTGTGAAAGAAATTCTGGCGTGATGAAGCGTTGGAGTGAGGCCTTCAGGCCTTTTCAGAAGCAAATCGAAAAGGCCTGAAGGCCTCACTCCAGCCGCGAAGGGCGCGGTCGCGGGGTTGCCGCCTCGTTCGCTGCGTGGCTACACTCGTAAGATGAAAGCTCTTCTCGCCTGTCTTATTTTTGCGCTCAGCAGTGCCCTTCACGCCGCCGACCGTCCGCACGTGATCCTCGTCATGGCGGATGATCAGGGTTGGGGGGACATGGCCTACAACGGCCATCCCGTCGTGAAAACGCCGAACTTCGATGACGCCGCGGCGACCGGGATCCGCTTTGATCGTTTCTATGCGGCCGCACCGGTCTGTTCCCCGACCCGCGCCAGTGTCCTCACGGGGCGGAATCCGAACCGGCTTGGTGTCTATCAGTGGGGCTATCCGATCCGGACTCAAGAGGTGACCCTTGCGGAAGTATTGAAAGACAATGGATACACGACAGGGCATTTCGGGAAATGGCATCTCGGTTCGGTGCGAAACGAAAGTGACTCACGACCGGGGAATCATGGCTTCGACCGCTGGGTCAGTGCGCCGAACTTTTATGAGAACGGAGGGACACTTTCCGACGAGGGGAAAGCGGTCACCTTTGAAGGGGTGGAGAGCTCGTTCATTGCCGTGGATTCGGCCCTCGACTGGATGAAAGAAGCGCTCAAAGACGAAAAGCCGATCTTCGCGGTGATCTGGTTCGGGTCTCCCCACAGCCCCCATATCGCGGCCGATGCGGACGCCGCGCTGTATCCCGACGAGGAGAAGGCCGATCGAAATTTTCTCGGCGAAGTCACGGGGATGGATCGTGCCTACGGGAAACTGAGGGAAGAGTTGGACGCGATGGGGATTCGCGACAACACGCTTCTCTGGTACTGCAGTGACAACGGGGCCCTTCCCAGGGTGGGAAGCTCCGGAGGGTTTCGGGGAAACAAAGGTCTCGTCTATGAGGGTGGTTTGTTAGTGCCTTCGATCGTGGAATGGCCTGCGAAGTTTCCGGATCACAAAGTCATTTCAGCAAGAGGGAACACTTTCGACATTTTCCCCACGGTTCTGGAAGCGGCCGGGATCGAGAAACCGGAGGGGCCGGCCCTTGATGGAGAAAGTCTCATTCCGATGATGGAAGGAGCGACGATGGCGCGGAATCAGCCGATGGGATTCTGGCATTCCAGTCTGCGCGGCATCAGCACGCCGAGCGAGGAATGGATGCAGGAGCTGAAAGCGGCGCAGGCCGAAGGGCGTGATCTGCCACCGAACGAGGCGGTCGCCGCAGCGATGGCCCTGCCTGATCCACCGAACAGATTTGAAGACCTCAACGGGCATCTGGCCTGGATCGATGGCGATTGGAAACTGCATCAGATCGTGGATAAGAAGTCAGGGGGAATCACCTATGAACTCTACGATCTGAAGGCAGATCCTTACGAAGAGTCCGATCTCGCCGGTGCGGAGTCGGACCGGGTTGAAAGGATGAAGGCGGCCTTGAGTGCCTGGGTTGATTCCGTGCTGAAGAGCCTCAACGGAGGAGATTACTGAGCTGTTTCAGAGTGTCGCGGAACCTTTCAGGTTCCGATGGGTTGCCGTGTGACCACTTGCAATTCGGCAGATTCCGCTTATCCAGTTTCCCGAAGAGAATATGAACCTCAACCTCCACCTGAAACGAATTCACCGCGTCGCTGTCGTCGCGTGGCGAATTCGTATTCGCTGATGCCGGTTGAGGTTTGTTTATCGTTGCTGCGTTCTCTTTGTTTTTGACTTCTGCGTTTTCGACTGACCGACCTCATCGGCCCGGTCTATTGGATGAAAGCGTCCAGTCCTGATTTCCTCCCGCCTGCCAGGGCACGTCGCGGTGTAATCATCATGCTGTGGTCGGTCGCGGGGTTCACGGTGAACACGCTGCTCCTTCGTTATCTCAGTGGCAGGGCTCACGGGATCACTCCCGATGTTCCGCTTCTGTTTCGTGCTGTCATCGGGATATTTATTGTCCTCGTCTTTTTTCGCGGACGGCGGCCGACGCGGATTAAGCCGGTTTTCACGAACTGGCTTCTCATTCTGAGAGGCGTGACCGGGTTGTTGGGAACCGCCGCCTACTACTGGACGGTGCCGACCCTGGGGGCGGGAATGGCGACCCTGATCTGCAATACCTACGTGATCTTTGCTTCCGTGATTGCTGTGATGGCGCTGGGGGAAAAACTCACGACGGCACGGTTCGTCTGGCTAGCGGCTTCCTTCGTTGGTATTGTTCTCCTGATCGGTCCGAATGCAGGAGTCACCGGATTTAAGATCGGCATCAATGAGACGATTGCTCTGGTCGGTGCTGTCCTTGCCGCGTCTTCAGTCGTTCTCGTGAGACGACTTGTGGCGGACTACTCCATTGGAACAATCTATCTTTCGCAGTGCGTCTGGATCTTCCTTCCCCTGTTGTTTATCGCCGCGCCGAAGCTCGCGGTTCTGTCCGGCGGCGAGGTCGCCCTGCTCGTGCTTGCCGGAACCGCCGCCGGGTGGGGGCAGCTTGCGATGAACGAAGGCTATCGCTGTCTTTCGGTATCTGCGGGAGCGTCGATTCAGATGTTGTGGCCGGTGATGACGACGATGGGAGGATTTCTCCTCTTCGATGAATCCTTCGTCACTTTGCAGCTGCTCGGCGCCGTTTTGATCCTCGTTTCCGTTTGGAGGGTTTCGGTGAAGAAATAGCAATCGAGGAGGTGTCGGGCTTGAAATACTTCGCCGCGAGAGCGGCAGCCCCCATCGCTCCCGTGAACTCACCCTTCGTCGCAAAGTGGATCGGCGGGGGATCGAAGTAGTGATTGGACAGGGCTGCGGCGGTGCAGGAGCGGAGACGTTCCAGATAGAGGTTTCCGATTTCATTGAAAGCACCGGCAAGGACGACGAGTTCAGGGTCGGAAAGCTGGACGAGTCGGGAAATCGCATCGGCGTGAAAAGGGATGATCTTTTCCAGCGTATTGAGAGCTTCAGAATCCCCTGAACGGCAGGCCTCCACATAGGCCTGCCATCCTGTCAGAGAGTCATTGTTCAGAATGGATCGCACGGTGGCACCGTCCTCAAGCCACACGGATTCGGGAATGCCGGTGATCCGCCAACCGCGGATTTCCCCGGCCATTTCATGCACGCCCCGAAGGAGGTGTCCGCTCGAAATGATGGCGGCAGAGATCCCTGTCCGGATATTGACGCAGACGAGGTGCTCCGGAGGGACATCGTGGCCGAGCCAATACTCTCCAAGAGCGATCGTCTTGGTGTTGTTTTCGATGTGGAGGGATTCGCGGGGAAGATCGAGTTCCGCGGAGAGGTCGACGTCCTTCCAGTCTATGATGTAGGGATAGGAAATGGCGGTTCTGTCGTCTTGATGAACCCGTCCGGGAACGCCAATGCCGTACCCGAGAATCTGTTTGCCGGGGCTTTCGGCTCTGAATTCAACGATCGTTTCCCGAATCAAATCGAGGACTTCTCCCCTGGAGGCCGGCGAAGAAAGCCGGATCCGTTTTTCCTGAATGGTTGATTGGGAAAAGTCAGTGAGGACGGCGTAGATGTGGCGAGCGTCAAAATCGAAGCCGATAAAGCGACCGAATTCTCCGCAGAGGCCGAGAAATCTCTTGGGCCTTCCGGCTTGGAATTTCTCTTCGACGCCATTCTCCCTGAGAAGGCCGCGTTCGATGAGGCTGTCGACACGGCGGCCCGCTGTCGAGCGGGCCACTTTGAGGTTATCCGCGAGATCACGACGGGAGATCGCAGTCGCTTTGCGAATCTCCCTGACAATAAGGCTTTCAAGAGTGGCCGGATCCATAGACCGGCCACCATACTACTCAGGAAGCTCTTTGTCTTTCGTTTCAGGCATAAATAGAATCACAATTGCCCCGAGAAGAAAGAATCCGCCGAGCCAACTCACTGCGACAGGAAGATCCATCGTCGCCTTCATCTGTCCGGAGAGTATCAGGATCGAGAATGCGGCGACGATACGTCCACCATTGAAACCGAAGCTCATCCCGGTTGCGCGAAGACGGTTCGGGAAAAGTTCGGGAAAGTAAACCGCGTAGCCGGCGTGCATTCCGAGGGTGAAGAATCCGAAAACGGGCAGGATAATCAGTAACATCGTGTAGTTTGTCGGTGCGAAACAGGCAATCGGCGTGATGACAAATGCTGCGAGGTGAAAGAGGACGAAGGCCTTCTTTCGCCCAAGGCGGGCTGCGATCGGGCCGAAGAGCACCAGGCCGATGCCACCCCCGATGGTCTGGATAATTCCGTAGGCCAGTTTGGCTTTCTGTGAGGCCTCGGCGGGATCGACACCGTCGGCAATGAGTTGCTCACGGGCGAGGTCCTGACCGGCAATGGTGACGGCCCAGAAGGTTCCGAGGCCCACTGCGGCAAGCAGCATCGCTCCGATCGCCCTCCCGCGCCACGGGGCAACGGTGAG
>JARGOP010000007.1:47069-79656 GCA_029233965.1 Verrucomicrobiales bacterium | reverse complement strand
CCGACGAGGTAGGCGTATTCCCAGTTCGTGTTCACGAGATAGGCGGCAATCGCGGCAAGCCAGGTTCCAATCACCGAAGAGGCGTGGAAAATACTGGAAGCATGCGCCCTCGCCTTTTTCGGGAAGACCTCGGAAACGAGGGCGGCGGCGACGGCCCATTCCCCGCCGACACCCATGGCAACGAGAAAACGCAGAGCGGTAACATGCCAGAGTTCGGTCGCGAAAAAGGTAAGTCCGGAGAAGACTGAATACATCAGGATCGTGACGATCATGATGGGACGTCGTCCGTAGCGGTCAGCCAGAGATCCGAAAAGAAGACCTCCAAACGTTCCCCCGATGAGGAAGACGGCAAGAAACCAGTCACCATATCTTTTTACATCAGCGCTCCCGAGCTCCTGGCCAAGAATGTCGGCGAGCATGTCGTTCCGCGTCAGGTTGAAGATCTGGCCTTCGTAGACGTCAAAGATCCAGCCGGCGGAGGCGATGATGAGAACGAGCCACTCGTAGCGAGTCACTCCGTGATACCATTTTTCGTTTTTGGTGAGGTCGTTGGACATGGTCTTGGGTGGGGAAAGAATGAGTGACTAAACAGGGTTCAGTCTAGGAGTAAACCCTGTTGTCTCAGGCGTGATCAGGGAGGTCAATACCAGACTGCGAAAGGATCCGTCGCTCCGGGGACGGCTACGGGGTAGCGGCCTTCGTCATCGGGAAGGACCGGCGCAGGGGAGGTGAAGTCGACGAGATCAGTCGGGACGAGGGTCTGATTCGACGCCATCGCGTCATCCCAGCGCACTTCCTGGCCGGAGTAGTTGGCCATGCGCCCGAGGATGCCGGTCATCGTTGCCATGGCACCGCGTTCGGCTTCGTTGTAGTCGAGATTTTCGCGGATCGCTTTGAAAAGGGGATAGTGCTCGAGTTGATGGCCGTCTTCGTTCTGACGAAAACGCATCGTGTCAGCGTTGGGGCCGGAGAGGGTGAACTCGCGCTGCATGAGGTTGGCACGGCCGAGCGTTCCAACGGCCGATTCACTGATGTCCCGGGCGCAGCCGGGAATCTGTCGGGCCTGGCTGTAGAGCAGAGTTCCGTCGGCATACTCATACTCCACGAAATGGTGGTCGTAGATCTGGCCGTTCTCAGGGGCATTGCGGACTTCGCGCCCGCCCATGCCGCGGGCGACGACAGGATGCCGGTCTCCCATCATCCAGTTGGCGACGTCGAGATTGTGAACATGCTGCTCGACGTTGTGATCGCCGGAAAGCCAGGTGAAATAGTACCAGTTCCGGATCTGGTATTCGAGTTCGCTTTCCCCTTCGAGACGCGGTTTACCGGGGCGGGAGGAACCGTTCCAAAGCGCCCGGATTGTGATGAGATCTCCGATCGCTCCATCCTGAATACGCTTGAGCCACTCCTGGTATCCGGGTTGGTGGCGTCGCTGTAACCCGACGCCGACTTTCAAATTTTTCGCCTTCGCGATCTTTGCCGTTTCGAGGACCCGCTTGATCCCGGCCACATCGGTTGCGACCGGCTTCTCCATGAAAACGTGTTTTCCCTGAGCGACGGCTTCCTCGAAGTGCTGCGGGCGAAAGCCCGGTGAGGTCGCGAGAATGATGACATCGCAGTCGGCGATGACGCGCTTGAATCCGTCGAAGTCACGGTATCGTCGCTCGGGAGAGACATTGAGTCGTCCGGGCTTTTGCTTCTCCAGAATATCGGCTGCGGTATCCATGGTTTCGCGATTCACGTCGCACATGGAGAAAAGCTTCAGTCCGTCGTCGGCGGTGAGAGCCTGATTGGCAGCCCCGGCACCGCGACCGCCGCATCCCACCAGTCCCAGTTTCAATTCTCCGGATCCATTGGCGGCATGCGCTGACATTTCGGAGGCCAGCGCGAGGGTGAGAGACGCGGCGGAGAGAGTGCCGGATCGCTCGAGGAATTCCCGTCTTGTGGATGCGTAAGGTGATTTCATGGGCGGATGAGTAACAAACGAATTAATTAGTTGCAAACAAAATTATTAAAGTTTAATCCTCACTTTGTCAGGAAATTTCATGACCGCAACCAATCCATCAGAATCCGGAGAGCCGCCCCGCTATGCGTGGGCCGAGCATCTCATTTGGATGGAAGGGGGGGAACCGGTAGAGCCGCAGTCAAAAGAGCGCTCATGGCCGGGAGTGTTCGTCATGATCGCCCTCGCCGGCGTCGCTTTTGCGATCAGTTGGGGGATCATCAGGGCAGGGTGGACTCAGGCGATGCTCCTCGACCCGGTCCTGCTCAGCATGCTCCTGGGGCTGGCGGCCGGAAATCTGATCGCGGCGAGAAAGCTGCTGCCCGGGGCAAGTTTCACGGTCCGGAGGCTCCTCCCTTTCGGGATCATTTTACTCGGCGCGCGCATGGACTTCCTCGAAGCATTGCGCATCGGTGGGCCCGGGATGGCGATGGGTCTGGGTGTGGTTGTGATTTCGATCGGGCTTTTTCACTGGCTGGGAAAACTTCTCGGTCTTGATCGGAACATGGCGCTGCTGCTTGGCGTCGGGACCGGGATTTGCGGGGGAACCGCCATCGTCGCGGTGGCCCCCTTGCTGAAAGCGAAGGAAAACCATGTCCTCGTCTGTGTCGGGCTGGTCACCTTGATTGGTCTGGGGGCGATGATTCTCTTACCGCTTGTGGCGGGTCTGCTGGGCCTATCACAGACGCAATTCGGATTGCTCGCCGGACTCACAATTCATCAGACACCCCAGGTGATTGCGGCAGGATTTGCGGTCGGAGAGGAAGCCGGTCAGGTGGCCACGGTCGCCAAGCTCTCGCGGGTTTGCCTCCTTGCGCCGGTGGCAGTGATCATCGGGTGGTGGATGTCGCGTGCTGAATCCGGGTCTGCCGCAACAAAGAAGCCCTGGTATCGCCTCGTTCCCGGTTTTGCGATCGGCTTTTTGCTGGTCGCCCTTGCGAGGACCTTCGGATTGTTCCCCGAGGTCGCCCTGAAATGGGAAACGACGGGGGTGGAGTTTGACAGCGCCGGGCTGCTCAAGCTGGTTTCCACGTTTCTCCTTGCTGCCGGCATGGTCGGGGTAGGGTTCCAGACGCGGATTTCGCAGGCCCGGGAAGTGGGCTTGCGTCCGCTCGTCGCTTCCGTTTCCGCCTCTATTTTCATTACCGTCGTTGTTGTTGCGGCGGTTCGTGCTTTCTTCTAACCCACCTTCTTCATTTATGTCAGATACTCCGTCTCCCCCCATCGAAATTCGCAGCCCGGAACGAAAAGTCGAGGTTGCCTGGTTCTCCGCTCTTTGTGGCGATGACTACGAATACCTCGGCGTTCCGAACGGCTATTTGCGAAGCAGTTATGATCACTGTGGTGATATTGTCAGGATGGCCGATCGTCTCGGTTATCAGAATATATTGCTTCCGTCGTCCTTTGTTGTCGGTCAGGAACCGCTGCCTTTTGCCTCGGCAATGGCAGCTCAGACCGAACAAATCAATCAACTGATTGCAGTCCGCATGGGCGAGATTCATCCCCCGATGCTGGCGCGCCATCTCAGCACGATTGATCACATCGCGAAAGGGCGCATGGCGGTAAACATCATTTCCTCGGATCTCCCGGGGGAGCGGGTGGAAAGTGAAGTTCGCTACGCCAAGTCACGGGAAGTGATCGAGATCCTGAAGCAATGCTGGACTGAGGACGCCATCAGTTTCAAGGGAGAGCACTACAATCTCGAGATTCCCAACACCGATGCCGCAAAGCCCTATCAGCAGAATGGCGGTCCGCTGCTCTATTTTGGCGGGATTTCCCCCGGAGCAAAGGCTCTCTGTGCCGAGCACTGTGATGTCTTTTTGATGTGGCCGGAAACCGAGGAACGCCTTGCGGAGACCATGAGCGAAATGAGCACACTTGCCGCTGGATTCGGAAGGAAGATCGATTTTGGATTGCGCATCCACATGATCGTCCGCGAGACCGGGGAAGAGGCCCGGGCCGCGGCGCAAAAGCTGATTTCCAAACTCGATGCCGACAAGGGAGAGGAGATTAAAAATCGTGCCCAGGACAACAAATCAGCGGGGGTGCTCCGTCAGGATGAACTGCGGGCTCAGTCGCAGGATGACTACATCGAGGATCATATCTGGTCAGGTGTCGGACGCGCCCGATCAGGATGCGGAAGTGCCATCGTCGGAAATCCGGATCAGGTTTATGAGAAGATGCAGCGTTACATCGACATGGGAATGCGGGCCTTCATTTTGTCCGGTTATCCCCACCTCGACGAATGCGAACTCTTTGCGAAACATGTCCTGCCGCGACTTGACACGACGAAGCTGAACATTGCCCAGGGACGTCTCCCCGCCGAAACGCCGGAGACTCCTCTCACCTACGGAGAAAGGAAGTAATGAATCGACGCCACTTTGTTTCCTCGGTCGCAGCGGGAGGAACCGCCTTCTTTGCGGGGAGGGCTTTTGCCCAAAGCGAGTCGGCCTTCACTCTGAATTACGCGCCCCATTTTGGTATGTTCAAGGAGTCCGCTCCCGGCGGGTTGCTCGATGAATTGCAATTTGCCTATGATCAGGGGTTCCGGGCCTGGGAGGATAACGGGATGGGATCCCGACCGTTGGAAGACCAGAAGGCGATCGGTGCTCTTATGGAAAAGCTGGGCATGACGATGGGCGTCGTTTCCGCGAAGACGGGCATTGGCGCTTTGAATTTTGCTTCGAAAGACAAAGAGGCGAGGCAGCTGGTCCTCGATCAGATTCGTGACACAATTGAAGTCGCGAAGCGGGTCAATGCCGGCTACATGACGCTCGTGTCAGGGCAGGTCGATCCCCGCTGGCCGCGTGAAATTCAATACGCGAATTGTATCGAGCTGTTGCGTCGGGCCAGTGAAATTGTCGAGCCGCATGGCATCACGATGGTGATGGAGCCACTGAACCGTTTTCAGAATCATCCCGGTTCTTTTCTCCAGACGGTCACGGAAGGCTTTCTGATTTGTGAAGCGGTGGATCATCCGAACTGCAAGGTGCTCTACGATCTCTATCATCAACAGATTGCGGGTGGAAATCTGATTCCGTTATTTGATCTCTGCCGCGATCAGATCGGCTATCTCCAGGTGGGCGATAATCCGGGCCGCAAAGAGCCCGGAACGGGCGAGATCAACTACGCGAAAGTTTTTGCCCATGTGCATGCGTCGGGATTCGACGGCATCGTCGGGATGGAGCACGGGAACGCCGGCAAGGGCGTCGCAGGAGAAGAAGCGGTCATCGAAGCCTATCGGGCGGTGGATCCGAAGGGGTGAGCCTGATGGGAGGAGACGGGATTAGGCAACCCGTCCTGCTTTCTCACTGGTAGCCGTAGGACGGACTGCCCTGTCCGTCCAGCAAGGTTAAAGCCCCTCGTGATTGATCATGTCCGCACCGCGATCAGCACCCGCAGGAGGTCGCTGGTAGTCGTCCCGTGACGTAAAGGTCTTCTTTCCGGTGCGACGGTCGAATCCGTCTTTGCTGATTTCCTCCGGGGCTGAGTCACCGGTTTTGTCGATCCAGTGGTCCAATGCGTCGGAAAGTCGCTTCTCGATGGAGGCATAGGATTCCTGTCCCGCGAGATTGCTGATTTGATGCGGGTCCGCCGCCGAGTCGTAGAGTTCCACTTCCGGGCGCGGGGCAAGGAAGATATCGGCCTGGATCGGGGGGAGTGGCTCGGAGGATTCCGCAGCGGTGATGAGATCCTGAAAGGTCGGGGAACCAGCAGAGTCAGCAGGTCCTTCGAGCGCCAGTTGTGGACGTGAATTCCGGATGTAAAGCCAGCGACCGTCGCGCACGGAGCGACCGTGGGCTTCGTAGTCATGCCAGTTGTGCTCGGAGAAGGCGAAGGGGCGGATCGAGGCGGTTGCGTCGGCGTAGAGGGGAGTTATGGATCGGCCCTGGAAGGTTTCCGGCTTCTCCAGTCCCGCGAGTTCGACCATCGTCGGAGCGATATCGATGACACTGACGAGGGACCGGCTGCGCGATCCGGGCGCAGCAATGGAAGGGCCACTCGCGACGAAATAGGTCTTCATGCCGTCGTCGTGGAGACGGGTTTTGGCCCGGGGAAAGGGGCGGCCGTTGTCGGCGATGACGTAGAGATAGGTGTTCTCAAATTCCCCCTCTTTCTTGAGCTGATCGACGACCTGTCCGACAAAGTAGTCAAAGCGGGTCACCTCGAGGAGGTAGGCAGCGAAGTCTTCGCGGGTCTCCGGGGTATCGATGAAAGCAGGTGGCAGAGTGAGTTTGGCCGGATCATACTTTGGTCCGTAGAGTGCTTCGTCCCATTCGTGGCGACCGTCCCAGACGCGGTGGGCATCGAGAGCGGCGAGCCAGAGAAAGAAGGGTTTTTCCTTTGGCCGCTCTGCGAGGGCGGTGAGCCAGTTGCCATGGCCGCCGCTGTTTCCCTTGACCTTGGAGTCGTAACGCTTCTCAAAGGAATCCGTCGGGGCGGTTTCGCCCTCCGGTGCCTTGTGCCAGGTCATGTGATCTTTGCCGGCGAGAGCGGTGTAGTAACCGGCGTCGCGGAGGATGCCTCCAAGAGAAGGGATGTGCCAGGAAATGGGGCGGTGAAGCTCCGAGGCATCGCCGTTGTTGTGAGGGTAGCGCCCCGTGATGATGCTCGACCGGCTCGGGCTGCAGCTGCTTGCAGTGAGGTAGGCGTTCGTGAAAAGCATGCCCTCCTCCGCAAGCGCATCGATGTGTGGGGTGCGGGCGTCGAGGCTGCCGTAGCACCCGAGATCGTCGTAGCTGATGTCATCGGAAATAAGGACGATGAAATTGGGACGCGCATCAGCGTGACAGATCGTTGAGAGAGAGAGGACAGAGAGGAGGACAGGGAAAAAAGTCTTCATGGGGTGTCTTTAGCGCCGGTTAGGTAAAGAAAGGAAGGTGCGGTTGGAAAATGCGTGATCAAGCCAAATTCGCCTGGGTAGGGTTTAAGCGTAAGTGAAAACGATGGAACAAGGGTCTGCTTGTTCGTGCTCAAAACTCGGGCGGGTTCCGCGAAGTCGTCCTTTTTGCGGATTGCGAAGGAGACGGGAATTCAGGACGCTGTCTCCATGGTTCGAATTCTCTACCTCTTCGCTTTGTGTCTTTTCTTTCATCCGGTTTTTGCGGAACCGGTCTCCCGGCCCAATGTGGTCTTGCTCGTTGCCGATGACCTTGGCTACGGAGATATCGAATCTTTCGGGGGTGATTTTTGCAATATCGATACTCCTCACTTTGATCAGCTTTGTGCCGACGGTATCAAGTTCACGGATGCTCATGTCACCGATTCGGTGTGTATCCCGAGCCGGGTTTCCATGATGACGGGACGCTACGCCCTGCGATACGAGCGCCCCAAAGGCGGTGGCCCCTGGGGATTTCTCGGTCCACAGTTTTCGCCGGATCGCTTTACCCTGGGAGACCTCATGAAGCGTGCGGGGTATACCACCGGCTACGTCGGGAAGTGGCACCTTGGCACCGGGATGGCCACGAAAGGTGGAGCCGTGCAGAGTGATGAGACGGTAGACTTCACGAAGCCGCTCCTGACCGGTCCGAACGATTTTGGATTCGATGAGACCTTCATTCTTCCCGGGTCGCTGGACATGCCTCCCTATGCGTTTCTCAGGAACGGTGACTGGGTTGGGTCCGTCACCGCCGAGAAAGGGTGGAGTGCCTTCAACCGGCTCGGCCCTGCCTCGGAGGATTTTGTGGATCATGAAGTGCTGCCGCGGTTTTGCGAAGAGGCGGACCGCTTCATTGGCGGGCAGGCGGCAAGAGACGAGCCGTTTTTTCTCTTCGTCGGGCTGACGGCACCGCATACCCCGACTTCTCCGGAACCGGAGTTTCTCGGGAAAAGTCGCATCGGGATCTACGGAGACTTTGTCATGAACACCGACGCCTGTATTGGCCGGATCCGCGAAGCGCTCGCGCGGCATGGCGTGGAGGGGGAAACGCTTTTCATCGCTACCTCGGACCACGGCCCGGGGCATTACTCCGGGCGGAAGTACGAGGCGACGGCCTTTCAGGCCGAAGAAATGCACAAGGATGGACACCATGCGAACGGACCGTGGCGGGGGTACAAATTTTCGGCGCTGGAGGGAGGCCATCGTGTACCCTTTGCCGCGGCGTGGCCCGGGGTCATTGAGGGTGGCGGTGTCTGCGAAGAAATGATCAGTACGATCGATTTGATGGCGACGCTTGCGGAGGTGACGGGGCAGGCATTGTCCGATGAGGAGGGACCTGATTCGATCAGCTTTCTCCCGCTCCTCAAGGATCCGGAAACCGCGCCGACACGAACCAGCCTCATTGCCAGTGGCTCGACAGCGCACTCGTATCGTAAAGGCGATTGGAAATTGATCGTCGGACCCGGAAGTGGATCGAACGGCCGCTTTGCGAGTCGCCCCGATTCAAACAGTGCGTGGAAGGCAGCGGTGGAGTCGTTTGGAAAGAAACCGGAAAATCATGACGAACTGAAACGGACGCCGTTTGTGCAGCTCTATCATTTACCCACCGATCCGACGGAATCGAAAGACCTCGCCGGGAAGGAGGCGGACCGGCTTGCGGCGATGTTAGGGGATTTGGAAGCCCTTCTGAATCGGGGGCGCTCAACTCCCGGTGAGCCTCTTTCGAACGACACTGAGATGAAGCTTTTCCGGTCGGTCCCGAAGTTTGTCTGGTAGCCGGGTGCGGCCCGCGCGTTGCGTCGGGAGGCGCGTTGTGGACGGGCTGCTTGATCATGCTCGCCAGCCATCTTCCCGCGTGCTTACGCGAAGATCTCCTTTACCGGTTTTCCTGCGCCGTCCTTGGTAACATAGAACGGTCGCCCTTCGATCATGAAGACGGTTCGTGGACTCACCCCCATCGCGGTCATGATCGTGGCATGGAGGTCGGTGATCGTCACGGGATCTTCGACTGCGATGAGTGGCCGCTCGTCGGCGGTGGCTCCGTAGAGATGGCCTTTCTTCACCCCGCCGCCGAACATCATGACACTGCTGCCGTCGGTGAAGTGACGGTGGAGACCGTAGTGCTTCATCTCGGTGATGTTGTCGACTTTGTGAGTGGCCTGGTCATTTGCTTCGGAACCGGGCTTGCCTTCCATGAGGGCATCGCGGCTGAACTCGGACGCGACGATCACGAGAGTCCGGTCAAGGAGGCCACGCTCCTCTAGATCAAGGACGAGCCGGGCGATCGGCTGATCGATTTCCTGGTGCAGGCGATCCACGGTTTCATGCCCGTTGGCATGCGTGTCCCAGTGCAGAAAGGGGACATACTCGGTCGTGACCTCAACGAAGCGGGCCCCGTTTTCAACAAGGCGGCGGGCGAGAAGACAACCCCGTCCGAAGCGACCGGTGTCGTATTTGTCGCGCACTTCCTGAGGCTCCTTTTCGATGTCGAAGGCTTCGCGCTCCTTCGAGTTGAGGAGACGGTAGGCATTGTCCATCGAGCGCATCAGTGACTCCTGTTGGTGGTCACTGGCATATTCGCGATGCGGGCTGCGGTCGACAAGTTGACGGAAGAGTTTGTTCCGGTCGGAAAAACGTGACCCGGTCATGCCTTCGGGCGGGCGCACTGCGGCGGCCGCTTCTTCAGGGAAGGGGAGGTTCATGGGGCCGTATTCGCTTCCGAAAAATCCGGCGGTGGTGAAGGCTTTGAGTTCCTCCTTTTCGCCGACGCCTTCAAGACGTTGACCGATATTGATGAAAGGAGGCATCACTTCGTTTTGCGGCCCGAGGACCCGCGCCATCCAGGCGCCGAGGTGTGGCGCGGCAACCGTCTGCGGCGGGACGTAGCCGGTGTGCCAGTGATACTGGTGACGACTGTGGAGGATACTGCCGAGATCAGGTTGGACAACCGAGCGGAGAAGGGTGCCGCGATCCATGACCTGCGCGATATTTTCCAGTCCCGCGCAAATTTTGATATGGTCGACCGAGGTGTCGATCGAAGGGAAGGTACTCAGGACTGAGTCGACGGGCATGCCGCTTTCGAAAGGGGCGTAGCGCTTCGGATCAAAGGTCTCCGGGGCCGCCATGCCTCCACCCATCCAGAGAAGAATGCAGGCATCGGCTTTGGCTTCGGGATGCTCCACGCCGGCACCGCGGACGATTTGCGGAGCGCCGGACATCCAGGCGGCAGTGGAGGCAGCGCCAAGTTTTTTGAGAAAGTCCCGGCGGACGATGGAATCGGGGGCCTCAGGATCGATGTCAAATTTCATGGGAAGAAGAATGTGAAGAGGGAAGGAGTAGAAGAGTTGAGAATGGGAGTTAGCGAACGATGAGGAATTCGGGGGTCATCGTGATCGCCCAGAGAAGGTCGGTGATGATGGCCTCGTCAGGGGCTTCACCGAGCGCTTCGGCGGCGAAGCTCATTTCAGATTCGGTGGGGTAGCGGGAGAGGGTGGAAAGGTAGACTTCTTCAATGAGTTCCGTGGAGGTCCGTTCGCCGATCAGCTGTTCCGCTCCCTGCTTCAAGCTTTGAATCAGATTTTCGCTGGTGGCGAGGTTGACGGCTTCGAGAGTGGTCAGCTCGGAAGGACGCGAGGTCACAATCTGATCACGATTTGGTCGACCCAGTGCGCGCATGAGGTCATCCGCCTTCAGCAAAGCGGCCCGGATGAGGTAATCGCTGCCCGCCGAGGCCCGCGCGAGGGTGGCGCCGATCCGCTTGTCGGTGGCTTCTTTCCACTGCGGAATGCTGACAGGAACGGCAGCGGTCCAGGTGAGTTCGTTGAGCTTCCACTGGCCGGCGCGGCTCCCGGTGGGAACAGTCTCGCTGACTTGCCAGGTTTCGTCAGTGAGGATGATCTCATCGGAACCGTCCTCGTATTCGATTCTCACGGCGCAGAACGCTCCGGCTACGTTGGGCTTCGGGCCCCGGTTTTCGGCAACGATGAGAAGTTGATTCTTCGGCTTGATCGAGTTGGCGATCGGGGCGGCGTCGAGTTCGCTCCACTTGCTTCCGTCCATGATCTTGCGCCCATTCAGGTAGAGGACGTAGGCGTTGTCGGCCGCTGCGATGATACCGGCTGAACGGACTTTTGATTTCGGTGAGAAGTCACGGCGCAGGAGAATCTTTTCCCCATGTGGCGGCGGGCCCGGCTTTGCCGAAGGTCCCCAGATCCAGGAGCTTTCGAAGCTCAGCTTCCTGACCAAACCGGGATCAACGACTCCCCGCGCGACGGGGGCGTCGTAGGAAGCCGGGGCGCTGTTGGTGATCTGCCAGATGGCGTCGACATACTGCTCGGCGGTAAGTCGCTTCGGGAGCGGGCCTTCGAAGGTGTAGTCAGTCGTCTCCTTCGATTCCCCGTGGGCGGGCGTCCCGCTCTGGTAAGCGGCGGAAGTCGTGATGAGGCGAAGGGTGTGCTTCAAGTCGTAGCCGTTCTCCTGAAACTCGGCGGCGATCCAGTCGAGGAGATCTTCGTTCCACGGTTCCGTCTGCATCGCATCTAACGGGTGCACAATTCCACGTCCCATGAGCTGGCCCCAGAGACGGTTTACCATCGTGCGGGGGACGCGCCCGTTCTCCGGATGCGTCATGAGTCCGGCGAGTTGCTTGAGCCTTTCCTCTTTCGGGGCAGCCGGATCGATGTTGCCGATTTCCGGAAAAAGCCACGCGGCTGTTGCCGTTTCACCGGTGGGTTTGTCGCATCGGTGAAGCTCAATGGACTCGTCAGAGTAGATCGCGGCGAGAGCGTAAGCGTCCTCAAGCTTCCAACGGTCGAGGAAACTGTCGTGGCAGGAGGCGCACTTCATGTTGATGCCGAGGAAGGACTGGGAAAGGCTTTGCGAAAACTGGATAGGCAAGGTCTGCCCGGCACTGACGGTGCCCCGCCATTTGATGCCGTTGATAAAGCCGGCGCTGGCCGTGTCTGCCGGGGCGATCAATTCCCGCACCATCGCGTCGAACGGTTTGTTCTCTTTCAGCGATTGATAGAGCCACTCGCTGATCTGGGTCCGGCCGCCGGTGATGAATCCGGTCCCGTCATAGTCGTTGCGGAGGAGGTCGTTCCAGAAGGTGAGCCAGTGCTCGGTGTAGGCGACTTCATCGGCGAGCAACTCATCGATGATGGCTTCGCGCTTGTTCGGAGACTTATCCTCGAGAAAGGTGCGGACCCGGTCCGGGTTCGGGAGGAGTCCGGTGAGATCGAGCGAAACCCGTCGCAGGAAGGTTGAATCGTCAATGGGCTGAGGATTCTCGAGGTTCCGGGCGGCCAGGTAGGCATCGATAATTCGATCCACAGGATGATCTTTTCCTCCGGTCACTTCGGGAAGTTCGGGGCGACGCGGTTTGAAGGGCGGCTCGTAGGTGGGCGTAGCAAAGGTAAATCCGGGCTCCCACTTCATGCCCTCGTTCACCCATTGCTCGAGGATCGCAATCTGCTCTGCCGGGACCCGGGGCATGTCGTCCGGCGGCATCTGGTAATCCGGGTCTGGATCATGGATCAGATCGATGAAGTAGGACTCGTGGGCTTTTCCGGGCACGGCGGTATCGTCGTCGAGGAAAAGATCGCGATGGTTCATGGAAAAACCACCTTCGGCTTTCTCCCCGGCGTGGCATTCGCTGCAGTGTTCTTTGAGAACGGGTACGACCTGGTGGACAAAGTCGATTTCGGCGATTGCCGGGGTGGCTAAGGCGAGTCCAGCAAAGGCGGGAATAGTCCGGGGAAATCTCATACTTTCCAAGTGTAGCGAGGAGCGCCCATCTCTGCTATCACGGAAATTCGTGATGCGGCATTGCGGGAAAGGCGACATGGTAGATTTTATGACGAAAGGTGGTCTCATCGGGTTTCTCCTGCTCGCCGGAGGTTTTTTCTCCTGCATTCCGGCTCAGGAACCGGATGGTGATGCCTGGTATTACGAGAGAATCGCGGTGCAGGAACGGCCTCTTTCGGATCTTGATGAGGTTCCGGAATCCTGGCAGGACGGCTGGAACCCTTTCGTCCGCCGTCTGCGAGAGAAAGTGGCTTCAGGGTTGGAGCGGGAACGCGAACTGCCGCGTCTGCGCTTTGAGCTGCAGGGCGATCGCAGCAACAAATTTGCTCTTTTCCGCTGCCTGGAGTCGGAGGTGGGTTACAGCCTCATCTGGGAGGTGGATGAGGCGGTGCCGGTGCAGGACATCTTTCTTCTCCCGACCCGTATTCCGCAGGCCGACGGCACGATCAGGACCCTTGGATTTCCTCTGCAGTCCCGAATCGAAATTTCCGCCACGGGGGATTTTGACGCCGATTCCCGGGTTTTCGAGGTGCCCTCAGCCGAGAGCGGCGGTCCCGCCGGATTTCCGATTCGGGTCGCCCTGGATGGCCTGCCCTGCCGCACGATTCGATGGGTGATTGAAAAGCCTTATGCCCCGTTTACTATCGGGTACCTTGCCGTATCGGAGATCTTCATTCTTTCGGGGGACACTAACATTGCCCCAGAGGGTCGACTTCGGTGGTCGGATTCGTTTCTGCCCGACCGCTCCATGGCACCGGGTTTTTTGAAGGATGAAAAGACTCCGCTCGGATTGCCGCTGATTCGGGAAGAAACTTCTGTTCTCGGTTATCACAGTGAAATCAAGGAGGCTGCCGAGGTCGATGAAGAGTGGATTGAATTGACCTGGGACAGGCCGCAGGAAATTGCTTCGATTCGCCTGATTCCCGCGCAACAGAGGGTGCTGCCTCATACAGAGACCTTTGGGTTTCCTCTCGCTCACCGGACCGATTTTTTTCTCAGAGGGGAGAAGCTGGGGAGCCGCAGCGTTCGGTATGCGATCGATCCCGGCCAGAATGTCGTGACCGTTCCGGGCTTTGCGGGGCAGGAGGTTGACCGCGTCCGCTGGGTCGCGACGGAACTCTGGCAGCGCAGGTCGAGTCGGTTTCTTGCCCTCGCCGAAATTGAGGCCTTCGGAGGCAAGGGGGAGAATCTCGCCGCCAAAGCGAAGCTGGCAGTGAGCTCGGATGGAATTGAAAACAGGATCTGGAATTTGGAGTCGTTAACGGATGGGCTCGCCAGCGAAGGCCGTCTTATCAGCTCGGGAGAGTGGTTGCGCGGCCTTGATGAAGCGCGCCTCGTTCGGAAAGAGCGACTCGCCTACACAGACAGGTTGCGGCGGGTGATTCGTTTGACGAACGAGATCCTCTTTCTTACGATCATCGTGGCCCTGACTCTCGTCGCGATCGGCTTTGCAGTTTCCTGGTGGCGGGAACGCCGTCGGGCAGAAGCGGAGTCTTCGCGGTTCCGGAAGCAACTGGCTTCCGATCTGCATGACGATCTGGGTGGAAATCTCGGAAGTATAGTTCTCCTCGCCGATCAGGTTCGCGAAAATGGCCGGAACAACCGTGACGCTTCCGATGATCTGTTGCGAGTTGTGGAGTTGGCCCGCGAGAGCCGAAATCAGCTGCGGACGATCCTGGAGGTCAGTGACGATCGTCGTGGGCTTTCTCTTGATGAAGATGCTTTTGTGAGCCGCCTCAGGTTTTCGGTTCGGGATTTCTTCGGTGAAGACCATGGTTATCTCACGATTCCTGATGACGGGGGGAAGACCATTGCCCGCCTTTCCGGGAAACAGCGGCGGGAAATTCTGCTGTTCTGTAAGGAGTCGCTTCACAACCTCAGTCAACACAGCGATGCGACCCGGGTCCTCGTGCAGCTGGAGGCCTCCCGGGATGTGATTCTGTTCAAAATTGAGGACGACAGTTCGATCCCGATCACTGAAAACGGGATCCTCCTTTCCAACAGCCTTCAGCGACGGGTACAGCGACTGGCAACCCGTGTTGAAGTTGAGCTACGGGATGACGGAAACTCCCTCATTCTCGAAATCGAAACGGCGCCCCTTTGATGGAAAATGATTTGATGAGACTCTGGATCGTTGATGATCATGTCGGCTTCCGAAGGGATCTTGTCAGGGTCCTGGAGCGGCGCGGGTTCCTTTGTGAGAAAGTTTTGTCGTCGGCGAGGGGCCTGTTCTCCGATTTGGCGAAAGGCCCCGTGCCGGACGTCGTTTTGCTCGATCTGAGGATGCCTCAGGTATCAGGCCTTGAAGCACTTCAAGAAATGCGACGACTCTTCCCCGCGTTGAAAGTGATTTTACTCACCGCCTCCGATGACGAAAAGGATCTCCTCGAGGGTCTCCGGAAAGGAGCCGCAGGCTATCTTCTCAAGACCTCGACACCGGACGAGATCGAGGCCGCAATCCGCCGGGCCTGCCGTGGCGGAGTGACCGTCGATCCCGATTTGAATCATCATCTCGTTGACCAGTTGCGGGAAGCACCGGAAGAGGAGGGGGCGACGCTCTCGCCGAAGGAGTTCGAAGTGCTTCGTCATCTTGCGGACGGCAAACCGGCAAAACAAATTGCCGTGGCGATGGATCTCAGTATTCACACGGTCGATTCACACCTGAGAAACCTCTACCGAAAGCTGAATGCGCCGAACCAGTCTGCGGCGGTAGCGCGTGCTTTTCGCCTTGGAATCCTTCGCTGAAGTTAAGGAGTTCAGGACAAAAATCAGGGGAATTCGGGGAGAATTTCGTTTCCTGATGCGGAGGATGATCTATTCTGAGCTCTGTTTGGTCCGTGTATCCCATGAAGACTTTTATCAACTCATCTGTGCTCGCGGTTCTGAGCGCGGTGGTGTTTACAGGCGTCATGGTCAAGACCGGGGGGGAAGTGCCAAGGCGTTCGCCGGAGTCCTATCCACCCATGGTGTCAGGTCCTGTCGTCGAGAATAAAGTCGCTGAAATTGTTGCGGTTGAGCCTGAAGTCGAAGCCGTACTCGAAACAGTGGCAGAGGCTCAGGTTGAACCTGAAGTGTCCGATCCGGTGGCATCCACTGAAACACCACCGAAAAAGGTAGCGCGGAGAATAGTTAATGAGCCCTATGGTCCCCCTGCTCCGGTCCTGCCTTTTGTCCTGAACATCAATGCCGCGGAAGAGGGGGTCTCAATGCAGGGATCGATTCCCACCCGGGAAATCAAAGCCGCGATTTCCGAGGCGATCGCGAAGGCCTTTGAAGACGAGTCGGTGGACAATCGTCTCAAATTTTCTCCGGAGACGCGAAGCGGTCTCTGGATCAGCTATCTTCCTGACTTTATCGGGCGCTACTTTCAATACACGGGGGGCAATCACGAACTGACGATCGTCGATGGAAAACTGATCCTTGCCGGAGCTGTCGCGTCGAAAGAGGCAAAGAAGAGCCTCTTGCAATGGGCAAAGCCATTGAAGAAATACGGACTGGTTCTCGAAGAGCAGGTCGATGTGGATGAATCGCTGAAAGGGAAGGTCGAGGAGATTCCGGAAAAGGTGGTAGCGACTATGCCGGTGAAAGCCTCTCCTCCTGAAGAAGAGGAGATCGAAGTTCATTGATTCAGAAAATCAGTCGCTCAAGTCGACTGGGGAGATGGTTCCTGAGGCCGAAGAGGGGATTGAAGCGGATCCGGAAAGTCTTGTCTTCGTCGCCCCCTTCGATGAGCAGTATGGCATCCACACCGTTCCGGATCTGCGGGCGGAGGCCGGGGAAAGTGAAGAAACTGTCATCGTCCCGGAATCTTCTCCGGTTGTGGATCAGGAACCATCCGGGCCGTCTGCCGCGAGCGAATCGGGAGAGAACCCGTTTGTCGATGATGGAGGCCCCCTGATTTTTTATTTCGATTCCCCTGCAGCATAGATTGAGGCGTCTCAACTCGAAAAGATCGAGGTCGCGATCCAGCGCGCGAAGCGACCTCGCTCCTTTGTCTACGTGACCGGCTATTCCGACTACCGCGGCAGCTTTGAGCAGAATCAAAAGCTTGCCCCGGCAAGAGCGAACCGGATCAAAGTTCTCATTTTCGCCGGTGATATCGCGGAAGAGGTGACGGCGGAAGTGAAAACCCGGGGCGACACGCTCTCCCGGGAAATTCCCGGAAAGGAAACCGACGAACAACTCCGCCGCAGTCGGAGGGTCGTCGTCGAGGTCTACCACCTGAGATAGCTTTGCCTCACGGCTTTTTCCTGAGGGTGTGAAACGGGACCGCTCCGACGTGCTCAGCCCATCGCTCGTATTGCGCGATCATTTTTTCCCCGATGGCAGATTCTGATTCGATGAGATCGTTCATTTCGGTCCGATCGTTCTCCATATTGTAGAGTTCCCACGGGCCCTTGCTTCCCTTGGCGACGAGCTTCCACTTTCCATCGCGGACGGCACGGTTGCCTTCGTGTTCGAAATAGATCGGGTTGCCGCGCTTGATGGGTTCTCCTTTCAGCGCAGCGACGAGAGAGGTGCCTTCGAGGGGGAGGATTTCATTCCCGTCCTTCTCTTTCGGGTAGGCGGCACCGGCGAGCTCCAGCGCGGTCGCCATGACGTCGATAAGGTGAGACGTCCCATCATGCAGGGGACCCTGATCGGTCACGCGGAACGCGTCGCCTTCGCGGGCGATTCCCTTGGGCCAATGGGCGATGAGTGGGGTTGCGATGCCTCCCTCGTGCACCCAGTGCTTGTACTCGCGGAAAGGTGTGTTGGAGACATTGGCCCAGTTTTCCCCATAGCCGATCTCCACTTCCGGATAAGGGCCGGGCATGACTCCTGTTCCGCGACGGAGCGGGTAGCCGTCCCGGGACTGCACCGGGATCATTTCGGTCTGAAGTTCGTCGCGTCCCATCGCAGGAAGCGTTGGTTTGTCAGGGCGTTCGAGAGGGCCGACTTGCTGATTTCTGCCGAAGACTTCGGCGCAGCCGCCGTTGTCCTGGAGGAAGAGAATCAGCGTGTTCTCGTATTCGCCGGTTTCTTTGAGAACCTCGATAATCCGTCCGATTCCCTGATCCATGTTGTCGACCATGGCGGCGTAGACTTCCATGCAGGCGGCTTCCCATTCTTTCAATTCGACTTCACTCCAGTCACCGATTTGAGGAGCAACCTCCCAGTCATCCGGAAGGAGTTTCAGGGTCTTTAACTTTTCGATCCGGGCTTCGCGAGTCGGTGCGTAGCCACCGTCATATTTTCCCTCGTATTTGGCGATGTCCTCCGGGAGGGCATGCATCGGCCAGTGCGCGGCGGTGTAGGCGACGTAGTGGAAGAAGGGCTCATCTTTGTGATGTTCCGCATGATCGCGGATGTAGCGGACGGTGTTGTCAGAGATCGCATCGGTGTAATACCAGGTGCCTTCGGGCTGATACTCAGGGTCGTTTTCCGGAGTGATGTAGCGGTTGTCCCTTGTCAGGCTGTTAGGGTCAAAGAAGGAGCCGGCGCCGTGGATCGTTCCGTAGAAGCGATCGAAGCCGCGCTGCATTGGCCAGTTGGAAACGTCGGGTTTTTCGAGTGCGTCGGCCCGATAGGGGGTGACGTGCCATTTGCCTGCCATGTAGGTGCGATAACCCGCAGGTTTCAGGGCTTCCGCGATGGTGACGCACTCCCGGTTCAAGTCGCCTTGATAAGCGGGGAAGCCGCGGTCTTCCATCATGTGTCCGATGCCGGCCTGGTGTGGGTAGAGTCCAGTCAGGAGTGAGGCTCTCGTCGGACAGCACCGGCCCGTATTGTAAAACTGAGTGAAGCGAACCCCGTCTTTGGCGAGCGAATCAAGATGGGGTGTTTCGATTTCGCCGCCATAGCACCCGATGTCCGACCAGCCCATATCGTCGGACATGATGAGAATGATGTTGGGTCGATCATCGGCTGGTGAGGAGCTGTAGAGGAGAATCAGGAGGGTGAATGAAAGTAGCCTGGTCATGGGAAGTAAGGGTCAGCGAGCCTGAACGAAGAGGCTAACTAAAGCCAGCACGTAATCGGGTGATGAGAACGTTCGAATGGCGCGGCAGCTTCGGCAGGCAGGGGAGGCAGCCGGTTTCACTGACCTGGAAAAAGAGGGCGGTTGCAGGGGAAGAGGAGGACAGGCTGCCTTGACGATCTTGCAGAGCCCTTGGGTGGCGCCCGAAGTTCGCTTATCGCCTCCCGACTCCGCATCGATTGCGATATACTGGCGGGAATCAAATTCCCTTTTCGTTTCGGCGGGGCGAGCGGCAAGTTGGGGCAGAGTGATCAGAGAGGGGTCGTCTTATGCCTTTCTACGGCATCACCGAAAACCTCAAGTGGGTTGCTGCATCACCTCGATGAAGAGTCGGGACGACAACTGAATCGGACTCGGAGTCTATGAAAACCGCATCCAGCCGGGACGCGGAAATGAATATCTCGAACTCTATTCAGGGCTGAATGTCTATCTCCGGGGTCAAGAGTTGAAGTGGCAATGCGGCTTTCGGCCTATCGACCTTGTCGACGATGCCGGGGACGGTGGCGATTACGATGGCTGGAGCGTTTCCACCGGGGTCCGGATCAATTGGTGATTCCCGCGAAAACGGTCAGGAGTGAAATATCACCCGCAACGATTCGAAACCATTGAGGCGGCTGTATTTTTCCTCTACCTCAATATGGGGTTTTGCTTCGAGGATCTCGATGGAGGAAATCGTGGACACCAGCGTCTCCAGGAGCGTTCTCACCACGAGCCTCGCATGAGGTGCCCCGAGGCAGAGGTGGGTGCCGAATCCAAACGAGACGTGAGGGTTGGGCTTCCGGTCGAGTTGGATCGTGTCAGGATTTTCGAAAACCTTCTCATCGTGATTGGCCGAATTCCAGCAGAGGGAGACCCGACCGTTCGCGGGGACCTTGACGCCGTGAACATCCGTTTCCACCGGGCAAACCCGACCGATATGAGTAAGAGGCATGAAAACGCGAAAGAACTCTTCCGAGGCGAGCCGGATCCGCTTGTGATCGCCGCGAAGGAATTCCAGTTTGTCGGGGTTTTCCCCGAAGTAGGCGATGATGGAGGATATGCTGTGAATGATCGTATCGCGTCCCCCGGCGAAAGTGAGATTTCCGAAGCCCATCATCTCCTCGCGGGTGAGTTTGCGCCCCTGAAATTCCGCCTGTGTCAGGGCGCTGAAAAAATCCTCGCCGGGATTTGCTTCGGCCCGGTCAAATTGTTCGTGGAGGTACTCTTCAAGCTGATTGCCTTTCTTGAAGGTGCCTCCGGTGACCTTGAAAACATGCATGCCCCAACTGATCCAGGTTTCGGCCTCTGATTCATCGACATTGAGCAGGTAGGTGAGGGCTCTCGATTGGATCGGGAGTGCGAAATCGTTGACGATTTCAATCGAGTCCCGGTTGGTCGCATCTGAGATCGTTTCCTGAATCAGGGTTTCGACCTGAGCGATCATTTCCGGCTTCTTTGCCCGCTGGAAAAACGGTTCGGCGATATCGCGGTATTCCCCGTGCAGGGGCGGGTCCGTTTCAATGGGGAGCTGACGCATCGTGCGAACCTCTTCTTCAGAGGGAATCGGAACACGGAACGGCGCGTCAGAGCTGTAAGTCTTCCAGTCTTTGGCTGCCTCGCGAACATCGGCGTGCCGAAGGATCATGGGGATTTCCTCGCCCTGAAAAGGACACTGTAAGACACCGGACTCGCGTCGGGCTTCTTTGAAAGGATCGGGGAGAGGGGTGGATGAATCGCTCATGGAAACGGATTATATCGGCCTCTCATCGCACCGTCCAGCAGGGCTTTTTCTTCTTTGTTTTGGCTCTTTCGTTTTGCGAGATCTAACCGATCCAGGAAAGCAGCAAGCGACACCAGAAAGTCGCGAGCGGCACCGCAATCAATCCAATAATTGCACCCGGAAGAAGAAAGTCTTTCGAGCGGATCCGCCCACTCGCATACGCGATGGCATTGGGAGGAGTGGAAATGGGGAGGCACATCGCGGCGGAGGCACTGAGGGCCATGGGGACGGCGAAGGCTGCCGCTTCGACGCTGCCACCGCTCGCAGCCCCGGCGGCGATGCCGATAGGAATCAGAATATTGGAAGCGGCGGTATTGCTCATGAAGTTGGAGAGCAGGAGAGTCAGCATTCCAAAGATCAACCCCATCGCCCAGGGTGCCACATCAAGGCTGCCGAGCTGACCCGCAATCCACTCAGCGAGTCCGCTCTCGGAGACGCCGACCCCGAGCGACAAACCTCCCGCGAGAAGGATCAGAATATCCCAATCGAGAGTCCGGATATCCTTTGCCCGAATCACTCCGGTGATGGAAAAAAGGACAATGGGAAGAAATGAGACGACAGCCGTGGGAATGCCGTGCCAGCTGCCCGAGAGCCAGAGTCCAATCGTCGCGACAAAGATCGCGAGAACGGTCCAGCGCTGCCAGCGCGGGGCGTGGTCCGGGTGTTTTCCGGGATGCTCCGGGGCCTGCTCTGCATCCGGGTCCTGAAGCTGGAAGGACGCTAATCGTACCTTCTTCGAGAGAACCCACCAGAGGCCGGTCATGAGAATGATTGCAGGGGGGAGCCCGAAGAGCATCCATTTCAGGAAGTCGATTGTGTAGACGTTACTCAGAAGGCCCGAGGCGATGGCGTTGGGCGGGGTCCCGATAATCGTTCCCATCCCGCCGAGGTTGGCTGAGAAGGCGACTCCGATAATCATCGCTCTTGCGGCACCGACAGCTTTCATGCTTCCTAACATCGGTGCCAGAATTGCAAGCATCATCGCGGCGGTGGCCGTATTCGAAAGAAACATGGAGAAAACGAAAGTTGTCCCCATGGCCACGAGAAGGACCCGCTCAGGCTTTGATCCGGCGAGACGGAGAAGGTTGCCGGCGAGAGAGCGGTCGAGGCCGGTTCTTGAGGAAGCTTTTGCGAGAATGAATCCACCGAAGAACAGCCACATCGAGGGACTGGCCCAGGGTTGCACAAATTTCTGCCACGCGGAGGGGTTGCCTTCCGGATTCATAACCCCGCCGGGTTGACCCAGGATCATGATCTGGAGGCCGATCGCGAGGAGGGCGACTGCGAAAGCGGGAATCGCTTCTGTCATCCAGAGCAGCCCGCAAAAAAGAACGATGGCGAGCGTCCACTGCGCGGCAGGGGCCAGGTCTGTGTAGTTCGGCAGAAATGCGATTGCGGCTGCGGCAAGAAGACAGAGAACGAACTTCAGGAGGGCGAGACCGGATCGAAACTCCAGATGACCGAGGATACGGCGGTACTCGGCTCTCGTGTCCGCCCGGGAAATAAGGTGGGGGATCGGGAAGTGAAAAGCGTGCGATTGGCGCTGTTCGCGGGGTGTATGATCTTCTTCCTCTGTAGACATAAGTGGGTGAGAAATGGTTTCCCAGTTGAAGTGCACTATGCGTGCCGAGTCCAGCCGATTAGTGCTTCACTCTGATCACATCGCCTCCGGCCTTCGTGCGGCGATGGCACAGGAACTGCTTTCTGCCTGAATACAATGTTGGGCCTTCTGAAAGATCAATTTCCGGTCAGGATTGACCTCCCGAACGGGGCGGCCTGTACGATTCGTCCGATCGGTGAAGAGGACGAGTCCGCTTTCCGGAGTTTTCATGCAGTGATTACGGAGGAGGAGCAGCTTTTCATCCGGTCGCAAATTAAGGATGGCAGCCTTTTCCATGAGTGGATCAGCGATCAACAAAACGTACAGCATTTTGCACTGCTCGCCTTTGTCGATGGTCGACTCGTGGCGATGGGCTCGCTTCATCAACGACCCGGAGGGTGGAAACGCCACATCGGAAGAGTCTACTTTCTGACTCATCCTGAATTTCGCGGACTGGGCATTCTCGACGAACTGCTCGGGATTCTTGTGAAGATTTCAACCCAGATCGGACTGACGAAACTCGAGTCAGAGCTCAACGGGGAGCGTAAGGTGGCGATCGATTCGATGGCCTCGATCGGGTTCCGGGAATTGGTTCGTCTCCCCAATTACATCAGGGACATGCAGGCGCAGTCTCATGATTACGTGCTCATGGGGATGAATCTCTTTTCAGATTTCGAAAATCTCGGTACCGGGGATTAAACGGTCGCCATTTCCCGGGGCGGGCCTTCGGGATCGGCGATGAACGCCGCTTGGCTCTCTATCGTATCCTTTGCTACACTCCCACGCAGAAGGGGCAGAGTATATGAGCAGGAGTATCGGGAAAATGACATGGGTGACAGTTGCCGTTGCCGCTTTCTTTGCGGTGAGTTGCAAGGACCCCAAGCTCGCTTCGGAGACTGATGCCGGGGAAATGGAGGAGGCTGTGGCTCCCGTGCCGGGAGATTCCTTCGACCGGATCCGGCAGACCGTGATTGGTCAGAGATTCGAAGCGTTGACTCTGGGGGCGCGAGTGTTCTCAGACGCTGAAGTCCGGGATATCAGTGACCGGTTCATCGTCGTTTCACACTCCGGAGGTGTCGATGAAGTTCCCTGGAGTGAAGTCTCTGAAGAGGTGCGGGAGCGCTGGGGCTACGATCCCTCTGCAGAGTCTATCGTCAATAAGCTCACCAAAATGATTCCCGAGTTGACGAAACCGGCTGAGAAGAGTGTGGACGTAACCGAAGAGGCTCCTGAAGTCCGCCCCGTTTCAAAACCGAAAGTCAATCCGCAGCAGCGGGCACTGGAAATCCGGCAGAAAGAACAGATGATGGAAGCGCAAATGGCGGGGATTAGAACCCTCGAGTCTGATCTCTCCCGTCACTCGATTCTCCTGAACAGTCTTCGGGCACAGCTGCAATCCACCCGTGCTCTTCAGTCCAGCCAGCGTTCCGGCGGGGTTCGTGTCGAGCGGATTGGCGGGGAGTCCACCCTTGTTGACCGGAAGAAAGAAGCGAGACAGCTTGAGGCTCAGATCAAAGTGGAGGAGCAACTGGTCGCCCAGCTTTCGAAATCACTTCAGGCGGCGACTCAGCAGTATCAGGCGATGAGATTGGAAGTGGAACAATTGCGCCGGGAGTAAGTGTCGTCAGCGCCGGGAGTAGGTTCCGTCACGCGATAAAAAGCTCCTCGATCCGGCCTTTCGAGTCTCCGTGAGATTCTGCTTCGATGCCTGATCCGTTGAGCAGACTCAGCCATAAGTTGCAGAGTGGAGTCTTCTCCGGCATGACGAGATGGCGGCCATGCTTGATTCCGGAACCGCCGCCGGTCACGATCGTCGGGCAGTTTGTCAGGTAGTGAATCGAGTGAATGTTGCTTCCCAGGGTCAGGGTCGTATGATCAAAGAGGGTCGATCCATCGGGTTCCTTCGTTGCTTTGAGGCGTCCGATGAAATGAGCGAAGAGCTCGGACTGCTTCCGGTCACGCTCCTGCGAAACCAGCTTCCGCGCACCGTCGGCGTAGTGGCTCATGTTGTGAGCGGTGATCGTTGCCCCCATGCTGCGAATGAAGGTGTCGAGCGGCTGGCGATAGGAGAAAACGCGCGATGCATCGACCTGCATCGCCGCGACCATGAGATCATACATGACCTTTACTTCCTCGACTCCTTTGAGGCCTTTGTCAGGTTCGATTATGGCGTCGTCAGGTTTCGCCTTGGGGACTTCGAGCCATTGCTCTTCTTTGGCGAGACGGACTTCGATTTCCCGAATCGACTGAAAGTATTCGTCGATCTTGTCGGTGTCGGATTTGGTCAGGCCGCGCTTTGCGGATCTGGCATCATCCAGAACCGTATCGAGAATGCTGCGCTGTTTCCGGAGGTCGGCCTGACGCTGTTCGAGCGGGGTGCCGTCGTCGGCGAAAAGGCGGTGAAAGGCTGCCACGGGATTATTGAGGGCAGAGACCGGCTTGCCTTGACGGTTCCAGGCCAGCGAGAGGCCGGGGCCGTGACCGGAATTGTCCCCTCCCTCGTAGCCGAGTTGGACGGAGGTGAAGCGGGTCTCTTTCCCGAGAACCTCAGCGGCTACCTGATCGGCCGAGATGGTGTTGTGAAAACTTTGCCCCGGTTCGGCGTAGCGGTTTGCGCCGGTGAGCCAGAAGGTGCTGCCCCAGTGGGCTTCATTGTTGTACTGGTTCGCGAGGTTTTGAATGATGGTGATGTCGTCCCTGTGGCGGGCGAGCGGCTGAAGGCCTTCGGGAAGAACATAGTCGGATCCAACGGAGTTTTTGTCAGGATACCAGGTGTCTTTCGTCACTCCGAAACCCATGCCGAGGAAGGCGAGGCGTTTCGGGGGAGTGGTCGGCGCTGCGGCCGAGGCGAAACGGCGAAAACCGAAAGACTCAAGAAAGGGGAGCGCGATCACCGCTGAACTACTGCGGAGAAAGTGACGTCGGGGAAGGGAGGGGCGACTTTTCATTTCTTGGTTCGAAAGGCTTTGGATTGGATGAGGGCGATGATGACTTCACGCATTTGCTCTCCTCCGGAGTCGGCGTGTTCAAGAATTTTTTCCCGGAGGGCTTCGTCTGAGAATCCGTAGGGGCGTCCCAGTGCATACTCGATGAGCGATTCGGCGAAGCTGCGGGAGAACGCGTCGTCCCGCTCTGCGACCCGGTCCCGCAGCTCAAAGAAGTTGGCGAAGGAAGTGCCGTCGGGGAGACTGCCGCCGGGATCGACCGGCACCTGTTTTCTCGTCTTCACTCGTTTGCCTTCCTTTTTCACGAGAGTGAGTTCCTCGCGCCATCTGCCGGACGCATCGAAGTTCTGCATGCCGTAACCGACCGGGTCGATCCGCGAATGGCAGCTTGCACACTGGGCCTCCTCCATATGGGCGGCCAGTTGCTCACGCGGGGAAAGGAGTTTGCCGTCGAGTCGGCTCAATTGAGGAACGTTCGGGGGTGCCGGCGGGGGCGGGTCATTGAGAAGGTAACGCATCACCCACGCTCCCCGCTCCACCAGGGAGGAATGAGTGCCGTCGGATCCCATGGCATGAACGGCGGCCATGCCGAGGAGACCGCCGCGAGGGGAGTCCCCGGGAAGCGGGACCTTCCGGAACTCTCTGCCGCGCACCCCCTCAAGACCGTAGTAGTTGGCAAGGAGATCGTTCACGATGACATGGTCGCTCTTGAGAAGATCCCCGAGAGGGCGCTTTTCTTTGAGGACAGAGCGGATCGTTTCGTAGACCTCCTGCCGGGCGGCCTCTTTGACACTGTCATCAAATTCGGGGAAGAGGGCGTAGTCGAACTGGAAAAAATCGAGTCGTTCCATGTGCAGCCACTGATGGGTGAATCCGGCGATGAACGCATCCGAGCGCGGATCGTCGAGCATGCGGTTGACGTGCCAGCTAAGGTTGGCGGGCATCTTCAGTTTTCCGGACCGCGCCGCCTCGTAGAGATGGTTGTCAGGGGGGGAACTCCAGAGGAAGTAGGAAAGTCTCACCGCCATCTCGAGGTCCGTAAGTTCCCGTTTCTCCGCGCCCGGAACCGGTTCGAGGAGGTAGAGAAACCCGGGGGAAGCCATCACCACTGCGAGTGGTTCCCGGATCGCCTGAAAGAACTTTTCGCCGTTCGCTTTCTCGTTGAGATAGAGTTGATAGAGCTTCTCGAGGAACGAGTCGGAAGGTGCCTTGATCCGGAAGGCCCGCTTCGCGAAACGTTCGATGATTTCTCTGGCGTAGGCGTCCTCATCGTCCTGTTTCCACCACATGCCCTTGAAGAAGATCTCGGAAACGTTCTCCGGAGGCCAGTTTTCAATGATGGGGCCTTCAACTTTGACCGAATCGACCCACAGGGCAGGGGGAGGTCCAACGCCGTGCCTCGCTTCATGCTGAACATAGGCGGCCCGGGTCGCGTCGCGATTGTTGTGCTGGCGCTGGCGCAGACCGAAGTCGCGGTTTCCATTCTTCGTCAGGGTGATGGGGATCGTCAGTTCCTGCGGGTTTTCGACGGTCCCGGTGACCTCGACGCAACCGAGGAGAGACATTTCCCCGGAGCGTGCTCCGTTGCCGGGGATGCCGTATTCGATGAATCGCTCGTGAGGTCGAGAGCCGGGGAGGTAACCGGCCCGGACTGTCATGATGTATTCTCCGGGAAGCCAGTTCGGCAATTTGATCTGATCGACGACGGCTCCATTGAAATGTTTCGCCAGAAGAACGCCGGACTTCGATTCCTCGCGGTCCAGATACTGGCGGAAGGTTTCGTATTGCTGGTTGTAGAGACGCTCCCAGAATTTGACGTCATTCTCGTCGATGAATCCGTAGTCGGAGGGCGCTTTCGTTTCGGCACTGGCGCGCCACTCCTGGGCCCGCTCATAGTCGGCTTTGAGTTTCTCCGCCCGTTTTGAGAAAAAGGCGTTGATGCTCGTTTCCGACTCGCGTTCCATGGTTCGCCGTTCCGGGTGATCGCCGAAAACGAAGGCCGCGTCGAGGGCCTCTTTGGCGAGAGCGAGATATTGCTCGAACTGATCGCTGGAGAAAAACAGTGCGGAACCATCGGTATCGAAGCCGCCGGAATTGGCATCGTCGGGAAGAACGCCGGCTTCGATGCGGATCCCGAGAAGATCTTCGACCGTGTTCTCATATTCGCGGCGGTTGAGGCGGCGCATCGTGATGACTCCGCCGGTGTCGCTGAGGAGTTGCCGTGCGACGACGAGTTCCCGGGAGAGGTCGGTGAGAAAGGCCGACTTTTCGTCGAAACTGAGCTGCGGCTTTTTCTCCGGCGGCATCTCGCCGGAGTTCATGACGTTCAAGACCTTCTGCCAGGTTTCCGCGGATTGCACCGACTCGAGCGCAAAGGAGAGTCCTTCGAGATCAATGCCGCCCTTTTCGGTGAGCGAGTCATGACACTCGAGGCAGTATTTATCGAGGATCGCAAAGTGGGCTTCGGGGACAACGGCACGCTCTTTCTTTGACTCGTCGGCCGAGACCGGAAGAAGGAGAAATACCAAAAGAAACGGGGTGATTCGAAACATGAGGGAGGAGAGGGTAAGGAACGATATTCCAGTCCTCCGGTAAACCGATATGATTACGGATTGCCTTCCCTGTTTGCGTCAGTTCTTTCGAACCTTGTTCAGCTTTCCTGTCTTCTTCAACTCGATGCGATCAAGGCCGACCATAAAATTGCCGATGGCGGCTTCGTTTTTGCCTGTGAGGTGGATGTCGATCTGAAGCGGTTCCGTTGGACTGACATTGACGCCGCCGAAGAGGACGGGATCAGCCAGGGTCACGGTCGGATGAAAAAAATCGGCTTCCTGAAGTTGTCCGTTGATCGCAAACTTTGCGGTGGCGTAGTCCTTTGCGCGGGTCGCAAAGAGAGTCACTTCGTAATTGCCCGGCTCGATCCCATCGAGTTTGAGCGTGTAGATGTCCCCCGGCTTGCCGCCGCGCCACCAGAGTTGTTTTCCTTCGGACCAGCTGTCGGGAAAATTCTGCATGTTCTGGACGACCGATTGTCCTCCGCCGGGTTGGAACCTGCCGACGAGAGACTCGCCCTCGATGCGGAGGATCCCTTCGGCCGGTGGGGGAAGCGCGGAAACGGAGGCGTTTTCCGGGGTGGCGGCGGGTTGTCCGGGAAGAGGGACCTGACTTGTGCTTGCCAGATACTTCACGAGATCGGCGACCTGTTCAACGGGCATGGTGTCGAAGAGACCGGCCGGCATGAGCGATTGCTCAAGGATCCGGCGGTCCTTCACATCCGCCTTGTTGACGTCGACGTTCACTCCGCCGGGCATCGCGATTTTGAAAAATTCACCGGTTTCGCTCTGCACCATGCCACTGACAACCTGCCCGTCGGCGAGGGTGAAAATGTTGAGTTGATAGTCCTTTCCAATCACGGCGTTGGGCGCGAGGACGTTTTCGAGGAGGTAGTGAAGATCACCGCGGTTGGAACCGGTCAGATTCGGGCCGAGGTGGATGCCGTCGTTGAAGAGAACATGGCAGGTGCCGCAGGTCATTTTGTAAAGGGCACGACCTCGGGAGGCATTGGCCCTGTCCATCATTCGGGGGTTCAGTTTTGCTTCCCACTGTTTGATGGAGGCGCTGAGCGCGGCGAGATCGACAGATCCTCCTCCCCGGGTCCAGTTTGCTTCGATGAGCTCGTTGATTTCGTCGTTGTCGAATCTTTCAAACTGATCGAGAAGCACGGGGGAAACGAGCGAGGCCGGGAGCTGTTTTTCATGCACCGCTTTGAGGAGCACCAGGGCCATTCCGGGAGTGCGCGAGAGGAGGTTGATGGCACGGTTTCGTTCTCCGGAATTGAATTTTTCGAGGTGCGTCACGAGGCTTTTCGCAGTTTCGGAAGAAGGGAACAGTGCCAGTGCTTCGAGGCTGGCGGTCCGAATCGCCCCCTCCAGCGCGACGGTTTCGCGGGCAAGACGTCCAAGCTCCGGATCTTTGCCACGACGGAGAAGCTGCAGGGCGCGCGTTCGATCCGATTGGGAAGCGTTTGCGTTCGCGGCAAGCGCCCGGAAGGGGGCGAAAAAGTCCGCGTCACCAACGATGGCTCCCAGTTCCTCCAATGGCTTCCGGATCGCGGGATCTTTTTCCGCGAAGTCGGTTCCCTTTGCCTTCATCTTCTCCCAACCGGCGGGCCGTTCGATGGGAGGCAGTGAGTCCAGGGCTGCCATGAGCCGTTTGATTTGATCGAGGAACGCCCCGGGGCTCGACGCCGAGGAAAGCGAGGTCATGAGGGAGGTCCTTCCCCCGGGAAAGACAGCGGCCCGCCGGATGATGAAATCGTTGAGCTGCTCCCAGGAGGTTCGCGGGAGGATTTCTGAAAGGGCGCGATCGGGATCGTGCGCGACCATGGGCTCGACCGCAAACCAGACGAGGTAGGGAATGGCCGGGTCGTATTTGTCCGGAGTGCGGGTAACGAGGGTATCGACGAGAGCCCAGCGCTGCTCAAGAGGGATGCGCTGTAGAAGCGAGGCAAGGTAGCGACGCACGATTGCGGAGGGCTCTGTTTTTGCCATCGCGAGGACGGCCTCGCGGGCAGGGTCGCTGAGGGCGGTCCCGGACTCGCCAAGGAACTGCAAACTCCAGCCGCGGAGGTAGGGATCCGGATCGGAAAGGCGCGCGATGAGATCGTCCTCTTCCAGGACGCCGCAGGCATGCATCGCCCAGTAGGCACGAAGTCGCAGCGCGGTCGTGGTCTGCCTTGATTCGAAGTTTGTCAGGGAATCGCGGAGGGTCGGCTTTTCGAATTGACCGGTGGCGGCTCCCTCCTGAAGCAGGCGTCTCGCCTGATTCGCATGAAAGCGGTTTTCGTGAGCGAGGGTCGCGACGAGTTCGTCGGGTTCCATTTCGGTGAGGCGCGTCGTCGTCGGTTTGATCCCGCCGTGGCGGATGCGGAAAATACGTCCGTTGCTGCGGTCCCAGATTTCGACGTCCCGGTGGTGGCAGGTCTGGCTGTCCTGCCAGTCGCTGGAGTAGAGGGCGCCGTCGGGACCCTGCATCACCGTGACTCCGACCTGGTTGTGATCTTCGGCATAGGCAAAGTCGGGAGCATGGCGGGCCACGTAGCTGGCCCCGTTTTTCTCCAGTCTCTCACTGACGATACGGTGTCCGTGGAGATTGTGGAAAAAGGCGCGCCCGCGATATTCTTCCGGAAACTCCGGTGCCTCGTAGATCGTGAGACCGCAATGGGCGTGCCCGCCGCCGACGAGATTGGTGAAGTTCTTTTGCTCTTCGGGAACGTTGGCATTTTTCGCGCCCCAGAGCGCCCGGATATTCCCGAGGTAGTGATCATGATCCGCGATCGTCTGAATGTCTCCGAAGATGTAGGGATTGAAATGCTGCCCGGCCTGACGCATGTGGCGACCGCCCTGACTGAGGTGATGAAAGTGGGGAATGACACAGGCACTCACGAACCAGTCGCCGTATTCGTTGAAATCCACGCCCCAGGGGTTCGAGGTGCCCCGGGCCCAGACTTCGAACCGGTGCTTCGTCGGGTGGTAGCGCCAGACCCCGGCGTTGAGCGGCTCTCGCTCCTCCTCGGGCGTGCCCGGTTTGCCGACTTTCGAGTGGGTGAAGACACCGTGGCATCCGTAGAGCCAACCGTCGGGTCCCCAGGTAAAGGCGTTCAGGGTTTCATGCGTATCCTGCCAGCCCCAGCCATCGAGAAGGATTTCCGGCTCGCCGTCGGGGATGTCGTTTTGGTCTTTGTCAGGAAAGAAAAGGAGGTAGGGGGCGGCACCGATGTAGACCCCGCCGAAACCGACTTCGATCCCGCTCGCGAGGTTCACGTTTTCGAGAAAGGTCTTTTTCGTTTCAAAGGTGCCGTCGGAGTCGGTGTCCTCGAGAATGATGACGCGATCCTTTCCCTCATTCCATCCGCCTTCGTTGCGGACCGGGTAGGTGTGCCCCTCGACGACCCAGATGCGACCGCGCGCGTCGAAGCACATCGCGATGGGCTGAGTCACCTCCGGTTCGGCGGCGATGAGATCGACGGAGAATCCTTCAGGAACCCGGTAGCGGGCCGTTGCCTCTTCCGGAGAAAGCCCGCTGCCGTATTCGGGTTGAGGTGTCGGGTCCTTTTTCCAGGGCTCAGGTGCGGTGAAAGCGACCCCCGGATCGCGCAGGTGGATCGCGAGTCCGCGCTTGTTTCCACTGATGATATCGGGTGCTCCGTCGCCGTTCAAATCGGTGACCGTGACGTCGACCCCGACGCCGGAATCATTGTCGACGAGATGCGGGACGAACTCGATGCCGTCTTCCGTCGTCGTGTTCCGGAACCAGTAGACGACCGGTTCCTGAAGACCGCCGGGATCTTTTCCTTTGTGCGCGAGGTAACGTTTTCCAGTGACAAAGTCATTGCGACCGTCACCATCGATGTCGGCGAGAGCAAGGGCATGAGGCTGACTGAAAGCGACGCCGTAGGGATTTTCGGTACTGCTTTCCCCGATAATGTCGTGCCTTCCGAATTTGCCCGGGGCGTGCTGTTCGAACCAGGAGACGCCGTAGCCGTGGGCATTGAGTGAGGTGATGAGATCGTTGTCGCCGTCCCCGTCCACATCATCCACAAGAATCTGCGCGCCTCCGCCTCCGTATGGGACGAGGGCCCACTTGTGTTTCCTCCAGGGGCCGTTGCCGGGTTCGGCAGGTTGCTCATACCAGTGCATTTTTTCGACAAGGTCGGGGCGGCCGTCGCCGTTGATATCGCCCACACCCAGTCCATGACCGAACGGCGTTGCGGCTTCTTTGGGCCCTGAGATGGTGTGCCACTGCCACGGTTTCGTTGCGTCCTCACCGGCCTCGTAGTAGCCGTAGGTGCTCTCTCTTGCGCAGACGATTTCAGGATGCCCGCCGGGAATGAGATCGCTGAGGTGTGGGGACTCGTTGGCGACCGCGTCGGCGATCTCGATCATTTCCCATCGATCCGCATCGCTGTTCAGATAGAGTCGTGCCGACTTGCCGGGAAAGCCAAAGACAAGAATGTCATTTTTCCCGTCTCCGTTAAAGTCCCTGACAAAGCTGAAAAAATTATCCGAGTAGCCGGTGCTGCCGTCGAAGGGTTCGCCGTCGGCAAAGCGCATCCGCTTTTCGAAATCAGGGCCGGCGAACCAGTAGGGACCATAGGCAATGTCGGGATGTCCGTCACCGTTGAGGTCACCGGCACCGGCTCCTTCTGCGTAGAATTCAGAGAGGAGTGGCTTTGTTTTCCAGGTATCGGCCGGGGCCGGTACGGTGCAGATCAGAAAGAGGAGAATCAGGGGGATTTTCGGGTCGGCTTGCATCATGGTTTTCTGGTAGGCATCAAAGCTCCTGTTTCGTCTCGCCATTGTCGGAGAGTGGTCAGGAGCTCCCGGGTCTTTTCAGGAACTTCTTTGCTGAGATCCAAGTGCTCGCCGGGGTCATTTTTCAGGTCGAACAGTTGAACGGAACTGGTTTTCAAATATTTGATGAGTTTCAAATCACCAGCGCGAATCGCTCCACCCGGGATCGTCGACGAGGAAGAAGACGAGGTTGGGTGACTTTGCCGGGACGGGCGGGGTGAGGCCC
>JARGOP010000007.1:34475-46969 GCA_029233965.1 Verrucomicrobiales bacterium | reverse complement strand
GACGAGGAAGAAGACGAGGTTGGGTGACTTTGCCGGGACGGGCGGGGTGAGGCCCGGGAAGAGGGAGCGCTTTCATCTCGGGAGGCGATGGAGGGAGTCGGATTGCTTCGTTGGTACGTCAGGACGAGAGACTCCACTCCGGCAGCCTCTTGATCGCTCCGCCCTCGAGCGCACTTTCGTGAGAAAGGATCCCGGTCAGGGTGATATTGGCGGACTGGACCGCGTTCGGGTAGCCTTCGCCGTTTCCGCGCAGGAGCTCGACGAACTGGTGCACGAGGTGGGGATGCGAGCCGCCGTGACCAGCACCCTGGGTGAAGCTGAGATGATCTTCGCCATCTTCGCCTCCATAGACACCGCCGGTCGTGAAGGGGGCAATCTCGTCAGGGAGAAGCATCGCGTAGTCGGGGCACTCTTTCTTCTCCGGAATCTCCGGCTCGGGCTTTTTCGCGGTATGCACAACGAGGGGTTCGCCTTCGATGAGGGGCCACTCGACCGTCTTCTTCGATCCGTAGACCTCGAAGCTTTCGCGATACTGACGCGCGACGTCGAAGAGGGAGCGATAGACCTGGGCACTGAGATCGCAGTTGGCGAACTTGATATGTGTCGTCTCGACTGCGAAAGGCGAGCCGTAGCAATCGTGCATCTCCTCGCGGATCGTGCCGCTGGGGAAGCAGCTCACGTATTCGGCTTCGTTGCGGGCGAGGCCGAGGACTGGTCCGACGCAGTGGGTCGCGTAGTGCATGGGAGGGAGACCGGGCCAGTAGCCGGGCCAGCCGTCCATGTCCTGCTGGTGGCTCGCCTTGAGAAACTGAAGCTTGCCGAGCTCGCCGGTGTCGTAGAGCTCCTTCATGTAGAGGAACTCCCGGGCGTAGACGACCGTCTCCATCATCATGTAATGGAGCCCGGTTTCGGCGCAGAGATCGACGATCGCTTTGCAGTCCTCCTCTGAAGTCGCCATGGGGACGGTGCAGGCGACGTGTTTTCCGGCTCGCAGCGCGGCGAGAGTGTGCTCCGCGTGATCCGGAATCGGTGTGTTGATATGGACCGCGTCGATCTCGGGATCGGCGAGCAGTTCGCTGTAGTCGGTGTAGCGTTTCTCAATGCCGAACTTGTCGGCGATCTCGTTCAACGTTTCCGGATTTCGCTGGCAGATTGCTGTGATCTCCGCATTCGGATGATGCTGGTAGATGGGAATAAACTCGGCTCCGAAGCCGAGCCCGATGATGGCGACGCGGGGTTTGTCGATCGAGTTGCTCATGATTCAATGGGGTAAAATGTCTTTGCGATGATCCTGCACCGTAAGGGCATTGGTATCTTGAAGCCGATGGTCGAATTTTATACGTTTTCGGCCTTAGTGTTTTCCGCGCGATGGCGTGATCGGGTAATTTCTTGCCTGGAGGGTGAAAATTGCCGTTAGTTTCTGCCATGAAAAAAATTCTCGTTCTCGTTCTCACTCTACTCGGGATCCAGGGGGCTGCCTTCAGCGCCGATACCCCGTCCAAAGTCGTTTTCCTGACCGGGGATGAAGAATACCGCTCTGAAGAGTCACAGTCGATGCTCGCGAAAATGTTGGAGCGGGACTACGGATTCGAAACGGTCGTGGGATTTTCAGTCGATGAGGACGGTTTTGTGGATCCGCTCGCGGCGGAGTCGTTGACGATGACGGAAGAGCTGGCTGATGCCGACCTGCTCGTGATGTATTTGCGCTTCCGCCGGCCTTCGGAAGAGGCGTTTCAGCACATTCTTGATTACCTGGGAAAGGGGAAGCCGGTCGTGGCTTTCCGGACCTCGACGCATGCGTTCCGGTTTGCTCACGACGCCAATCTCGACGGCTGGGGATTCCAGACGAACGCGGAAAATGTGAACTCCTTTGGGGGAGGGGTCTTGATTCGCGAACTTCTCGGCCAGAGCTGGATCACGCATCACGGCCACTTCGATGACGGGAAAAAGCCGCTCACCGAGGTCACGATTCGTGAGGACAAGTCAGGGCATCCGATCCTCACCGGAGTGGAGCCCTTTCAGGCCTATTCCTGGCTGTATCACGTGGACGGGGGAGATCACACCATGGCCGGGGATCCTGATCTTCTTCTCAATGGAAGAGCGCTTCAGTCGAATAAAATCGAGCGTGGGGAAATTGATCGATTTCCCCTGACCAACCCGGTTGCCTGGACGAAAACGCACGAGGGGGAGAACGGGAAAGCGGGACGCGTTTTCACGACAACGCTCGGGCACCCCTACGACTTCAAAAATCCTAACATGCGTCGACTTTCGATCCAGGGCATCCTCTGGGCGCTCGGGAAAGAAGAGCTCATTCCTGAAGGGGGCGTAACCGCCGACACGGTGGGCGACTACGAGCCGAATAATTCGGGCTTTGGGGAAGACAAATTCAAGCAGCGGATGAAACCTTCGGATTTCACCGGGAAAGAGTGAGTTTCACTTCAGGTTGTAGGACTGCTGAGGCGAGGAAGCGACTTTCCATTCGCCTGCGTGAAGAACGAGGACGATGCCATCCAGATTGGGCGGCGGCTCAATCTGCCAGGCTTTCCAGACTCCGGTCTTGTCATAAATACGGTAGGCATCGACATAAAATTCAAAGCTCAGTCTTTTCGCTATGCCCCGGGCTTTGTCGATTCCGTTTAGCGTCAACTCTTTGGGGCCGATGACTTCGAGCCCTTTGAATTGGCAGGGCACGGATACAGCCCCTCATTTCGACTGTGAAAAATGGTGGCCATCGCTTTCGAAAAGCATCGTGTCGAGGCATGCCCTGAGGACCGGTTCGTAGGTCTTCATGTCTTCCCCGGTATCTTCATTCGGCTTGAGCCATTTCAGAGCGGGGAGTTTTCCGCCTGCCGGATTTTGGATCTTCGCGATCACTTGCTGTGTCTGGATTCCCACAATCGTATCCTTGCCCACTGTCATGGAATAGCCTCCTGGACCGCCGGAGGCCATGACCGCAACAAGGAGCATGCGAACAGGGACTTTCATTGTAATCAGAAGGCCGCCCGGGAAAGGGGAATGTTGGAGTGAAAGCGACGGACCATTCCAGTTCGTGACGAATCAGTTCAAGCCGTGTGAGAGATGGCGGAAGTCCGGACGCCCAGTCGCCCCACGAACGGCCGTCGTTCGATAAACGGAAGGCCCCGGCGGTGAAGTCGTAGTAGAGCTTCGTCGAAATACCGAGGGCGGATTCGTCTGCGCTGAGAGCAAGTGGGAAGGGCCCTTCGAGTTTTAATCCTTTGATTTGGCAATAGAGAGAGCGGCCGCCGTTCTTCGGTTCGCAGAAATACGTGCCCCCCTGTGCCTGAAAATGTTCCGCAAGAAAACGGTCTCGAACACTCAGGTGTCCCGGATCGCTCGCCCGAAACGAAAAGCCCACCGGCCCGTGATCAACCCGGGCGGCAAAGCGGCGTTGCACGCCGGTCGCAATCTCACTGGCCCGGGTCTCAAACTGTGAAAAGGACCTCACCGGGACGTTGTCCGTGCCGGATTCCTCGACGGAACCGACAAACAGGGCCGCAGGGAACGGCAGAGCGAGCAAAGCACTCCCCCGCTCCATTTCAGAAATAATGGTGTTATTAAAATAGAAAAATTATAATAATCATAAAAATTAATTTTACCTAGCCAAGTGGAGCCACAGGGCAGAAAACCTTTTGTTCCGCGAAAGCTTCGATTTGAATCCCGACTGAAATGAAGTAGACTCTCCTCTCGATCTTATCACCACGGAGGGGTGGCAGAGTGGTCGAATGCGTCGGTCTTGAAAACCGAAGTGCCGCAAGGTACCGTGGGTTCGAATCCCACCCCCTCTGTGTTTTCGAAGGGCCCTGCTCCCGCTTGCGGGGGCAGGGCCCTTCGAACATTGAGGGTGGGGTTCGAACGGAGTCGATTCAGAGCGAGCCTTGCGAGCGGAGAAATCTCAGGAGCGAAGCGAGTGAGATAATCCCACCCCCTCTGCCATCTTTAAAGTCTCATAACCAGCTCATTATGAGGTGATTATTCCCCAAATTCGGGGTTCTCAAACAAGGCGATATTCGCTGATTTTGGCAGTTTTTGGCGGATTTTCCGTATGTTTGGCGTATGATTTTGGATGCCGCTGGACGAGGAAATCGGACCCGTAAAGATCTATTCGCCGAAGAAACCGGACGGAGTCTGGCAGGTTTCCTGGACTCCTCCCGGGATGCTCCGGCAAGTGAAACAGCGGAAAACGAAGGAAAAAGCCGTTGAACTGGCCAAAGAAATCAAAGGCCAGCTAAAGCGAGGCGAGATTGGCCGGGTTCACCGGATCACCACTCAGGAGGCGGAATGGATCCGGCTCTGCCGAATCCTGAAAGATCCTCAGCGAGTGCTCGAGGAGGCCGTCCGGACTCGATTTTTCTGAGCGAGGAAGCGAAGTCGCCGGGAGAATACCCTTCGCTCATTCCCCCATGGCTTGCCACAGGTTGGCAATGCGCGCACCGACGAACGATCCAGGCGGAACCGCAGAGTTCTCCGCCTGCAAATCCTCCGGAGACTCCCCAGCTTCAAGGCGACGACTATCCTCACGTCGAGCGGCGCGTTTCTGCGCGGCCCGGCGGTCGAGGTTGCCGGCTTGGGATGAGTGTTGCTCGGGAGCCATGGCTAAAGTATAACTGAGCGGGCCTCGCCCGTCAATCGGCCCTGGGGCGGATTCCGAGGGTTGATGAGCATTTCCGAAGAGCCGTTCGCTCCAAGCTTCGACGACTTTCGCGACAGGGGCTTTCTTACAGGTGTCGATCCACGTCCATTCTCTCATGGAGGATACGAACCACATCGATTGCGGCATCATTGGCCCGATAGAAGATCAAATGTCGACCGACTCCGTACTTGCGGTAGCCTTGGCGAATGGCATCACTGCGACGCCCGATGCCGGGATTGTCCGCGATCTTGTGAAAGCTCCGGTTGATCAGATGCAGGTAGCGTTCCGCCTGTTCCTCTCCCCAGGTTTCGACCGTGTAATCCCAGATCGCCTCAAGGTCCTCGATCGCCTTGGGACGAAGGGTGAGTTCGGCCATTATGACGAGGTTTTTCGGGCTTCGATGAACTGATCGATGTCGAAGGCAACCGGTGCCCCGCTGTCTTCCCCCTCCTTCAGAGCTGCCCGAAGAGCCGCCATTTTGGTTTCCTGATCCTGAAGCAATCGGATGCCCGCGCGGATGACTTCACTTGCCGATCCGTAACGGCCGGATCGCACCTGCCCAGTCACAAAGCCGGCGATCTCCTCTCCCAGTTCAACGCTTGTGTTTTTGCTCATAAAAAAGTCCGTTTTTGGTACCAGCATGTACCAAATACTGACAGAAAGTCAACCGTTGACTGCTGTTTCGAATCGAGCGAAATGGAAGAAGCGAACGTCCTCTCCCGTGTGCGAGATCGCAGCATACGCCTGTCCGTATGTTCCAAAAAGAAAATTGGATGGCACTGTGCTTCTCTCCTTCCTCCTCTCAGGCCCGGTTTTTGAAATAATAGCGTATGGTATCGGTATGTTTTGGCTCTTATCGCCCTACAGGGTTCATTCTATATGGATCGTGATAAGGGTTCGAACGGAGTCGATTCGGAGCGAGCCTTGCGAGCGGAGAAATCTCAGGAGCGAAGCGAGTGAGATAATCCCACCCCCTCTGCTTACAACGAAAAAGGCACCCCGTGAAGCGGGTGCCTTTTTCGTTGAACTGCGGGATGGATTTGAACCGGAAGGCCGGCCCCGCTTGTTCGACTCGAATTCCGGCAACATTTCTTGATCTTTACAGAGCGATGGAATGGAAGGGAGGAAAAGAAACGGCGTCAAATTTTGATCCTGCCAAATCCACGCAAAGCAACAGGGTTGACTTTCCGATTCATCCCCTGTTGGGCCCGGTCACCTATCGCGCCGAAGACTTCATCCTGCATCCCATCACTCCCCATTCCCCAACGCAAACAAGCGCGTCTGCGTTCGCAAATACATCACCCCATCGGCGACGGCAGGAGTCGCGAAGGTTTTCTCACCCAGATCCCCCCGGCCCAGTTCCGCAAACGTCTCGCCTGCCTCCAGCACGACGACTTCGCCGCGCTTGCTGATGCCATAGAGACGCCCTTCGATCCAGAGGAGTGAGCTGTAGAAGTCGCCGTCGACGCGCTCGCGCCAGTGCACGTTTCCGGTCGCGGCGTCGAGGCAGGTGACGACGCCCCTGTCGGTCCACAAAATGGGGAGGGCATCATTGACGATGAAGCCGGGAACGAGCGGGACGCTTTTGGTGACATCGTAGACGAGTTCGCCGCGGGTGCTGCCGGGCTCTTCCGGACGAACCGTGACGAAACGTCGTCCGGCGAGACCCCGACCGAAGCTGCCGCGATGTGTCGGCTGACGTCGTCGTCGCGGGAAATCCTGCCCGGGTGATTCGAACGCCATAGCGGTTGTCCGATCCCGCTGTGGCAACCTCTCTGAAGCGAGTTTTGTTGAGAAAGGGAAGGGCTGCTTTCCGTGTTTTTCACCCACCCACCAACCAGTCTCTCACCGCGGCGACATTTTCAAATTCGGGAATCCAGGCGAGTTCGGGCGGGAGACCGGTCGTGAATTCGCAGCGCAGGCGGACGGGGTGGGCTCCGGATTCGATCGCGGCGTGTTGATTGTAGATTCGGTCATCGACGAGGATGGTTTCGTCGGGCTTGAGTTGGTATTTTCCGTAGCATGCTTTCAGCCCGTCGGCCTTGGAGGTGTCGTGCATGAACTCTCCATGCTGCACGCATTCGATCGTGAGGAAGTCGGTCACGGGAGCAAGGATGTCATTGAGGTAGGCCGTCTTTGCTTCAACATCGAAAGTCGCGGAGAGGGTGAACTGACGGTATCCCAATGCATCCAGCTCTGTGAGAACTTCGATCACGTTCGGATAGAGCGGCCGGTTGGTGAAGAAGCTCTGATCGGCACAAAAATCCCGATCCATTTCGGCACCCTGTTCCGGGTGCGTTTTCAACTCGAGAGCGCCGTACTCCGGAACGATCGGCAGGACTTCGGGGAGTTGCTCCCATTTGAGGCCCCTGTATTGATCCCGATACCCGGGATGCCCGGTCAGAAAATAGTAGTACGCGTAGTTGAGATCGGCGAGGACCCCATCGACATCCCAGAAAATATTTTTGATCTTGGTTCGGTCCATTCAGAAATTCTGCGGAGGAAGTCGGCTCATGAGGAGCGTGAAAGCCGCAGCGTCACCCGGTCGTCTTCGCGTTATCCTTCTTTTGATTTTGTCAGGCTTCTTCTCTCTTCCGTTCTTCGCCTTTCAGGCATTGTCCTCACTGAGGCCGGTGAAGCGACGTTCGATCAGCTCAGCCTCCCGGGCAACGCGAAGTTTTTCAAGCTCCGCGGGCACTCCCGGTTTCCCGGCGGCGAGATCATTTTCCTCTCTGAGGTCGTCGGCGAGATTGTAGAGCCCGGCCTTCGTGTTGCGCGCCGGGATGACCAGCCTGCCGTCGCCCTGACGGACGAGGTGGCGATTCTGATCGAACCAGCGCTTGGAGGGAACTTCATGAGGTTCGCCGTCCTTCGCGTCGGCAGGATCAGGAATGAGATTCCCCCGATCGAGCGGGCGACGGGGAGGGATCGGTGTTCCGCCAGGCGCGGCGATGGTGCCGGAAATGTCGAGTGAGGTCACCGGTTCGTCGCAGACCGTTCGCGGATTTCCGATCCGGATGTCATTAGTTCCGGCTCCATTCGGCCACGGATAAATCCCGGGAGGAAACTCGACGAGTCTCTCCTTTTTGACCAGACTTCGACTTATGATTCCCTCCCTGACCATGAAATTTCGATTGTGTTTCTTTTCCCTGTTCGCCGCATTGACAGCTGCTGGAGCTGAGTCTGATTCTCCGCCTTCCGTACTTCCAACCGTGGTATTACTGGGCGATTCGATTCGAATGAACTATCAAGCTGCGGTTAGCGATGCACTCAAAGGAAAAGCGACTGTTTCAGCGCCGAAGGATAACTGTAAGCACACGGTCTACATGCTCGAAAACTTGGAGAGCTGGCTGACAGGGCAGGAAAATGCGCAGGTGATTCACCTCAATGTCGGGTTGCACGATATGTTCCTAGAAAGCAAAACCGGAAAACCAAGGCACACGCTTGAGATGTATGAAAAGAATCTGCGAGCCATCTTTGAAAAACTGGACCAGCTCAGTGACGCTGCGGTGATCTTTGCTCTGACGACCGCGGTAAATGAAAAGCAGCAGGCGGAATCAGAAGGCTACGGAAGGGTCGTTCGGCGAAATGAAGATATTGAAATCTACAACGCGAAAGCGCGCGCCGTCGCTGCGGAGATGGGAATTCAAGTCAATGACCTGAATCGCTTTATGAAAGAAATCGGCCCCGAAAAAATCCTGCGGCCCTCCGACGGGATTCATTTGTCACCGGAAGGGTGCGATATCATGGGCAGCGAGGTTGCCCGTGTGATTTCAGAACAACTCGAATGATACTTCGCTTGATCTCAGGATCGTCGTCGGCGCGTTGAATGATTTGTCCAGCTCTTTAACGCGTTCATGGAAGGCTCATGCAATGGGTAGCGTTTTCTACCATCGACATCGCCGGCGGAAGCAACGACCTGACCAAATTTGCGGGAAGTATTCCGCTACGGGGAGGTAGCGGCAAGCGTCCCGCTCGATCGGGGCGCGGTCTGCCTGCGGACGCGTATTCCGCAAGCGGGGGACCACGCGGCTACCTGAGGCTGTCTCATCACGGCACGGCTTTTCTTGCGGCTTCCACCTCGTCGATGGATTGAAGAATGTTTTTCTGCCAGGTGCCGGTGAGCTTATCGGGTTGGGCGCGGTTCAAGGTCTCCAGCGCGGCCTCGAACCTGCCCTGCTTCGTTTGAATCCGCGCGATGCCCTGGAGAGCGTAGAACTGATCCGCTCCGCCGATGCGGTCCTGCCCGTCCACGATGGACTGGTAGGCTTCGAGGGCGGATTCGTCGTTGCCGAGATTTCGTTCGCGATTCCGGGCGAGTGTCAGGGTAACGGATTCGCGGAGGCGGGGGTCGCTGATCCAGGGAAGCGCTGCGCCGAGGTCTGACTCGGCGCGTGCTCCGTCTTGAATGACTGAATAGGCGCGGCCCCGGAGGCGGAGGCCATCCCCGCGTTTCCAGAACGGCCATCGACTGAAGTCCTCTTCACCGAATTCCGTGACGAGTTCGGCTGCTTTGCCTGAGAGGAGAAGTTGCTGCATCCGGGCGGCTTTCCGCACCACCTCGAGAGGGATCTGATCGACGACAGGGCCGGCTTCACCGCGGAGAAGAATGGCGGCCTGCTCGAGCGCGGCGGACTTCTGGAAATCGTTCGCACCCCCGTTTTCGGCGAGAGCGAGAAAGGCCTCTGCTTTACGCTGTTTCGTGGCGTTTCGAAATCCGATGACAAAGTCGGTCACTTCGGGGTCGGCGTCGAACTCGCGGGATCTCCCGGCGTAGAAATGGGCAAACTTGATTGGCTCGTGGAATCCAGCCGTTCCCGTCGGCGAGAGGGCGCTCAGTTCCTGACCGTCCTCCCGCATTCGCTGACGGCAGAGATTGATGTGCCAGGGGAGGCTCTCGGTGGGTTTGCGGCCGATGACCTGATGGAGCGGATCGTTTTCATCTTCAGTCACCGGAATGCGGATTTCGACGATCCAGTGATCTTCCTCGATCCGGGTCGCGACTTCCGCTTTAGAATCCCATTGGAGGCGGCTTCCTTCGGAGGCAGCCCGATCAAGATCCACGATCTTTCCTCCGGGACTGATGGCGATTTGATAGTAGGAATGCGTCTCCGTGGCGATGAGAAGCTCGATCGCGTCGCCTTTCCAGATCGCGGTGTCATCGTCGGAGGTGGCGGCGTCGACCGGGGGGGCTCCCGGGTTCTCTTCGCATCGAATCGCAAAGTAGACCCCGTCGCGATCCCACCCGGACTGGAAGGTCGTGCCGAAGGTGGGGATACGACCGGTCTGCAGCTCAGAGAGTCTTCCTGTCGCCGCAGTCGGGCAATTCTGCCAGTAGGCTTCATCGAGTTTCCCATCGATGACGATATCGTAGGCGTCGCCCACCATGCGCACCTTCGGAACGGGGCCGCGCTTCTGCCCGAGTTGGGCGGACTTCATGCGGAGTTCTTCGAGGAAATCATCAATGAGGCCGAGACGCTGTCCATAGACACTTGCAGCGTCGACTTTGGTCTCTGCCGTGGAGAAAAGACTGAGGGCGGTGTCTGCCAGCTCCTTTTCGTCTGCCATCCCCTTCCAGTTCTCCTCGCAGTAGGTGAAGAAGGATCGCATCTCCTTCGCGGCGGGACCGTAGAAGAGGTCACAGTATTCGTCGAAGAGGGCGTCGCCGTCCGCTTCCTTTCCGCCCCAGTAGCTGCGCGCCGTGAAGTAGACCATGAAGTGGTTCAGGCCGATGTCGACGGTGTCGAAGTCCCTCCCCGCCGTGAGCCAGATGTCTTCGCCCATCGAGATCCCTTTGGTCGCGTTGACCGTTTCGAAGAGGGCGCGGGGCGCGAAGGCGGGGAGGAACCAGCCGCGACCGGTGAAGGGGTAGTTTTCGAAAAAGAGAATGGGGTTTTGCGTTTTCTCGGCCCAGGCCGCCCGCAGCCTTTCCGGGGCGGCTTCGCCCACGCCCTTGTCTTCCGCCTTGTTCATCGGTCTCCGCCCGCCGACGAGGCAGACGAGGATGTTGGGCTCGAGCGCTTCGATGTTGTCCGGCGGCAGGGTGTAGCTTCCATAGCCCCCGTTGAGGACGAGGGCATCGGGGTGGGTCTTTGCGATTTCCTTTGCGACACGATTGGTGAAATCCCAGACATGATTACTGAGGCGGCCGCGCTCGTGTCGTTCCGGCGAGTCTTTGCCTTCGCATTTTTCGCATTGGCAGATCGCGGTGTAGGCATCGGGTGGCATTACGGAGACGGCTTTGAATTGGTAGGTATCGAGGAGGGCACGGTTGTAGCGAACCGTTTCCTCGAACAATCCTTCATCGGAGTAGCAGAGCTGGCATTTGGAGTCACCGGCTCTGAAGTCACGTTTTCCGCCGTAGAGCGCGAACCACTCGGGATGTGCGGCGAAGGTCTTCTCGTTGTTCGTCATGGTGGCCATGCCGTGCGCGACCTGGATCGATTCGTCGTTGCGAATTCCGAGTCGCATCGCCCACATCGACGTCTCAAGACCCGAGGTGCTGAAGCGGAAGTTGAATTGCCGCACGGGAAAATCCGGCACGACGGTTTCGTCGATCTCCGGCAGCGGGATGGAATCCATTGTCGGCAGGACTTCGCCCGGTTCGCCCGGCAGATACCAGCGGGCACCCAGGGTGCGAAGGTAGCCGATGACCGCGTTGAAGCTGCCGCGCTCGTCGAGTCCCCAGATCTCGAGGGTTTCCTTGGGATCCAATTCCGCCCCGTCCGGCTTTCCCGTGGTGCCGGGCAGTCGGAGGCGGTTTTTGTAGAGCCCGCGCGAAGGCATGCCGTAGGGGGCTCCGACGATTTCTTCCCACTCGGCCTGCGCTCGCGGGATATCGCTGTTGCTGCGGGCGAAGGGGAGCCTCGGCTCAAAGTCGCGGTCGTCGCCGATCATGGAGAGCCAGTCCGGGCCGGAGACGAGGCGGTATGCGCCCGCTTCGAGGCCGTCTGCTTTCACTGGATTTCCGGGGCTGGCTCCGATGAAGACGTTCACGGAATTACCGATTGCCTCTGTCACGATTGGCAAACGGGCACCGCTGATTTTTTCGATCCGGGTCCGGAATTCCTCCGCCGCGACCCGCTGCATCCGGGTCGGGGTATCGGAAATGACAATGACGGCCCGGGGCTCGCCGTTCTCGACGAGGAAGGAGTCCGCGGAGAGGACGGAAAAGGGGAGGGTGAGGGTGAGAAAGAGGATGAATACGCGGGGAGCCATGGTGAGAAAGTGTCCGGGTAGGTTGCCCGTGGTTTCTTTCAAGGATTTCGAATCATCCGCTCCGGGGCGAGGAAAAAGAGAGTTTCGAGAGCGGCATGATTGCGGCGGGAAAGGGCGCTGTGGTGCTCGAATGTGCCGGGGTGAGAGGCTGGAGAAAGGGCTGGAGAAAGGGACAGGCTATTGATGGAGTGATTGGAGAAAGGGACAGGCTATTTATAGAGGGCAACGAGAGAGGGGCCAGAGGAGTAGGGCTCCCGCTATCAACTCCGGAGAAACTCCCGGGGAGTGGCGGTTTTCTCCCGCCGGACAGGATCCTCCGGCCCGTCGGATGGGCTTCGCGGGCGATAGAAAATCGCCCCTCCTTGTTTTTGGAGAAAGGGACAGGCTATTTATGGAGTGATTGGAGAAAGGGACAGGCTATTTATAGAGGGCAACGAGAGAGGGGCCAGAGGAGTAGGGCTCCCGCTATCAACTCCGGAGAAACTCCCGGGGAGTGGCGGTTTTCTCCCGCCGGACAGGATCCTCCGGCCCGTCGGATGGGCTTCGCGGGCGATAGAAAATCGCCCCTCCTTGTTTTTGAGCTGCGCGCCACGGGCTGGAGGGACAGGCTATTGATTGCATGCTG
>JARGOP010000007.1:0-34375 GCA_029233965.1 Verrucomicrobiales bacterium | reverse complement strand
TTGTTTTTGAGCTGCGCGCCACGGGCTGGAGGGACAGGCTATTGATTGCATGCTGCCGGGGGACAGGCTATGGATCGAGATGGCAATCCAGAGTCCATGAAATCGAATCGGATCACGCCCGCTGCGGGAATCGCCATCGGCGGGGGCATCTTTTTGGCGGCGGGGATTCTCCTGAGTGCCTCTGATTTTTCCGGATTCTCCGGGGAGCCCTATTCGATCACGAATCATTTCATTTCCGAACTGGGGTGGAAGCGGGTCTCGCCCTCGGCCGCCTTCTTTAATGTCGGGCTGGTGATTTGCTGTCTCGCCTACCTGCCGATGATGTGGACGCTGGGCCGCGAAATCGGAACGCGCCCCGGGTATGTGGCGATGGTGAGTGGGATCATGATGCTCGGCGCAGGCGTAGCGGTGGGACTGCTTCCGATCGATGACCTCAAGCCGCATCTCATCGCGGCTGCGGCCTTTTTCTGGTCGTTTCTTGTGACCGCAATTTTGTTCAGCTTTGCGTTCCTCCCGCGCTGGAATCGGGTGCCGTCGGGAAAAATGGTCACCGCGGGGGTGATCGCGAGCCTCTGCCTCGTGAGCTTTCTTGTTTTTCCCAAAGAATCGGCTGTTCGTTTCATTGCGGATCCTGCGAGTTTTCTCCGACCGGGTTTCTGGTGGCTGGTGATCCTCGAATGGAGCGTGTTGTTCTCCGTTTATCTCTGGGGTCTCACCGCGATCTTCGTTCTCTGGTTTCGTGAAAGAGCGAAAGGCGGGCAAGGTTGATGGTTGCGCTACGCCCTCGAATCCAGTTGAAAAACCTGCCCCGAAATGTGTTCGGTCGTCGCGAGGAAAGTGATGAAGTGTGAGGCTTCCTCCACCGTATTGAACCGCCCGAGCTGATGTCGCTTTTTTGCTTCAGCAATCGCCGCCTCCGAGAGGTTCGCGGTCATCTTCGTTTCCAGAAATCCGGGGAGCACGCAATTGACGCGGAGGTTTCGTTTTCCGAGCTCTTTCGCGAAACTCTTGGTCAGTCCCACGAGCCCGGCTTTGGCTGCCGCATAAGCGGTCTGGCCGACAGGGGGATGGTCGGCTGAGTAGCTGCCGATGTTGACGATGTGGCCGTCCCGTTGCCGCATCATGATGAGGGCCGCGGCCTGGCTGCAAAGGTGTGCTCCCTTCAAACTGGTGTCGATGACCGCTGACCAATCTCCCGGCTTCTGCCTGGCGATGAGACCGTCTCCGGTGATTCCGGCGTTGTTCACGAGCAGGTCGAGGCGTTCGAGGGAGTCGAAATAGCGGCTCACAGAGGAGGCATCCGTGACATCAAGCTCAGTGCGGGAGGGAGCCCTGACCTCAAAAGAGGCCTCGCAAAGACTCCTGGCAATGCCTTTCGCGAGGTCGCCCTGACCTCCCGTGATGACCGCGATTTTACTGCTCAAAGGAAGAGGTCGAAATGAGAGGTCGCGGTAGAGAGGCTCCTAGTCAAAGACACTTTTGACCGGCTCGCCGAAGACGGTGCCGGGTTTCTCCTGAGGAGACGGGGCGCTCTCCGTGCCGGTCGTTGTCGGCTGTGATCCGCGTGGAGTGGCAACGATGGCATGCGCGTCGTAGCGAAAATCGGTGCGACTGAGCTGGCCGATGTATCGAATGGCTTCGGTCATGGGGACGTTGCGAAGGCTCAGAGAGATCAGGGTGTTCTGACGCTGCTCGCCGGTGCCCTGATAGATAAAATTAGGAACCACTTTTCCGCTGGTAAGTTCCCCGGCACGATCGCTCAGGTAGGTCAGGACATCACCGATCGGAGCATCGGTGAGATTGATTTCAGGAATGATGATTTTGGCAATGATCGCCTCGGTTTCGTTTTTTGGACCGGCTCCTTTTGCGATTTCGGCCTTGCACTTTCCGGCGTAGTTGCGCGCATAAACGTAGCCCGGCTTGGCCTCGAGCACTTTCTCAAATTTCCGGAGCGCGCCCACGTAGTCCTGTTGCTTGTAGAGCGCGACGCCTTCGTTGAAAACTGATTGGAGGGTTTGGCCTTGAGCGAAGGAGGAAAGGCCCAGCACCAAAGCGACGAGAAGAGTGACCGGGGTAGAGAATGACTTCATATTCAGTAGGGATCAGATGAGGGTTGGATTGGCTGAGTGCTCGAAACCGTTTCCCTAACGGGAAGTCCCTCAGAGAAACCGCATCGACCGGTATTTCAGAGTCGAGGCTATCAAATTCTCTAATTTATGTAAACGCAAATGCGTTACAAGCTTACGAAACCAGACCTTCCCGCTCGCGGGGCACCTCTGATCAATTCTGATGATTTTCATGATTCTCTAAGAGTTGGGAATTATTAAAACTAGAAGAGAAATCAACTCCGGGCATGGACGAACGCTCAAATTCGGCGTAAATTTTAAAAGTTTTTCAGGAACGATCCTCATGATTAATAAAATCTGTCCCCCGCACAGGACTCTTTCTCTGCTCGGCCTGATCTTTCTGGCCGGGTCTCAGACAGAATACGTCAAAGCCCAGGCGACGGCGGCCTCCCCTTATCAGGATCCCAGTGCCGCAGCCGGGATGACCAGTGGTTTGCCAAACGGCCTCACGAATCAGCAGATCGAAATGATGCGGGTTCGGACGGAAGCTCAGTCTGCCCAGGGGGATGCCGTCGCCGCGAGCATGGCGCGGAGCGTTGACGAAACGATCGAAAATCAGAATCGGGAACGGACCTTGCAGTCCGCCCGCGAGATCAAAGCGATCAAGCGTTCCATGGCGGAGCGCTTGAAGTGGGACCGCGCGAATTCAACTCAGGTCAATAAGGTTTCGTCCCAGGACATGTCTGCCTGGAACACCTCGAGCGGCAACGTCCGGGTGGAGCGCAATGTTCCCGATCCGTTTCTGGCTTCTCTTATCGAAGAAGAGCAGCGTGCGATGGAGCGCGGGACTTTGGAAAAACCCAAAAAGGGGTTCACACCGCTCAAGTCGACCGCTGCGGTTCTTACGAGTCCGTTCCAGATGTTTTCGGGTGGTAATGACGACTACGTCGAGGCTGCTCCGTCGGCGGCGCTGCCCGCCGCTCAAAGCGATAGTGGCGGCGGATTTTTCAGCGGTTTGAAGGTTCCGAAAATCGGAGGCCGGAATGAGCCTGCAGAGATCCCGAATCCGGCCACAGCTGAGCCGCAGTTTGTCGCAAATTCCTCCAGCAGTCCGGCGCCGCGTCCGCAGCCGGCTGTGGCAACGACCTCCGCCTCCCCCGGAGTCGTTCCGAGAATTTCCGGAGCGGAACTTGTTGACGGGGCTTCCCCGGTGAACCAGCAGGTCGGAAACAATTCCTCCAATCCCTATTCGGCGGCTCCATCGTCCAGTGCTCCGGCGTCACTTCCGGGCGACGAGCCTGAAAAGACCGGCTTCTTTTCCCGCTTCAAATCGGACACTCCGGCCTCGTCATCCTCCGACAGCGGCGGTGGATTTTTCGGTTTCGGGAAGAAGAAGGAATCTTCGTCTTCCGGCGCTCCGGGGATCGACGCGAGTCTGTTTCCTGACGGGGCGGCGGCACAGGCTCCCACGGGAGGTTCTCTGGGGGGCGGTTACACGGCTGATGATGTTGTGCAGGAAAGCCGGATGGTTCCCTCTTCGACGGGAAGCATTGACCTGCCCGGGGAGGCATCGACTGAGAAACGTTCCGGATTCTCCATTCCTAAGCCAAGCCTGTCGATTCCAGGTATCGGAAGTGGCGGAGGATCGTCCGGTTCGTCCGTGCCGACTCTGACGACGATCAACAGCTCAGGAAATGACTACTATGTGGTGACGAGCACGGCGCAGTTCATGGTGTATGGCGATGATCAGATGCAGTCTGAGGTTCGTGCGCTTCCTGCCGGCAGTGTGGTTCGCATGACGAAGCCGGGTGATCAGTGGGCTTCGATTCAATTGCCGAACGGGTCGTCGGGGATTGTGCAGAACAAGTTCCTGCGCGGTGCCTCAGGCGCAGAAGCGGGTGGGCAGTTCGCTCCGTCGAACTGAGGTCAGGCGCTTCCATTTTCGGGGATTTTCGGGATTCCGGAAATCCTTCCCCGGCTCTTCTTTTTTCTCCCGAAAAAAATCTCTTTGTGCTAAGCTGCACTCTTAGAGATTTTTAAGCGACCATGCCGAGAAGAGCGAGTTCAGGAGCCAATGTGGGAATGATTGCCGGAATAGCGGCGGCGATTCTGGGATTTATGGTGGTGGCAGCCCTGCTGTTCCGCCTCATTGCCGGGGATATGTTCGGTGGAAGCGAGAGCGGTTCCGGGGGAGCGAATGCAAAAGCAACGGCCCTGAATCTCGTGACCTATCGGGACAACGGCAACAGCCTCCGGGGAAATATTTACCGGGTCGAAGGCCGTGTTGAGGAAACGCTTCGCTGGACTCCGGATCGAGGCCGCCTCATCAGCTTTGAGGCGAATGACGCGACCCTCTCCATTCCGGTTCCGGTTCTGGTGCCCGAAGATTTCAGCAATGTGAATATTGAGCGTGGATCCGAGTTGAATCTCGTCGTCCGGGTGGATCGTGACGGCACCCTCGTGGCGGAATTGATCGACCAATAATGCTCCCTGCAAGAACTCTATGAAAACCCTCCTGCTCTCTATCTTTCCGAGCTGTTTTTGGCTGATTGCCGCGCAGGCTCAGGTTTACACTCCGCCCACGCAGTCCACTTCGAGTCCAGGTGGTGGCGGAGGTCAGGGTGGCAACACAACCGTGATCAATCAAAGTGGCGGGTCCGGCGGACAGCAGGGGAGTCAGCAAATGGTCGGGAACGATATTCCCTACTTTGACCCGACCACAGATGTTTTTACCTTTGACGGCAAGGCCTTCAACGTGAATGACAACCGGGTCTTCCGCGCCCGGTTCGAAAAATATCTGAATTCCGAAGCCGCCAGCTCGGAGCAGGATATTGCTTACCGTGAATCCCTGCAGTCGATTATCGACATGCTTTCCCCGCACAACCGGGACGGTTCCAAATTTGCGAAAGCAGTCGCGAAGCTTCAATACACCTCTCAGTTTCCGCAGGATGCCCGGCTCTGTGACTCGCTCGCGAATGCCGTCTATCGTGTTTTTCTCGCTCAGAAGAGTGCTTCGCAGCTGAGACAGCTGAATGCGCAACTCGATGAAGAACGCCGCCAGTTGGATTGGAGTTTCGATACCTGGACGAAGCCATCCAATGTGAGAAGAGAACGCAAGCTCAGTGATGATCCCGAGCAGGAAGAGGGACCGGAAATCGGCAGCGCAGGTCACATTTCCCGCTATGTACAAAGGATCGCTGAAGTCGAGGCCGAGCGGGTTGCCAACAAAGCGAAGATGGAGCTTTCCGAGGTGGAGGCGAAGATCGAGTTTCAGGCACTTGTGGTGCAGTTGTTTATTCAGCGGAGATTCGAGCATGTCATCATGGCGGCGCGGTTGTACACCGAGTTTTTCCAGGATGGCGCGGGCCGCCTCGAGTTTGAAGAAGGCTCCGAAATTGAGCAGAGCTTCAGCAAAACGATTGGATTCAATCCGACGATCACGACGCTTGATACCTTCGCTAATGAAGCAATCCGTGATGTGAATCAACAGATTGAGTCCTTCCACTTTCTGCGTGAGCAGGGGGAGATCGACGGAGCGATGAGGCAGTTGCAACAGGCTTTTGTGACGGGAGAACATCTCCCTTCCGTCCAGAGTGTGCCGCGGGAAGACAAGCGGGAGGTTCTCGGCTACGCACAGGATTCGTTCCAGCTGGTGAATGCCATTGAGGTCAAGGATTACACTCTTGCGGAAGAGCTGGTTGGCAGAATGAAGGTTCAGGCCCGTGATTTTGATTACTCCAAGCCCACTGCGGCAATCGAGGCAGCCCGTCTCAGCAGCAACATGCGGATCCGTACTGCGAAGAACGCAGCGCTTCAGGGCGATGAAGAGGCTTACCAGGAAAATATCACGGCGGCGGCTCAGATCTGGCCGACCAATCCGATGCTGAAAGAGCAGTTCAATCTCATTGCCGACTCCGCCGATGTTCAGCAACAGGCCAAACTGGAATTTGATCGTCTCCTCGGAACCCAGAGTTTCCGCCAGATTTTCGATAACAAAGCGCGCTTCATTGCTGCGACGGTGGATGATGCCGAGCGCCAGGAAGCCCTGAATCAGATTGTGGGGAACATTCAGGAAATTGAGACGGTGATGAAGCAGGCCGAGACTCTCAGCAAGGCAGGGAATGCCCATGCCGCCTGGGAGATCGTCGAGCGCACCTTTCAAAAGTTTCCCGACGATGTCATTTTGAGTTCGAAGCGGTCGGATTTGGCAACCGATGTGGCGACTTTCGTAAAAGCCTTGAAAAATGCCGAGAATCTTGAAAATCGAAAGCAGTATGGATCGAGTTTGACCTGGTTTCTATCCGCCCGCCAGATGTACCCTCAGAGTGAATTTGCGACGGATGGAATTCAGCGGGTTATTGATGAAATCCTGCCTGAAGGGGGCGACGAGCTTTCGGCGATAGAGGCGGAAGACTCCGGCTTTTGAGACGGCCCGGGTCCGCGACGACGGGAACAATCTTCAGGGATTTGAGAGAACTTTTCCTGTCGCAGGGTTGCCCTGAATTTGAGAGGAACGTTTTCGTAACGTGATTCTTAGAAAAAAATCTGACCTTGCGATTGACTAGGGATCAAAAGCTGAGATTCTCCTGGAAGTATTCCTACCAGTTCATGAGTTTCGCTTCCTTTCGCGTCTTTTCTCTCGCCAGTCTCGCTCTTGCGTTCTCCCTGCTTTTTTCCTCCTGCACTGTCGATCAGGATGCCGCCCTCTTCGCCGCCGGAAACGGATCAGGGAGTGCGACGAAAAAGAAAACCTCCACGGTAAGCACGGAAGGGGAAAAAAGCTGGGCCGAAAAAATGATGGAAGCCCGCGAGGAGCGCGAGAAAGAGCGTGCCGCCGCTGAGGCAGCGAAGGAGAAAGAACTTGCTGCGAAGAAGAAGGCTGAGGAGAAAGCAGCCGAAGAGGCCGGACCAAGTTTTGTCGAGAGAATGCAGGCGGCTCGCGAGGAGCGGGAGAAAGCAAAGGCGGAAGCCGAGAAGGCGTGGGCCGTAGAACTCGCGGAGAGGAAAAAGCGGGAAGAAGCCGAAGCAAAAGAACTGGCGGCGAAGGAAAAGAAAGAGGAGGCAGAGAAAAAACTGTTGGCGGAGAAGAAGGCGGAGGAAGAGGCCCGGAAAGAAGCGGCTGAGAATGAAGCCCGTGAGAAAAAGCTCGCTGAGAAAGCGGCTCAGGAGGAGGCACGTCTTGCTGCAAAGAAGAAAGCGGATGAGGAACGCGAAGCGCGCCGTCTCGCCCGTCGGAACGGAGAAGCGGCATCCCGCGAGGTTGCCGCTGTGGCCGACCGCAGCGGTGGGGGTGGTTTTTTCTCCCGTCTCGCGATTGGAACCCCGAACCAGTATAAGAGCGAAGGGCACGATATCTTCGTGAATCAGCGACTTTTGGGATCATTGAACGCTTCCAATGCGAACATTGAGGTCGATCTCAGTGATCAACGTGCCCGGATCTACATGACTGGTGGAGGTGGGGAGCAGTTGGTGATCGATACCGCCATTTCCTCCGGGAAGTCGGGACACACAACCCCGACTGGGTCATTCCGCATCAAAGAGAAGATGGTTCACAAGCGCTCTACGCTCTACGGAACGTGGGTGTCCGGATCGGGAGCGACAGTGAGGAGCAGTGGTGACAGTCGCCAGCGTCCCTATGGAGCTTCTCACTTCGTGGGTGCGGAGATGCCTTACTGGATGCGCATCAACGGCGGGATCGGAATGCACATCGGATACGTTCCGGGCTACCCTGCAAGTCACGGATGCATTCGTGTCCCCAGTGCGATCCAGCCACTGATCTACTCGAAGGTGGGAGTGGGAACATCAGTGACGATCAAGCACTGATCCTTTCCGGAGTCATTCGTTTTTGAAAAGCGGTGCCGGAGTCCGGGACCGCTTTTTTGTTTTTCCGGTGGACTCCACAACGTAGAATACAGCATGAGTGAAGTCTTAGGCTCTGCCCTTAAACTGGGTGTTAACATCGATCATGTCGCTACCCTCCGGCAGGCGCGCTACGCTTTACTGCCGGATGCTCACAACGCTGAGCCTTGTTTGATCGCGGCGGCCCATGAATCGGAAGCGGCCGGGGCTGACTCCATCACCGTACATCTCCGACAGGATCGGCGTCATATTCAGGATCGTGATGTTTTCGAACTGAAGGAGAAAATTCACACGAAGCTCAATCTCGAAATGGGAAATACAGCTGAGATTCTTGAGATTGCTTTGAAGGTGAAGCCGGACTTCGTGTGTCTCGTTCCTGAAAACCGTCAGGAGATCACGACCGAGGGAGGTCTTGATGTGTTGAAGAATGCCGCTGCTCTGAAGGCGACAATTGCGACGCTTCAGGAATCCGGTTCCAAAGTGAGCCTCTTTGTGGATCCGGCCCCGGAGACTGTGGAGGCCTCTGCAGCGATCGGAGCGGACATGATCGAACTTCACACCGGCGCTTTCGCAAACGTGTCCCCCGAAGGTGGGCAGGAGGAATGGGAGAAGCTCTACGAATCGTGTCGTCTTGCCCATGCCGCAGGTCTCCAGGTGAATGCCGGTCATGGAATTACCCTGATGAATTTACCGAAGTTGATGCAGTTACCGCATCTGGCAGAGCTGAATGTCGGCCACCACCTGGTCGCGAGAGGAGTATTTATCGGTCTCGGGCGTGCCGTCAGGGAGATGAAAACCTTGATGGCCTCCTATCCTCAACTCTCCGCCGGATTGGATGTCATGACGTAATCTCGTCCCCCCCCCCCCCGTTTCGACGCGGGTGAGGCCCTTTCCATCTTGACCGCAGCGCGGCGGCAGCCTTTCATTAGAGTTAGTTGAGCGATGCTTTAAAAGATTATTCCCGGATTGCGAAAAGCTTCCTTGGTATGTCCAGCCTTTGGATGGGGCGGGATCACCTCGTCTACGTTCGGGGGAGCGGATACCTGATTCCGCTTTCCGAAGAGTATAAGCGCTATCGCTTCGAAGATATTCAGTCGATTGCGATTTCGAAGAAGTCCCGCATCGGGGCGGCGATTCTTTATGGCCTCGGACTGTTGAGCTTTGCCGGGCCTCTTGTTCTCGTCCTGGCGTTGATGGAAGAAGGGGAACTCGGGATGGGAGCAGCGGTATCGATTTCGGTTCTCGCGTTGGGGGCACTTCTTTTCACCAGCCTGCTCCTTCGCCATCTCATCCTCGGTCCAACCTGTGTCTGTGATCTTCAAACAAGCCTCTCGAGAGATCGCATCCAGCCGCTGAACCGCTTTCACGCAGCCCGTCAGTGTGTTGATTCTCTCGCCGGGAAAATACAGGCTGCTCAGGAGCCCCTCCGGGAGGCGGCCCGGGCTGAAGTGGTGGAGTTCCAGCGTCAAAGTCGAAAAGAAGCCGAGACCTTTTCCATCCCCGCACCGGTGATTCCGACCTTTGCCGGCGTGCTTCTCCTCGGTATCGGTGCCCTGGCCACCTTACATCTTGAGAGCCTCATCCTGACAGCGTTGATGCTCCTGCTCCTCTTACTGGTCAGCTTTTCTCTCAATTTCTCCTTAATCGCTTCGGTCAGAAAACTCACCCCCGAAGCGATTCGATCCACTCTCTGGATTGCGATGGGGCTTCTCTTCGTTTTCGTGGGATCAGCGACGGTCTATCTCTTGATCTCAGCGGCGCGGAATCCTGTCTACACTCTCGATTTCATGGGGCCTCTGGAAGCGCTCACCGGAGTCGCAAGCGGAGGAGGACTGGGTTTCTATCTCATGTTTCTGGGCCTGTCCCTGGGGTTTTTCGCGTGTGGGCTGGTTGGAATCCTGATGTCATTGAAATGGAAGGGCCTGATTCAAGAAGCGGAAGAGGTGCCGGCAGAGCTTGAGCCCCCGTTTTCGGAATAGTCATGGCGAGCATTCTCGGTGATACCTCCTGCGTGACCCATGCGGACCGCCTGTCGGTCGCACGGTGTCCTTCCTGTCGTCAGTTCTACTGTTCGGAGTGTATTACCGAGCATGAAGGAAGGATGATTTGTGCGGCCTGTCTCGAACTCAAGTCGGTGAAACCGGTTCGGGTAGAGAAGGTGAGGTCATTTCCTCTCGCTGCGATTCTGCAGTGCCTCGTCGCGACCGCCGTGATTCTGCTGGTTTTCTATTTTTTTGCTCAAACACTCGGAGATATCCCCGATGATTTTCACGATGGTACCATTTGGGAATAGGAGAAAATGAGTGTTCCCGGTCGCAGAAAGAAAACCCGTCACGTCGAGAAATCTTCGCTGCAGATGCTAGAAGAATCGTTCCACCTCCTTCGCACGGTCGATCTTCGATATTACTGGGTGTTCTTTGCCGGGGCGGTGCCCTTTGTGGTGGCGCTCCTCTACTTTGCTGCGGATATGAGCCGAAGCAGTCTCGCGGAGGAGTCGATACTCCGGAGTTCACTTATCATGACGGGATTGTATCTTTGGCTCCGTTTCAGTCAGGCCGTTTTTTGTCGCGGCCTCTGGAAAACGATTCAGCCGGAAAGCGATTTGATGGAGGAGCCGGTCGACCGGTTCAAGCAGCTGGCGGCTCTTTTCCTGATTCAGGCATTTCAGTTTCCGCTGCTCGTGATCGGCGTGTTGCTCGCGCTTCCACTTGGTTGGATCATTGCTTTCCTGCAGAACTCGACGGTGCTTTCACTGACACGTTCCTCATCGTCTCAGGCACTGCGAAAAATGATGGGCGACAGCTTGAAATTTGCTCACTACGAGTGGGCTCAGAACCATGGGGTGCTGCTGGTTATCGCGATTGTGACTTTTTTTACCTGGGTGAATCTGGTTGCGACCTGCCTCATCCTTGCCTCGTTTGCGAAATCATTTCTGGGCGTGGAAAGCGTCTTCACGATCAGTCCTCAAGCCGCGATTTTAAACACGACCTTTGCCCTCGGATCCATCCTTCTCACTTATCTCGTGATCTCTCCGATTCTAAAGGCCACCTACACGCTCCGCTGCTTTTACGCTCAGTCGCGGAGCTCAGGCGAGGATTTACTGAGCCGCCTGGCCGCCTCCCGTGAAGCGGGTTCCCCGCTTCGAGCAGAGAGAATCAAGAGTTCAGGAGCCGGTCGCGCGGCGATGGTCGCGTTTTTGATCCTGGCGGTTTCGATCTCGCCAATGGTGGGTGAGGAGTCCGAAGTCAGCGGAGACACAGCGGCAGGACAGCTTGAGAAGAGTATCGGTGAGACGATGACGCAGAAAAAATATCAGTGGCAGTTGTCCCGTCGTCTTCAGAATCTTCCGGAAGAGGAATCGGAGCGGGGGTGGCTGGCCCAACAATTGTATGAACTCGGCATTTCGCTCCGGGCCATGGCGAAAGATTTTTCAGATTGGCTCGATGAGCTGTTCGAGCGTTTTGACCGGCAGGAATCCCGGAAGACGGATGAACCGAAGAAGAACTCGAAGGTCTTTGATGGCATCAGCTCAGCGCTGTCGATCGGACTCATCCTTTTGGTGGCCGGACTGGGGGTCTGGTTGGCCCTGCTCATTTATCGGAAATACAGGAACAGTGATCGCGAAGAAATGGAGGAGGGGAATGCGGTGGAAGTGGTCGACCTGCAAAGGGAGGATATCGTGGCCTCGCAGCTCCCTGAGGATGAGTGGTTGCGTCTCGCCCGCGAACAGATCGAACGAGGTGATGGACGTCTCGCGATTCGTGCGCTCTTCCTCGCTTCACTCGCCAAGCTCGGCGACGAGAATCTCATTACGATCGCACGCTTTAAATCGAACCGGGACTATCGCCGTGAATTGCAAAGGAAAGCAAGGAAGTGGGATGAAATGATCTCCGCTTTTGAGGTGAATACTCAGCTGTTCGAGCGGGCCTGGTATGGATCGCACGAGGTGAGCACAGAGATCGTTGAGTCGTTTTTGAAAAATCACGAAGTCATCGTGAATCTATCGAAGCAAGCCGGCAAAAGTCGCTATGCGTCAGCCGGTGAGCCTCTCGCTCTGTAATCCCATGCTATCACGCCGCTATTTTACCTGGTTTGGACTCATCGCACTCGCGGTTGTTCTCTCTCTCGGGTTTCTCGAAGTGCTGGAAAAGCGTTTTGCTGAAGGCGGCGTCTACCCTCACTATGCGAGTTATCGCAGTGACCCTCTGGGGACAAGCGCCCTTTTCGAAGCGCTTTCCTCGATTCAGGGAAATACGGTTTCGAGGAATATCCAATATCTTGAATCGGTCGGCGGGCTGGATAAAAATACGGTTTTGCTTCTCCTCGGACTGCCGAGAGAGAGTTGGGGGGATCTCCGTGGCGACGATGATTCGCCGGTCCTCAAATCGGTGAAGGAGGGCGGGCGCCTCGTTGTCACGATCAACCCGGGACTGGTTCCGGAAAAATTTCAACCTGCCCGGACGGAAGAGGAAGAGGACTGGTTCGAACGCCGCCGAAAACTGCGGGAGGAGAAAATCCGTTCTGAAAAGAAGGACGGGTCGGAAGACGGGGAGGAAGAGGAAGCGATCGACGAGGAGGAGGAACTGGAGCTTGCGATGGACGAAGCCCTTGGCATTAGGATTTCGCGTCTCTTGAAGGTTGAGTTGGAGAGCCTGGAGGAGTTCGAGCGTCCCGACGGAGGTTGGGATCTGAGCCCGGGCGGGGATGCCTCTCAGCTCTCTCTGCCGAGCTGGTATTCCCAGTTTCGCTTCAAACCGGAAACAGATGCCTGGAAAACCATTGCGGAAGCCGAGGGAGGCCCGGTCGTGCTCGAACGTAGCTATGGAAAGGGGACTATTGTTCTCGCCAGTGATTCCTTTTTTGTGAGCAACGAGGCGCTCCACCTTGAGCCGGTTCCCGGTTTTCTTGCCTGGATGCTCGGGGGGAAGTCCCGGATCATTTTTGATGAAACGATCCACGGGTCCCGTGAAACCGGGGGGGCGATGAAGCTTATGCGGCGATACCGGATTCATGGTGTCTTTTTCGGGCTGATTCTCTTTATCGCTTTGTGGGCGTGGAGGACTTCGTCTCCTCTCGCTCCCGGAGACGATGATTACGACCGTGGATTGGTAGGCGGTGGAGGGGCGGTTGCCGGCGAGGAAACGGCGAGTGGCTTGGTTCGAATGCTCAGGAAGAGCATCGCGCCGTCCAAATTGCTTCCTCAGTGTGTGGGGCTCTGGAAGGAATCACACCGAAGGAGTATTCCGGCAGCCGTGGAGAAGGAGATCGAAGAAGTGCTCGCGGAGCATGAGTCCGACAGGAGAAACCACGATGCCGTGTCCACGTATCGTCGTCTCACCGAATGCCTCAGCAAGCGTTGACAAAGTCGCCGATCTCCGCGAACTGATTTCATGCGCTCAATTGTTTTGTTGGCTCTCGCCGTAACCTGTTCGTTTTCCCTCAGTTCCTGCGGGCTGGTTGCTCACCAGGTTCACAACGCGCGTCGGCTTCTTTCCGCCCCGTTTCGAGTTGAGCTGGACATTCGATTCATCGACGGGATTCCTGATCTCGAGCGCGAAGTCGGTATCGCAGTTTATTCGTAAGGCACTCACAGCGAACTTTTCAGGTTATGATGGGATTCTGGTACCGAATCGGACACACGATCGCGAAATTGCTGGGGAAATTCATGTTCTCCTATCGGGTCTTCAATCGTGAAGCGTTCGACGCCATGGACGGGGGAACGATTATTGCCTCGAACCATGTCAGCTTCCTCGACCCGCCATTGATTGGGAGTGCCATTCGAACTCCGATCTACTATTTTGCCCGCAAGACTCTGTTTGATCACCCGGTTTCAGGGTATCTCTTCACGCGTTGCAATGCCCTGCCCGTTAATCAGGACAAGCCGGAAATTTCGGTGCTCAAGCAGATCATCGAACTGTTGAAGCAGGAAAAGCAGGTCCTCATTTTCCCCGAAGGCGAACGCAGCTGGGACGGGGTGATGAATATGGAGGCCCAGCCGGGGATCGGAATGATTGTCGCCAAGTCAAAAAAGCCCGTTCTCCCGATTCGAATCTTCGGGGCAGAGAAGGCGCTGCCACGTGGAGGGAAGAAGCTCGTGAGAACTCCGGTGCAACTGGTTGTTGGAGAGCCGATCAACTTCGATGATTTGGTCAACGACTCCGCCATGGGGACGAAGGAAAAGTATCAGCTCATCGTAAATCGCATCATGGAGGCGATTGCTGCCCTCGAGGTGCCCGTGGAATAAAGCGAGGTGCCTTATTTCAGGTCCATGTCGCAGCGGGGCTGAGCGAAAAATGCGGCACCGGGTGGATCGGCTCGCCCCGGCTTCGTGACCGAAGACGGAACACCGCCACGGGGATTTCCGGCCAACTCACCCGGCGTTTCGAGCGGAGCGAGCATTTCCTCTCCACCCGAAAAACCCTTCTTGTTTGCGAACAGAGTGTTGGCAGGCCGTCTAAGATAAGCGTGCAACTGATGTGCCCTCGCGCCGCAGGGCTGCTCGCGGCGAAAAACGAAACTGAGGATTGCACGCCTCTTCGTGAAACGCAAAATCAGTCCAGAATGAGCGTGTTCCCGGTTGGGGGCTTCGGCGGTTCCGGCTTCTTTGTCGGATCCGGCGGAGGTGTCGGCTTGCTCGGTGGACGGGATGGCTGGAAAATTCTAATCCCGGGAATCTCCGGGGGATGAATTTCAAGCGATGCAACGACCTCACCGCCGGCTTCTTCGGCGGCAAGTGCGGTTTGGAAGATGCTCAGGACGTAGCTCTGGAAACGTGAGGCGTTCCAATCATTGCGCTCTTTGGTGAGATCGGTGATGAATTTCGTTCGGGCGGCAGGGTCCTTAACCTCTTCGGGAACGGAAGCCTCGATTCTCGCGGTAAACTCCGCCGCCTCTTTGTTCAACTCGGCGACCATGTTCGGACCGACCGCGTTGGCGACCTTCATGTAGGCATCGTCAGGAAGAACATCGAGATTGTAGCGAGTCGTCTCGCGCGTCGGGACGGCTCGCGGCTCGACTTTATCCTGATCCCAAACCGTCCAGCCGGCGGGAACGCGGAACTCCTCAGACTTGGCTCGAGCCTGGAGATAGGTGTCAAAGCTGTCGGGGGCGACGTAGTAGTAAAAAAGAACCCGGCGCGACGTGGCGGCCTGTTTGCAATACTGCTCAAACTGTGATCCTGCGGCCAGAAACTGATCCACCGTCCAGCCACCTTCAGGCTTGGGTTCGAGGGCCAGCTTGATGCGGTCTCCGCCCCCGGGAAGAACATGATACTTGAAGTCAGCAGGACCGAATTTCCCGTCGCCGAAAAAATTCGTGATCTTCGCCATATCAAACCGGAACTTTGAGACCGCCAGCTCAGCCTCCTCGTCGGCTCCGAAGATCCGGGTAAGGAGACTTGCCTCCTTCGACTCCACTCCTTCGCGGTTTTTCCAGACCGGTTTCAGCTGATCCCACGCCGAGAGTGCTTCTCTCTCACGTCTGCTGAGACGATATTTCTCAAGGTGCGGTTCAAGCGCACCGCTGTCGTTCCGGCTCGTGTCCTTGATCTGGTAGGTGTAGGAGCCAATCGCATTGCCCGTGTAAACGAGGTCCGCGAAATTCTGATCGATGACGTCCCGGATTCTGAAGGCGTGTTCGTAGGGGTCTCCAATGAAGTAAAGGCGGTCGAACTTACAAATCAGATAAAATGCACTGGACTCTTTGTCGGCAACGCGCGGGTTCGGCATCGCGACATCTTTGGCTTCTTTGACCTCCACTTCGGGCGTTTGTGCAAGGATGGCCGCGAGTTCGCGATTCCTCGTGTCGGCGACAGAGACTTTCTCCGTGAATTCCTCCTGCTTCGTTTTTTCCTCTTCGACCTTGGCCATCCACTCCTCGATATCGGAGGTCTTTTCGGCGAGGTCTGAATTTTCCTGCTCAAAGTCCTCGAGTTCAGCGACGAGTGCTTTGGCTTCCTCTTCGGTCGGGAGATTGTCGATCGTGGTATTGTGAGTCTGCTGCAGTTCCTGAAGGTTTTTCAGTGTTTTGTCGCGGCTGATGCGCATGGCCTCCAATTCCTCCTGACTCACTTCGGGAAGATTTTCGACGACCTTTTTCACGGCAGCACTGATGCCGAGACTACTCACGATGAGAATGAGAAGAAGAATGCCGACCACGTTGGTCAGGGCATCCATGAGTGCGTCCATGCTGCGCTCTTCGTCTCCTCGTCTTCTGCGTGCCATGTGGTTGTGTGAAAAAGGATTAAGGCTCCAGGAACTGGGCGAACATTTGAAGGTCCACTTTGCCCTCACCCGGCAGCGGAAGCCGCCCGGGAATGATTTCAGTGCCGTTCGCCCGGTTGTACGCGGAAACCAGTTGAGAGGCCTTCTGAAGCGTTCCGACGGCTGCGGGATTGCCGCGAACCAGAAAAATCAGCGTGTTCTGACTGCTGGAACCTATCGTTTTGAGTAATTCGATAAACTCTTCATTTTGATTCAGGGTCGCGATCGGAATCACTTCCGCTTCTTCCGAAAGGCTTTTGTGGAGGTAGACGCCACGGTCGGAAATTTCGACGAAGAAAGGACGGTTCGAGGTGCTCGAACCGCTGGGGCGCACGCGAAGCTGAGCCGCTTCAGGGGGAAGCTTTCTCTTTGTGATTTCTTCCTCTTTCACTTTGATTTCGGCAAGAAGAAGAGCCTCATCCTGAACGAGTTGCTTGTTTGTTTGCTGAAGGAGATTGAACTTGGCGATCAGTTCGTCGCGGCTTTTCTCAATCTCCTCCTGATTGTCGAACATTTCTTTCAGGATCACGAGGCGATCCCGGGTCGCGAGAGTGTCTTTGTTCTGCTGGATCAGGTTTTCGATGAGCTGGCGCAGCCTGTCCTGTTGCTCCTGTTTCTCAATTTTTTCCTGCTCAAGGAGGACATACTCGCGAGCCCGCTCCACCTCTTCGGAGGTGCGGCCCTCCCCTTTATTCATCGCGATCAGGTTGATGACCACAATGATAAGGGTCAGGCATCCGATGATACAAATCAGGATGCTGAGAAACGGAAAGAGGCTGACTGAGCCTCCGTCGTCCTGTGATCTTCTACCCATCAGAAATAACTCTCTCTAGAACAAGCGTCACCCGCGGCTGAACCAGCCTTTTTTCTGCACGACAACCTGTTTGCCGTTGAGCTCTTTCAGAACGGCATTGAGATTCTGGATTCCTTCGGACAACGAAGCTACCTGTGCGTCGAGGGAGCGATCAAGTTTGCTGCCATATTTTTCAGCCCGTTCGTCGATCGCTGCGATCTGCTTCTCGACCGCTTCGGCGACCTTCTCGTATTGCTTCGTTTGGTTGCCGAGGCTTTGTGACATTCCTTTCTGCACCGATTCGAAGCGGGACATGAGGTCCTGCTGGTTTGCGGCCATGGCATCACCCACTGCTTTGAGGAGGCCGGCGTCGGATCCGAAGTTGGAAGCGGCACCTCCGTCGTTAAGGCGCTTGAGGAGGTGGTCGATACAGTATTCGTCGACGTCGGTGACGAGGTCATCCTCCTGATTCTGCAGCGCACTGGCGGGGAAGCTGAGGAGAATACTGAAGACAAGCGCAAGAAGCGTCGTGTCGAACGCCACCCCCATGGAACCGAGAACGTTGAGGAGAGGCTCTTTGATCTGGCTCATGTCGCCACCCTCGCCGGCCCCGAAGACAGCCCCGAAACCACCGATCGCTGCACCAATACCGAGGACAGTTCCAATGAATCCCATGATGGGGATCGCCCAGAGGAAAACCTTCACCATGGAATAACTGCTGCTCACCTTGGCGGCATCGATCTCCGACTGCGCCGTGATCATTTGAGCGACGTCCGGATTGTTCTGGCGCACATAGAAGAATTCGAGCGCCTTCCGGATCCGGTTCACGATGTAGGTGTTACGCAGCGGGCCGGGAAAGTTGATGATATGATCGTGAAACTCTTTGAGGTTGCCTGGATTGATCTCATCGCTGATATCGGTCGGCAGGGCCTGAATGAGCATGGCGCGACGTTGTTTTTGAATGTTGAGCCATTTCAGGACAAGAATCGCGAGACACCAGAACATGAGCAGGGTGGTCACGTACTGGGGCCACCCGCGCTGAGTGAAGAGTTCGCGGAAATAGCTGCCGGCATTGTGAGGAGAATCAACGGTTTCACGAACCGGGAGAAGATACATGACGAGAAACCAGAGGAAGGTCGCTGCGATTCCGATTCCCCCGGCGATCCAGACATTAACGAACGAGGGGTGAGTCTTGGGAGCTGGTGACGAAACGTCCAACTCGGGAATCCGGTCATAGTGCTCGTCTGCCATGTCCTCGGCCGAGTGCTCATGTTCCGCACCGGTGGGAGGCGGAGTGCCGAAATCCTCAGGGATTTGAATTCGACTTGAGCATCCGGGGCACTTTACAGTTTTTCCGGCGAGATCAGGCTCGGCTTGCAGGGTGATGTTGCAGGTCGGACAGGCGAAATTCATAGGGTATTTTTGAAAGAGAAGGCATGACCACCGTCGTAACTGTTGCGCTACCGGCGAATGGAGGGCGAATCATATGCGCTGTCTCGTCAGGATTTCGAGAAAAAATTTTAGAAGACCTTTTAAAATCACGTGTTTCAGCGGATGGCTGACTGTAGTGTTTCCAGAATTGATGACCCGAATTGCAAAGATTATTCTGACGTTGAGCCTTTCCGGGTTAATCCTTCCGGGCGTCACGAGTTGTTCGGTTCCCGTCAAGATTCGTGAGGACTGGAAAGTCGCCGGTCCTGTTGAGGTTCCGCTCGACCGGGTTGCTTCTGTTTGGGAGGAGATTTCCTCCGGGCAAATGCCTGATCCGGAGCGACTTGAGCTCTACAATGAGGCGGTCCGGAAGACTGTCGTTCAGGTCGCCCGGAACCAGATATCGCCGGAACGTTCCCTCTCTCTCCTTCAGACGACTCAGGGAGGAGTGAATCTCAGGGTTGAGTCCATCAATGTTCCCGGAATGAATCTGGTCGAGGAGGTCGTGCCGGCCGAATTCATCCGGGTGAAGCGGGGATTTGAATCCCAAACGCATATTGAGGGTGTCGGAGCGGCACTCATGGTTCGGAAGGCCTGGTCAGAGAGTGATCCCATGATTCCTAAAAGCGGGATCTGGTACCCGGTGACGGGAGTTCTTGATCTGGATGTCCCGAGCACCCCGGTCTTGAAACTGTATGACCCCACTGACGGGAGCACGATTCTGCGGTCGGGGACGGAGTTTCCGCTTTCGGTGAATTATACCGCGACCTTTGCGCGGGATTTTCAGGAGCGACAACTTCAATTCGCCAAAGTTCCGGCGTTGCTCCGGTTCGAAAAATTTGCGGACCGGATGGGGCTGTACCGGGTTTCCGCTCTGAATGAGCAGAAGGAGGTGTGTGTTCTCGTTCACGGGATCAATTCGAGTCCCAATACCTGGCACGAAGCACTGAACAGGACCTTCGCGGATGAAGAAATTCGGGAGCGCTATGAGTTCTGGACTTTTGGGTATCCGAGTGGCGCACCGATTCCCTACCTTGCGGCGAAGCTTCGCGATTCGATGCACGAGATGCTGGCTTTTCGTCAGCGCCGCGGAGCCGTAAATCAAAAAGTGACCATAGTCGGGCACAGCATGGGCGGTATCCTCGCAAAGGCAGTTACCCAGGAAGGTGGTGATGAGGATTGGAACAAGCTGTTCAAAGTTCCGATCGACCAGCTGCGTGTGAATTCTCAGGATCGCGAAGTGTTGCGAAACATGATCTACTACCTGCCGATTGATGAGGTCGAGCGGGTCATCTTTTGCGCAGTCCCCCACCGGGGCAGTAAGTTTGCGGCGAAGCCGGGTGCGAGGATTGTCGGTGATCTCATCCAGGTGCCGACACAGATTGCTCAACTGACGACCGATATTGTGAAACAGAGTAGCTATGCGCTGACTCCCCTCGGCATGGAGATAGCCAAACATCGCGCGACTTCGCTCGATCAATTGAGGCCCACCTCGCAGGTAACGGCTGATTTTTTGTACAAGCCTCTGAATCCCGCAGTCGAATTCTATTCCATCATCGGAAGAAAGGATTCCAACCCTTCCAAACCGCTGGCGGAGACCACTGACGGAGTCGTTCCCTATACCAGTTCCCATATCGATGGAGTCGTTTCCGAGAAAGTTGTCTTTCGTTCTTCTCATGGAGTCCATCGAACCGATGGCGGTATTGAAGAGATCATCCGCATCCTGAAGCTCCCGTAGCGAGGGCACGTGAATCTGCGCTTTTCATCCGTCTGATTGCCGCTACTCTCGTCGCATGAAGCGATTTCTTCTCACTGTTCTTCCCGGCCTCGCCCTTCTCGGCGCGATGCTTTTCACCCCCGGATGTTCTCAGCCTGATGCGGCCAAAGAGAAGATTTCGGTTCTGCTCATCGATGGGCAAAACAATCATAACTGGGTTGAGACTTCTCCCGTTCTCGTTGCGCTCATGGAACAGTCCGGCCGGTTTGAAGTGACGGTTTCAACTTCTCCCGCCGGCGCCCCGAAGCCGCCGCGCAAGCCCAAAGAAAAAACCCCTGAATCTGATCAGGCCTTTAAGAAAGCGATCCAGGCCTGGGAAGCAGCAGCTGCCAGGGCCAAGGAGACCTCGGCGGCGGAATGGGAGCAGTGGCGCCCTGACTTTGCTTCCTACGATGTTGTCGTTTCCAATTACAACGGAGACCTCTGGCCTGAGCCGGTGCAAAAGGCTTTCGAGGATTACGTGAAAAACGGCGGGGGATTTGTCAGCGTTCACGCGGCCAACAACGCCTTCCCTCAGTGGACTGCCTACAACGAAATGATCGGCGTCGGAGGCTGGGGAGGCCGTTCCGAGCTTTCCGGCCCCTATCTTCGGCTGCGCGAAGGCAGGTGGACTCAGGACACGACCGAAGGCCGCGGCGGTGCTCACGGAAAGCGTCATGAGTTTATTGTCGAAATGACGGATATCGATCATCCCATCACTGACGGTATTCCGAAGAAGTGGCTTCACGCCGAGGACGAGCTCTATGACCGCCTCCGTGGACCCGCTCAGAATGTCACGGTGCTCGGGGCGGCTTTTTCCGCGGAGGACACGGGTGGATCCGGCGAGACTGAGCCAATGTTGATGACCATTGAATACGGTCAGGGTAAAGTCTTCCACACCACCCTCGGGCACGACGTGACCGCGATGAGTTGCGTTGGATTTCAGGAAACGCTTCTTCGCGGCATTGAGTGGGCTGCGACCGGCGAGGTTGCTTCTCCCGCGGTTCTCAGTGACATCCTGAACCCGGATTCGGTCACGGTTCGCGAAGTCCAGGTCACCAGCGAAAACTGAGTCTCTTTGACCAGACAAAACAGGGTCAAGACAAAACAGGGTCAGGTCATCGAGCTCACCCTGTTGCGTGTTGGCGGAAAGGCAGAGCTTGGACTGCCTGCTAAAACTCTGTTCGCAAACAAGAAGGGTTTTTCGGATGGAGAGGAAATGCCCGCTCCGCTCGAAACGCCGGGTGAGTTGGCCGGAAATCCCCGTGGCGGTGTTCCGCCTTCGGTCATGAAGCTGGCTTCGCTCTCTCCGACGCGCCTGCCCACACGAATTTCTGACGCAGCTTTTTCACGAACACCCTCTTTGCAAGCAGTCTAGACTGGAACTGAACCCACCTCGTTGGTGGGATCGTTCGTCTCGTCCTGTTTCCCGCGTCGATTGCGAGCCGCTTCTTCGGCGGCGCGTTGGCCGGCGGAGACGCCTTCGCGAAGTCCGTCGACGAGGCTGTCCGGAGCGACTTCGCGAATGATCGCGCCGGTGAAGGCGGTCGCATAGGCGAGCGCGTAGGCGATATCGTGAACTCCTTTGGAGATGTCTTCCTTCGCTTTCGGAATCGCGTCTTCGAAGAGTTTCTTCGCGTCTTCGCGACCATTGTTGACGGCGTCTTCGACCGCCTTGGCGAACCCGTCAAAATTGACGCCTGAAGGGCGTTCACCGGACGGATTCGGTGCGCTTTCCGGGGTTGGCTGCGGCCCGTTCCCGGGTGCTGACTCCGGGGAGGCTGGAATGGGGGGACGATCTTGATTCATATCTGTCTTCGTTTGATAACGGTGCCAGTATCCGGGAAGTCATGCCTCCCCTCCATTATAATGCGCGCCGCGCTTTGTAATCAGAGGGGCTTATTGGATTCGTCCGGACCGGGAGCTGAAAGACTCGTCGGGGCGGCCTCTTCTTCGGCGGTTGAGGGTGCAGCCGGGGCCCCGGAAAAGACGCGTTGAAGATCTGATTGGGCATCCTTCCACGCGGTTTCGAGAACTCCGAGCCAGCCAAAGTGGATTGCCGCTCCCATTCCCACAATGAGTAGCCCGAGAAGGATTGTGTCGCGCCGTGATTTCCTGCGCAGCGTTCTGACCTGTTCCTTGAGCGCATCAATTTTGGTTTCCTGACGGAAAAGGCTCGTTTCGATGCCTCTTGTGTTCATGGCTGGTTCTTCTTCGATAAGGAGTGGCTCCTCTTCGGCCGCGACGGCTGCCTCTTCGGCTGCAAGGGCTGCAAGGGCTGCCTCTTCGGCCGCGACGCGGGCAGAGAGCAACTCCTGATGCGCTTTCAACACGAGCAGCTCCAGCTTTTCAAATTCGACCGGTTTGTGCAGGAAATGATCCGCGAGCAGGGTGGGGGAGGAAAAGCTCCGGAATTCCCCTTCGAGTTCCTCGGAGGGGTAGCCGGTGATCATGATGACGCTGAGCGGCCGCGTTGCGCATTCGCTGAGTTCCTCCATGAACTCGATGCCATTCATTCCCGGCATCCGGTAATCCAGGGTGATCACGTCGATCGACTCCTCGGTTTCGAGAAGGTCGAGAGCCTCAGAACCGCTTCGAGCGGAAAAGACCTGATCAAAGCCGACGTATTCCCGGAGGAAAGTCTTTAAACCGAGCTGAAAAGCAGGATCCTCATCGACAACCAGGATGCCTGCGTTTCCGGGGGAAGGTGGAGATTTCAGGGGGCTGGATTCGTCTGGTAGTCCGATACTCATCTGAGAAAAAACGGGTCGTTTCGCATATTTGATAATCCCTGAAACGTTGTCGAGCACGGAAATTCTGATTTTGAAACTGATTTGATGAGATTGCTTTGTCTTGAAGGTGGTTTGAGATGGGGTTTGGTTGCCGACCTATGCGTTTAAAACACGACATCCATCTCGCCTATTGCACGAATATCCATCGGGGGGAGACGTGGTCGGAAACCTTCGCCGGTCTGAGCCGGTACACCGATCAGGTGCGTCAGCGGGTCTGTCCCGATCGCCCCTACGGAATCGGATTACGCCTCAGCGCCAATGCGGCGGAGGAACTGCGGGATCATCCGGAGCGGCTCGACGAGTTCAAGCGCTGGATGGAAGAGAAGCAGTCCTACATTTTCACGATCAATGGATTTCCCTACGGCACCTTTCACGGGAGCCGGGTCAAAGAGCAGGTTTACGTGCCTGACTGGACTACGCAGGAGCGGCTCGATTACTCCACGCTGTTGTTCGATTTGATCGACAAAATGGCGCCCGCCGGAGAGCCGGTCAGCGTCAGCACGCTGCCCGGTTCGTTTAAGGAGTTCATCAAGTCCGGGACCGAAAAGGAGCAAATCGATGCCATGGTGAAAAATCTAAGGGCCTGCTCGGATCACATCGAGCAGTTGCGCGACTCGAGTGGTCGCGACATCCATCTCGGTCTCGAGCCTGAGCCGCTCGGACTCTTCGAAACCAGTGCGGAAACCGTGACCTTCTTTGAACGGCTGCACGACGGGGCAAGCGCCGCGGAGAGTGAGAGAATTCAGCGCAATCTCGGCGTGAATTACGATACCTGTCATCTCGCGGTTGAGTTCGAGGAGCCAGCCGATGCGATCGGTTCTCTTCGCGATGCGGGGGTGAGGATCAGCAAAATTCACCTCAGTTCGGCGCTGCGTCTTCACCCCGCGCCTGAAGCTGTGGAGCGACTCAGCGCCTTTCAGGATGAGGTGTATCTCCATCAGGTCGTGGTCGGTAAGGGTGGCAAAGCAGTGAATCGTTTTCGTGATCTGCCGGAAGCTTTCGCATGGAACCGCGAATCGCCGGAAGACGCCGGTGACGAGTGGCGGGTTCATTTTCATGTTCCGATTCACAGTCAGCCGGAAGCTCTTTTCGCGGATACGAGGGAGCACATTCCCGGTGTTCTTGAGTTGCTCGGGCAGGATCCGGGCTGGTGTGGACACTTTGAAATGGAGACCTACACCTGGGAAGTGCTGCCCGAGGCGATCCGCTCGAGAGATGTCGTGGATCAACTCGTCTCGGAGTACGACTGGTGCCTGAATTGCTTTCAGGAAAACGGCCTCGCCTGAACCGCGATTCTACCGGGCGTTTTTTGTTTCCGCGCCGGGATCGGAAGGACGTTCCGGGAACGAGAAATCAACGTTTGCGGTCGCCTCACTGCAAAAGGCTGCGCCTGCTTCGCTTTCATCGGGCGGGGCGAGCCGGTCGAAATCGGAAAGCTGGACTGTGTTATCATCTCCATCGAGAGTATGATGATGAGGCTTCATGCCCTCTTCTTCCTGATAGGTCATGGCGGCATTGAGCTCCGCATCGATCGTTGCGAGGAGTTCCTCAAGTTGGACCGGTTTCGCGAGAATTACACTCTTGATGCCGCCGGTTTCCGCGAGGGCCTGGGCTTCACGGGCAATGCCAGTGAACAGAATCACGGGAATGTAGCGGAGAGAAAGGTCAGCCCTGAGGTCAGCAAGAACCCGTCCCCCGTCACGCTCGGGCATCATGACATCAAGGAGGATCAGATCCGGCAGGTAATGGCGCGCCGTGTTGATCGCGAGCAGCGGATTGTTCTCCACAACCGGTTTAAAATCGAACTTCGCGAGCGTCTTGGCGAGCAAAGTCGTCAGCGCTACGTTGTCGTCGATAATCTGGATAGTGGCCTTCATTCACCGATGGAAATGAAATTCTAAATTAAAATTATGATAATTACAATAATTAAATTAAAGAAAAGTTGAATGAGTGATTTTTATAATAAAAAACCCGCGCGCTGTCCGGGGGGGCAACGCGCGGGCTTGGAATTCAGATACCTGAGAGCTATTCAGCAACCTTCATGACTCCATTCATGATGGCCCAGTGTCCGGGGTAGGTGCAGAGATAAGGATAATCACCAGCCTCTTCAGGCGCGGTGAACTCCATGACATCTTGTTCCGCCGCCTGGATCAGCTTCGAGTGAAAGAGAACATCCTCGGATTCAGGCACTGCGTTCTTTTCGGTGAGGAAAGTTGGATCCGTCATGCCGGCGTTCGCGGCCATCCCGACGACGTCCTTCTTGCCGGGCTTTACGATGAGAAGGTTGTGAGGCTGGCGGGTGACACTGTCAGCTGGGTTGATGAGAGTGAGCTTCACTTTCTGGCCCGGCTTCACGGTGAACTCCTTCACATCGTAAAGGAACTGCACCTTGTCGGCAGTGATAGTGATTTCAAAAACCTCTTCCGCTTTCGCAAGGGAAGAGATTGCGAGGATAGATAGAGCGACGAGGCTGGTCAGGGTGCTTTTCATAGATTGATTCAGTAGGATAGGGAGGAATTCTCCGCGAATGGGAAGTAATTTAGGATACGACATCCAAGGTGCAATGGCTTCATTCGAAAGAAATCGCTAAGAAATTTTAAAAAATCGATTGGAAAAAATTCAATAAACGGTAATTTTATGGAAATTAGATTCTTAACAGAAATTCTCATCTTTCCTTATTCTTCAAATGAACCGTGTCTTAATCGTCGCTGGAGAGCGAACCACTGGAGAGCGCTTTCAGCAGGCTCTCGGAGAATCAGGTTATCAGACTGCAGTGGTCTGGAACCCGATGCAAATGGTGGAGTTTTGCCGTCAGCACGAACCTGATTTTCTTATCGCTGACCTCGACCTTGCAGAATACGGGCTCTGGAGTGCGGTCCAAGCAGTCAAGGGGATCAGTACTTTGGCCAACATTCCCTTTCTCGGGCTTTCATCGACAGGAAGTCCGCAACTGCTTGAAAAAGCGAAGGCGGCCGGGTTCTCCATGGTTTTCCCGACTCACGAAGGCACGAAGACGGTTATTGAAGCGCTGAACTCCCGCTCTGCGGCAGCCGGGGCGCCTGATGAGAACGAAGTTACCGACGTTGTCTCCCGTGACCCTTCTTTGAACCGGCTCCGGGAAGTTGTTCGCGACATTGTAAACACGACTCAGCGACTCAAGGCGTTCCTTCCTGAATACGGTGAAGACGGTCCTGAGCTCTTCGGTTACATCGAGTCTGCCGGAACTGAAATTCGCAAGAAACTGAACACAGTGGAAGATTTCTCCCTTCATGACAAAGAGCTCCGGCATGATTTCCGCAACATGATCGGCTCGGTCACGGGATTCGCGGAACTTATCATGATGGAGCCTTCGATTTCTCCCACCTCGTCTCAGGGAATGGCCCGTCTTCGCGAGCGTTCCCGTGAGTTTGTCGAAGTGCTTGATCAGCAGAAGGCTTCGGTCGGCGCCTGATCCAATCCAGTTGTCTCGAACGATTCTGTCTTTTCAGGCGCGCGGTTCAGGCCTACGCTCTGCCGCTGTCAGCGTGGAACGCTGAGCGGAGGAGATGAAAATTGGTATTACCGGCGCGAGCGGCTTCCTGGGAGCTGCGATTATCGAAGAAGCGAAAGGACGCGGCTGGTCTGTGGTTGCTTTCTCGCGAAATCCGGACCGCTCCGTGGAAGGGGCCGATGAGGTTCGCTCGCTGGCTGATCCTGAAAATATTGACCTCAGCGAAATCGACTCACTGATCCATCTCGCCGGTGAGCCGATTGTCGGTTGGTGGTCGAAGGAAAAGCGCCGGAGAATCTACGACAGCCGGATCGATCTCACGACGGATCTTGTCGAAGCGATCGGAAAAATTTCCCGCAGTCGACGCCCGACCTCACTCGTGAGTGCTTCCGCCATTGGCTTCTACGGCAATCGAGGGGACGAGTGGCTCGATGAAGACAGTGATGTCGGCTTTGGCTTCCTCTCCGATGTGTGCCGCGACTGGGAGGAAGCTTCGGCAAAAGCTGCAAAGCTTGGTCTCCGGGTCGTGAATCCGAGGATTGGCATCGTCCTTGGCAGCGGGGGATTTTTGAAGCGTTTGCGTCCGGTCTTTAAGCTGGGGCTTGGGGGGCGTCTTGGCAGGGGATTGCAATGGATGTCCTGGATTCATTTGCGTGATCTTGCCCGCGTCTTTGCCGATGCGGCGGACAATTCATCGAGTATGAGGGGCGCGGTCAACTGCGTGAGCCCGCTCGCGGCGACGAATCGTGAATTTACGGCGATCTACGCACGGGTGCTCGGCCGCAAAGCGCTCATTCCTGTGCCCACTTTCGTTTTGAAGTGGCTTCCCGGCGGCATGAGTTCGCTCTTTCTCGACAGCCAGCGTGCTGAGCCGGCCGCATTGAACGCATTTGGTTTTGAGTGGGAATTCCCTGGTCTCGAAGATGCGCTTCGCGATATTGAAGGTCTCAATTGAGCTTCATCGGTACCTGCAAAAGCAGGATTTCATGGTAAATTCAGCGCACTTATGGCAGCTCCTCAAAATGTGATCGGGATCGTGTACGACTACGACCAGACTCTCAGCCCCACCTACATGCAGGACGAGGTGCTCTTTCCAAAATTCGGGATCAATCCTGCGGAGTTCTGGAAGCGCTGCAAGAAGCTCGTCGAAGAGGAGGGCTACGAAAATGAACTCGCCTATCTCAAGGCGATGATCGACTACCTCGAAATGGACGGGCCCAGCAACAGGGATCTCGAGGAACTGGGGAAAGGCCTGAAATTTTTCCCCGGCCTTCCTGAAATGTTCGAGGAGTTGGAAGACCTTCTCAGTGATGAACACCGCGCCATGGGGGTGAAGATTGAGCACTACATCGTGTCGAGCGGAATCAAGGCGCTCATCGACGGAAGCCGCCTCAAGCCCTACCTCACCGAAATCTTCGGCTGCGAATTTGCCGAGAACAGTGCCGGTCGGATTTCCTTTCCCCGGCGCGTCATTTCGCACACGGCGAAGACTCAGTATCTCTTCCGGATTAATAAAGGAATGCTCGACCCTTCCGAGGATGTGAATGACCACATGGCGGATGAGCTTCGCCCCATCCCGTTTCCGAACATGATCTATCTCGGCGACGGACCGACCGATGTCCCTTGTTTCACCGTCATGAAGCGGTTCGGCGGGCACAGTATAGCCGTTTACAACCCTGAGGATAAAACCCGGATCAGCTTCCGCAAAGCCTTTCAGCTCGCGGGGGTTTCCGGGCGGATCAAACACATCGCGCCGGCTGACTATCGTGCCGGAAGTCACCTTCGATTGATGCTCGAGGAAACGATTCTCGAAATCGCGGGCCGCATCGTCGAGCTGCGTCGTCAGGAACTCGTCGAAGGTACCGTGGCGGCGCCGACACATTAAGGAAACTTGCGGCAGCCCGGAGCACCCTGACTGCTGTTTGCGCCCTGGGGTGGAGCGGGCCGGAAGCGAGCTGCGGGGTGAACTCCAACCCTGTCACTCCGGAATCACCGGCCCAATCAAATTTTCTTCAACAAGCCCGCAAGCTCATCGGCCGGCCATTGACCGGGCGCGTTCGGCGACTGCAGGTAACCGTAGTTCAGACACGACCCTGCCCGGGCGAGGACGAGGCGGGAGAGTTTGCCGAGCGGCCCCATCCCCATCGCGGAAATTAGACGTCCCTCGCTGCGGTGGCGTTCCACCAGTTCAACGACAGAAAAGAGGTCGGACATCTCCTCTATGATCACCGCGATCTTGGCGATATCCGCCCCGAGATCAAAGGCTTCGGAGACCTTGTCGCTCAGTGACTGGAGGCCCGGGAATTTCTCGAAATCGTGAAACGAGCCCAGCAACTGAACCTTCTTCGAGGATACCAGCCTGGGAAAGGATTTGAACGGCGCAGTCCGGAGCGAAGCGATCTCCGTGTCGATGATATCCACCTCGGGGAGGAATCGCTCGTAAAGTTCGATCCGTGCTTCGTCGCTGAGTTTCAGGCTGCCGCCTTCTTTGGCGCGACGTGCCGTCGCAAGGACGGGGTACTCCGAGTCGACGACGGTGACGAAGGCGTCGTGAATTTCGGCGTGCAGGGTGTCGAGGCGGAACTCGAGGATATCAGCCTTTGAGGTTCCGCCGTTGAAGAAATAAATCAGGTCGGCCGGTTGGGTAACGGTCGCGACGACATGAGGTTTGGAAGAAAGATCCGGTTTCAAAGTGCATCGATGAAACGATAAACAGGGAAAGAACGCAATGTTTCTGTCAGGAAAATCCTACCACGTTTTGATGTTGTCCTTCCAGGTTGAGAAGTTGCCATCGCGGCCGGCGGACCAGACGAGGATGGATTCGGGAATTGCGGAGCCGCCAATCTTCGGGTTCGGCTCAGGGTTCTCAACGCGATGATTTTGATCGTAATTGAGTCGAACTCGATAGGGATTGCCCCACGCGTCCCAAAGGCCGCGGCTTCCCTCAGGATTCAGAGACCATCCCGAGTGTGGTTTGCCTTTTCTTGTTTTTGCTGGTTTTCCGCTGAAAAAGTCGATTCGGCGTGGATTTTGCGGCTCCAGTTGCTGGCTCATGGTTCCCTGCAAAATGGACATTAGAGGCTGTTCGCTACCGGACGAAAGCGGCCCCTCAAAGCCTTCGAGGGGATATTGCTCGAACTCAGTGTGGTAGGCCTGAATCGCATTCTTGAGGTGGTAGGCGTTATTGGCGGTGATGGAGTAGCTCGCAGGGAGGGGCGTGCAGCTCACTGTAGGCCATAGTAAGAATCCAATTGCTGCTATGGCTATCAGAACTAACAGCTGAGTCGATGGCTTTCGCAGCCCTTGAGAGATGAATCCCATCACAAGCTTTTAGAAGATTTCGCGATTCAAGCCGAGAAAAAAGCCCTCTCCGCGCTGCCCCGGTTCAGTGTATTCCGTATTTTCCGTGGTCAAATCCCGAAGCCTTCGCCGGTTGGAACCACGGAATACTCAGAACACACTGAAAGCGATTCCGGTATCGGTTGAGCCTGGAGGGACAAGCTCCGTCTTGTCCGCGTCGGACCTGAAACTGCTACCACGTTTTGACATTGTCATCCCAAGTTGAAAAATTGCCGTCGGGGCCGGCAGACCAGACGAGAATAGAATGGGAAAGAAGCTGACCGGGGAACTCGGGGTCGTCGATTTGGTTGTCGTGATTCGTGTCCAGGCGGACGTGATAGAGATTGCCCCACGAATCCCAAAGATAGCTGGGGCCGTCTTCGTTGTATTCGATCCCGCGAGTGTAGCGGCCATCTTTGAGTCGCGCCGCTTTCCCGGAGAAAAACGCGATTTTCCCTGGATTGTATGTCATCGCAGCAGGATCGTTATTTCCCACCAGTATCGTGAGCAAAGGATGTCCGGTTGTCGTCGTGAGATCTGCTTTCCGGATTTCGAGCGGATATTTGCGATATTCGGTGAAGTACGCTGAAATGGCGTTTTTTAGATTGTAGGCGGTGTTTTGTGCGCGTGCGGTGTTTCCGTGATCTTTGGCACTTCCAAACATGAGTGGAAGGATGAGTGGAAGCAGGATCCGTAAAGCAAATAATCCTCCCGCTATGATCGCTAGGATCAGTGATGCTCTCCAGATGATTGCCCAGAGTGCTTTCAGTTTTCTCATGCAGTGATTCTCTCAGCTTTCAGCGCCAGCCTAAACAAAAAAGCCCCGTCCTTCCGGACGGGGCTTCTTTGAAATCAATTCAGGTAAACCGCAGCCTACGCGTTCTGATTATCTTCGGGGAAGACGGTGTCCTGAGTCTCAGGGACGCCGGGGATCCTCGACGGGCGGATCGGAAGCTCGCCGTTGATGTCGATGTTGTCCGGGACAAGCTTCTGCTCGGCTTTGGTCATGTCTTCCCAGGTGATGCGCTTGCCGGAGTAACAGGCAGTGCGTCCGAGGATCGCGAGAAGGGTCGAGTGACCGATCCACTCCGAGTCATCTTTGCGCTCGCCGGAGCGAATCGCGCCGAAGAACTCTTCGTGCTCGAGGTCATACATGCTCTTCACGGTGCGGGGCTTGCGCCAGTTCCAGGGGTTTTCGCCGATGATTTCGGCTGAGCTCGTGCCGAATTTCGCAATTCCTTTGGTGCCGTAGATCGTGTCACCGGTGAAGTTGTAGGAATCGAGGAACTGTCGCCATTCGACGTGGCAGTTCACGTTGTTTTCGTATTCGTAGGTGATGCTGAAGTGATCGTAGATGTTGCCCTCGTTGTTCGGACGGGTCCGGCCGCCGCTACCGAAAGCCGCAACAGGATCAGTGTCCTGCATCGCCCAGGAAATCCGGTCCACGTTGTGACATCCCTGCTCCACAATGCCATCTCCACTGAGCCAGGTGAAGTTGTACCAGTTCTGGAGCTGCCACTCGGTATCGCTCATGCCATCAGGACGGCTCTCGGGATCGGGCATCGCTTTGACGGGGCCTGCGTAGTAGAGGGAGTGAATGCTCTCCACTTCGCCGATAGCACCGTCGTGAATCTTTTCGAAGAGAGGGCGTCCGTGCTGGCTGTAGCGGTAGCAGAATCCGCACAATACGGAGAGATCCTTTTCCGCCGCGAGCTTGCTCGTTTCGAGAAAGTCAAAGACCCCCGCGACGTCGGTGGCGCAGGGCTTCTCGACAAAGGCATGAATGCCGGCATCAACCGCTGCCTTGAAATGCCGGGGGCGAAAGGCCGGCGGAGTTGTGAGAAGGATCACGTCGACTCCTGAATCGATCACCTTTTCATAGGAATCCAAACCGCTGAAGACACGTCCGTCGATGCTCTCGCTGACTTTGTCGCGGACGGAGGCATACTTGCGCACCATCTCGAGTTTCTTGGTTGCCTCCTCCATGTAGAGGTCGCCCATGGACCACAGCTCGACGTTGTCGTCTGCATTCATGGCATTCATCATCGCGCCGCCGCCGCGTCCACCGGTGCCGACGACACCAATTTTCAGCTTCTTGTCATTCGGGGCGCCGAAGGTAACGGAAGGAAAGCCGATCGCTGCGCCAGTGGCGGCAATGGCTCCTGTCTTTTTCACGAAGTCACGTCGTGAGGTTTCACCGGGGGAGTTGTCAGTTTTTTCGCTCATAAAAATAGTCTTATCGTCTCAGAGAAAGCGTCACCTCAGGAGATGAATCGCCCGTTTCCGACCCAAAAGTTCCCCCGTTTCCCACGAGTGTCAAAAGGCCTTCCGCACGTGATCAGTCCCCGTTTTTTCCGCAAAGCGCGGCAATCTGTCGAAGAAAAGAACCGTGGTTCTGTCTGTCGTATTGGTTGATCCTGAAGCCGGCCTCGCGCCCGGCTTCGCAATTGGCGGGGAGGTCGTCGATGTAGAGTGTTGTCGCGGGATCGAGCGGAAGCCTCTCTTTGACGATCCGGTAGATCTCAGGATCCGGCTTCATGCAGCCGACTTCGTGGGAATAGATACGGCCGTCGAAGCAGTCGAACACCTCATAGGTTTTTTCGAAAAACGGGACATGAATACCGTTGGTGTTGGAAAGAAGATGTAGGGGGATTCCCTCGGCATGGCGGGCTTGAATGAACTCGACCATCGGTTCATTGAGTTCAAAGATGTCTTCGAAGGAACGGGCCAGAAAATCCCGATCCCCCTGATACCCGATGAGTCGGGTTGTCTCATCGTAGAATTGATCCGGCGTAATCTCTCCGCGCTCAAGGGTGTCGGTAAGAGGAGAAACCCGCGCGAGGATTTCCCCGGCGGAGCAGTCGCAGCACGGCTCGATCTTTCGCGCCGCCTTCCTGAAATCGAAGGCAATGATCACGTTTCCGACGTCGAACAAAAAGGCATTCACCATGGCGGGACTTTACAGGGTTGGGTGAAGAACCCAACAGGGTTGGGTCCGGTCTCCCTATCCTTTCCACGCCGGAGCGGAACGGAAAAGGATTTCTACAATAAAATAGAATCCCATAATGTCATGAAATGTGTGTCGAAATGACACTCAAAAATGGCACTTTGGATTCCTGTTGAGTGCCAAAATGGCTCATTCTGTTAGCGTATCGGGATTGTAAAAACTTCGCAATCTATTCACTATTAATCAGTTGAGTGAATGCTGAAGCTTCTGGCACAGCTTCTGCATTCCACTTCTGGCGGAAATTCAATCCAACCCAAAAACCTATGAAAATGATTCGATACAACGATCCAACCAACTACTACAACGACTGGGATTCGTTTTTTGCGGATCCCTTCCGGGCCTTTGCTCCACTCTTCACCCCTCGAACCACGTCTGCTTTCACCAAGCCGGAACACGAGGTGGAGTGGTACGAAGATGACGAGCGGTTTTATGCCCGGGTTGAGCTGTCCGGAGTCGCTAAGAAAGCCCTGAATCTTGATGCTGAGGACGGTCTGGTCCGGCTCAGTTACGAAAAAGCGGTTCATCGCGGGGAAGATAGCGGGGGGGAGAAATTCGAACGCTATCTGCGCACTCCTGAAGGAACGGATGAAGCCGGTATTACTGCCAAACTGGAGAACGGAATTCTCGACCTTACGTTTCCGAAGACTCCCGAGCGAAAGCCGGTCAGTATCAAAGTCAGCTAACCCGAACAGAACTTAGAAAAGAAAGGAAAAGTCATGAGTGAAAAAAACGAACTTTCTACCTCGAAACCCAATGCCGGTGCTTCGACTTCGCTTCAGGTTCGCCCCGGAGTGGTCTACAAGCCGAAGTATCAGTCCCGATACAGCGAGAATGCATGGGAAGTCACAGTGAGTCTGCCCGGGGTGGTCAAGGATCATCTCGATGTCACTGCCGAGAATGAGATTCTCGAAATTCGGGCAACGCGTCTTCTTGATGTTCCCGAAGGCTGGCGCCCCCTTGCGGACTATCCGGCGGAGAAGAACTACCGACTGCGTCTCGATGTGGGTCCTGAAGTGGATCCTTCCGGCATCTCCGCACGCCTTGAGGACGGGGTCCTCACCCTCGAGCTCCCGCTTCGCGAAGAAGTGAAGCCGCGGAAGATTGAGGTGAAGTAAGGGTCCCGGGCAGAGGGGCGGAAATCCTCCGCCATTGCAAACGGTCATCGCTATCCAGCGGTGACCGTTTTCCGTTCCAGGGAGGGTGTGAAGGAAAGTGCCTGTTATGCGGCTTTGTTCGACCAGAAGTCTTTCCAATTTCCGTTGGCGCGGGTGACGCGGAGTTGAGCCATATCCGAGGCAGTCTCACGCTTCCACCATGCCCCTGGTAGCTTTAATCTTCGCTGGATGAGATGGCGGTGGGCGCTTTCGGTTTCTCCTGATCCGATGGGCAGCCCCTTTTCCAAAGCGCCCTCGTAGTCGAGTTGGTCGCGCCTGTTTTTCAGATACCGCCAGCATTTCCTCACCGGCGCATTCTCGTTGGCTACGCCGGCGGGTTCGAGATGTTTCTTCAAAGTAGGCAGGACCTGTCCGGCCCGGTTCTGTTTGAGCCATTGCTTCTGCCGTTCGATCCACTTCTTCCGCT
>JARGOP010000006.1:47164-115927 GCA_029233965.1 Verrucomicrobiales bacterium | reverse complement strand
CCGTATCGCTCGCGCATCGTGACGAGGTATTCGTCTTTGGTTTTTCGGCTCATCGCGTGTTGGCCTGAATTTTACAAATATGCCAGGGAATCAGATAAGCTTTTCCTCATTAAGACGCACCTCCCGCCATGTGATGAGGCACCTGTCATTCATGTGGTCAGGGACGGGAGGCAGGCATGCATCAGCTATTTTCACTTCCTTAACGATAAATTTCCGGAGGCGCAGAAAACGCTGCTGGATGTTGTAGCTGGCAACGATCAATACACCCATTGGAGTCGACACTACGGAGAATGGGTGGGACAAAAAAATCGTCTCATGGTTCGTTATGAGGATCTCATCGAACCCTCGAGTGAGATTTTGCAACAAATTGCCTCTTTCGTCGGTTTCGAGGGTGAACTGGGCAGCTGGAAAAATCCGTTCTCAAGGTTAAGGAAATTCGCACCAGCGGCTCTTCGAAGAGGAAAAAATGAGCGGACTTATCCTCCGGAGTGGAATGAGGGTGTCGAGCTGCTCTTTCAGCATTTCCATGGCTATTTGAATCGTGGACTCGGTTATCCGGAATTAGAGAAAAGGCCTCAAATGACGTAAGGAATCTTTCAAGAGTTGGCCGGGTTTATTGATCGAACCGGCATGCAGATTCGGCATCTGCAGAAAATGGTATCGGAAGGCGAAGGATAAATCGGCAACATTTCTTCGTGCCATTCGGGTCAGGCAACATTTCTTGACTCATTTGAAGGCAGAGTCAACGATTGCGTAGGACGCGTGCTCCCCGAGTAGAAAATGACAACGCGATTTCGCACGTCATGGCGCGGGGCAACCGTCGTGAACCGATCGTGTTTAACGAGGAGGGCAGAGACCTGTTTGTTTTCTGAATCCAGGAATGACGAAATCAGGAAATGCGGCCTGACCCGGAGACTGCTAACCAAACAGCCCTGCGATTGGCTTGCCCATGTCCGTAATCGGAACGGGACGATCGCCATCGTAGAGATTCTTGGTCGGATCGATCTGCAGCGCAGCCAATGCGGTCGCGAAGAAGTCGGGAGTGCTCACCGGATTTTCAAGAATCTCCTCGGAGACTTCGTTCGTGACACCCCAGGCTCCGGTGTGTTGGAGCCCTCCACCCGCGATGACGTTGGTAAATACTTTCGACTGGTGTCCACGACCACCCCCGGAATCGAATCCCCCCGGTCGACCGAATTCCGAATTGATCAGGATCACGGTTTTTTCGAGCAGCCCATGTTCGTCGAGGTCGGTGATGAGCGTGGAGAGCGCGGCGTCGAGATCCTGGATGAGCAGGTGCTGATTCAATTGCCCGTCGTTGTGAGTGTCCCAACCGGTTCCGTTCTTGAAATTGTCGCTGTAGGAAACCTCCACAAATCTGACACCGGCCTGAAAGAGACGGCGGGTCAGGAGACAGCGCTGCCCGAACTCGCTGCCGTAGGCATTCCTCAAGTCCGCCGACTCGTCATCGAGGTGAAAGACGTTCATGAAATCCGGTCCGGAAAGACGCAGGCTTTCCTTAAGGGCCGTGTTGTATTCAGCAAAGCGCCGGTCTTCTTCGAATCGTTCGGAGCCTCCCCGGCGAACCGTATTAAGAAGACTCTCGCGCCTTGCGATCCGATTATCTCCCAGCCCGACAGGTCTCGCCAGACCAGCCGGTCCGGACTCGATGTCGGTGAGGTAAACGAACCCGGCTTCCGGTCCGAGAAAACCGGGGCCCCGGGTGATATTCGGGTATCCGATGAGAAGGTAGGCGGGAACACCTTCTGCAGCAGCTCCCCGTTCGTGAGCAACAATGGATCCCAGAGACGGATAGGTCACGGTTCCACTCGTCGGGCGTCCCGTGTGCATGCGATTGGTGGCCGCAGCATGCTCGTCGACCACGTCATGGTGCAGGGTACGAATCGCGGTGACATGCTCCATGAGTCGGGCGGTTTTCGAGAGGTGTTCGCAGACCTGCACCCCGGGAACCGAAGTTTCGATCGCCGGATAGTAGGAACCCGACTTCAGCTCTTTTGCGTCGCCCATCTCTTTGGGATCGAAGGTATCGATCTGGGACATTCCGCCACCGAGCCAGAGCATCACGCAATGCTCGGCCTTTCCGAGAGGCACAGAGTTGGCAGCGTGGAGGCCGGGCGTGGAAACGGCACCGGCCACTGCAGCGGAGGAACGAAGGAATTGACGTCGATTCATGAGAGTTCGGGTGGATTGGAATTGATGAAGAACGGGTTTCTTATAAGGACGTCAGGGGATCAGGATCATCTCGGGACTGTTGAAAAGCGCCCAGACGGCATCCTCCGCCCTCTCTCTCCACGAAGCGGTCAGGTATCGAGTGGGCGGGTCGCCCCGGCGGGCCAGTTCCTCCTGCTTCTGCTTGATCGTGTTGGCCTCGCTGTGGAGGTGGTTCGACCAGGAGACCCAGGGTAAACGCACTTCCTCCGTTTCCGGGAGAACCCGGTCATCGGGAACGATGCGGTCGTCGAATCCGGCGGAAAGCAAGGTCACGAACCGACGGCGCTCTTCCCCGGTAGGTGGACGTGTCAGGATTCTCCGGAAGAGCTGCTCCGTTAACGCCCCGGGGCTTTCCGCCTCAAGACAGATTTCCGTCAGTTCCGAGTCGTCGGAGAGCCGCGTGAGCCACCCGCCCATGACACCGTTGGCAAGCACTCCGGGTTGGAGTGGATTGGCTGCTTCTTCCCGATGGGTGGTCGGCTCCTGACGCGAGTTCCTCCAGCCGAAAGCAAGGAGGACATCCACGACCGCCTGGTGTCGTGGAAGCGCCAGGCTTGGCCGGTCCCGCTCGTTCGCCATCGTCGTGAACTCCCAGGCACGTTTCGGGTTTCCGAAATTCATGAACAAATCCGGGGCAAGTCGTCCTTCCAGGTCCATCGTCAGTCGTTCGAGGTCCATCTCGCGACCCGAAACGTGCCACGCATTGTCGACAATCTGTTCGGCCGCCATTCTCCGGCGATACGGACCCTCGAGGAATCTCCCGTCAGCGGAAAGATTTACCGGTGGATCCACTGCCTCGCGCTGGTAGAAATCGGAACCGACGATGAGCCTTGTCAGCTCTTTGAGATCGTATCCGTGCCGGATGAATTCGTCGGTAAGAAAGGCAAGGAGCTTCGGGTCGACCGGTTCGTTGCCCTCCCAGTCGTCGACCGGTTCGACGATTCCCGCGCCAATATAGCGACTCCAGACGCGATTCACAAGGACCTCGGCGAAACGTCGGGAAAGCGTGACCTGCGCCGCGATTCGTTCCCGGCTGTCATCGGTATCCCGGAGCACGCTGTCAGGAACTTCCCGCTGTAACTCGTCGAAAGGCCACACCTCCTCCACCGTTGAACCTATCGCGAGAGTCACCTCGATAAGCGACTCCCGGCCGCCTTTCTCAACATGCTCGAAAAAGGCCCTGGGCACACTGCTGGAGGCAGGCAGCTCGATCGGTTGATTTGCCAGCATCGCGGCCATTTGGAAGAGGTCCTCCTGAGTCGTCTCATGATACGGCGAGTCGTGACAACGAGCGCACTTCATCTCAACGCCGAGAAAAGCGGTTCCAATGATGTGCGCTTTCGCTGCCATCGGAACATCATTCTGCGAGGCCACGGAGAACCCGGCGGCACCACCGGCCCAGGTGCCACCCCGCATCGTGATCAATTCGGTGGCAAACCTGTCCATCGGCTTGTTGTCCCGCAGTGCTTCGAGAATCCAATAACGGAAGGGGCCGGTGTTGTTCAGGTTCGGCTTGAGGAGATTGGGATTCTCCGCTAGGACATCCTGCCAGTAGCCCATCCAGTTGTCCGCCCAGCGATCATCGGTCAGGAGTCGGTCGATCATGCGGTCCCGTTTGTCTCCGGACTTGTCGGCCTCGAACGAATGCACGACCTCAACCGGGGGGGCAATCCCGAGTAAATCGATCCAGACCCGACGGAGAAAGGTGAGGTCGTCCACGATCGGGGCAACTTTCCCGACTTCGACGACATCGGGTTCGAGGACGGCTCCACTCTCGATCCAGCGGGCGAGGGAGGCAATCTGTGCGTCGTTCAGCCCATCTCCCTTCGGAGGCATCCGGTCACCGCCGGCTTCCTCTCCGACGAGCTCGATCAGGAAACTCATGTGAGGGTCGCCCGGTACGACGGCAGGGATTTCAGAATCACCACCCTTGAGCAGGTGCTCGCGATTCGTCAGATTCAATCCGCCTTTCTCCTTCTCTCCATGACACCGATAGCAGTGCTCCTCGAAGAGGGGACGAACTTCGCGGTGGAAAAGAGAGTCAGGATTCCCCGTCGATGCCGCCACGGCTTCGCGACGTTCGGCGATGAGTTGATCAACGCTGTCTCCCTCCGTCACCTCCGATACCAGATTCCGCTTCGCCAACTCGTGGCGTTGTGACCAATAGTCGCCCTGTCGGTCCGATTCCCGGCGGACTTTGCGGTCAAGGGCATCAAGCTTTTCCGCCTGCGCTTCGGCAAATGCTTCCCAGCCCCCGTCGGTAAGTTCAGGACCTTCTTCGGGGCCAAGCAGTCGAAACATTTCACCCTTCTTCGCAATCGCGACGCAATCCTCGCCGAATTCGATCCGCAGTTTGCTGCCTCCCACCATGGCATCGTAGACGACCGTGTGAGTTCCGCCCGTGCTCGTGAACTCCGCGATCTTCTCGTGGTTGTCCATGAAGAGCAGGCGCATTCCTTCCCGGGGAACCTCTGTGAGCGGTTGAACTGGATTGTGGGCACCTCCACCCCTCTTTTTCATCGGTGTATCCAGGATCTGCTCTCCGTCGATCCAGAGACGACTCAGGCCACGACTGCGAACGAGAAACTCATAGTCTCCCGGCTCCAGTTCAATCTCGGCAACCGCGCGCATCATGACCCCGTCGCCCCAGCTCTCGCGGACACCCCACGAATCAAATTTTCGGGGCACCCGGATGAATCCCATATGCCCCTGTTCCCACGAAGTCAGGGCTTCGCCCGGATCGTTGCGAAACGATCCGTAATCAGAGAAAGGCCCGTGAAGGAAGATCGTGACATCACTCCCCGGAACCGGTTCGGGAAGAATCAATGGAGCAGGTGTCCAGTCGAACCGGGATTCCAGCTCCTCCTTTGGAAGAATGCGGCGATAGAGGGCGATCTCGTCGAGTTCTCCGTCGAACGAGTTGCCCGCGTTTCCGCCCATCGCCGAACCGATCCAGACCTCGTCATTGTCGACGACCGGGCCGCGCGTCGTCGCTCCCCCCATATCCCAGGAACCTTCCACCTGACTGCCGTCGATGTAACCGCGTATCGACTCGGGATCCCCGAACCGGTAGCTGATCGCGACGTGGTGCCAGCCGGTCCCCACGGGAAAGCCCTGATGGCTGGTCCAGCGATGCCACTCCCCGGGCTCGCTCCCGTTGTCATCCGGGGCACTGTGGAAGAGAAAATTGAGACCGGCCTGACCTTTGACACTGCGGAGGCGCATCGCCCAGTTCTGATTGGTCACGGGAAACCCGGACCGGTGGGTGCGCCCTTTTCCAAGAATGTAGCCGTGACCGTTGAGCGTGGCAGGATTCACGAGAGCTTCGATCGTGATCTCATCCCCTTTCCGGAAATCGAAACGGGAACTCTCGCCCTCGTCCGGAATCTGCACTCGCGATGTCTTCTCGAGTCCGAGAGCCGGGTTTTTCTCCGGGAAGTCCGGAAAGACCGGAGCGGTCGGTCCTGTCGCGGCGCGGCCTTTCCCCGTGACCCCGGGCATCTCGTCGAAACTCCAATGAGCTACCGGCGACGCCTTCCTGATTACCGTTTCGTAAGTGTCTTTCTTCGCATTACCTGCGAGGACAAGTCCGGGGAGGCAGAAGATGAGGGAAAGGGGAAATTTCATCACAACGGGGAAGAGGTTCTCACAGTTCTTCAAAAAACTCACGCTCTCAGGACTACCACGTTCGTGGGGGGACCGTGATTTGCAGGAGCGGCAGCAACGCGTTCTCCGGCCCGCTTAAAACCGGCGGAACCGATGCTCCCAAAAAAATCCAGCAATCAGTAAATTTCTATCCATCAGGTGAAAAATCACGAAGTCTCTCTTGTCGCGCCCGCCTCTTCAGAGAGTTTTCGATCGGTATCCCAGGCTGAAAATTCCCATCACGGCGGACCAGCTCACGGCTCAAGTCGGAACCGGGAACAGATCTCGCGAAGCTTCTTCCACGGCATTTCCTGATCGAATGCGACCGGGGAAACCGACGACAGGACCACCGGTCGATCGCCATGATTCCACACGGAAATTTCGAGATTCAGGGTCTGGGCCTCTTGCGTGACGAATGGCTCTGTCCATTCCAGAACTCCGGTATAGGTCATGACCTGCTCAGCCGAGGCGGGAACGCTCCCGGGGGTTTCTGCTTTCTCAAGGGAGATCGTAAATTTCTCCGCATTCACCGACTGCCCCTTGCCCTTCATCACCGCTTTGGACAATCCGCGATAGTAGGTGAGGAGCTCCTTTTCGAGATTTTCTTTTGAAACATCGGTGTCAGCCGAGAGGAGAAAAGCCAGCACGTAGGAGAAGAAATCGGGGGCGTCCGCGTCAAACATCCCGGGAGCAAAACGGATATGCTCAACCCCGATCCAGCCGAGATCGGGAGCGAATCCCGGCGGCAGCTCGAGCCGCTCGCCCTTCCAGGGAGGAACGCCCGTTTCGAAAACGAACTTCGGTTCCGCGGCCGGATCCTGCGCCGGGGTCGACGAGGCCGTCACAAAGAGGAGGGCCGGGAGCAGGGTGAGGAAGCAGGAGAAAGACTTCGGCATGTTGCCGTTGTATCGGCGACCCGCGAACGAGTCAAGTGGCGCTCCCTCGCAAATCCGCTATCGCAAGAGGATCACTTCGCGCCCGGGGATTTCCGCTGCCCGAACACCCGACGCCAAACCGGCACAATCACCTTCCCCACGACCGGGATCAGCGCAAAGCCAAGCACGAGCCCGAGAATTCCCGATCCGATCGCGGAGACCAGCCATTCCAGAAATCCGGCCATCGCCGGAACGCCGTGACCAACCTTTTCAGCAAGATGATGAACGAAATGCGCGGGTGCGCCGACGCCGAACTCTTCGAGGCCGTGGAGAATAATGCCTCCCCCCACCCAAATCATCGCCGCGGTCCCGACGAGGGCGAGGACGCGCAGGAGCCAGGGCATCGCGAGGACAATCCCTTTGCCGGTCTTTCGGGAAAGCGAGCCTCCGAAATACTCCGCCGGATTGGCGGCGAGCGCGACACCGACATCGTCGGCTTTCACGATCAGGGCCACCGCTCCATAGACACCGGCGGTGATTGCGACCGCGACGAGGGCGAGCGCGAAAGCACGCATCCAGAAGCTCCCCTCCGGCAGGGCGGCGAGGGAGATCGCCATGATTTCGGCGGAGAGAATGAAGTCGGTTCGGATCGCGCCGGCGACCTTGGCTTCTTCGAGGACTTTCGGATCGTCTGAATCCGGTTTGATCTTTTTCTCGTGGGAATGCGCCTGGTGAGGAAAGAGCGCTTCAAAGACTTTCTCAGCTCCTTCGTAGCAAAGATAGGCTCCACCCAGCATCAGCAGCGGCATCACGGCCCAGGGGGCGAAAAGCGAAAGGAGAAGCGCGGCCGGAAGAAGGAAGAGGAGTTTGTTCTTCAGGGAGCCCTTCGCAATCTTCGCAATAATGGGCAGTTCGCGCTCCGCCGCGAAACCGACCACGAAGCGCGGCGTCACCGCCGCATCATCGATCACGACCCCGGCGGATTTGGCACTCGCCTTCGCGGCATGCCTGACAACATCGTCGATCGACGACGCGGCAACTTTAGCGATCCCGGCGACGTCGTCGAGGAGAGCAAACAATCCGGCACTCATGGTGATAAATCCGCTCGGTCCTGCGGTTGTCGCGAGGGTAGCACCGGTTCAGGGAAGCAGGCAAGCGACGTTTCGGAGGGAGCTTGCTCTCCTTCCTGCCGTCGTAGCCCCGCAGTCGCGCTGCAAGCTCCGCTACCTTACAGAAGTCGTAGCGGAAGGTGCCAACCTTCCGGAGTGCGCTCTTTATTGATGGACGGGCTCAGGATGTGCCCTTTCAAACCTTCACCCCGCAATAATCTGCTCCAACACATAGGGCAGAATCCCTCCGGCGTTGTAGTAATCCACCTCTGCGGGCGTATCGAGACGCACCTTCAGCGGCACCTCAAGGGTCGTTCCATCGCTGCCGTGAGCGGTGAGCGTCGCGGTCTGCATCGGCTTCAGCTCACCGGCGATCCCGGTGATGTCGAAGGTCGCGTCGACAAGCCCTTTCACCTTCTCGTAGTCAGCGGCATCGACGAAGTTCAGCGGGAGAACACCCATACCGATGAGGTTGGAGCGGTGGATCCGCTCGAAGGACTTGGTCACGACGGCTTTCACTCCGAGCAGTCTCGTCCCCTTTGCGGCCCAGTCACGGCTCGATCCCATGCCGTAGTCATCACCACCGATGACGACAAGCGGGGTGCCCTCGTTCTGATACGCCATGCAGGCGTTGTAGATGAAGGTGGGCTTCGCGCTGCCGAAGGCCTCGATCGCGGTGTCGGGAGCAGGGACCTCTTCGTTGCCGAAGTACTGCGTATAGCCCCCCTCAATCCCGGGGCACATGAGGTTTTTGATGCGAACGTTGGCGAAGGTGCCCCGGGTCATGACGCGGTCGTTGCCGCGCCGTGCGCCGTAGGAGTTGAAGGAGGCCTTTTCGACACCGTTCTCGAGCAAATACTGCCCGGCGGGTGTAGTCTCCTTGATCGCTCCGGCCGGGGAAATGTGGTCGGTCGTGACGGAATCGCCGAAGATCCCGAGAGGGCGGGCGCCGACAATGTCTTCACTGCCGCCGATCTTGCTTTCGAAAAATGGAGGTGACTGCACGTAGGTCGAGGTCTCGTCCCAGCTGTAGGTGTCCCCAGTGGTGCCGTGGATTTCGGCCCACTTCGGATTGGCGGTATCAACGTTGCCGTAAAGCTTGTTGTAAACCTCCGGCTTGAGGGCGGAAGCGAGCTGCTCGGTGACTTCGGCTTGCGTCGGCCAGACGTCGGCGAGAAAGACAGGATCACCATTGCTGTCGGAGCCGAGAGGCTCGGTCGTGAGATCGAGATCGACGCGTCCCGCGAGGGCGTAAGCGACGACGAGCGGTGGCGACATGAGGAAGTTCGCCTTGATGGAACCGTGGACCCGGGCCTCGAAGTTCCGGTTGCCGGAAAGGACGGAGGCACAGACAAGTTCGCCCTCTTTGATCGCCCCTTCGACGGCGGGGTGAAGTGGACCGGAGTTGCCGATACAGGTCGTGCAGCCGTAGCCGACCGTTTCAAAGCCGAGCTTGTCGAGTTCGGCGGAGAGACCGGTCGCATCGAGGTAATCGGTGACAACGCGGGAGCCGGGTCCGAGCGAGGTCTTCACGAAAGGAGCAACGGTGAGTCCCTTTTCATTCGCCTTCTTCGCGACGAGCCCGGCCGCGAGCATGACGCTCGGGTTGGAGGTGTTCGTGCAACTCGTGATCGCGGCAATGAGGACAGAGCCATGACGGAGCTGCGTGTCGACGTCGAGGGCGGTGATCGTTTCCCCTTCGATAAGAGGATTGTCGAATTCACCGGCAGGTGAGTTGAGGTGCATCGGCACGGTGACGTCTCGGGCGGCGGCATCGAGGCCGAAACCTCCTTCGCAGACAGGCGCGCTGAAGAGGTAGTTGAACGAATCCCCAAGTGCAGGCACGTCGATGCGGTCCTGAGGGCGCTTCGGACCCGCGACGGCGGGAACGATCGTGGCAAGATCGAGTTCGAGGAGATCGGTGTAGTCGCAATCGCCTTTGTCCGGAATCCCGAAGAGATCCTGGGCCTTGAAGTAATTTTCGACGGTGGTGCAAAGCTCTTCGGAGCGACCGGTGCCGCGGAGGTAATTGATCGTTTCGCCGTCGACGGGGAAGAATCCCATCGTCGCGCCGTATTCAGGAGCCATGTTTGCGATTGTGGCACGGTCAGGCAGCGAAAGAGCTTCCGCTCCGGGGCCGAAGAATTCGACAAACTTGCCGACGACGCCGTGTTTCCGGAGAATCTCAGTGACACGAAGAGTGAGGTCGGTCGCAGTGACGCCTTCTTTCAGCGCCCCATGGAGGTAGACGCCGACGACTTCAGGAACGAGGAAGGTCACAGGCTGACCGAGCATCCCCGCTTCCGCTTCGATGCCGCCAACACCCCAGCCAACCACACCGAGGCCGTTGATCATGGTGGTGTGAGAGTCGGTGCCGACGAGGGTATCCGGGTAGTAGACGCCGTCTTTGGAAAGGACACCTTTGGCGAGATATTCGAGGTTCACCTGGTGAACGATGCCGATGCCGGGAGGGACCACGGAGAAAGTCTTGAAAGCCTGCTGGCCCCACTTGAGGAACTCGTAGCGCTCGCGGTTGCGGATAAATTCGATCGCCATGTTCCGGTCGAGGGCGCTCTGGGATCCGGCAAAATCGACCTGCACAGAGTGATCGACGACAAGATCGACAGGCACAAGCGGCTCGACCTTCGCGGCGTCAGCCCCCCGGGCGACGGCGGCGTCACGCATTGCGGCGACATCGACAAGCAGAGGAACACCGGTGAAGTCCTGAAGAACGATCCGCGCGACGGTGAACGGGATTTCGTATTCGCCGGGAGCTTTCGCATTCCAGCCGGCAAGGTTTTTGACATCGTCTTCGCTGACTTTGCGGCCGTCCATATTGCGGAGGACCGACTCAAGGACGATGCGGATGCTGACAGGGAGACGGCTCAGATTCGGAGCGATCCCGGACTCGGCGAGCGCAGGAAGGGAGTAAAATTGACCTTCGGCTCCGGAGCCGGTGGTGAAGGATCGTAGGACGTCTAAACTCATCTTGGTCAGGGTATTATCGGAGACTGAACAGGGTTGGGCCCGTGAGTGAACCCTCTTGGATCCGGAACGTGGGTTGCTCCGGATTATTTCGGGCCATCTGTACGGCACGAAGCCTTGCGTTTCAAGGCACCTTTACGCAAAAAGCGGGCCGAATGCGCCGGGTTTTGGATCGTGGACTTTGGATCCCGGGGCTTGTTGGCGGTTGAAACGCTGATGAGCGCTGATCTGCGAGAATGGACCCGCGGGCGCAAAAAAGGCCCGGATCGCTCCGGGCCTCTTCGAAATGGAATCGGTGAGCCAGTTCGCAGAGATTTTGAGTTCTCTGCTTCTCGACTCCTCCCTTTCTTCAGGAAAGCTCGCCAAGCTTCGCTTTGATCGCGTCGAAGTTCGGAAGATCGCCGGGGCTGTCGCTGCTCTCGGCATACTGAATGACGCCGTCTTTGTCGACGATGAAGGCGGAACGCTTCGGGACGCCACCCATGTGGAGATTTTTCTCAGGGAGGAAGCTGTCGTAGGCAACGTCATAGGCTTTGGCGACTTCGTGCTCGTAGTCACTGAGGAGGTTGATCCCGATGCCCTCTTTCTCTTTCCAGTTCTGCTGGGCGAAAGGATTGTCGCCGCTGATGCCGAAGACCTTCGCGTTGAGGTCGGCATACTCGGAGAGTTCGCTTGTAACGGAACAGAACTCGGTCGTGCAGACGCCGGTGAAGGCCATGGGGACAAAAAGGAGAAGAACGCTGCCTTCGCCGAGCTGCTCGCTGAGCTTGACGACTTCAGGGCCTTCGGCTCCAAGGGTGGTGAGTTCAAAATCTGGGGCGGTGGTGCCTACAGTGAGTGCCATGGTGATTGGGTATTAGGTATTGGGATTTGGATTGTAGTAGTTGCTTGATGACGGTACGGAAACGTCCCGCGCGGTCAAGAGAGATTCAGAGCGGGCGGCCCGTCATTCCGCTACGGAAACGGCACATCGAAAACCGGTGTGACCGGTCGAGGAGTCGGGGGTGTTTTTGGTCCTCGCAGAGTTCCGGTAGCGATTGCAATAAGAGTCGTGGCAAAGGTAGGAGCCACCGCGAATGACCCGACCCGTGCCGGATCCCGCGAACCAGTCGGCAGTCCACTCCCAGACGTTGCCGACGCAATGGTAGAGCCCGTAGCCGTTCGCGCGAAAGCTCTTCGCGGGAGCGGTGCCGGTGTAGCCGTCTTCGCCGGTGTCCTCCTGTGGGAACCTCCCCTGCCAGATATTGCAGCGGTGTTTCCCGTCCGGCATCAGTTCATCGCCCCAGGGATAAATTTTCTGCACGAGTCCCCCGCGGGCGGCGAACTCCCATTCGCTCTCGGTGGGAAGCCGTTTTCCGATCCAGGAGGCGTAGGCCGAGGCGTCGTTCCAGGAAACGTGGACGACGGGGTGATCGCCGATCTTTTTCAAATTCGTTCCGGGGCCGCCCGGCTTCCGCCAATCCGCTCTGTCGAGCCGGGCCCACCAGGCCGTGCCCTCGACGGAGACCAGCTGGACATTTTTGCGATGCTGCTTCGGGATCTGGTTGTGAAAAACGAAGGACCAGCCGAATTGCTCGGCCTCGGTGACGTAGCCGGTCGCCTCGACGAAGGCGGCGAACTGGTCATTCGTGACCGTGGTTTGCTCAATCCAGAAAGGTTTCACCTCGACCTCGCGCACGGGACCTTCCTGATCGGAGCGCCAGGTCTCGGGTCCGTCGGCACCCATGAGAAAGAAGCCGCCATTGAGCTGAACCATGCCGGTTTTGGATCCTGAGTCAGGCGACCGCCCGACCACCTGCGGAGTCGCCTTGTGATCACGGGATCCACCGGACGGAGCACAGCAGGATTTTCCGTCCATGGTCGTTTACTCCTCTTCGGCCGCGGTCGGGACCTGCGTTTCAACGACGAGCGATGCTCCCTCGGTGTAAATTGCGGCGATTGATTTGATGTTTCCGGAAATGGCTTCCAACTCCGGATCAAGGCGGAAAAAATCGAGGACGGCGTAGCTGTCGATGAACTGCTTCGGGATCTCTCCGACGACAGGACGAATATCGATCACCTTGAAAGCGACCGTCCGCGCGCGAAGTTCCGGCTTCAGGACGAAGGTGGCGTTGAGATAATGAATATCCTTTTTGATGAATCCCTTCCGCATCGGCTGAGCCATCATCGCGACGATTCCCTGCGGTGAGATGCGTTCGATGTAGGTCTGCCCGCGGAAGTCTTCGAGTTCATCGAGCCCGGCGATGAGAAGATTGAGATCGTTCGCGGAAAAGAGAATGCGCCCGGCTTTCCCCTCCTCCACGGCTGTTTGAACGGACGCGAGCTTTGCTTTCGCCGCCGCTACCTCTGCAGGAGAGGGCTCGAGGGTTTTGATCTGGGCCGGTTCCTCCTGTGTGAACGTCGCGATCTCCTTTTTCTGATAGTTGCCGACGGTGGTGTAGAGAACGATCAATCCTCCGAAAACGAGCACGATGGTGCAGAGAATCACACACCCGGGATAAGGTGACGATTTCAGGCCGGCGGCAGGGGGAGTGTCTCCTGTGGACATGGCAGGACTTTGCCTCCTCAGACCGGAAACGCAAAGACCGATTTCCGATACACGGCAGCGCGCGCATTGACAGAGCGCGCCGCGACCCGATAGAAAAGGACCTCCTATGAAACGCATCCTCGGTATCTTTGTTCTCCTGATCGTCGTCTATCTCGCGACCTGGGTCATGAGTGATCTGATGACCGGTCGTCAGAGTTTTCTCTCGGCGTTCAATCAGGAAAATCTACTGCGACGCACCGCGCTCTTCGGGATCATCGGGATTGGCGTGGCATTCGTGATCATGACCGGAGGCATTGATCTTTCGATCGGATCGGTGATTTGCCTCGTCGGGGTCGGCTTTCCCTGGATGGTGACGGAACTGAATGTCCCGCTGGGAGTTGCCTTGCCGCTCGTGGTAATTCTTTCGCTCCTGATCGGGCTGAGCCATGGGGTTCTCGTGACCTTCCTCCGCTTACAGCCATTCATCGTCACACTTTGCGGACTTCTCCTCTACCGCGGACTGACGCGGGGACTGACCAACGATCAAACAGCGGGCTTTCAGGGGGAATTTAAAACGCTTCGCTGGTTCGCGAACGGGGAAATCCCGATCACTTCGGGATTTGGGCTTCCCGTGCCCTTGATCATTCTCATCCTCATCGCGGTCGCGGCTTCGATTTTTCTCAACCGGACGATCTACGGACGCTACCTGCTCGCGCTCGGCAACAATGAAGACGCGGCCCGTTTCAGCGGGATCGACACGAAGCGCATGACCATTCTCGCCTACGTGATTTGCTCATTTCTCGCCGGACTCGGCGGGCTCCTTTTTGTCCTCGACACCAACTCCGCGCAGCCGGTCGACTTCGGTAATTTTTACGAACTCTTCGCAATCGCGGCGGCAGTGTTAGGGGGATGCAGCCTCCGGGGCGGCTCCGGGACGATCATTGGAGTGATCATCGGGACGGCCCTGATTCAGCTGCTTCGGAACATGATCACCCTCGTCGACTACATCCCGCAGAATATCGAATTCGCGGTAATCGGAGCAGTCATTCTCGCCGGCGCGGTCGGAGACGAAGTGGCCAAACAAATTTCCGCTTCGCGCAAACAGACGTAAAAAAAATCGCAACCAGTCACGAAGGCGGGTGTTTCAATTTTCGAACTCATCGAAAAACCATGAAACAATCGATCTCAATTCTTCTGACCGCCGCTCTCGCGATTTGCCCTCTCCTTGGCGAGGAAAACGCCCGCCCCGGAAAAGGCAAAGCCGACGGCTCATTCTTTAAATCCATCGACAAGGATGGAGACAAGGCGATCTCGAAAGAGGAAGCCGGGGAACGCTGGGAGCGCATGAGCAAACTCGACAAGGACAGCGACGGCAAAGTCACGCTGCAGGAAATGGCCGCCGCTCGTCCCGGTGCGGGCGAACGCCCCGGTCCCGGTGAAGGCCCCGGTAAAGGAGGTCCCGGCGAAATGTTCAAGCGTGCCGACAAGAATAACGATGGTAAGATTTCGAAAGACGAAGTTCCTGCGGAAGCATGGAACAGGCTGGGCAGGCTCGACAAGAACGGAGACGACGCGGTCTCCGCGGAAGAGGCAAAAGCAGCCCGTCCGGATGGCCCCGGTGCTCCCGGCGGACCTGGAAAGGGCGAACCGGGCAAAGGTGGACCCGGTGAAATGCTGAAGCGCGCCGACAGGAACGGTGATGGAAACATTTCCAAAGACGAAGTCCCCGAAGAAGCGTGGACCCGCCTCGGCAGGCTCGACAAGGACAGCGATGGCGTTGTCAGCAAAGAGGAAATGGCCGCCGGCATGGCCGCGATGCGCGGAGGCAAAGGAAAAGGCGGCCCGGCGCAGGGCGGCCCGGGCGCGACATTTTCCCGGTTTGATAAAGACAACGACGGAAAACTCTCCGAGTCTGAAGTTCCCGCCGAAATGTGGGGCAAACTTCGCAAAGCTGACACCGACGCCGACGGGGTCGTGAGCAAAGAGGAACTCGAAAAGGTCTACAAAGACCGTAAGGATTACGCTCCGGCATCCGCTTGATCCGTTCGGCTCAATAGAATCCCGCCTTCAATCGAGAAAGCCCGCACCGATAGGTTCGGGCTTTTTGCCTTGATGCAGGTGCCATTCCGTTGCGATCCGCACGCAGAGGCGGAATGGAATGCGGCAGCGAAAAGGCGTGACTCTTTCGTCCCCTACTCGTGTCGAAGGGCTTCGACCGGATTCATGTCGGCGGCACGAAAAGCCGGATAGATTCCGAAAAGAATTCCGATCGTGACCGAGATTCCGAAGGCCAGAGTCGGAGCCCAGAACTGAATGATCGTCACCATCCCGGCAAAATAGGAAACCATGAGAGGGACGCCGAGACCGAGGGCAACGCCGAGAACACCACCGGCTCCGGAAAGGATCACTGTCTCGATGAGGAACTGAAAGACGATGTCCTTTTTCTTCGCGCCGAGAGCACGTCGGATTCCGATCTCGCGGGTTCGCTCCGTTACCGTCGCGAGCATGATGTTCATGATCCCGATACCACCCACGAGGAGCGAAATGGCGGCAATAGATCCCAACACAATATTAAAAATTTGCTTCGTCCGCTCCGCACGACGAAGCAGGTCGAGCGGCACGGTCATCTTGTAATCCACCTCTTTGTGATTTCGCTCGAGAATATGCTGAATCGCGAGAGCAGCCGGCATGACCCGATCGGGATCATCAATTCGGGCTGTCACTTCGTGTAATTCCACCTTCTCCGCCTCAAAACTGCCGGAACGGTATTTGAAGAGAACTTCGCCAAAGTGATCTTCGAGGGTGGAAATCGGTATCATCATTTCCATCCCCTCCCCTGACTCCGAAGAACCCTTGAGATCTTCCGAGGCCGCCGCCACGGCCGGATCATCTTCGATCACCCCGACGACCCGGAAGTAACTGGTTTGCATTCTCACCGTCTGCCCGATAGGGTCTTTGAGCGGGAAGAGCTTACGGGAAAGGCTTTCCGTGAGGACGCACACGGGAGAGCGATCCTTCATTTCAATTTCGTTGAAATATCGACCCCGGACGATGTCGCGATTTTTCATGGTCGGAAACCAGGCAACGGTTCCGATGGCAACACCATCCACACTGTTCGGCCCGCCCCAGAGAAAGTCCTTAATTTCCCGCGTCGGAACGGTCACCGTGACCCCGGGAACGGTCGCCTGGATCTGCGCGATATCCCGATAGGTGAGGCCGTATTCGAGAATGAGAGACCGCTCCTGCTCGCCGGCGGTAGTTGTGTTCGTGGGCTTAACCGACTCAAGAATGATGTTTTGACTTCCCAGCTCTTTGATCTGCTGTTGAGCCTCATAACTCGCTCCTTCTCCAATCGCGAGCATGGAAATGACCGAAGCAACACCGAAGACAATCCCCAGTGCGGTGAGGAGCGAACGCAGCTTGTGCATCCAGAGACTCTTGATTCCAAGAATGACGGACCGCTTCAGCCGAAAGAGCGTGAGTTCGCGTGGAAGAGTCGCGCTCATTTGTCGCCGTGAAGGTAAGTGTCGTACCCAATCTCACCGTCTTTGAGTCGAATGACGCGGGGTGTCCGTTTCGCCATCTCCTCATCGTGCGTGATCATGATGAGAGTCTTTCCCTCCGCATTCAGATCGTCGAAAATCTGGAGAATATCGCTACCGGATTTCGAGTCGAGATTACCGGTCGCCTCATCCGCAAGGATCACCGACGGATCGTTCGAAAGGGCACGGGCGATCGCAACCCGTTGCTGTTGCCCGCCGGAAAGCTCCGTCGGCTTGTGGTCGAGTCGTTTTCCCAGGCCCACCTTTTTGGCGAGCTCGACCGCGATGACCCGACTCTCGTCTTCGTGAACCCCCTGGTAATAGAGCGGGACCTCAATGTTTTCGACGACGGACAGTTGCTGAATGAGATTATAACTCTGGAAAATGAATCCAAGCTTCTTTCCGCGAACACTGGAAAGGTCGTCGTCCGTGAGCTGGGCGACATCGACCCCGTCGAGAAAATACTCGCCGACAGTCGGCTGATCGAGACAACCGAGGATATTGAGCATCGTTGACTTGCCGCAACCGGACGGCCCGAGAATGGAGATATAATCTCCCGGAAAAATTTTGAGATCGATTCCCTTGAGCGCCTTCACCAGAAAGTCGCCCATCAAGTAATGCTTCTCGACTCCGCGAAGCTCGATCACCGGATCAGCATTCTGATCCGCCCGCGAACGCAGCTTCACTGTCGAACCGGATTCAAGCATTCTTCAACGATTTCGGCTGCGATTCAGCATCTTTGGCCGCCGTCTTACTGTCTGCCTGCTTCTTCTTGGTTTGGTCAGCAATTTGAACCTTGGGAGGCTCATAATCATCGGGCATTTTGAGGATGACTTCCTCACCCGGATCGATACCTGAAGTGACCTCGATGAAGTCACTGTTGTGCATCCCGACCTCTACCTTGCGGCGCTCATAGCCACCGAAAGTCTTCAGAAAAACGAAGTGCTCGGATTCCTCAACAAAGATGGACTGCACGGGAACGTAGGTCACATCCTCCAGTTCCTTCACGATGATCTCAACTTTGGCACTCATCCCCGGCTTGAGGAATTCATGAGTTCCATCAATCTCAATCGTCGCCGGATACACTTTCAGCGATGGATTGTAGCGTGAAGCATTTGAATCGGGAAGGACCGCCACTTTCATAATGCGCCCCTCGAGCTTCATGTCAGGAACCGACTCAGCCGTGATATACGCTTTCTGGCCCAGCTCAATCTTCTTTACATGCGATTCGTGAATGTTCACCTCCACCCCGAGTTCCGACATGTTCGGGATCGTGATGATTGGCTGCCCCGTTTTCAAGGTTGCCCCTGAGGAAATGCCGTCATAGTAGCGGGAGGTGTAGTAATTCGCCTGCGCCCCGCCGTAGGCAACCAGCCCCGGCAATTCGGCACGGATGATACAACTCGCGAGTTGCTCCTCCAGGTTTTCACGCTTCTTGAGTTGCAGTTCATAACGACGCTTCGCGGAGCGGAACCGGGCATAAATCTGTGACATCTTCGCCATTTCCTCGCGCTTCGTGCGAATCAGCGAAAGGAGAGCCTCCTCGTAATTTGAGAGCATTTTCTCGGCTTCTTTCGGGAACTCGTAATCGCGGAAGAGCTCCAACTCCGTCTCTGAACGTTGCAGCGCCAGCTTCGCCTTATCCAAACTCACCAGTTCGTTATCGAGTGTCTGACGAGTGATAAACTCCCGTCCGTAAAGTCGCTGGGCACCCTGAACCGACTCCTCCTTCACGGAGAGTTCCGAAGCAGCGACAAGGGCTTCGTCTTTCATGCGGCGGATCGTCTGCTCAGCTTCTCCGTCTCCGAGGATTTCATTCTCAAGGAAAGCCGAAAAATTGACTTCCGAGGCGAGACTTCCCTCTGCTTCCAGATTATACGGATTCATCTCCTCATCGCTCTTCGCGCTTTGCGCGAGGCGCTCCGTGTCGAAAGACTTCACGATCAGCTCGGTTGCCTCATCTTCGTAGAGGGTGAGCGATTCGTTGTCATAGGGAAGATTCAGCTTCTTCAGGGTCGCTTCCGCAGCCTCGGCTCCCACAAACTTCTGAAAGTCGAGCAGGGCAAAACGAAGCACCTGACGCTCGGCTTTGATATCACTGAGCGCCTCGCTTTCCTCAATCTCGATGTTTTGCTTCGCCTCCGCATAGGCTGCCTCCGTTTGTTGAAATTCCACATCGTGATCGACAATTTCCTCCTCCAGTTGCGATGGGTCGAGTCGAACGAGAATCTTTCCATTGGCAACATCCTCCTCCGTCACCATGTAACCTTCATCAATGATTTCGAGGATCTTGACGCCGGAACTGGCTGTCACTTCGTTGCGAAATTCGAGGTAGTTCAGCGCCTGAATATTTCCACCTTCGAGCACATCAATGACGAGATCTCCCTGCTGGGCCGCAGCCACGGGAAGTGAGTCCACGTCCACTCCGCCTCGTTTGGAGCTGAAGACCCCGATCAAAGCGACCGCGACGACCGCGATTGCCACTCCTGAAATCATCCATTTTTTCATACACTAGCGAGGTTCGTTCCTGAGCTTTTTCACCCAGGTTCCGTCCTCACGAATATACAAGATTCCCATGTCTCTCCAAAGGCGCAACCGCGCTAAGGTATGACTAACAACGGTTGACGTCCGCTGATTTTGAGCGCTGAGAAGATCATTCTGCGCATCGACGAGGTCCTGAGCATCTCCCCGCCCGAGTTCCGCGAGGAGAATCTGCTCTTCGAGACGACGATTGGCGACCTCCACCTGCAACTCGGCAACTTTGAAATTCAACTTCGCCTGCTCGATGGCACGCCATCCGTCATAGATGTCGAGACGAGCCTCATCACGGGCCAGTTCATCCGCCCGTTTCGCCCGTTCCAGAAAAATCAGGGAGGCCCGGTAGATGTTGCGCTCTGCTTTCCGGTCAAGAGGAAGATCCAGATCGAGAGAAGTCTCCCAGCGCCGGCGATCCCAGTTGATCCCGGGCGTCGTGTCACCCGGATCGCTCCTTGGATTGTAGTCCATTGAGACATCGAGGCCCGGCAGAAGTCCGTTTTTCGCCACCTTGATTTGACGTTCCGCATCTTCGATCCGGTCCGCCGTCGTCGCGAGATCCGGGCGCGTCACAAGAGCAATCTTGACCGCTTCCTCCCGCGTGATGTCCGGATCATCGATTCGGAGCCTTGCCAGTTCGCGATCGTCGAGAATGATCTTATCTTCCACCGGCACCCCGAGCGTGATCTTCAACTGATCGAGACGGGTCTGGTAACGCCGGACCGAATCGATCCAGCGACTCTCCGCCTGCAGCGCCGCCTGGCGCAAGCGTCCAAGTTGCGTTTGCGTTCTGAGACCTTCCACCGCGAGCCCCTCTTCCCGCTCGACGCTTTTGAGAAACCCGCTGTAGGCGGCATAGTTGTTCTTCACCTGATCCTTGGCCTGGAGCACCTCATAGTATTCGCTCACGATATCGACGACAAAAAACCGGCGAAAGTCTGCAAAATCACGGAGGTCATAGAGGAGATTTCGCTCCTCCTGAGTTAAGGCCTCCATCGTCACTGTTGTGCCTCCACCCTGCAGAAGTGGCTGGACAATCGAGACGGCGAGATCAGACGCATTGACGGAGCGGTTCCCCGTCGTGAATCGCAGAAAGTCCCGCGTGAAATCCGCAGAGACTCGCGCTCCGGTCCGGTAGAGCCAGTTGAAACCTCCCGAACCGGTCCTTGCAAAGGTATTGGTCGCAACAAGGTCGGTCGCCCCCTGACGGAATTGAGCCGTGCGGCTGTCCGATGCCCAGTCGAGCCCGCCTTCCGCAAAAAAGATCGGGGAAAGGCGAAAGCGGGCCAGAGTCAAATCGAGTGCGGAAAGGAAGACCCGCTCTTTTTCATTCAGATACTCCCGACCATAAGTGATGCCGGTTTCCAGAGCGTCATCGAGCTGGAGCACCTTGGCACCGCTCTCATACTTCGCCACTTTTCCGAGATAGTCGGCGCCGTCGCTGCTCAGAGAAAGATTCGAGAGATCGACCGGGGCCGGCGTTGCGAGATCAACATCGACATTTTCAACGTTCTCAACGTCGGGAGTTTTCCGGAAAATGGTGGCGTAGGCTTCCGTGTCGGCTCGGGTCTGGTAAATGTCAGGCGAACAACCGGAAAGGAACACGACAATACTGACGACGATAAGTGAAACCTTCCCCCATCGACAACGATTCCCTTCATCGGGAAAAGATTCCAGTCTTTCCGATTCTGTTTCGCGCATTCCGTGTGGGCCCTAAGTGGCGCAAAGACACGGAATAAGCAAGGGCGCTAATGTGCTATTGGAATCTCTTTCGCAATCCGGAAAGCGAATGCGTGAGCGAAAAAGTGAAACAGGCCTTCGTAAGCCGGATTCTGTTCACCGGGCTGTAATCAGCGCCGGCGGACGATCATTTATCTGACCGGGGTCACCCGGAGGATCACCCGGCCCCTGCCGAAGCATGGAGCGACTATTACCCAAGCGTATCCCGCAAGCGGGACCGGACCGACTGCCCGTTTGCTCTGTTCTGTCTTGCACCACATGGGGTTTATCCTGCCTCCCTGGTTACCCTTGGAGCGGTGAGCTTTTACCTCGCCTTTTCACCCTTACCCAACCTGCCGAAGCGGGACGGGCGGTTTATTTTCTGCGACACTTTCCGTCACCCGGCCATTTCAGTCGGGTGCCCCGGCTTTCACCGGGCATGCTGTCGTGCGGTGTCCGGACTTTCCTCTGGCCCCCGAAGGAACCAGCGATCATCTCCGGCCTGTTTCGTCGGGAACCTAATCGCTGGAATCTCAAATTGCTACGAGAGAATGAGCGCAGCGAACTCACTGCCTTTCGTCCACGCGATGAATATCCCGACAACGAGAAACGCGACGACGGAGAGGATCAGCATGACATCCCAGGCTTTTCCGGGACGCAGGGCCGGATCAATCGTCCGGTAGCGGAAATAAAGCGCCGCGACACCCAGCATCGGAAGCAACAGGGCCTGCATAAGGCCCGAGAGCAGAATCAACACGACCGGCTTCGGAAAGAGTGTGTAGATCACGAAACACAGGATCGGAAAGGCGACGCTGAAAAAGCGGACTGATATTTGCCGGGAACTTTCATCGGGCAAAGACCGGATCCGGAAGACATGCAGGGCATCGGTCATGAGCCGGGCCTTCGTCGCATTCGAAACAAAAAAGGTCGAGAAAAGGACGGCGAAGGCTCCGATCAAGAGGATCATTTTCCCCGTATTGCCGAAAACGGGCCCGTAGATCTCGGCAAGCGTCGCGATCATTTCGGAACCAGCCGGGACCAGTTCCATGCGATGCAGGACTGCTGCCCCGAGAAGGTAAAATGCGACCGTGCTCAGGGTGTAGACAAGCATGGAACCCCAGGCATCCCATTGCAGAACACGAACCCAGCCTCGTGCCCGATGCGCCCAACCCGTATCCCCGCCGCGTGGCCCGATCCATTTCCCGTAGCCCTTTTCCAGACACCAGTACGGATAGGCGACCAACTCGGCAGCCCCGATCCCGATGATCCCGAACGCGGCGAGCGCGGTGATGAGTGCCCCGGGTGATTCCGGAAATCCAAAGGAGAGACCTGCTTTCAAATCCGCCCATCCGATGGCCCAGTCCGGCTGTGTCTGCAGCGCGAAAAGATTGCCGATCGTGAGAACCGTGAAAGACGCAACCAGCGCCGTGCAGAAAATTTCGATGAAGGTGAAGCCTCCCCGCAGCAGCATCCCGACCGTTGCCACAGTAACGATTCCGGCCCAGAACTTGTCCGAGTGCTCCCCCGTCACAGGCAGGAAAATTGCGACTGCCTGTCCTACGCCGCCGACGATCCCGCCGAGCTGTCCGAGGCCGGTCAGAAATGTGATGAGCCAGAACCAGGCGATGAAGGGTCCCATTTTCGGAATCCGATTCAGTGCCGTGACCGTCGTTTCCCCGTGTGTGATGCAGTGTCGGCAGATCTCGATCTGGGTGAACACCTTGATCGTGCAGCCCAGAATAATGAGCCAGAGAAAAGCGAAACCCGCTTCAGCCCCCGTTCGCGTCGTTGCGACCAACTCGCCCGAGCCGACGATGGAAGCTGCGAGAATCAGCCCCGGCCCGAGCGACTTGAGCACCCCTTTGGCGCTCGTGGGTGGAGATTTGATTCCGGTGTCAGGCATGTTGAGAAGAGGTTGGAGTGAGGGCTTCAGCCCTTTCCGAAGCCCCGGCAGAGACGGATTCTTCGCCAGGGCCTGAAGGCCTCACTCCAGCGGGCTGAAATTGAATTTACACTAACGCCGGTCGGAAAAAGTTTTCGAAGCTTCTCTCCCGGTCTCGATCCGCCAGGCGAGAAGCGCTTCGCGAAGTTCTTCCCGCACGGAATCCAGCGCCGGCGCGCCGTAAAGATTAGTCAGCTCCTTCGGATCGTGCTCCAAATCGAAGAGCATCCCCTCGCGCCCTCCTTCGACCTCATCGGAGCCGTAAATTTCAATCAGCTTCCACTTCTCTGATCTCACCATGACCTGGTAGTCCGCGGTGGTGAAATTGCCATCGCGCGGATGCTCGGCGAAAACAAAGTCACGGCCGACCCAGTCGTTGTTTCCATTCAAGGCGGGCATCAACGACTCTGCCGAGAAATGATCAGGCACCTCGCACCCTGCCATCTCGAGAATCGTGGGTCCGAGGTCGAAGAGGGATACCAGTTCCTCAACGCGGCGTCCTTTGCCGAAGCGACCATCCTGAGTCCAGACGATGAGCGGAACTTTGATGACCTGCTCATACATCGTCCATTTCTGCGAATGCCCGTGATCGGTGAGGCAATCACCGTGATCACTCGTGAAAATGAAGACCGAATTCTCCAGGTATCCCTGCTCGTCGAGACGCTCCATGATTTGGCCGACCTGTTCATCGATCATGGAGACATTCGCGCAGTAGTGCCGCCGCTGATTGAGCCGCTGGGCTTCTGTGGGGGCAAGAGGGAGAATCACCGAATCGTGATCGACCTCATTGTTATGAACCCGCATTCCCCGGTAGGCTTCGGGCTGTCCGCTGAGATCCTCATCCGTAAGCGGATCGAGGGGAATCTCTCTTTCCCGATACGGCTCGAGGGCCTCCGGAGTCGGGTCGTAGGGCGGGTGCGGGCCGGGAAACCCGATCTGGAGAAAAAGCGGTTCCGTCGGCGGGTAGGTCTTCGTCCACCATTGAGCCATGCCGCCCACGAAATTATCCGACTGCATGTCTCCGGGGAGGTCCCAGGTAAAGCTACCGACGGCGTCCTCATAATCCTCGCGTTGCCGATACAACTCGCGCTGCTGTTTCACGAGCCCTCGCGTCGCGAGTGCTTTGTCCCATTCATCGAAGAAATAGCGGCCTTCGAGAAAGCGGTCCTTGTTCTCGACGACATAGCGCTGATGAAATCCGCAGGGCGTCGTGAACGGCCAGGTGTGCATCTTGCCGATGTTGACGCTCTGGTAACCGCTCGCGCTGAGATCTTCGACCCAGCTCCGGGTCCACTCATCCGCATTCTTCATGATTCCCGTGGTGTGGGGATACTGGCCGGTGAAGAGACTCGCGCGCGAAGGAGCGCAACTTGGTGCCGTGATGTGACAGTTGGTGAAGGTCACGCCCTCATTCACGAGCCGGTCCAGATGCGGCGTATCCATGTGAGGATGCCCGAGGGCGGCGATTGTATCAAAGCGCTGCTGATCCGTGATAATGAAAATGATGTTTGGGCGTGCGTCACTCATCGAAGGAGGTTATAAAGTCGCCCGATGTTTCAGCCAATCATGAACTGCTTTCAATCACTTGTTTTCACCTCAATCCTCACGGCCTCCGCTCTTTTGGCACAGGACGGTGAGCCCACTGCAATCCGGGTCACCCACGGGCCTATGCTGGGCCGCCCTACCGCAACTTCGATGACGATCTGGGTGCGAACCAACGACGCCGGTCCCGTGACCATTTTTTACGGTAGGAATGAGGACAAACTCGACCAGGTGGCCCCGGAGCTGGTGACCTCGATTGATCGTGACAACACCGGTCTCGTTACTCTCGAAAATCTCGAGCCGAATACGCGTTACCACTACCGGATCGAGGATCATCAACTCGGCGGGTCATTCATCACGATGCCGGATCCTGAGCAGTTCAGGAACCCTGATTCGAACCCGGAAGGCCTCTTCAATTTCAGCTTCGAATTCGCCTGCGGAAACAACCAGCGCGGAGCAGGCGACAGTGCCGGTCCTCACCTTCCTGTCTACGAAATCCTCAATAACGAGTGGCGGGAGAAGGTCCACTTTGCGATTCTCAACGGGGACTGGCTCTATGAAGACCGCCGCGAGTATCCCGCGGGTTCCTGGCTGCATCAGGTAGGGCTCAACAGCATGGAGGAGGCGCCGCGAATCGTTCAGAAGGCGCCGACCATTTCCGGAGTTTGGGAAAACTACAAAATCTACCTCGAACGCGGTCGCAACCTTAGCGAGTGGCACCGCCACGTGCCGACGTTCTACACTGCCGACGATCACGAACTACTCAACGACATCTACGGCACCGGCGAAGCCGGTTACGTGAACCGCCGCGCCGTCTTCCGCGACATCGCGACGAAGGCCTGGTTCGACTACCTCGCCTGGGCCAACCCCATGGCGCACGACAAGCCGGCGTGGTTCGGCACCGGTGAATTCACCGCCGGCAGTGATATTTTAAAAGATCCTGAAGCGGACTTCACGAAGCTGAATCTCGAAGACATGGCCAATCTCCATGTCCACTGGGGAACGGATACTGCCGGCGTGAAAGACGCGATTCTCGATTCTCAAACCGGCGACCCCAACTCAGCCGTCTACGACATCGTCGAAGTGCTCGGACCAAACCAGGTTCGGATCTCCCCTGCCGCAAAGGCGGACGGAACGCAGAGCTACTCGATCGGTCGACGCTGCTATGGAAAATTCACCGTCTCCAACTGCGACTTCTTCATTCTCGACACACGCTCTCATCGCGACCTGCATGACGTCGACAATCCTGACAAACCGGGCGCTTCGATGCTCGGCAAGCAGCAGTTCAACTGGCTCAAAGAGGGCATCGCGAAGAGTGAGGCGGACTTCCTCTTCATCGTCTCCTCGGTGAATTTCATGGTCCCTCACGTCGGCAGCGGCGGAGGCGATGACAAGCAACTCACTCTGAAAAAGGACGACGCCTGGACCGTATTTCTCGAAGAGCGGGAAGAACTGATCGAGCACTGCGATGAGCTCGACCAACCTGTCTTCGTCCTCACCGGAGACCTCCATAACTCCTTCGCAATCCGCATCACCGACAATGTCTTTGAGTTTGCGAGCGGTCCTCACAACTCCATCAACCATGCCCCGATGAATGATGAAGGCGGGCGCCCCATCAATGGAAAATTCAAATATGGTCCCCGTGAATGCGAAATCCGCTGGTCCACCTACGCGATGGACGACATTCCGCGCGCAGAGCGGACATTTCCACACTTCTGCGTCGTGCGGGTAAACAATGTGTTCAATAATCCCGTCGAACGTAGCGGGGAGCGCTGGTATGCCTTCCCCCACCCTCAGGTAGTCTTTCAATTCTATGATGCCCTCACCGGTGAATTCCGATACTCAGAGACCATCGTGAAAGGTCTGCCCTGATCACCTCGCTGACTCGAATTTTTTTCAACTTCCCACCTCTTTCCAACTGCCCCCTTTGAAAGGTCACCTCAAACTGATCGCGAACGGCGAAGTTCACGAACTTGCCAATGTGTCTATCATCGGTCGCAGTTCGGAGTGTCAGATCGCGATTCCCGACCCCCGGGTTTCGCGGAGACACGCGATGATTCGAAAACAGGATGGAGGATTCTATCTCTTCGATCTCGGCAGCTTCAATGGCAGCTACCTGAATGGGTCCCGCGTCACGGCAGCCAGGCAGTTGAAAAACGGAGATATCATCTCACTGGCTGAACATGAACTGCAGTTCCAACAGAACGGGGGAAAAGTCGCGACTAACATCGATGAGATGGGCGACTCCACTACCGCACTGATCCGCTCGACTCCGGTGATTATTCTCGTGAGTGACATCATGGGTTACACCACGATGTCAGAAGCGATGGACTCCGATGAACTCGCCCAGGTCATCGGAGCCTGGTATTCCGATGTGGAAACAATCATCAGCGGGGCCGGCGGCACCGTCGATAAATTTATCGGCGACTGTGTCCTCGCTTACTGGACCAAGGTCGACGAAGACGCGATCAAAGCGGCCCTCCAGGCAGCCGGGAAACTCTTCGAGAGCTGCACCCGAATTCAGGAACTCCACGCCGATATCTTTGAGAAGATCGGGGGCAGATTTGACATCGGCCTTGCGCTTCATGCGGGCAAGGTCGCTCTCGGCGGTCTCAGCCAGGGGGAAAGCACCCTCTTGGGTGACCCGGTGAACCTGACTTTCCGCCTCGAATCGTTAACCCGCGAGCTTCAACAGGCGGCGCTGGTGACCGGGGACATCAACCGGAAGATTCCGGCAGGCTACGCCGGAACGAAGAATCTCGGGGTTCACAAAGTAAAGGGCCGCGCTCAGGGAGTCGAAGTCTTTGCACTGACGACGCTCCCCGAAAGCTGCGCATTGGTGAATCAACCGAATCGTCCTGACACGTAATCCTCAGTCTCCTTGCGGGAAGGATTGTTGAAGATCTTGATCGTGTCATCCATCTCGATCAGCTCGCCTAGGTAGAAGTAAGCGGTCCGGTCGGAAACGCGGGTCGCCTGCTGCATGTTATGAGTCACGATGACGATGGTGAACTCGTCCTTCAGCTGCGTGATAAGTTCCTCAATGATCGTCGTGGAAATCGGGTCGAGCGCTGAGCAAGGCTCATCCATGAGAACGATCTTCGGCTGCACCGCAATGGTCCGGGCGATACAGAGACGCTGCTGCTGACCACCGGAGAGACCGAGACCACTCGAATCGAGACGATCCTTCACTTCCTCCCAGAGACCGGCGAGCTTGAGCGACCGCTCGACTGCTTCATCGAGAACCGACTTGCTCTTGATCCCCTGAATGCGAAGACCGAAGGCCACGTTTTCGTAGATGCTCTTCGGGAACGGATTGTACTTCTGAAAGACCATCCCGACGTGCTTCCGAAGTTCGATCACGTCCACGGACGGATCGTAAATGTCGGTCCCGAGGATGCGGATTTCCCCTTTCGTGATCTCCGCAGTGGGAATGAGATCATTCATCCGGTTGAGGCAGCGCAGGAGCGTCGACTTGCCGCAACCGGAGGGTCCGATGAAGGCGGTCACCTGCCCTTTGTTAATCTGCATGGAGATATCGCGGAGGACATCCTTGCCCTTCACATAAGCGAAGTTCACATCATCCACCTCGATCACTGTGTCTGCAGTCGCAGGCGCCACAGCTGATGAACCGCCCGGGGTTTCATCTGTGGAGAGAGAGCCTTCTCGTGTTTCGTCCGACATAGTTGTTTTCATGTTTAATCCTGATCCAAAAAAATTCTATCAAAGACATCCCCACGAAAAGGGAGGTCGTTTTATCACCATTTCACACGCTTGCGGTAGTTAATTCGCATGAAAATCGAGAGTGCGGCGAAGCACATCACGAGCACCATGAAGACGAACACAGAGCCGAATTGCATGGGCTTCGTGTATTCCGACTGCGGGATCCGTGCCGCTACCGTGTAAATGTGGTACGGCATCGCCTGCACTGACTGCGAGAAAAAGCCCCCGATTGAATCCGTGTCCTGCCAGGGAAGCTTGTCTTTGTGCGCCAGTGCCGCGGTGAACATGATCGGAGCCGTTTCCCCGGCGACGCGGGTGATGCCCAGAATTGACGCCGTCAGCATCCCCGGGAAAGCATAGGGCAGGACCGACTTGGAAATTGACTGCCATTTCGTCGCCCCGAGAGCGAGAGAGGCTTCCCGGAATCCCATCGGAATCGCTTTCAGTGACTCCTCACAGGCGGCAATAATCACGGGAAGAATCATGACGGCAAGGGTAAATCCACCTGCGATCATGGACGTCCCCCATCCCTGAAAGGCGAGAAAGTTGCCCCCGAAAAGCGGAATATTCAGGATCGAACGCTCCTGAGGCTCCCCCGTAATGACGGGAGCGACAAAACAGAAGAGACCGAGACCGAAGAGGCCGAAGACAATCGAGGGCACCCCGGCGAGGTTCATAATCGCAAGACGAACCATGTCCATGAACCGGCCCTTTGAGGAATACTCGTTCAAGTACACCGCAGTCGTCAGGCCGACAAAAAGCGCGACAATGATACAAATAATCGTCAGCAATGCGGTTCCCACGAGCGGGCCGAAAATGCCACCGCCTGAGTAGGCGTGGGAATGCTCTTCCACGATGCGACCCTCCGGATTGTCCCGCTTCCACTGGGAATAATCACTGAAGTCCATCTTGTAGAAGGTTCCATCCTCCGTCTCGAAGGTCATGAGCGTTTCGGGACTGTCCGTGAAAAACTTGGTATTCACGAAAGGAAACTCAGTCTGGAAAACGACCGGAGCCCCTTTCCGGATGATATCGAGAAAGATGAAGGCCGCGCAGATGAGAATGAAGTAGGTCGCCATCCGCAGCACGGTGGAGACCACGGCATCCTGACGCTTCTGGGGCGTGATCTTCTTCTGGAAAGGATTCTCGCTCTTCTGCAAGGGCGGATCAGTGGCTTGGTCGTGCATGACAAAGAGAGGCTGGGAAGAACAAACGATCGATTAAATTTTCTGGAATCTCTTCAGCACTCTCTGTGCCGAGAAGTTGACGATGAGGGAGATCGCAAAGAGCACCATTCCCACCATGAAGAGGGCTCTCCAGTGAAGCGACCCGGCGTCCACCTCCGCGAGTTCCTGGGCAATGATCCCGGTCATGGTGTGGGTCGGCTGCGCAATGACCCCGATTCCTTCGGTGAAATCGGGAATCTTGATCTTGTTTCCGGCCACGAGGAGCACCACCATGGTCTCTCCGATGATGCGCCCGAATCCCAGAAGCACGGCGGCAATGATCCCGGAGACAGCGGTGGGGACGACGACGCGGAATACGGTCTGAAGCTTGCTCGCCCCCATCGCCAGAGAATTTTCGGTGAGCGCCTGCGGAATATTGTTCAGGGCATCCTCGGTAAGGGTGAAAATGGTCGGAATCGCCATGAAAGCGAGAAGGAGTCCCGCATTTAAAATCGTCAACCGCTCAGCCATGGGGAAGCCGGGCACCCACTGGAGCCACTCGACCTGACTGACGACCCGCAAGGTCTCACCGAAGACCAGAATGCCGAAGAACCCGAGCACCACTGATGGAATTGCTTCGATAAACTCAATCGCCGGCTTCACGAAATTCTGCTCCCTGAGCGGCGCCAACTGGTTCACGTAGATCGCTGCGGAGACGGCGAATGGGACCGCCACAACGAGAGCAATGATCGAGATGAGCAACGAACCGGTGAAGATTGGCAGGAGGCCATAAACGTCGTGCCAGGAACTGTTTGTGATCCAGTCGCGCCCGAACAGAAACGACGAGACAGACTCCACCGCTGAGACCGGCTTTTCGTGACTCCATCCTTTGATGTTCTCACGATTCTCGGCAACGGTTTTGACAAAGCGATCATAATAGACCTTGGCTCTCTTGAGATTTTCGTGGGCACTCCTCGTCTCCACCTTGTCTGGAAGCTGCTGGAAAAGCACCGCCATCTCCGTATCGATCGGGGCAATCAGAGCCGCATGTTCCGGAATCACTTCGTAAAACGGCTCGGCCATTGCGTCGTAGTCGGGGGCTTCGATGACCACCTTCTCCGCTTCCGCGAGCATTCTCGCTTTTTCGTCCGGATCCTTCGTGGCCGCGGCGCCTTTGATCCAGGCCTCTTTGCGATCTGCTGCCGTAGACAGCTTCACGAGTACCGCCTTGTTCTCACTCGCAATACTTCTGATCTCCGAATGCAGCGACTTCAGCGGACGAACCACGTCCTGCATTGCTTTTAAGGTCGCTTTGAAGTCGGCAAACTCCTCCACTGCGGCCGCTTTTTTCGCCTTACTGACCGCTTTCAGCTCCGCGATGTAGGGGTGCTCCTCATCGACCTCGGGCGAGGCTTCAAAAAGAACAGCCTCCCGCAGCTTGGGAAGCGACTCGGGTGGGGGAGCATCGGAACCAACTCCCAGTTCCCACGCCTCATTGGTGTTGATCGCGGCGGAAACCTCCTCCTTCAACTCAACTCGGAACTTCACGATTTCCTTTTCGAGGCGCTCCTTCTCTTCCTGAAGCGCCGCGATTTTCGGCTGATCCTCCTCTTTTGCAGGGTCGAGATCTTCGAGGTCGTCCCCGACGTCTTCGAGAGCATCCACTTCGCGCTCGAAACGCCCCCAGGTCTTCGAGGTGAGATTCTCAAGATTGGCCAGCACCGCCCGGTGAGCACGGAGAATATCATCCTCCTCCCGCGAGGTTCGGTTCACCTCGGCGAAATAAGCGATGTTCGCGCTGCTGTAGAGATTCGTGTGCGCTCCGATCTCATCGCCGATGTAATCCACGAACTCCTGCCCGGACTGGCGGTAGTCCTTCAGCCCGGCATGATGCTGAGGAAAAAACATAAACGCCTCTTTCGCGAGAAAGACGCAGATCAGAATCAGAATGATGATCGCGAGACTGGCATTTCCGCCGAAAAAGAACCGGATAAAGTCCTGAGTTCCGAGCCCCATGAACTGAAAGCCCTTGCGCTTGAAGACGACGCTGCCCGCTTCTGGATTGGGCTTATTATCCCCGGTTGGTGCAGTTTGGCTCATGGAATTTCAGGGAAAAGGTATGCTTCGTTTTTCGATGCTCTACAAGAGAATCAGATCGCAATTTTGTCTCAACGGAATTCGTGACGATTCAGACACGACCGGCTCGATTCAGGAGAACTGCATTGAAACGGAAAAAGGTCTGACAGGCAACCTGTCAGACCTCGTGATTTCTATCGCCCGACCTCGCGGAGAGGTCGAACAAAATCCGGGAATTACTCGGAGAGAGCGATGAATCCAACACGGGAAACAATCTCTGCAGCCTTCTCGTCGGTGGTTGCCCAAGTGAGAAACTTGGTAGCAGCCTCGGAAAGCTTTCCGTCAATCGTGTAATAGTGAAGGCTCCGGGCGATTGGGTAGTCCTTCGCGTTCTCAGGCTTGAGCTCGACGTCGTTAACCGCAACCGCTTTGATGCCATCCTTGTCTGTGTAAGCAAGTCCGACGTAACCGATTCCGTTGGCGTTCTTGGCCACTTCCTCAGCGATCTGCTCGTTACCGGCCATCTTCTGGGTGTCAGCACCGTAGTCGCGCTTGTTCATCGCCATCTCCTGGAACGACTTGTAGGTTCCGGAAGAAGTGTTGCGGGTGTAGACGGAGATCGGACCCGCGTCACCGCCGACCTCAGACCAGTCCGTGATGTCCCCGGTGAAAATACCTTCGATCTGCTCGACCGTGAGACCTTCGATGCTGCTGTTCTCATTCACGATCACGCCGATCATGTCGTAGGCACCGATCCAGTCCTTAATCTCCATGCCCTTGGCCGTGAACTCGTCCACTTCAGAGTCCTTGATGTTACGGCTCGACATCCCGATGTCGGCAGTTCCGGCGAGAAGGTTGGTGAAAGCGGAAGAAGATCCTTCAGCGGCGATTTCGAAAGAGACTTCGTTTCCGGCTTCCTTGTAGGCCTCAGCGAGCTGGGGAACCATTTTGGCGCCGAGGGTATCAGACCCCTTGATCACGATTTTGTCTTCCGCGTTAGCACCGGCGACGAGGGCGACGGCGGCAAAGAGAGCGAGTGTTTTTTTCATCAATTGTTTATTCAGAGTTGGTTTGTGTAGAGAACCCGCAAATCCGGGTTCGGGTTGACACTGCGCGAGCGCTCTCCCATCAGCAAATGGCGACCGGTATCAATCTTGTCACAAAGGACCGCTTTCGGACACGGCCCAAACCGTCACCACCCCCCTTTGAATCAGGCACTTAACTCTGTTGAATTGAAACGGGAGCAGACATTGCACTGGCGTTTCTTCCGGTTTTTCCATGCCCTTTTCGATTGCCCACAGCCTCTGAAATTGAGACCTTACAGTCATGGAAGACGTCACTCCTGAACCGCAAAAGAAGACCTCCACCGGAAAAATCATCGCTTTCTCCGGCTGCGGGTGCCTCGGGCTTATTGCCCTCGTCGCGGCCGGAGTAGCGATCATTTTCTTCTCCGTGATCGGTGCGGTAAAGAGCAGCGACACCTACGGAGACACCCTCGCCCTGATCCAGTCGAATCCGCAGGCCATCGAAGCGCTGGGGGAACCGATCGAAGCAGGACTGTGGCTGACAGGAAACATTCAAAGTAAGAACGGGGAAGGTGCGGCCAACCTCTCCGTCCCGGTTTCCGGCCCCAAAGGAAGCGGCACCTTCCATGTCGTCGCCGACAAACCGGGTGGGTCCAAGACCTGGAATTACACGACCCGGGAACTCCGCATCGACGGGGAGGACGCTCCCGTGATCCAGTTGGGTCCGTGATCGAAGTCTCCCTTTTCCGTCCATTGCTCTGACCCGCCCTTGGTGCGAACCTCCCGGCATGTATATCTTTGTCTTCATCTTTATGATAGCCCTCGGCATCACCTTCTGGGGAAGGGGGCGCTACGTGAAGATTTACGGCCAGGAAACGGAGAATCGACTGCCGTCGAACCTCTCCGGAAGCGAACTGGCTGAGAAGATCCTGAAGTCCCGGGGCATCGAAGGCGTAACCGTTGTGAGGAGCCGCAGCGTGCTTGAGGATTTCTATTCCCCGGCGAAAAAAGAGATCTCTCTCGCCCCCTGGCATTTTGACGGGACCAATTTCCCCGCCCTCGCAATCGCCGCCCAACAGGCCGGGAAAGCGATACAGGACTTCGAGGGTCATCGCCCCCTTCTCTGGCGCACCTCGGTGATTCGCTGGACCGTTTACCTGAGCATTCCTCTCGCCCTCGTCGCGGTTTTAGTGACCCTTCTCGGCATGACGAAAACCATGCTCCCGATGGCTCTTCTAGCCTGGTCCGCAATTGCCTTTTGGAACATTGCCACGATTCCCACCGAACTCGATGCCGGCGAACGTGCCAAGAAGCAGCTTGAGAAGCTCAAGGTGTTTCGGAATCTCGACGAGCGGGTCGGCGTCGAGCGGGTCATGGGAGCCGCGAGCACCGCCTATCTGGACGGCTTTTTCACCGTCGCTTCGTGGGTTGGCAGGACCCTGATGCCGTGGGCGAAGAAGCAAATCAAGCCGAAAGAGTAACCCCGGGAGCGCTGCGATGTCGTCGCCGACCCATCCTCCGCGGACCGGATGGAACCGGTCCCTCCATGACCATCCCGCATCCGGACCCGAAATCAGGGGGGACGACCTCTGTGTCGTCCGCAATGCCCCGGCTCGCAATGCTTCCGGGACCGGTTGGAACCGGTCCCTCCATGGCTAATCCAGCCGCGTCAGCTTGATGTCCTTGAACCAGACCACCTGACCGTGATTCTGAAGCCCGATGTAGCCTTTCCTCGGCTTGTCTTTGATCGCGACCTTGAACTTGTTCGTGGTCCCGTCGGGATTTTTTCCGACTTCGGGCCAATCATTCACATCGACGTTGAAAACTTCGACACCGTTGATATGGCAAACAATGTTCGGACCGACTGCTCGCAGCTTGAGCGTGTCCCATTCTCCCACTGGATTGGCGGGATGCGCCGAGGGTCCCTTTCCCTCGTAAAATGAGCCGTTCAGTTTTCGCTCATCCTTCTCCCCGTGCGTTTTCTGAAAGCCGACATTGTCCATGAGTTGCACCTCGTGCCCCTGATGAACGGAATCATCTCTCGTGGAACGATAAAAAACGCCGCTGTTGGCTCCCTCGGAGAGTTTGTAGGAAAGGGTGAGCTCGAAGTTTTCGTACTCTCCCTTCGTCCAGAGGTAGCCCATTCCCTGGATCTTCTTCTTCCCGTTTTTGTCGACGACCTCCTTCATCTTGCAGGTCAGGGAGCCGTCTTCTGCGATTTCCCAGGCCCCTTCCGCGAAATCGAACGCTTCGAGCGAAGTGCCGTCAAAAAGAACCGCGGGTTCCTTTTCCCCGGTGAAACCCGGAACCGGAAAAGCAAGGAGGACAAGGGAGCAGAGCAGGAGGATCTTCATCCCCGAAGCCTGACAGGATCCGCCGTCACCGCCAAGCATAAGATCCCTAGCGTATCTGCGGAATCGCACTGAGGAGAATCTCCGTCACCTCGCTCTGCGGCGAGTCGAAAACCGCGTCGGCTTCCCCCACTTCGACAATTTTTCCCTGATCCATCACCGCGATCCGATCTGCAATGTAGCGAACCACGGAAAGGTCGTGGGAAATGAAGATCATCGTGAGTTCCAACTCATCGCGCAACTGCCGCAGAAGATTGAGAATCTGAGACTGAATCGAAACATCGAGCGCCGAGACCGGCTCATCGGCGAGGATCAGTTTCGGCTCCGGCCCGAGGGCACGGGCAATCGCAATCCGCTGACGCTGCCCACCGGAGAACTCATGCGGATACTTACGGATGTAGCGCCCGTCGAGTCCAACCCGCTCCATCAGCTCAGAAACGGCCTCCTCCAGTCCATCGCGATCTGATTGCAACAGGGTACGGCGGGTCAGAATGGCTTCCGCGAGGGTGCTGAAAATGGTCATCCGGGGATTCAGGGACGCGTAGGGATCCTGAAAAATCATCTGGAAATCACGTCGCCGTTTCCGGATTTCATGAGGCGGCAAGTCGGCGAGCCGCTCCCCTTCGAGAACGACACTCCCCGAAGTCGGCATCAGCAATTGCATGACGAGACGCGAGAGCGTCGATTTGCCACATCCGCTCTCCCCGACCAACCCGAGAATCTCCCCTTTCTCTATTTTCAACGAAACGTCATCCACGGCCTTTACCGTGGTCGTTCCACTGCCCAGCCAGCCATCACGCTTCGTGAAGTGCTTTGTCAGATTCTGAAGTTCGAGGTAGGACATCTTTTCCGCTACGCGGCAGTAGGAAAGTAGGAAAGTAGGAAAGTAGGAAAGTAGGAAAGTATCTCAGCACATCACCCTAAAAACAAAATATATCAACATCTGCGGGCACCCGCCCGCCAATCTCAACCTTCCTACCTTTCACCTTCCCACCTTTTACTTCTGAATGAGGCACGCCGGGCAATCCTGAACCCAGTGGCCGGATTCCAGTTCTTTCAGCGAAGGGCGGGAAGCGGCATGATCGATTCCTGCAACAGGGCAGCGCGGAGCGAAGGCACAGCCGGGGATTTCGTGAGCGAGATTCGGTGGCAGTCCGGGAATGGTGTAGAGCTTTTCCCCTTTCGCCTGCAGGGCGGGAATTGATCGCTGCAGCGCCCTCGTGTAGGCATGGCGGGGATTGGAAAAAAGCGTCTTCACATCGGCCCGCTCCACAAAGCGCCCTGCATACATCACGTTCACCTTGTCGCAAACCTCGGACACGACCGCGAGGTCGTGAGTGATGAAAATCACCGCCGTGCCCAGTTCCTCCTGTCGGGCCTTGATGAGGTCCAGCACCTGACGCTGAATCGTAACATCGAGAGCCGTTGTCGGCTCGTCGGCGATGAGAATCTCAGGGCGGGTAATCAATGCCATCGCAATCATGACCCGCTGGCGCATCCCCCCGGAAAATTCGTGGGGGTAGCTGTGAATCCGCTTTTTTGGATCCGGAATCCCGACCGCGGCAAGCTCGGCGACGGCCCGGTCAAGCGCTTCCGCTTTCGAAATCCCCTCGTGAATGAGGAGAGGCTCGATGAGTTGGGTCGAAATCTTGAGGTAGGGATTCAACGAAGTCATCGGATCCTGAAAAATCAGCCCGATCCGTTTTCCCCTGACCTTTCGGATTTCGTCTTCTCTCAGGGAAAGCAGATCGAGATCCCCGAATTTCGCGCTCCCCCCTTCGATGCGACCGGGAGGCCGCGGAATGAGCTGGAGCAACGAGTAGCAGGTCACCGACTTCCCGGACCCGGACTCGCCCACGATTCCCACCGTTTCGCCGGCCTCCACATCGAAGGAGACGCCGTCGACCGCTTTCACGACGCCATCGCGAGTGTGGAACCAGGTCTTGAGATCGTTGACTTCGAGGAGTGCCATGCGTGAAAACCCTACGTCTTTCAGACCCACTCGACAACGCGACATCGACTCATGTCGTAGGGGGAAAAATCCACCGTCACGGTCGTGCCCGAAGGATCCTCTGACGGCGGAGGGGGCCCTTTTTTCTCCAGAATAGCGTAGGCCCGATAGCCATTCGGCATCTCCACTTCAAAAAGTCGAGCCGCCTCAAGCGTCTCAGTGATGCGCCCCTGCGCCCGTATCGGAGGTCGTTCCGCCATAGTTGAAAGTGTGTCAGAAATTCAGGGCTTGGCAACGAGAGAGCGGATCATTTCGAAAATCTGCCTCTCCCGCGCCTCGCGAACCGGCTTGAGGCTGCTTGCCTGAAAGGTATAGAGCTGCGAACCTGTGTCGAAAACAAGAAGATGGAACTTCATCGGGAAGGTGCCGTTTCCATTTTTGACATCGGCCTCGAGACTCTTGAAAACCGCCGGCCACTTTTTGTCACCGGGACCATTCACCTGGCCGGTTTTCGCCTTCTCCTCACTCGTGATTTCAAAGGTCTGCCCGAAGTTGGTGATCGTTTGATCCATGAGCTCAAGCAGACTGCCGCCGGATTGAAACCCGGTGAGAAACAGAGAGTTCTTTTTGTCCTGAGTCGCAAATCCCGCCAGCACTTTCCCGGGATTCAAATCAGTCTCCGCCCAGCCATCGGCCAACTCGATCGAAATTTTCCCGTCGGCAATGAGCACCCTCTCCGCAGCGGAACCGGTTCCCGCCCCGGGCAATATCGCAACAAAGGCGAAAATCGTAAAAACGCGGTGGCGGTGAAAAATTCGTTGCTCTCTTCTCATCTTACCTCTCTATACAGGACCAAAATACCCCATCCCCTGGACTCATGGCACGCATTAACGACAACTTCCTCAAACTCAAGGCCGGCTACCTCTTCCCCGAAATCGGTCGTCGCGTCAGCGCTTACACTTCCGCGAATCCTGAAGCCGCCGCCAAACTGATCCGGTGCGGCATCGGCGACGTCACCGAGCCGCTCCCCCTCGCCTGCCGCGAAGCGATGCACGCCGCCGTCGATGAGCAGGGCGACGCGAAGACTTTCCGTGGCTACGGTCCTGAGCAGGGCTACGACTTTCTCCGCGAAGCCATCGTTGAAAACCAGTTCGCCGGTCTCGGTATCTCAGCCGATGAGGTCTTCGTTTCCGACGGCTCGAAGTGCGACACCGGAAACATTCTCGATATCTTCGGCCCCGGAAACAAAATCGCGATCACTGATCCGGTTTACCCGGTCTACGTTGATACCAACGTCATGATCGGAAACACCGGCGAAGCCGACGACACCGGCCGGTATGCCGGACTCGTCTACCTTCCCTGCACGGCGGAGAACGATTTCGTCCCGGCGATTCCGGAAGAGAAAGTCGATCTCATCTATCTCTGCTACCCCAACAATCCGACCGGAGAAACGGCGACCCGCGAGCAACTCCAGGCCTGGGTCGCCTACGCCAAAGAAAATCAGGCAATCATCCTCTACGATGCCGCCTATGAGGCCTTCATCCAGGAAGATGACGTCCCCCACTCCATTTTTGAAATCGAAGGCGCTCACGAGTGCGCGATCGAATTCCGTTCCTTCTCCAAGAACGGTGGATTCACCGGCACGCGTTGCGCTTATGTAATCATCCCCAAAGGACTCAAGGGCTACACCGAAGACGGTCAAGAGCAGGCGATCCATCCCCTCTGGTCCCGCCGTCACAGCACGAAATTCAATGGGGCGAGCTACCCCGTCCAGCGCGGCGCTGCTGCCGTCTTTTCCGAAGAGGGCAAAAAGCAGGTCGCGGCTCTCATCGAAGGCTACATGGCCAATGCCAAACTCCTCCGCGAAGCCTGCGAAAAGATAGGCCTCCCCGTCTACGGCGGAATCAATGCTCCCTATGTCTGGGTCGGCTGTCCTGAGGGCGTGAGTTCATGGGACATGTTTGACCGCATGCTCGCGGAAGCGCAGGTCGTCATCACCCCCGGAGCCGGATTCGGCGCCGCCGGTGAAGGCTACTTCCGCATCTCCGCCTTCAACAGCCGCGAGAATGTGGGGGAAGTCTGCCGCCGCATTCAGGAAAATCTCGGGTAGGGACTTGACGCCCCTGTCCTGTCCCGGGAGACCGCAGCACCTTATGACAGACGCAGCGAAACGGGGGGATCCCTCGCGCCGCGCCTCTCATTCTCAGCGCATTCGTGATTGAGGACGACGAGGCGCGCTCAAGAAAGTAGCGGATGCGGCCACGCTTCCGACGGGCTGTCCCGGGCTCTGCCTTCGGAACGGTGGCCCGTTCCGCTACGCCCTTTTCAAAAGTAGCGGATGCGGCCACGCTTCCGACGGGCTGTCCCGGGCTCTGCCTTCGGAACGGTGGCCCGTTCCGCTACGCCCTTTTCTTTTCCCGTTCCGGTTTTCGTGTTCCGTCGTTTCTCGAAACGCAGGTGACTGAATCGTCACCCTTGAAGCATGCCTTCTTCGTTGACGGCGCCGCAATCCGTTCCATAGTTCCGGAATCATGGAACTATCTGAGGCCGTTACCGCTCTCTCCTCTCTGGCCCAGCCAACGAGGCTCCGGGCCTTCCGATTGCTGGTGAAAGCCGGTGGCGAAGGGCTCTGTGCCGGTGACCTCTCCCGGGAGCTCGATATTCCGAAGAACACGCTTTCTTTCCATCTCAAGGATTTGGTCAGCGCCTCGCTCGTGAGGTCGGAACGCTGCGGCAGGTCGATCATTTACCGCCTCAACACCAAAAGCATGCGGGAACTGATGTGCTTTCTCACCGAAGACTGCTGTCAGGGTCGACCCGACCTCTGCCTTCCCGGGGCCTGTGTCGAGGAATCCTGTCTTTCCCTCTAGTCGCGGCATCCAACCATCCGACCCGAAACAAAATGCAACACGATCAAAACGTCCTCTTTCTCTGCAATCACAACTCTGCGCGAAGCCAGATGGCCGAAGCGCTCCTCCTTGCCAAGGGAGATCTCCACTTCCGCGTCTTCAGTGCCGGATTGGATCCCCGCCCCCTCGCGGTCGGCACGATCAGGGCGATGAATGAGATCGGTATCGACATCAGCCACAAGCGAAGTAAGTCGACGAAAGAGTTTCTTGGCCGCGAAGTCATTCATCATGCGATCTTTCTCTGTTCCGAATCGGAAACTGATTGTCCGCGGATTTTTCCCTTCGCGACCCATTCCCACCAATGGAGGATTCCGGCTCCGCACGCTCTTGCGGAGGAACTTGGCTCTGAAGTCGAAGCATTTCGCGAAGTGCGAAATCTGATCGACGAAAAAATCCGCGAATTTGTCGCCGCCCTGGACACCAGCGCAGCGTGATATCTCTCCCTGCGCAGCACCACCTGCCACTCCCACCCTTAGAACCCATCACGAATGAGCATACGAATCGGCATCAATGGCTTTGGCAGAATCGGACGTCTCGGATTCCGGGCCGCCTGGGACCGCGACGACTACGAGATCGTCCACGTAAATGAAGCATCAGGCGGAGCCGCGCTCGCGGCGCACCTTCTCGAATTTGACACGGTGCACGGACGCTGGCATCGCGATATTGAAGCAGGGAAACACCATTTCAACGTGGAGGGCAAACGCGTCAGTTTCAGCAACCACAATGATCCGGCAAAGATCGACTGGAGCGGTCTCGGGGTCGATCTCGTCGTGGAAAGCTCGGGGAAATTCCGAACTCCGGAAACAATCCAACCCCACTTCGACAATGGAGCCAGAAAAGTAGTGGTTGCCGCCCCGGTCAAAGAGGGGGCGCTCAACCTCGTCATGGGATGCAACGACCATCTCTACGATCCGGCAGAACATCATCTCCTCACGGCGGCATCCTGCACCACGAACTGCATCGCCCCGGTCGTGAAAGTCATCCACGAGCAGATTGGAATCGAGCATGGGCTCATCACGACAATCCACGATGTGACCAATACGCAGGTGGTCGTTGATGCCCCGCACAAAGACTTCCGGCGCGCCAGGTCCGCCCTCAATTCCCTGATTCCCACGACCACCGGATCCGCCACGGCAATCACGATGATCTACCCCGACCTGAAGGGAAAACTCAACGGAATTGCCGTGCGTGTTCCGCTGCTCAACGCCTCCCTCACTGATTGTGTCTTTGAGTTGAAGCGCAGCACCACCGTCGAGGAAATTAATGCAAAACTCAAGGACGCCGCCGAGAGGGAGCTTTCCGGAATCCTCGGCGTTGAAGAGCGCCCCCTTGTCTCAACCGACTACGTGAACGACCCCCGCTCCGGCATCGTTGATGGGCTCTCGACGATGGTCGTTGACAACACCCAGGTGAAAATCCTCGTCTGGTATGACAACGAATGGGGATACGCCAACCGACTCATGGAACTGGTCGCGAAAGTGGCCCGCAGTCTCTCCTGACCGCGACACATCCGAGAAAAATGAACTCGCGCGACTACGTTCTCGTCACCGCTGCCTACTGGGGATTCACGATCACTGATGGCGCTCTGCGCATGCTCGTGCTCCTGCATTTTCACGGGCTGGGCTATTCGCCGGTGCAGATCGCATTCCTCTTCCTTCTCTACGAATTCTGCGGAATCCTGACCAATCTCTTCGGTGGATGGATCGGATCGCGGGTCGGATTGAAGGCCACTCTCTTTGCCGGGCTTACCATTCAGATAGGTGCCCTTTCCATGCTGTCGTTTTTGGATCCCGCCTGGACGACCCTCCTCTCGGTTTCCTACGTCATGATCTCCCAGGCGCTTTCAGGCATTGCCAAGGATCTGACCAAGATGAGTTCGAAGAGCTCCGTCAAATTACTCGTCCCCTCAACCGGGGAATCATCGCATTCCGAGCGGTTGCTCTTCAAACTCGTCGCCATTCTTACCGGGTCGAAAAACGCACTGAAGGGCGTCGGATTCTTCTTCGGGGCACTTCTGCTGACCTGGATCGGTTTCGCTCCGGCACTTTGGTCGATGGCCGGAGCACTGTTCCTCATCCTCGTCTTCGCGCTGATTCTCCTCAAAGGCGATCTGGGGCGCTCGAAAGAGAAAGTGAAATTCTCGAAGTTGTTTGCGAAATCGAGGGAGATCAACCTGCTCTCGGCGGCCCGCTTTTTCCTCTTCGGCTCACGTGACCTTTGGTTCGTGGTTGCACTGCCGATCTTTCTCGCCGAAGGGCTGGGGTGGTCATTCTGGAAGATCGGCGCGTTCATGGCTGCGTGGGTCGTCGGCTACGGGCTCGTGCAAGCATCGGCCCCGGCCCTGATTCGAAGGAAAGCCGGTGCCGAGATCGAGTCGGGAGCCAAAGCTGCGCTGGGCTGGGGAATCGCCCTCGCCCTCGTCACGGCAGGCATGGCCTTCGCGGTTGAATTCGAATTTCACACCACCGTCGTGATCTTCGCCGGGCTCGCCTTATTCGGGATTATTTTTGCCGTCAACTCCTCGGTCCATTCCTACCTCATTCTCGCTTATACTGACTCGGATAAAGTGGCTCTCAACGTCGGGTTTTACTACATGGCCAATGCGTGCGGCCGACTCGTCGGGACCCTGCTATCCGGGGTCGTCTACTTGTGGGCAGGCCTTCCCGGCTGTCTCTGGACCAGCGCAGGATTTATCATCGCGGCCGTCTGCATCACCATCGCCCTGCCGGGAGCACCCCGGAAAATGGCACAGATTCCGACCGAAACTCCCGGTCACCGCCCCCTCTGAGGCCACGCTTCCGACAGGTTGCCGATATAGTGAATTTCATCAGCAGGCAAAACACGCCAGATGAGATTATACTGCGAAATCGTTGAGAACCCTTCCTTTTTCCCGTCTCACGGGAAAGAACGCACGATCCGCACCGTCAACAGAGGCTTCCACCTTCGATGAAATTTTTCACAAACGGGTTGCTCAGGGGGGTGGCAGTCGTAACATCTGCTAAATAAGCAGACGAACCGATGCCTGAAGCTATTGAACAGCACGCCGCCTACGACTCCAAGGTCGAAGGGAATATCATTTTCACCCAGGCCGATGCCGCCATCAACTGGATGCGGAAAAACTCGCTCTGGCCGATGCCCATGGGGCTCGCCTGCTGTGCGATTGAGCTGATGGGGTCCGCCTCCTCCCGCTTCGACATCGCCCGTTTCGGCGCTGAGGTGATGCGCTTTTCCCCCCGCCAGTCCGACGTCATGATCGTCGCCGGCACCGTCACTTACAAAATGGCCCTCGCCGTGAAGCGCGTCTGGGACCAGATGCCTGAGCCGAAGTGGTGTATCGCGATGGGTGCCTGCGCGTCCTCCGGCGGCATGTACCGCAGCTACGCGGTGCTGCAGGGAATCGATAATCTCATTCCTGTCGACGTTTACGTCTCCGGATGCCCTCCCCGCCCCGAAGCGCTCATCGAAGGCCTCATGAAGCTTCAGGACAAAATTGGCAAGTCCGAGTCAGCGAAAGAGCATTTCCAATCGAAAGAGGAATACAAATCCGAAAAGACCGCCTGAGATGATCAGCATCCTTTCCACCCTTCAGGACCGCTTCGGTGAGTCGATTGTAGAAGTCGTCGAGTTCCGCGGCGAGCAGACGCTCCTTGTCGATCAGGCAAAAGCGAAGGAGATCCTGAAATACTGCTGCGACGAACTCGCCTTTGATTATCTCATCGACATCAGCAGCCTCGATAACTTCGGCATCGAGCCGCGCTGGACCATGGTCTACGAGCTTTACACAATGGCGAACGGGGCCAATCATCACCTCCGCATCAAATACGACCTCGCCGAGGACTCCAAGGCAGACTCCGTCTCCGACATCTGGCCGACTGCCGGCTGGCACGAACGGGAGATCTACGACATGATGGGCATCGAATTCAACGGCCTCGCCGACCATCGCCGCATTCTCATGTGGGAGGGCTACCCTTACTTTCCGCTCCGCAAAGATTTCCCGCTCGCGGGACGTCCCAGCGAAATGCCTGATGTCGCCTTCACCGACAAGGCCCCTCTCGAAGGTGGACCTTTCGTGACCTCTCCGACTTCCGCAAGCACCGTTCATCGTGAACCCCGTTCGCGGGAAATCGATTGATTACACTTCTTACAGGCGGGACGCTTCCCGCGATGGAGTGGATTACTGACATTTGGAACTGGACCGGGGAGAACGAAACCCTGCTCGCCTGGGTAGGTTCTCTTTCTCTCCTCACGCTCATCGTGAGTGCTATCGTCGTGCCGATCATTATCCGGCGCATGCCCCACGACTACTTCCTTGAGGACAGTGCGAGCGCGGAAGCGATTCGCGAAGGTCATCCCGTTCTCCGTGTCCTCTTTCTCATCCTGAAAAACTTCTTCGGGGGCATCCTCCTTCTCGGGGGGATTCTCATGCTTCTGACACCGGGTCAGGGCGTCCTCACCATCCTCATCGGGCTCCTGCTGATGAATTTTCCCGGCAAACGGCGTTTTGAGATTTGGCTGATCCGACTCGGACCCCTGAACCGCGCGGTCAACTGGATTCGGGAGAAAGCGGGAAAGCGACCACTCGAATTGCCAGTGCCAACAGAGCCATCCACATCGTAACCTCCAGCGCCGACACGAATTTCGATTTGTGATTTCCGGATCGGCGTTCTTATTGCGCAAAACATGAGCGATCACATCAGACTCCACATTCCGGGACCCGTTGAGGTCTCACCAGGCACCTACGAAGCGATGGCTGCCCCTATGATCGGGCACCGCAGCAAGGACTTCGTCCGTCTTTACGACGACATCCACCCGCGCCTCCAGTCCCTCATGGGCACGACGCAGCCGGTTTTCCTCTCGACCTCGTCCGCCTGGGGCGTCATGGAGGGTGCGATCCGCAACCTCGTGAACAAGAAGGTTCTCTGTTGTTGTTCCGGCGCCTTCTCCGACAAATGGGTCGACGTTGCCGCCCGTTGCGGGAAAAATGCGGAAGCTCTTCAGTATGAATGGGGCACACCGATTGATCCGGCAGATATCGATGCGAAGCTCGCGACCGGTGAATTCGACGTCGTCACTTTCATTCACAACGAAACCTCCACCGGGGTTATGAACCCACTCGCCGAAGTGGCAGCCGTCGTGAACAAATACGACGATGTTCTTCTCGTGACGGATACGGTCTCCAGCTTCACCGTCGTTCCGATCGAGTTCGACAAGCTCGGGATCGATGTGCTTCTCACGGGCAGTCAAAAGGCCTTCGCACTCCCTCCGGGACTCGCTATTTTCAGTGTTTCCGAAGCCGCGTTCGAGCGTGCTGCGGCGATGGAAGATCGTGGCTACTATTTCGACTTCATCGAGTTCAGGAAGAATCAGGAAAAGTCGATGACGCCGAGCACGCCCTGCATCGCGACGATCTACGGTTTGCGCCATCAGCTCGATGTCATCTTCGAGGAAGGCGTCGAAAATCGCTTCGCCCGACACGAAAAACTCAACGACATGGTTCACGACTGGGTTCGCGCGAACGGCTTCGAGTTCTTCGCTCCGGAAGGTTTCCGTTCCAAGTCGCTGACCTGCCTCGCGAATAACAAGGGCATCGATGTCGCGAAGCTCGGGCAGATCATGCGTGAAGAGCATTCTCTGGCGATCGATGGTGGCTACGGTAAAATCAAAGGCACGACCTTCCGTCTTTCCAACATGGGCGACGAGACTGAAGAGACAATCGGGAACCTCCTCACTGCCCTCGACGATTCGCTTGCAAAGCTTTAGGTTTCCTCATGAACGACCGCCTTTTCCCGACAACCCCCGGGCGAAGTGCAGTCAAAATTTGCGGAATCACCACCGGTGCTCAGGCATCCGCGATTGTTGAAGCCGGCGCTGATGCCCTCGGGATTAATTTCTGGCCGAAATCAAAGCGCTACGTGGCCCTCGAGGCGGCTCTTCCCTGGCTTCTCGACCTCGCCGGCACGGTCCCGCGCGTCGCCGTGACGGTGAACGCGACCGATGATGAACTCATCGCCATCTATGAGTCCGGAGGAATCGATTTCATTCAACTCCATGGAGACGAGACAGCTGACAGGGTCAGGTCACTGACCAAACAGGGTTTACCCGTTTTCAAAGCGATGGGGGTAAAAGACCGGGCCACGCTCGAAACCGCTGCCGACTATGAGTCCATCACCCTCCTCCTCGACGCCTACGCGCCGACCGAATACGGAGGCAGCGGAGAAACGATGGATTGGTCTCTCGGCGCCGAAGCAGTTGAAAAATGGCCTGACCGCCAAATCATTCTGGCGGGCGGACTGAAGCCCGGGAACGTCACTGAAGCGATTCGCCAGGTCCGCCCCGCAGGCGTTGATGTCGCCAGTGGTGTGGAAAGTTCTCCCGGTGTCAAAGACCTGGAGTTGGTGCGGGCGTTTATCGAAGCGGCAGCGGTTTAGCCGGGATCCGGGTCCTTGAGGACGGTGCGTTCAACGATTTCCCCCTTATCCAGCAGAATGGATTCCTTACAAAAGGAACTGAGAATGCCCTGATCATGGGAGGCGAGAATCAGGATCCCTGAACGAAAAATAAAGTCTTTCATCCGCTCGATCGCGCGTTGCTTAAAATCGTTGTCTCCCACCCCGATCACCTCATCGACCAGCAGGATGTCAGCAGGCCAGGCCGTAATCACTCCAAAACAGAGTCGCAAGCGCATGCCGTTTGAATAGGTACGAACGGGACGGTCAAGAGCGCTTCCGAGATCACAGAACGAAACGACGTCTTCGGCGATGGAAGCGAGCTCAGACCTGGGATAACCCAGCAAACGGGAAAGGATCTGAATGTTTTCGTAGCCGTTTCCATCTTCCTGAATACCGTGAAGTGGCCCCGCTTTTCGGAGCCAAAGGCGATAACGACGATGTAGACTGCCTGGGAAAAAGTGATCCAAAAAGGTCCCAAAAGAGACCGTTCATACCGATGCTTGATCGAGAGAACCGCAAGGAGCCACGCAACGGGGATACGCTGGACAGACTCAACAAGCTCCCGGTTTGCAGAAGTGACGAGCGAGCTGAATCCTGTATTCTCAGTTTTCGACCCGTACATGAATTGTTCCTTCCACTAATGCTCCGTCACATGAGAGGGTAACTATAACTCCGTTCGACTTTTTGAGCTGCTTTGTCGAAAAAGAGACTTCATTTTCGGCCGAAGTAATTTTTCTACCTCTCAATTGTGCAATCGAGATACGCACGAGACTCAGGGCACTATTTCGCGAGAAATAGTCAATCCAGCTCAATCTGTTCCGAAGATATTTACGAACCTCCGTTAGATGGAAGAGGCGAAACAATCCGCAATATTTGAGGATAGCTCCGATTGCACTGAAAAAATTAAGCCCCACCGAAAACGTTTCATTCCAACTCCTTACCATCATCGGAATCCTCTCGTTTGACTCGACTCTCACGGTCATTTTGTGCAGTTTCTTTTTGTCCAAAAGGATGTGCAATGTGATGACCGATTCTTTCCGCATGAAGGAAAACCGGTTTCCATATATCCAGACCCCTTCACTTGCGTAGATGTGTTTTATCGAATGAGTTAATTCCTCTTCACGACACTTTTCAGCAACGCTTGCAGATTTCCCCTGCTCCGGTCTCAGCATTTCTGCAGGCTCAAGCAATTCGTCCATCAACCAACCTGCGTGAAACATGATCGTTTGCGGGTTCTGCTTTTTTAAAAGCTCAAGGCTTCGGTAATCGGAGCGCGCATCTTCGGATCCGCCAAGATTGAGAACAAAATAGCTCTCATGGAAACGCCCGAAGGCCATGGAAGCTTTCGCTCTCAATTCGCCGGGAACGAGAGGCCCGCGCGAGAGTGACTCAAGAAGCGCAGGAAAGCAGTCATAGGCCAGTTCAGGATACCCCCACTGCTGAAGCTCCTTCACCCCGGGTTTCCAAACCTCTTTCAGGAACTTTTGAAAATCAGGATCGCTGAAGCGGTAAATCGCGTTCCCGTTGATGTGATTTTTGATTCCCGGGGAAAGCCACGACCATCCTTGATAGCAGCTTCCGGTCACCCAGGCCTGAGGATTCTTTTTCATCTCCTCCTGCAGCAGCTCGGCCCAGTTTCCCCGGATGGGCAGACAATCGAGCTCCATCAACAATGAGCACTCATATCTGTTCCCGAAAGCAGTCGCCATGTGGAAGAAGACCTCATTGGGACCCGAGGCAAATCCATTCGCGGTCGGCGGCAGGCCTTTGGTATTCCTCTGGTAGTAGTCCAGTTCAGGGGGAACCCCCGCGAAATGAACAAATACTTTCCTGAAATGTTTCCGGACTTCACTTTCGTCGAGAATCGCCTCCATTGCCTCCTTCACGCCCGCGTTCTCCGAACCGCTGAAAACGTAGATCAAATCCAGCTTCGAGACCGCCTCTGAGCCGGTCTCCAGAGGCGGGCACTCGTGAACCCAATAACGCAGCACTGACTTGATCAGACCCAGATCGGATTCCAACACCGGAACAATAATGACATTTTGTATCTCGCCCATGTGCGATCTTCTTTTCGGGGAACGTGTCTTTGCGAAGACAGAAGGATAAGAGAAGACCCTTAAGCCTCAGGCATCAACAGTCGAACACTTATGCAACGACCGAAGCGTTTTTTTTTCCAGGATTGATTGTCTGAATTCTCAGAAATTTTCCACTGAATCATGATCCGGCCTCAAGCGTGCCCTCGACGACGCCGAGCCGGGAATCGACCTGCAGCATTGACCACAGCTCCTGACCGCCATTTTCGCTCCGAATGAGGTTTTGGTAGGCCTGAATCGTCTTGAGCGATCCGGCGGCGTCTTCTTTCAGCAATTCGACACGATAAATCCGGAGACCGGCTCCTCGGAGAGGCTCAAAAAACCGGGCCCCGCTCTGCGCACGACCGTTGAACAACGTGTTCCGACAGCCGACGTCGGCTTTCAGCGGATGCAACTGCCCGACCCGGTCGCGGAGCTGGACTTCGTGTTTGTCGCAGGGGCGTCCACAGTTGGTCACATCGGTTCCTTCGGAGAGAAAGGTGCAGAAGACACAGTGCTCCATATGAAACATCGGCATGTGCTGATGAAGCGTGATCTCGAACCAATCCGGTGGCGCGGCGTGCAAGAGGTCGAGAACCTGCTCGATGTTCAGGTCGTAGGAAATGGTCAGGTTTTCAAAACCCTGATCCATCAATCGTCCCGCACTGATCGGGTTGGCGACGTTGAGCGAAAAGTCCCCGACCATCTTCAACTCCGGGTGATTTCGGAAATGCTGCACTCCTCCGAGATTTCGGACGAGGACTCCATCGGGTTTCGCTTTTTCGACGACGCGAAAGAGACCTGTCTCCCCCGCCTTCTGAATGCGCGGTGTCGCGAGGAACAGCCTGGTGTCAGGGCTCTCCACGCGGACCTGCTCTACCACCTTTTTGTAACGACGGACGTCTTCGAGATCGACATAGAGTTTCGCGACCCCGCTCTCAATCGCGGCATTGACCTGTTCCTCCGTTCGGCAGAGGACGCGCAGTTCCGGAGTTTTCCCCGGCGCCGACTCGACGACTTCAGGCAACATGTCACGCACGGTGACCCCGGAAGAACGGCGCTCTTCAGGGGCTTCATCCCGCTCGCGATCAAGCTGCTCGACGAGTTCGCGGCGCATCCGGTTCAGTTCGCTCGCGGGACACATCGGCTCCCCCTCCAACTCCAGCGTCAGGCTCTCAAGTTCGTAGGCCGTATTCCCGAGACGACCCAGTTGGTTTTCAAGATACTCCTGCGAAACGGGTCGCTTCTCCGCAGCCTCCAATGAAAACGCGGAAGCGACTTCGATCCCGTGAGCCTCATCACGCAACACGATTGGCTTTCCCACGGCAGCAAAAACCCTCCAATGCAGGCCCTTTTTGCGGCCCCGGAGATGCTCCCGCTTCCAGGTGCTCTGCAGCTCGGCATTCAGGCCGGGATCGTCCGTTTTCCAGATCCGGTCACCGACGGCAAGTTGATCAAATTTGATCCGATCCCACTGGAAGGTGAGGCGGCGATTCGCGACCTCATAAATCCGCCCGCCCTGCTCACGATCCGTATTTCCCCCGGTATCGAAAACGACTCCGTCACCCTTCTTGATTGCCGTGGTTCCGTCCACCTCGACCCAGCCGTCGCCCACTCCGGTGATGTGTCCCACGTAGGCTCCCCTCTTTTTCCCGAATCGGGCATGGACGAGCTTCTTGTTATCGATCCCGTTGAGCCAGCCGGTCGAGAGCCCGCGGGAAAAGGCCATTTCCAGTTCGTAGCGATCTTCCGGCGTCGAAACCTTTTCCTCTCCCCGCTGCGCAGCGTCGATCACCTTCCGATAGGCACGTGTCACCGCAGCGACGTATTCCGGCGTCTTGAGACGGCCCTCGATCTTGAAACTTACGACGCCGAGGCGGATCAGCTCCGGGATTTGATCAATCCCCGCAAGATCCTGCGGGGAGAGAAGATATTTCTGATCGCCCATGTCTCTCGTCTTTCCATCGACGACGAGTTCGTAGGGCATCCGGCAGGCCTGGGCGCATTCCCCGCGATTTGCACTGCGCTGGCCGAGCGATTCGCTCGTGAGGCACTGTCCTGAGTAGGCGACACAGAGGGCTCCGTGAACAAAGGTTTCCAACTCGACCGAATCCGGCTCATTCGCATGGAAAAGGCGTATCTCCCGCATCGAATTCTCGCGTGCAATGACCGCCCGATCGAGATCGAAGAGTTCGTCGGCAAACGCGAGCGCCTCGGGCGAGGTGATCGTCATCTGGGTCGAAGCGTGGACGTGTAAATCAGGGACCATCGCCCGGGCCATCGTTGCGAGGCCGAGGTCCTGCACAATGATCGCATCCACGCCCGCTTCGCTGAGAAGGCGCAACTGCGCTGCGGCCGCTTCGAGTTCGGAAGGGAAAATGAGAACGTTGAACGCGACAAACCCGCGGACCCCGTGCTCGTGGAGAAAAGTCATCAACTCCGGGAGATCTTCCGGCGTGAAATTATCGGCCCGGATCCGGGCGTTGAAAACGGGCATGCCGAAGTAGATCGCGTCGGCCCCGTTGGCGACCGCCGCACGCGCGCATTCCCAGTTCCCCGCCGGAGCGAGCAGTTCTGTCGGTCTTTGACCCATGGGGGGATTCTATCACAGCCGCTGCGCTTCTCCTCTTGAATCTTGCAGCGGCTGCCCCGAAGCTGGACCATGGCCAGGCCCCTCATTGTCGCGACCCACAATGCCCACAAAACCGGCGAAATGCGCGCGATCCTCGGAGATCTCTTCGAGGAGATTGAAGACCTCACCTCCATCCCCGATCTCGTTCCCCCGGAGGAAGATGGCGACAGTTTTGCCGCAAATTCGGCGATCAAAGCCCTCGCCGCGAGCAGGGAGCGCCCCGACGCCCTCATCCTCGCCGATGATTCCGGCCTCGAGGTCGATGCCCTGCACGGTGCGCCGGGAATCTACTCCTCCAGGTTTTCAGGAGAGGACGCGACCGATGCCTCGAACCGCGAAAAGCTCATCGCCGACCTCGACGGCATCGATGAGCCGAGAACGGCCCGCTTTCGCTGTGTCATTACAGTTGCCCGGGGTGGAGAGGTGCTGGCGAGCTTCCATGGCATCGTCGAAGGGCAGATCGCCCTGGAGATGACCGGCGAAGGAGGCTTCGGCTATGATCCCCTGTTCATCCCGGACGGGTTCGAAAGCTCCTTCGGACAACTTTCCGAAGAAGTGAAAAACAGCATGAGCCACCGCGGCCGCGCCCTCGAGCAGTTCCGCGAGTGGTGGAACGGTCGTCCCTGAGGTTCCTCAGTTGAGGATGAGTTGCACAGGACAGTGATCGGACCCCATTACCTCGGGCAGAATGATCGATGACTGGACGCGGTCCAGGAAAGGTTGCGAGACACAGAAGTAGTCGATCCGCCAGCCCACGTTCTTCCCGCGGGCCCCGCCGCGATAGCTCCACCAACTGTAATGATCCGGCTCGTCCGGATGGAAATGACGGAAGGTGTCGACGAATCCGGCAGCGATGATGTCATCGAATCCGGCCCGCTCTTCGTCGGAGAATCCGGCGCTCTTCCGGTTCGTTTTCGGTCGGGCGAGGTCGATTTCCTGATGCGCCACGTTCAGATCTCCCGCGAAAATGACCGGCTTCGCCTTTTCGAGGCTTTTGACATGATCGAGAAAAGCGGCGTTCCACTCCATCCGGTAGGGAAGCCTTCTCAGCTCATTTTGAGAATTCGGCGTATAGACGTTCACGACAAAGAACTCGTCGAACTCGAGCGTGAGAACGCGCCCTTCCTGATCATGTTCATTGAACCCCATTCCCGCCATGACCGAGAGAGGCTCCACTTTGCTCAGGGCCGCCACTCCGGAATAGCCTTTCTTCACCGCCGGATTCCAGCTCACATGCCAGCCCTGCTCCTCGAAAGGCTCTTCGACCTGGTCACGCTCCGCCTTCACCTCCTGCAAAAGGAGAACATCGGGATCGTGTTCTTCGAGGAACTCGAGAAAGTTTTTCTTCAGCACCGCCCGGATCCCGTTCACATTCCAACTAATCAGTTTCATCGCTAGGTTATTCGCCAGAAGGCCTTACGCTCTGGCTTTACTATGTAAAGAATAATTCTTGCGATTCCCCTGATCGCGAGGAAATACAGATGGCGCAAAACCCCCGAATGGCGCGAACTTCTTTCGCTCATTTTTTGCGTTTTTTTTCAAACAAATCAGCGACCCCGTTTCGCTAAAAAGTCCAAACCCAAGCGGTTTCAGCAATGATAGAAGTCGAAAATCTACACAAGCACTTCGGTGCCAAGGTCGCCGTTGATGGAGTTTCCTTCACGGTGAAGAAAGGAGAAGTCCTCGGATTTCTCGGGCCCAACGGAGCCGGCAAGTCGACCACGATGCGTATGGTCACCGGATTCCTTCCCGCTACCGAGGGCAGGATCTCCATCGGAGGAGCCGATATCGAGGAAAACGAAATCGCCGCCAAGGCCAAAATCGGCTACCTCCCGGAAGCCGCTCCGCTCTACTCGGACATGACAGTGGAGGACTTTCTGAAGTTCTCCGCCGAGTTGCGCGGCGTCCCTGCCGCTGAGCTTGATGCCGCAGTCGACAAGGCCATCAAGACCACTTTCCTCGAGCCGGTGCGGCATCAGAGTGTCGACACGCTTTCCAAAGGGTACCGCCACCGCACCTGCTTCGCCCAATCCATCATCCATGATCCGGAGGTGCTGATTCTCGACGAGCCGACCGACGGCCTCGATCCCAATCAGAAACACGAAGTGCGACAACTCATCAAGCGCATGGGTGAGACGAAGGCGATTATCTTCTCCACGCACATTCTCGAAGAGGTCGAAGCCTCCTGCACCCGGGCGATCATCATCGACCGCGGCCGCGTCATTGCCGACGGGACTCCGGACGAACTGAAAGCGAAATCCAGAAACGCGGGCTCGACCATCCTCACCGTCTCCGGCCTCGCCGGGAGCGGAATCCAGGCGGAACTGGAGAAGCTGAGTGAGGCATCCTCAGTCGAAGTCCTCGAGTCCGGCGACGACAATCTCAAAGCCCGCATTCTCCCGGCCAAAGGCAAGGCCGGCGAGCTGAGTTCAGCCATCTATCGGCTCTGCAAAGAGAAGGACCTCAACGTTTCCGAGCTCCGGATTGATGAGGGCCGTCTCGACGAACTCTTCCGTGAAATCACCAAGACCGACTCCGAAGCCTGAGCGGATTTTCCCCACCTTCACTGACTCACCCATTTTAAGACATGTTGGATGCCCTTAAAACCTTGATCCTGGAATTCGCGATCCCCACGCTGGTGGTCTCCGCGATTTTCATTGCCATTCTCGTTTTCCTGCTTCCCCGGGAAGTTCGCACGATCTTCAAGCGGGAGCTGAAAAGCTATTTCACCTCGCCGATCGCCTACGTTCTCTTTGTCGTTTTCCTCGGCATTTCGAACACGCTCTCGTTTTTCTTCACCGGGATTCTCGAAGGCGGTGAGGCGGATCTTTTTCTCCCCTACTTCCAGTATCTGCCCTGGTATCTGGTTCTCATCGCCCCGGCTGTCGGGATGCGCCTCTGGTCGGAGGAACAGCGTCTCGGCACGATGGAACTTCTTCTCACGATGCCAATTGCTCCCTGGCACGCTATTCTCGGCAAATATCTCGCCGCGGCCGTCGTCCTCTTCGGAATGCTCGTGCTTTCCTTCCCGATCGTCTGGACGATCAATTATCTGGGCGACCCGGACAATGGAGTGATCATGGCCGGGTTTGTCGCGACTTTCTTCGTCGCGCTCTGTTTCCTCGCCGTCACCTCAGTGGTTTCCGCCCTGACCCGCAGCCAGCTCGTTGCTCTGCTCGTCTCGGTGACAATCTGCATGGTTCTCTGGCTCGGGGGCCTTCCCAACATCAGTGAGCTTCTCATGAACATGAAAGGCGGATGGCTCATTTTCTGGCCCGTCGTCAAGCTCATCAATGTCGTCGGACTGATGCCGCATTTCTCCGAACTCGCGAAAGGCGTTCTCGGATTTCGCGACATCGTCTTCTTTTTCACCTTTATCGCCTTCTGCCTTTTCGCGACCTCTGTCGCCATTCGTCTCCGCAGAGCTTAATCTTTCCAGTGATTTTCAAACTCAACAGCTTCCGATCATCCCATGAGTGAATCGACCCAGGCCCCCCGCCACAAGCTAACCCGAACCAACACGGCCCTCATCGGCCTCGCCGTCGTTTTTGTCATCGTTCTTCTCGTCAATTTTCTTGCCGGGAAAATGAGTTTCCGAGTCGACCTGACCGAATACAAAACTTTTACCCTCTCCGAGGGCACCAGGAATATTCTCGGTGGTCTTGAGACTCCGGTCGAGGTTCGCTACTACGTCACCGACGACAGCAAAATCATGAGCCCGAGCGAACGGGCCAGTGCACGCCGCGTTGAAGACCTCCTCAATGAGTTCGTCCAGGCTTCCCCCGTCAAAGAAGTGGAGATCGCGAATGCGGAAGGCGAGTTCGAGACGAAGCGGATCAAAATGCTGACCGTCAAAAAGCTGAATCCCGAGCCGAATACGGACGCCGAGGACTCCGCGATCATTGACGGACTCCAGGCAGGTTCCTCCGGGGAAACCGGAAACGAGCTTTACTTCGGCATTGCCGTCCAGAGCCTTGACGCCAACGAGGCGATTCCGTTCATCCCGGCACGTCCTGAAACGATGTTGGAATACGATCTCGCCCGTGCCGTTTCCACCGTTCATGGCGGAAAACAGAAGAAGATCGTCATGATGACCGGTATGCCCGTCAGTGGCGGATTCGGTGGCAACTTTCAGGCTCCGCCGCAGCAGCCGTGGATGCTCTACGAGCAACTCGTTCGCGATTACGAAGTCGAAGTGATTCCTTCGAATGCAGCCGAGATTCCAGAGGGAACCACCACGCTCATCGTGATTCATCCATACGACATCACCGATGACGGACAGTTTGCGATCGATCAGTATCTGCTCAAAGGAGGAAACGTCCTCGCCTTCGTCGATCCGAACTTTTTCTACTCACGGTCGATGGCGCAGCAGCAGCCCCAACTGCCCGGCATGCCACCTCAGGGGGGCCCGGCTCCAACTTCGGATCTCGACAAGCTCTTCAAAGCGTGGGGCGTCTCCTACGACTCAAATCGTGTCCTTGCCGACTTGAGCTTCGGGTCTGAAATCATTCGCCGCGGAAACTTTTCGCCCACTTTCCTGACACTCGACCGGCAGGCACTGGGATCCGAATCTTCCGATCCCGGCCTGAACGATCCGATGACGCAGATGTTGAACCAGTTAAACATGCTCACTCCGGGTGCCTTCGAAATCAATCCGCCCGAAGGCATCGAAGTGGACCGTCTCGTTCTTACTTCGAAAATGAACCAGCTCGTTGGATCTTTCGACGCCGACCCGACTCAGGAAGGTGGCGCGGACCGGATTCGCGAAGACTTCGAACCTTACGGCAAGCGCCGGGTTCTCGTGGCGCGCCTCAGCGGTGAATTCAAGACAGCCTTCCCGGAAGGGGATCCTTCGAAAGCCGCTGAAGACGAAGGCGGCGAAGATACCGAAGAGACGAAAGCTGACGGCGGCAAGGCGGAGGAAGCCGAGGCGGAAGAAGCCGATGATTCCCTGAAGGCCGCAACCGCCCCGGGCCGGGTCATCCTCATTTCTGATGTCGACTTCATCTACGACGCCAATGTCGTTCGCCGGAATCAGATTCCCGGTCTCAACATCGTCATTCCCGAGATGCTCAATGAGAACCTCACCCTCGTGCAGAACGCAGCCGAGCAGCTCTCGGGGGACCCTGACCTGATCAACGTCCGCAGCCGCACTACGGTCCGGAGACCTTTCACCCGTCAGAACGAATGGTATCGCGAGGCGCAGGAAAAATACGCAGCGGAGGTTGCTAAATTCAGCACCCAGGCGAGCGAAGTGGAAGCCCGACTCAACGAAATTCTCTCCCAGACCCCGGAAAACATCGACCAGGCGCTCCTTTCTCCCGAGGTCCAGGCGGAAATGCGGAAGCTCCAGGAGCAGGAGGTGGAATTCCGGCGCAACGAACGTGAGCTCCAGAAGGAAGTCACGAAGGAGTTTCGGCGAAAGCTCGCGACCTACAAATTCGGCAATGCTCTCGTCATGCCGGTTATCGTGATTCTCTTCGGAATCGGTCTCGCCATTGCCCGACGCAAGCGTATTGCCGCTCGATAATTACCCGCCTTACCCAATTCAATTTCAAAACGATACAATCGAACCATCATGGGAACTAAAACACTCATTCGACTACTCATCGTGCTGGCAGTGATCGGCGGCATCGCGGCCATCCTCCACTTCGCCGGATCAGGAGGCGGAGTCTCACGGGAAACCGCGACGACGAACAAGACCAAAGTCTTCAGCGACTTTCCGATCAACGAGGTCGCGCAAATTCATGTAAAATCGCAGGAGGGTGAACTCACTCTCAAGAAAGGGGAAACCGCGTGGGTCGTCGCGGAGCGCGATGGCTACCCGGCCAACGCCGAGCCCATCGTCGGAATGCTCCGCATGCTCTGGGATCTGAACATCGTGCAGCCCGTCACGATCGGTCGAAGCCAATACGGAAGACTCAGCCTGATCTCTCCCGACGAAGCGACAAGCTCCGACGAAGCGGCGACCATCGTCACCTTCAAGGATGCCGAAGGAAAGGATCTGCATTCCCTCTGGCTCGGGAAACTCTTCGAAAGATCGGAGGGACGTCCTGATCCTTTCGGTGGCGGAATGGCAACCAGTGAAGCTGGACGCTACGTCAAAACCGGCAGCAGCAACTCGGTTTTCCTCGTCGGTGAAACCTTCAGCGACATCACCACCGAGCCTTCCGAGTGGATCGATAAATCCTTCTTCCGGGTCGAGGATATTCAGTCGATCGAAATCATTTCGGGCGAAAAGAAGGAGGATTGGAAGCTCACCCGCAAGGAGGGCGAAGCCAACTTTGCCCTCGCCAACGCGAAGGAAAACGAGGAACTGGATCAGAATAAAGTCTCCAGCATGAAGAGCGCGTTCTCCAATGCTCAGGTCGAAGACGTTTTTACCGGTGATGCGCTGAAGGAAAACAAGCCGGAAGGAACGACCTTCAAGATCAGCACTTTTGACGGTTTCCACTACGAAATCTCCGTCGGTGAGAAAAACGACCTCAACGAATTGCCCCTCGCGATCAAGGTCTCCGGAAAATTCGAGGAGAAGCGCAAAGAGGGCGAAGAGGAGAGCGACGAAGAGAAAGAGCGCCTCGACAAGGAGTTTGCGGATGCCCTTGCCCAACACAACGAAAAGCTCGCCGCGGAGAAAGTGCTCGAAGGCCATGTCTTCAAAGTAAGAAGCTACATTGTTGACTCGATCATCAAGAAGCGTTCCGAAATCCTCGTCGAAGACGAGAAAGAAGCGGACGCTTCCGGTGGCGAAGAGATCGCTCCGGGAGTGAAGATTCCCTGAGCCTGTGCCTCACTATATTGTCCCGGGAAACGATCCAAAACCCGCGAACGTCTTTCGAAAGACCGAAAAGCTCAGGCTTTTCGGTCTTTTCCGTTTAGATCCATACGATTGGGGAGAGAGAGTAAAATTACGTGAATTAGTATTTACATAATTTTAATTAAATTGATGCATTTGATTCCGTGAAGGAATCGTAACTCAACCTCAGCCAGAAGTCTCATGATCCACTGATCGAGACTTCTACCTCGCGTCCTTTCGGAAGAATCGCCGGAAGCGGGTCGGAGCTCCACGCCCTTCCGCCGCGAGAGACAAAGTTTCCGTTTCCGGTTTTGAAGCCGGATGGAGATCGTCGCCAATGGCTTTCGAAGATCCGGGACTACCTGGGCGTGCAGAGCATCACTCTCACCACGGTGCATTCCCACACCTCCGGGGCGAGGGATCCCTATTCGAGTTTGACGTCTTCGACTGATGTCAACTTCCCTTGTAAAATTCGTTCTCAGCAAACTGGAGGGTGAAAAAAAAATTCATCCCGCCCCTCCTCAAGATGGATTGAAATCCCACGTGCTCCCCGTCACCTCTACGTCAGTCTGATTCCAGCTCCGGAACCGGATAAAGCCTCTCCGGTCATCGTCGAGCTCTCTGAAACCGTCACCAACTCTGAATTGGAGAGGCTTGTCCTCACGACGACTCTGGTCGCAAGAGAGGCAAGACTCGTTCAGGAAACCGAACGGCGTATTTCCGCAGAGGAGATGTTCTACCATTCCCGGAAGCTGAACTGCACGGGGCAACTCGCCGGCGGCATCGCCCATGATTTCAACAACCTGCTCACCGTTATTCAGGGTCACACCGGATTCGTCGAGATGGCCGCCCGGTCGTGGACCGATCCCAGAGCGATCGAATCAATTGAGTTGATTCAAAATGCCGCCTCTCAATCAGTGGGACTGGTGAAACTGCTGCTCCTTTTCAGTCGCGACCAGAAGGCCAGCTTCGAAACGCTCGATCTCAATATCGTAGTCGGTGACTCCTCGAAAATGATCAGACGTATGGTCGAGGAAACCATCGGAATTCGCCTCGAACTCGACCCAGAAGCGGATTGGATCCGGGCTGACAAAGGAATCCTGAGTCAGATCCTGATGAACCTGGTCGTAAATGCGAGAGACGCCATGCCGAAAGGAGGCGAAATCGTAATCGAAACGGCTCACCGCCCTCCCGATGGTGATAGCCATCACCGTCCCTGCGTGATGTTGACCATCAGTGACACTGGATGCGGTATCCTGAAAAGTGAACTCGCCAGAGTTTTCGATCCCTTCTACACCACCAAACCCAAAGGCACCGGCCTCGGGCTAGCCAACGTGGCCGGCCTCGTGCGTCAACATAGCGGGGTAATCGATATTTCCAGCGAACCGGGCAGGGGGACGAAAGTTGAGATTCTCTTTCCCGCGGTGAAAACTTCCGCCGCTGATCGCACCAAACCCTCTCCTCCGGAAAGTATTGCGAATGAGAAGCGGAGCATCCGTGGTTCACGGGTTTTTCCGGTGGAAGACGAGTCGGCGGTTCGAAAGCTGGTAAAAAAACTCCTTGAGATGCAAGGCTGCACCGTCATTGAAGCGAGTTCGGGAAAACAGGCGCTCGAGATCTGGCCCGAAGTCTGCGATGAAGTCTCGGTGGTCGTGAGTGACATCATCATGCCCGAAGGCGTTTCCGGGTGGGACCTCGCAAAACAGCTCTATCAGCAGCGCCCGGAACTCGGTATCCTTCTCACCGGCGGCTACAATGAGAAACCGGAAGATCACGGTCTTGGGAATACCCCCAATATTGCTTTCCTGCAGAAGCCCTACGAGGCAACGAAACTGCAGAACAACCTCTTCGATCTCATTCAGGAGCGCAAAACGGGATGATCCAGTTGGCCCGCGCTCTCAGAACAATTCGAAATCAATCAGATCATCGCCGACTTCCGGCTTCTGGACCGTCTCGTCGTCCCGGTTCGTGACAAGCACGGCGATGGATTGATTCTCCTGCACTTCGTCAACTTTGATCCAGCCGAGAATGTCTGCTCCGCGACGCACTGCGAACCGCTGATCTTTTTTCACGTTCTGTGTCGCCCCCGCATTGAAGGTGACGATTCCCCAGTCATTGTCAAAACCGGTCACTCTGGCAAGTGAAGGTGCCTGAAGCACTTGATTCCGCATTCGGGCGAGTCGCTCTTCGACTTCCGGATTGCCGCCCGGAGGGTTCTCGACCGCATCCCGAAGAAAATCGGGGAGCTCTTCAGTGATTTCCTGAGTCTGCTGCGCGGCGGCATCGAGCCGGGACTCCCTATTTCCGGTGATATCGAGAAACTGCTCTTCCGTCCGACGGGACTGCTCCCGGACCTGCTCGAGCGAATTGCGAATCGAATCGATCTCAGGATCGACCGGCTGCGGGAGCGAGGATTCGATCTGCATATTCGCCGCGTTTTGTACCAGCCCGGGACTGACCGCCTGAGATTGCTGCACCTGTTGCTGAGGCGGCTGCGCCTGTTGCTGAGGCGGCTGCGCCTGTTGCTGAGGCTGCGGGTATCCCCCCCCCTGCTGACCGGGATTCCCCTGCACTTGAGGCGGCTGCAGGTTCGGCATCTGGCCCTGAATGGCCTGCTGACCATTCGTCGTGAAAGGAGCTACCTGATAACCATGCCTCGCGAGAAGCTGCCGCTCTTTCTCAGCGTACTCCTTCTCATAACTGGTCCGGACGAAATCGCGATAACTCATCGCGCCGACGATCAGCAGCAGCAGAGCGGCAATGCCAAGCGCAATTGTCGGGGTGTGATTCACCTGCCGACGTTCTCCCAAGTCCTCGTGATCCATCATCATAATCGGAATTATACCTTAGAGTTAACGTTCGGCCAATCGCCGTCTTAGAAAATACACGAGCCGTTCAGCGGGGGCAGCGGTTCTTAATGAAGGAGCTAAGGTCGATTGTAGGGTAACCGGTAGGTCATCACACCGGGAGGTCGCCGGACTAATCCTGTGGTGATCAGAAAGTCATCGACCGCAAACGCACGACACTCCGGAATTGCGAGACGAAGCGCCCGATGATACCGCGACCCGTGCTGCGGCCAGGCCCGGCGGCACTCTGAGCAGCGGCTTCGACAGAATCCCGGATCGCCTTGCCATGGCAACCACGGCGAAACGATGCGACTCCTCACCGTCAGCGTGAAAGACAGATCTTTATCCGGAAAAGCCAAACCACCGGGAGGAGATTCCTCCGCTTCCGGAACGGTTGACTCCTCCGCGATCTCCCCGACCGGCTCATAAAGCATCCGGAGATTCATCGACAACTGATCGTAATTGAATTTTGCGATCCCCTTCTCATGCCGGAAAAGCAACCCGTGCCGGTCCGAGTCGAGAATGAGAATATCCCGGTAGACCCGGCCGTTCTCCGTATTGATCCGGTCGAGGTCGAAAGTGACATCACTGGCTTCCAGCCAAAATGCGCTGAGAAAGCACAGGGATAAAAATCGCGACTTTGTTAACCTTCATAATAATGAGTTTTATATTTGCGATTCGTCACGAAATAAAACCCAAACTTGAGGATGCTTCCGCGCCGAATCCGCCGATGCCGTCTTGATTACCCGGGAGAATCGTAATCCAGTAAGGAAACGAACCCCAAAGCACCATGTCCGATTCACTCGAAGACTTGAAACAACGCCTTACCGCCGATCAATACCACATCGCCTGCGAAGGCGGCACGGAGCCCCCTTTCGACAACGAATACTGGGACCACAAGGGTGAGGGTATTTATGTCGACGTCATTTCGGGGAAACCGCTCTTCTCGTCCGAAGCGAAATTCGACAGCGGCACCGGCTGGCCCAGCTTTTTCGCCCCGATCGACCCCGAAGAGGTAGTCGAAGTCGAAGACACCAGCTACGGGATGAGACGGGTCGAGGTGAGATCAAAGACCGGAAACGCTCATCTCGGCCACGTTTTTCCAGACGGCCCCGAACCGACCGGATTGCGCTACTGCATCAACTCGGCGGCACTTCGTTTCGTGCCCAAAGACGAAGTTGAAGGCTGAATCAGGCCCGCGGGTGGGCTTTTTCGTAGACGCTTTTCATCCTCTCGATCGACACGTGAGTATAGATCTGGGTCGTTGAGAGGCTCGCATGCCCGAGCAGCGTCTGCACACTTCTCAAGTCAGCCCCGTGATCCAGCAGGTGGGTCGCGAAACTGTGGCGAAGCTTGTGTGGGCTGACATTCACCGGAATGCTGGAAAGGGCGTGATACTTTTTGAAAACATCCGAGATCGCCCTCGTGGACAAGCGGCGCCGCAGCTTGCTGATGAAAAGCGGGCCGTTCATGACCCGGGCCCGGTTGCGATAGGCATGAATCGCTTCCGCGGCCATCGTCCCGACCGGGCAGATTCGCTCCTTACTGCCCTTACCGAAGACCCTCACGCACTCCTGATGAAAATCGAAGTCGTCGATGTTGAGGGAGGCGAGTTCAGCGAGTCGAACGCCTGAGCTGTAAAAGAGTTCGAGGATGGCCGCGTCTCTCCAGGCCGTCCATTCCGGCGCCTGCTTTGGCTGCTCCGCCTTGAAAGGCATTTCCAGCAGCTCCGTCACCTGCGCCTGAGTCAAGACCACCGGCAGTTTCTTCTCCGCCTTGGGAAGTTGAACTTCCACAACCGGGTTAACCGCGAGCCCCTCCCGGCGCGTGAGAAATTTGTAGAAACTGCGCAGCGCCGCGAAGTGCAACCGGATCGTCGAACGCGCCAACTCCGCCTTCATGCACTCGTAGAGATAGTCGCGGAAGTCGTCGGGCTCGATCTTCATCCAGCCCGGAAACGATGGATGCCATTCCCGGAAGCGGGTCATGGCATGATGATAATTGGCAAGAGTCCGGTGAGAAGAGTTTTTCTCGACTGACAAATACTCAAGAAACGAGTCTACGAGCCCGTCGCCCGTTTCCCCGGTGGCGGATGGGTCAGTCACGGCAATACCGGCCTAGTTGACCGAGGAGCCGTATCCTTTCGGCCAGAAGTGTGAGCCGCGGAAGCTCATCGAGCTGCTCATCGCGCCAACAGAGGATTCCGGATAATTCGGAAGTTTGACACACTGCTCGAAGATGGGGCGGAAGCCGTAAGTATCTGTCCATCCCAGGGCGATGGAGTACTCCCGATCATCGGCGAGAAGAGGAACGATAAAATGTCCGGACTCGCGATGAAGAATGATGGTTTCCTCTGCGTCCGACTCTTTTCCGTTGATTTGGAGACAGAGCCTGACCTTCGAAGAAAAAGGCTGCCGTTCGCTCGTCAGGTTCCAATAGACGACTGCCGTGTCACAATTTCTCGGAATCACGGTAAAGGAGTCATCAAAAAAGGACTCCGACGAGGAAAGTTCAACAGCTGCAGCTTCCATAACGAATACGAGATTTATCTAATAAAACTTAACCATTAATCATTCCAAATTACCAGAACTTTTGTGAAAATTATTCAAATTTTTTTCATTCATCTTTGAGCAGGAACGAATTGCGCTGCTATCTTGCCTCATGCTGACCAAGCGAATCATCCCGTGTTTAGATGTTACCGACGGCCGTGTCGTCAAAGGGACCAACTTTGTAAACCTGCGGGACGCGGGTGATCCGGTCGACTGCGCGGTCGAATACAACCGTCAGGGAGCCGATGAATTGGTCTTCCTCGACATCACCGCTTCCTCTGACGAGAGGAAGACGATGGTTGATGTTGTCAGGCAAACTGCGGAGCGTTGTTTCATGCCGGTGACGGTGGGTGGCGGGATCCGCACGGTCGAAGACATGCGGGAGATGCTCATGGCCGGCGCTGACAAGGTAGGGGTGAACACCGCCGCAGTGAACAATCCGGATGTCGTTTCGGCAGGATCAAAAGCTTTTGGTGCCCAGTGCATCGTCGTTGCAATCGACGCAAAGCGCCGGACCGGTGACCCGAAGGATGGCTGGGAGGTCTTCACTCACGGAGGAAGAACGCCGACCGGTCGCGATGCGATCGAATGGGCCCGCGAAGTGCACGAGCGTGGTGCCGGCGAAATTTTGCTTACGAGCATGGATGCCGACGGCACCGGCGCCGGCTACGATCTCGAACTCACCGCCGCGATCAGCGAGGCGATCACCATTCCCGTCATCGCGAGTGGCGGAGCCGGGAAAGATCTCAGCCACATGGTCGATGTGCTCGAAAAAGGCAAAGCCGACGCCGTCCTCGCCGCGAGTATTTTTCACTTCGGGGAGTACACCGTCGGGGATGTGAAGGCATACCTCGCCGGTCATGGCGTGCCGGTGAGGACGCTGGTTGAGGACGCGAGGTAAAGAGCAAATGCCTCCAAGTACCCGGGCACGAAAGAATACCGATATCCGAAATCGAAACGCTTACGTTCAGGCTCCCTGATAGAGGCATTCGGATGTTATGCCTTCGGACTTCCCCGGGGTATTTCGGCATTCGAAACTCCCTCCGCCCCTAACAGCGAAACACATCCTCTCCCGCCGTGGCCCCTTCCTCCCGCGAGCAAAAGCCATTCCCCGCAAGATGATTGAGGCAGTGGTAAACCACTTCAGGATCCCCTTCCCCGAGATTAGAGGCCATCTGCTCTGCCGTGACCCCGGAGGAACCGGTTTCGGCGAGATGCCCCTTCACCCTCGCGAGCAGATCCAGAAAAGTCCCGGCCGCTTTTTTGCCGGCTTCGACACCGGGCTGGTGATAGGCATTGATATTCACGAGGCTGGCGTAGAACGAAACCGCCCTCTCGTAGAGTGCGATGAGCATCCCGACTGAAAAAGCATTGATCTGATCAAGGGAAATCGTCATCGAGTGGCGACCGCTTTCGTAGAGAGCACTGCGGGTTCCCCGGAGAAATCCCTGGAGGTAATCTTCCGCGGTGGAACCAAGTTCATCCATCCCCATTGACTGCCCTTTTCTCGTCGAACGCACTTCGATGAAGGTAACGAAGAAATTCGCAAGGCCGTCACGCAGTTGCTGCACATAGGCGTGTTGGTCGGTGGAGCCCTTGTTCCCGTACACCGCGATCCCCTGATTCACGACCTTACCGTCGAGATCGAGCTCTTTCCCGAGCGATTCCATGACGAGTTGCTGAAGGTATTTGCTCATGAGATCGAGCCGGTCGCTGTAGGGCAGGATGACCATGTCCTTCTTCCCTGCCCCGTCTCCGGCGTGATGCCACATCAGGGCGAGCTGCATCGCGGCGTTCGAGTCCACGTCATCGACGCGGGTCTTTTCATCCATCGCTTTCGCTCCGGCAAGAAATTCGTCGATATCGATACCGAGAAGGGCTGCGGGAAGCAGGCCCACCGCGCTCATGATGGAAGTGCGACCACCGATCCAATCAGACATCGGGACCTGAGTGATCCAGCCGTTCTCCTCCGCATATTTTCCGAGTTTACTCCCCTCCCCCGTCACGGCAATGGCCTGCCTCGGAAAGTCGAGCCCGCGGGCCGCAAAGGCAGCTTCCGTTTCCAACATCCCGTTCCGCGTTTCGGCAGTGCCCCCGGATTTGGAAATGACAATGACAAGGGTTTCGGCGAGGCCTGCACCCAGCTGTTCGAAGACGAAGTCCATCCCGCCCGGGTCCGTGTTGTCGAGGAAATGAATATCGACCGGCGCATTGGGAGGGAGCAGGGCCTTCGAAACCAACTGCGGTCCCAGCGCGGACCCGCCGATCCCCACGAGGAGAACATGACGGAAGGAATTCCCGTTCGGAGCCTGGATCTCTCCGGCGAGGACCTGACGGGAAATCTGTTTCACCTGATCGACAACCTCACGGATCCATTTCCCCTCTGCTTCAGGAGCGAGGTCGGGATTGCGAAGCCAGTAGTGTCCCACGGCACGACCCTCATCCGGGTTCATGATTTCCCCGGCTTCGGTCGCGGCCCGGTCAGCAAACGCCCGTTCCACTTTTGCCTGCATCTCCGGCGACCAGCTCCCCGGCGCATCCATCCGACTCGTGTCGAGGGCGAAGCCGAGTTCAGGATAACGAAGAAGCGATTGTTGAAAGGTCTGCCAGTTACTCATGGATGACTTTTATGTTCGACAGAACCGATCTTTACGCAAAAGGTTTCGAGATGAAATTTCTTCGCCTTCTCACCCTGATTCTTTCATTTTCCGTGATCGCTTCGCCTGCCCTTGCGGACAGTCACGAGGGCCCTCCGTTTCGTCACGCTGTTTTCTTCAAGTTCAAAGAGACCGCCACCGATAACGATATTCAGCGGATCGTCGACGAGTTCATGATGCTCCAAGGAAAGATCGACACCATCGTCGACATCGAGTGGGGTTTCTCCGAGAGTGTTGAAGGTTTGAACGATGAATTCACTCACGCTTTTCTCGTGACCTTCAAGGACAAAGCCGGACTGGAGACTTACATCCCGCACCCGGATCACATGGCCTTCGTCGAAATCCTGAAGCCGCATCTCGATAAGGTGTTCGTGTTTGATTACACGGCACGAAAGTAAGATTTCTTCCCCGAACGGTCAGCCATGTTTCAAAACGGACAACGCGTCGTCTGCATCGATGATTCCTTCGAGCCCTGGGTCTTTGACCTGTATAAGTCGCTTCCGAAAAAGAACTCGATTTACACGGTGAAAGCCGTGAAGTCAGGGCGCTCGAACCCGCAGTTTGTCGTCGACGACAATGCCAATCTCTCAATCGGAGCAGCCGAGTTCGACATTCTCATCCTGCTTGAAGAGCTCCCCAACCCGAACGATCCCCATTCCAGCATCGAGCAGGAACTGGGATTTCGCGCCGAGCGTTTTGCTCCCCTGCAGGAGGATCTTGAGGAAAACGAAGAGGTCGAGATGGTTGGCATCGGGCAGGAGGAAAAAGACTACCCCGGCTTTCCGGGATCGTAGCAGTGGCAGGTCGGCCCGCCTTTGCCATGGCTTCCGCTCAGTAATCTGCCCGGGAGTCAATTCTCCTTCCCCCGGTCTGTACGAGCATTCGCGACCGGAGGAAAAGAAAAAGGAAAAAGAAGCTTCGCTCCTACTCCCGCTCGATGCGGAAGATGTATTCCCCGGGGCGTTGCAACGCGAGTCGGTCCCGGGCGATCGCCTCAAGATAATCTTTATCGGTCTTAAGAAGCCGATGTTCCTGACGGAGCCTGATGACCTGCTCCTTTTTCGCCGCCTCGATCTGCTGAAGACGATTGATCTCCGCCGTCAACTCTTCCTGCCGGGTGACTTCGGGCCCGAAGAGTTTGTAGACAGAAAGCAGAAGTAACAGGTATATCACCACCTCCATGCCCCGGGAAAGCCGCTGCCAAAAATTTGACTTCGGCTTTCCGCCCTCTTCCTGAATCTGGAGAGGGAGATCGGGATGATCCTGAAATTCGGGGTCACGCATAGGTGGGATAACGGCTTCAGCCGCGGGGGTTAAACGCGGATTTTTCCGCCGTAGATCGCATCTTCACCCAGCTCTTCCTCGATACGGAGAAGCTGGTTGTATTTTGCGATACGGTCGGAGCGGCTCAGGGAACCGGTCTTGATCTGGCCTGCATTGGTGGCGACCGCGATGTCAGCAATCGTGCTGTCCTCGGTCTCACCGGAACGGTGGCTGATCACACTGGTGTAGCTGTTTTCCTTTGCCAGCTCAACGGCGTCGAGAGTCTCCGTAAGAGAACCAATCTGGTTCACTTTTACGAGGATGGAGTTGGCGACACCGAGATCGATGCCCTTCTGAAGGAAATCCGTGTTCGTGACAAAAAGATCGTCGCCGACGAGCTGTGTGTTTTTGCCCATCTTCTCGGTAATGACTTTCCAGCCATCCCAGTCATTCTCGTCACAACCATCTTCGATCGAGAGGATCGGGTAGCGGGACTGGAGGTCGAGGTAGTAATCTACGAGCTCTTCAGCCGTCTTCTCGGAGTTGTCCGATTTGTGAAAGACATACTTACCCTTCTCCTTGTTGTAAAACTCGGAGGAAGCGACGTCGAGGGCGATGAAGATCTCTTCGCCGAACTTGTAGCCGGCTTTCTCGACGGCCTGCTCGATGACTTTGAGCGCGTCGTCCGCGGAATCGAGCTTGGGAGCGAAACCTCCCTCGTCACCAACCGCCGTGGAAAGGCCGCGGTCCTTGAGCACTTTCTTGAGCGCGTGGAAAATCTCAGCACCCTGGCGAAGTGCCTCACGGAAGCTCGAAGCCCCCTTCGGCATGATCATGAACTCCTGGAAGTCGATCGGCGCATCAGAGTGAGATCCACCGTTGATGATGTTCATCATCGGAACAGGGAGGACCTTGGCATTGGGACCGCCGATGTACTTGTAAAGAGGCATTCCAAGCTGGTTCGCGGCCGCGTGAGCTGTCGCAAGGGAAACACCGAGGATCGCGTTGGCTCCGAGTTCCTTCTTATTGGCGGTGCCGTCGAGCTCAAACATGGCCTTGTCGACAACGGTCTGCTCCGTGGCATCGATTCCGATGAGCTCAGGACAAATTTTGTCATTCACGGCAGCAACAGCCTTGAGGACGCCCTTACCGAGGTAGCGGCTCTCATCTCCGTCGCGGAGTTCCCAGGCTTCGTGCTCTCCGGTGCTGGCTCCGCTTGGCACGGCGGCACGTCCGATCGCGCCGCCTTCAAGTTCAACGTCGACTTCAACAGTTGGGTTTCCCCGTGAATCGACGATTTCGCGAGCGCGAATATTGGTAATGGTGGTTTCTAGCATGACTTGGTCTTGGTTAGTTTCCTATTATTTTAGAAATCTTCAATATCAAAAGGACTGAAATTATAGTGAATCCAATTTATCTCTCGCGCAGCGGTAATCGAAACCGGTCGAAATGCAAGCATCAACCTCGCAACGGAGCGGGTTGGGGAAGCTGGTGCACGTTGATTCAGGCACCCCGGCCCTGGACCATTTCGCGGATGGAGTCTTCGAAAAGAATGAGCACACCGAGGATCAAAATGGTGATCACGAGCCAGACATAGCCAATCAGCATCCCGATCGCTCCGAGGGTCTGGCCGGGCGCCGGTTGC
>JARGOP010000006.1:14047-47064 GCA_029233965.1 Verrucomicrobiales bacterium | reverse complement strand
GACATAGCCAATCAGCATCCCGATCGCTCCGAGGGTCTGGCCGGGCGCCGGTTGCACCGGACTGTGCCTCGCCTTTGCCTGGGAAATGTGGCCGAAAATGATCGCGATAGGGGAAAAGAGAATCCCTCCGGCAATACAGAGGACAACTCCGAGGACACTGGCCACAAGAGAGACCGCACCGGAAACGGGCGAAGGCACAACCATCTCCTCCTCCTCTTCATCCCCGTCCGAATCATCCTCTACCGGTTCTTCCTGCCCCGGATGCTCTTCCGGAATTTCGCGGCTCGCCTGCGGAGCCACCTCCACAAAATCGGGAATCTCACCGGGAAGCTCGAACGGACCCGTGTATTGTTCAGGCTCATACGCTTCCGTTTTCAGAATGCCGGTGGGAGTTCCCCCGCGGAGCTCACCCGGAAACTGAATATCGGACGAGCAAACCGGACAGGGTACGATGGCACCTGCGAAGGTTTCGTCACCCGACACTTTCTGCCCGCATTTGGGGCACGCCACTTTGATGGTTGCCATTTCCTTTGATTCCAGTCCGGGCTCTTCCCGCCCGGCCAAGCAAAGCGGAATCCCCCTTCACTGCAAACAAAATTCGCCGACAAGAGTTGCGCAAATTCGCTTGCTGGCGCGGACATAGCGGGGAAAGCTTTGAGTCGTCATGAAACACTTCGCTTTCACCGTAGGCATGGGCCTAGTCTCTTTGGCCTTTCCCGGTTGCACCACGGTAGATGACACACTCTCTACCGCTGCAGCCCCCTCTCCGGCGGCCGCGCCTGATGAGGCTTCCTCTTTCCGGGCCACCGCAGAAGCGGATCGGAAGGCCCGCCAGACCGAAGCCACGATCACCCCGTATCCGTTTGATACCTGCGCGGTCCAGTTCCACAAACCTTTCAAGGACGGAAAACCGAAGCACCGCAGGGTTTACAAGGGCCAGGAGGTCCTCTTCTGCTGCACCCCCTGCGTGAAGGCATTCGACATGAATCCCGAGCCCTACATGCCGAGGATTCTCGCGGCCGCGAATGCGCAGGCAACAGGGTCGAGTCAGTGACCAAACCCAGTTGGGTCTAGGCCTGTGCCTCGACGTCGATGATATCCGAAGCTTCGTCTTTTTTCTTCCGACCGAAAAGCCCGCCGATGTCGACCCCGAAATAGGCGAGACAGCTCACGAGAAGTGCGGCCGCGGCGGCTTCATCCAGATTTCCAACCACGGGAAGGTTATCCGGGATCAATTCGAGAAAGCCGGCGGTCGGGTTTAAAAGATACACGGCACTGAAAGCGCCAACTCCCCCGACGATGATAGAGGTGAGGACGCTCCGCTTATCCTTTACCTCTCCGTGAACAGTATCTTCTTTTTGCATGGTTGGGATGTTCGATGTTTTGAGTCAAAGAAACGACTACAATCCGCTTCCCTTTTTGTAACGTATCAACGTCTCGAGGACTTTGTGAAATTTTTCACAAACTCACCTTGAAACTCCAAAACGGCGCACCGATACTCGAAATTCTCCGGATCCCGATAGGCAATTGAACCGACTATCGCGACTTCCCCTCCTGCCATGGCTACGACAACAAAAGAGCTCGAAATTCAGGACACTGCAGCGCGCGCTGCGGCGGCGTCTGAGCTTGAGGGATATCAGCAGACCACGGACGATCTTGTCGGTGAAAAGCTGACCCTGAACATGGGTCCGTCCCACCCCGCGACACACGGCGTCCTCCGCATCGTGCTCGAACTTGATGGCGAAGTAATTACGAAGGCGGACCCGGACGTCGGCTACCTGCACCGCGGCGACGAAAAGATCGCGGAGAACATGCAATACAATCAGTTCGTGCCCTACACGGACCGACTCGATTACCTTGCGCCTCTCGCGAACAACGTCGCCTACGCCCTCGCCGTGGAAAAGCTCATGGGTTGGGAACTTCCGGCCCGCGGCCAGACGATCCGCACGATTTCCTGCGAGATGGCCCGCATTTCCGCCCACCTTCTCGGGATCGGTGCCTACGCCATGGACGTCGGGGCGATGACCGTTTTCCTCTACACCTTTACCCAGCGGGAAACGATTTACAACCTCTGCGAACTCCTCACCGGAGCCCGGTTTACGACCAGCTTCACTCGTGTCGGCGGTCAGATCCGCGACCTTCCGGAAGGTTTCATCGACCAACTCGACAAGTTCTGCGATGAATTCATTCCGGCGCTGGACGAGATTGATACCCTTCTCACCCGCAACAAGATCTTCCTCGACCGGACCCGCGACATCGGGGTCATTTCGAAGGAGGAAGCGATTGCCTGGGGACTGAGCGGCCCCAATCTGCGTGGTTCAGGCGTTGAGCACGATCTCCGCAAGGCGAATCCCTACCTGGACTACAGGAATTACGATTTCGATATTCCCGTCGGAACGATCGGGGACTGCTACGACCGCTACCTCGTTCGCATGGAGGAAATGCGTCAGAGCGTTCGCATTCTGAAGCAGGCGATCAAGAACCTGCCTGACGGCCCCATCAACGTGGTCGACAGCAAACAGAAGCTCCCTCAAAAAGAGCGGGTCCTCATGAGCATGGAGGAACTCATTCACCACTTTATCCTCGTCACTGAAGGGCTCGATGCCCCCGCCGGCGAAGTCTACTTCGGAGCGGAAAATCCGAAGGGCGAACTTGGTTTTTACATCCACTCCAAAGGCGGAGGAGTCCCCTACCGTCTCAAGATCCGCGCCCCCTCCTTTGTAAACCTGAGCATTCTGCCCAAACTTCTTGAAGGCAACATGATGAGTGACACCGTGGCGATCCTCGGAAGTCTCGACTTCGTCATGGGTGAGTGTGACCGTTAATTTTCCCGACCATGTCTTTCGCTGTCCCCTCCGATCTGGAAAAAGAAATCGATGACCGCATCACGCATTACCCCGTGAGCAAAAGGTCCGCCGTGCTTCCAGTCCTCCATGCCCTGCAGCATCACTTCGGCTACATCGAGGAAGCCGCCGTCGAATGGGCCGCTGCCAAGTTGGAACTCGAGCCGATTCAGGTGCTCGAAGTCGTGACATTCTACCCGGGCTTCCGCCAGTCGGCGCCCGGAAAATGCCACATCCGGGTCTGCCGCACGCTCAGTTGCGCCATGGCCGGCAGCTACGAGTTGATGGATAAGCTGTGTGAAAAAACAGGCATTGATCGCTCCGGCGTGACGCATCACGATCCGATCGCAGTGAGCGCCGATGGCAAATTCAGCATCGAATTCGCCGAGTGTCTCGCGAGCTGCGGCACCGGTCCTGTTTGCCTCGTGAACGACGACTTCCACGAAGCGGTCAGCGACGTTGACGGACTCCTCAGCCAGTATCAGTGATTTTATGAGCGCGATTCAATACCGACCAGGCAAAGAGCCGCATCCCAAAGAGCACCGCGTCGTTTTCAAAAACGTGGATCGGGCGGACTGGGACACCTCTCTCAAAACCTACGAGAGTGAAGGAGGCTACGATCAGCTCAAGAAAGCTCTCGGCATGGAGCCGAAAACGATCACGGAAGAGGTGAAAGCGGCCGGGCTTCGCGGACGCGGCGGAGCAGGCTTCCCGGCGGGAATGAAGTGGAGCTTCCTTCCGCCGAACAACGACAAGCCCGTCTATCTGATCTGCAACGCGGACGAATCCGAGCCCGGCACCTTCAAGGACCGCTACATCATTCACCAGGATCCGCATCAGCTCATCGAGGGCATGGCAATCGCCTGCTTCGCGACCGGTGCGCGCCTCGCCTACATTTACATCCGCGAAGAGTTTCCCGAGGGCGCGCAGATTCTCGAAAAAGCGATCGCGGAAGCTCACAAGGCCGGCTACCTCGGCAAGAACATTCAGGGCAGCGGATTTGACCTCGAAATTTATGTTCATCGTGGTGCCGGTGCCTACATCTGCGGTGAGGAAACCGGTTTGATTGAGTCCCTCGAGGGCAAGCGCCCCTACCCCCGCATTAAGCCACCGTATTTTCCGGCTGCGATGGGGCTCTACCTCTGCCCGACGATCGTGAACAACGTCGAGACGCTTTGCCACGTGAAGCACATCCTCGAAATCGGGAGTGAAGCCTGGGCAAAAACGGGAACCCCGAACAACACGGGGACGCGAATCCTTTGCGTCAGCGGTGATGTCAAAAAGCCCGGCTACTATGAAGTTCAGGTCGGCAAAGTCACGATGGGTGAGCTCATCAACGACATGTGCGGCGGCCTCAAAGAAGGACGCGAGCTCAAGGCGGTCATTCCCGGGGGTTCCTCCGCGAAAGTCCTCCGCGCTGACGAAGTTTTCACGGTCGGACGCGGCGACGGTGCCCGCGAACTCACGATCTGGGACATCCCGATGGATTTCGACACTCTCGCCGCCTGTGGTTCCATGGCCGGCTCCGGAGGGGTCATCGTGATCGACGACAGCCGCTCCATCAGCTGGGTTCTGAACAACATCAACAATTTCTACGCCCACGAGTCCTGCGGTCAGTGCACCCCGTGTCGTGAAGGATCGCTCTGGATGAAAAAGATCACCGACCGCGTCGTCGCCGGAAAAGCCTCCCCAAGCGACATCGACACGCTCGACAGCGTCGCGAGAAACATCGACGGCCGCACCATTTGCGCTTTCGGCGAAGCGGCCTCCTGGCCGACCGAGAGCTTTGTTGAAAAATTCCGCGACGAGCTCGTCGCGGACACGAAACCTGAGCTCGAGGACGATTTCCTCAACGCCGAGGCACTTACCGCTGCCGCCAACCTCAGATGAGCGAAGAAAAATCCGATTTGATAGACGTCCAGATCAACGGGGAGTGGCATTCCTTCCCCAAAGGGACACGCATGATTGAAGCCTGCCGTCAGGCCGGTGTCGAAGTTCCACACTACTGCTATCACCCCAAGCTGACTTCCCCCGGCAACTGCCGCATGTGTCTCGTCGAAATGGGGATGCCGCCACGTCCGCGTCCCGGTGAAGATCCACCCGAGCCGGATGAAAACGGCCACCTTCCGATTTCGTGGATTCCGCGTCCGGCGATTGCGTGTGCGAACACGATCGCCCCCAACATGGGCATCAATACGGAGAGTGCGATGACAGAAGAGTGTCGCAAAGGGGTCATGGAGCTCCTACTCGCGAACCACCCGCTCGATTGCCCGATCTGCGATCAGGCCGGAGAATGTTCCCTCCAGGAATTCTCCGTCGAACACGGAAAAGGCGAGTCCCGTTTCCGTGAGCAGAAGGTGAAGAAGCCGAAAAATGTCGACGTCGGCCCGAGAATCCGTCTCGATGATGAGCGATGCATCATGTGCAGCCGCTGCATTCGTTTCACCGATGAAATCGCCGACGATCCGGTTCTCGGCTTCACTGATCGGGGCAGCCATACCGTCCTCACCGTTTATCCCGGTCATGAGCTGGCGAACAATTACTCGCTCAACACCGTCGACATCTGTCCCGTCGGGGCGTTGACCTCCAACGACTTCCGCTTCCAGATGCGCGTCTGGTTCATGAAGGAGACGAAGACCATCGACGTGAATTGCGCGACCGGCGCCAACGTCACCGTCTACAGCCGCGAGGATAAGATTTACCGCATCACTCCACGTCAGAACAACGACGTGAACTCCGACTGGATGCCGGATTCCCACCGTCTCAACTTCCACTGGATCGAAAGTGACGCCCGTCTCACCGATCCTCTCATTTGCGACGGAGAGAACCACCGCCTCGCGACCTGGCAGGAAGCGCTTGCGACTTCGGCTGACAAGCTCGCCGGACTCGAAGGCGGGGAAATCGCCGTGATCGCTTCGGCCCGGATGACGAATGAGGAACTCCTCATGACGAACCGGCTCATCAAGCACCTCGGTGCCGGTCATGTCGACACCGTCACCCGCATGGGCGAGGCCGACGGCTACCTCATTTCCGCGGATCGCAACCCGAACACCAATGGCGTGAAGCTCATCCTCGGACTCGATGATCCCGGTTCACAGATCGAATCGATCAAAGAAGGCATCGAGCAGGGCCGCATCAAAGCAGTGATCGCCCTTCAGGAAAATCTCGTCGAAGACGCGGACTTCAGCGCCGAGCTCCTCGGAAAGCTCGATTTCCTCCTCACTTCCTATCCTCTCGCAAATCCGACCGCGGATGTCGCCCATGTCGTCCTCCCGAGCGCCGGTTGGGCTGAGAAGTCGGGAACGATGATCAACGTGACCGGCCGCCTCCAGCGCCTCAACAAAGTCATCGACGGCCCCGGCCTGACGCTTGAGGCCTGGGAAATCGTTCGTGACCTCATCCAGGCCACCGGCGGTGGAAACGGGATTTACTCCGTAACTGACATCTTTACACAGCTGACGCAGGAAGTGTCAGAATTCGAAGGCCTCACCTGGGGGCAAATCGGTGATCTGGGCATTCCTCTCATCGAAACCGGCGAAACGATTCCCCTGCTTGAGCGGGAGAAAGAGCGTGTCGCCAGAGGACTCATCGTCGGCTGACTTTTCTGAACATGGATTGGCATATCATCATCGCAGCGTCTGTAAAGATCGTCGTCTTCGTGTTTCTCGTCACCTTGCCGCTCGTCGCCATGTCGGTCTGGGCCGAGCGCCGTGTCAGTGCGGCAATCCAGGACCGCGTCGGCCCCAACCGCGTCGGACCTGCGGGACTTCTTCAGGCGGTCGCCGACGGCATTAAATTTCTTCTCAAGGAGGACTTCACCCCGGACCACGTTCGCAAAGGCTACTTCTGGCTCGCCCCGGCTCTCGTCATGGTGCCCGCCCTCATGACCTCTGCGGTGCTTCCTTTCGGCAGCTCACTTTTCGGGGAGAAAATGGTTATCGCCGATCTCGACGTCGGTCCGCTCTTCGTCTTCGCGGTCGCTTCTCTTTCCGTCTACGGCATCGTCCTCGCGGGCTGGGCTTCGAACTCGAAATACCCCTTCCTCGGTGGTGTCCGCTCGACGAGCCAGATGATCTCCTACGAGATTTCCCTCGGACTCTCGGTCGTTCCGCTCATCATGATTTACGGCGAGCTCAACCTCAGCAGCATCGTTCAGTATCAGGCGGAGAACGGCTGGGCGCTTCTACCCCTCTGGGGAGAAGGTCTCAGCGTAAAAGGATTCCTCCTCACCATTCCGGTCCTGATTTCGTTTATCGTCTTCATGACGTCGATGTTCGCGGAGACGAACCGTCTCCCTTTCGATCTTCCCGAGTGTGAAACTGAGCTCGTCGCCGGTTACCACACCGAATACAGCTCGATGAAGTTCGCGCTCTTCTTCCTCGGGGAGTATGCCGCGATGATCATCGGATCCGGCCTCGCGGTGACCCTGTTCCTTGGCGGATGGAGTCTCCCCTTCGGCTGGCTCACTCCTGAGAGCGCTGATGCCGCGGTCCCATGGTGGCACGGCCTCATCCACATCGGCACCTTCTTCGCGAAAGTCATCGCCCTGATTCTCTTCTTTATCGTGATCCGCTGGACGCTTCCCCGCTTCCGCTACGACCAACTCATGCGTCTCGGCTGGGTCTTCTTCTTTGAAATCGCCTTGTTTAACGTGGTCCTCACCGCCCTCCTCATGTGGTGGCTCGCTTAAACCTACCTTACTCTCCTCAACTCATGGCAATCGTCGTTAAACGTCCAAAACTGAAATGGTGGGAACAACTCTACATCCCCGGAATCATTTCCGGAATGCGGGTGACTCTCGGCCACTTCTTCAAGATCGTATCCGGCAGGAAGAAGGTCACGATGCAGTATCCCGAGGAGAAGTGGGACGAAAGCCTTCCCGAGCACTACCGCGGTGCCCCCGCTCTCGTGAAAGACGAGCAGGACCGTGAGCGCTGCGTCGCCTGCCAGCTTTGTGAATTTATCTGTCCTCCCCGCGCCATCACGATCAAGCCGGAGGAAATCCCGAGCGATGACAAGTGGGCCAAGGTGGAGAAGCGCCCCAAAGCGTTCGACATCGACATGATTCGCTGTATTTATTGCGGCCTTTGCGAAGAGGTTTGCCCCGAGCAGGCCATCTATCTCCGCAAAGATTACGCCATCACCGGCACAAGCCGGGCCGAGATGGTACACGATAAAAAGAAACTCTACGAAATCGGCGGCGTTCGCGTCGGCCTCGTGAATAAGTGGAACGAGCTGAAGTAACCTCAGGATATTGGATTTTGGAAGTTGGATCTTAGTGAATCCAGAAACGCAGTCTGATTTGACACCAATATCAAAGAACCAAGATCCCTCCAAAGAATGACCTTTCTTTTCTACATCTTTGCCGCTCTCGCCCTTGTCGGTGGAATCGGCGTCGTCGTGAACCGGAATCCGGTTTCGGCGGCCTTTGCCATGATTGTTTCATTTCTCGGCCTGGCAGCTCTTTTCATCCAGCTCGATGCCTACCTTGTTGGTGTTCTTCAGATTCTCGTCTACGCCGGGGCAATCATGGTGCTCTTTATTTTCATCATCATGCTTCTCGATGTCCGGGTGGAGGAGAACCGCCGCTTCCCTTTCTTTGGCGCACTTTGCACCGGCGGCGTTGCCGCCGCTTTTGCCGCCCTGCTGCTCGTTGTCCTGAACCGCAGCGAAGTTGGAGCCGCCACCCTTCCCGCACTTGCCGCCACCGAAGGCCCCGGCTCGTCCGACGTGCACCGGATTGGTGAACTTCTTTTCAGTCAGTATTGGTTCCCGATCCAGGTGGTCGGTATTCTTCTCTTGGTCGCCACCATTGGAGTGGTCGTTCTCAGTAAGAAGGAGTTGAAGTGAGCCTGATTTGAACGCCTGTTTGTGACCGTATGGAAACCGCTCTCACCCTGAATCACTTTCTCTTCGTCAGCGGAGTGTTGTTCGCGATTGGACTCGCCGGGGTTCTGGTGCGCCGCAATCTCATCATCATTTTCATGTGTCTCGAACTCATGCTCGCGGCCGCGAACCTTACCCTCGTGGCGTTTTCACGCTTCAACCTCAAGGAAGGCCAACCGGATTACGAAGGCCACGTTCTCCTCTTTTTTATCATCACCGTCGCTGCCGCTGAGGTAGCGGTCGGACTCGCCATCATTGTCGCGCTCTTCCGTTCCAAAGGAACCACGGATGTGACGAAGGTAGACTCGATGAAATACTAGATTTCCGACCGCTTGTATTAATGGATGTGAATACCACCGCCTGGACCGTTCTCCTGCTGCCACTCATTGTGGCTGCTCTCATCATCTTCGGTCTGAAACGTTCCCCCGGACTCTCCGCTCTGGTTTCCACCGGTTCCGTGCTCATCACTTTTATTCTCTGCATGATCCTCGCGGGCGGCGAAGGCGGTGAGGCGAAAGCGTTTCCCTGGATCGACATGGGAGACCTCTTCCGGGTCGAGATCGGTTTTCAGCTCGATGAATTGAGCCGCGGCATGATGCTGATCGTGACCTCGATCGGTCTTCTCGTGCACATTTTCTCACTCGCCTACATGAAGGACGATAAAGGAAAGGCCCGCTACTTTGCCGGACTCTCGCTCTTCATGTTCTCCATGACCGGTATCGTCCTCGCGAACAACTTCGTGATGATGTTCATTTTCTGGGAGCTCGTCGGCGTCAGCTCCTACATTCTGATCGGTCACTGGTTCCACAAGGAATCCGCTGCCGATGCCGCCAAGAAAGCGTTCCTCACGAACAAGATCGGTGACTTCGGTTTCATGATCGGCATTCTTCTGGTCTGGGTGCTGACGGGTTCGATTTATTTTGAAGAGATCAAAGAAGCCGTCGGCGGAGTCACGAACCTCGCTCTCCTCAACATCGCCGTGCTCTGCGTCTTCTGTGGCGCGATCGGTAAGTCCGCTCAGCTTCCTCTTCATGTCTGGCTACCCGATGCGATGGAAGGCCCCACGCCTGTTTCCGCTCTCATCCATGCAGCCACGATGGTTGCCGCCGGTGTCTTCATGCTCGCCCGCGTCGTCTTCCTGATCGAAGCAACCGAAATGGCGGCGCAGGTCATTTCCTACATCGGTGCCGCCACTGCCGTCGTCGCCGCGCTCATGGCGCTGCAGCAGAACGATATCAAGCGCATTCTCGCCTACTCGACGCTCTCCCAGCTCGGCTACATGATCATGGCGCAGGGCATCGGCCACGGCGGAAGCGACGCCGGCATGTTCCACCTCTACACGCATGCTTTCTTCAAAGCGCTCCTCTTCCTCGGATCCGGTGCCGTCATCTATGCCTGCCACCACGAGCAGGACATCTGGAAAATGGGCGGCCTCCGCAGGAAAATGCCCATCACTTTCGCCACCTTTGCGCTGGGAACCGCGGCGCTCATCGCGGTGCCGTTCACAAGTGGTTTCTGGAGTAAGGAAATGATCCTCGAAGCGGCATATCACGAAGGCGCGATGTTCCCCTATGTCTGCGGAATCATCGTGGCTTTCCTCACCCCGTTTTACATGACGCGCCTCGTCATCGTCGCTTTCTTTGGAAAAAATCGCACGAAGGATGCCGATCATGCCAAAGAGGTCGGTCCGCTCATGTGGGCTCCGCTCGCAATCCTCGCGGTCATGGCTGTCTTCTCCGCCTACAAGCCGGTTTCCGGTCCGCTTCTCGCGACCGGCTACGGCAGCCTCAGCCACCTCGTCGAGCACTTCGGGCTCACCGCGATCCTGTCTCTCACCGGCCTCGCCGTTGGAGTAGCTGCGGCGATCTTCCTCTACAAAGGGCGCGACAAGGACCCGATCCACATTCCCCTGTTCGCAAACCGCTTCTACATCGATGAATTCTACAACGCTCTCGTCCGCATCTTTCAGGACGCCGTGGCTGCAATTCTTGACATCGTGGATCGTTTCGTGATCGATCCCTTCGTGGTTCGCTTCCCCGCCCTCGCGGCAATGGGAGCCGGCTCTTTCCTGCGAATTTTTCAACTCGGCAATGTTCAGTCTTACGCCTTCTTCTATGGAATCGCGGTGATAGCACTGATCCTCCTTCTCATTCTTTAATCGAACTTTTTCCCCGGAAATACCGTGAGCATGCTCGAAATCATCGTTTTCCTGCCCCTGATCGCTGCCCTTGCGATCGGCCTGGGCGCACCTGCCCGTTTCTCTGCTCTGGGCGCTTCCATCATCACGCTGATCCTCAGTCTGGTCGTCGCCGTCCAGTTCAATCCGAATGTTGAGGGCTCCTATCAGTTCGAGTCCTCCCGAACTTTCATGGACATGGTCGGATTCCCGACCTTGAGCCTTGCTTTCGGAATCGACGGCATCAGTCTTGTCCTCCTGCTCCTCGCGACCCTCGTCATGGTCGCCGCCGTTCTTGTTTCCCCTCAGGAGAATGAAATCAAAGGAAGCTCAAAACTTTACTACCTCTCTCTTCTTCTCATCGGAGGAGGTGCGATCGGAGCCTTCACCTCGACGGATCTCTTTTTCCTCTACGCCTTCCACGAACTCGCGCTGATCCCGACCTTCCTCATGATCGGCATTTTCGGGCACGGGGAAAACCGGGTCCGCACCGCCTGGACGATCACAATCTATCTCGGCGTCGGCAGCCTCATCCTTCTCGTTGGATTGATCATGGCGGTCTTCGCTCTCGGCAGCGCCACCTTCGCGATTGCTGATCTCATCGCGACGGCCAAGAACCCCGAAACCGGCATCGCCGCTAGTCAGCAGACCTGGATCTTTGCCTTCCTTCTCGTCGGATTCGGAATCCTCGTTTCTCTCTTTCCTTTCCACAGCTGGGCCGCCCCCGCCTACGCAGAAGCCCCGGCTCCCGTCGCCATGCTTCACGCCGGCGTTCTCAAAAAATTCGGGCTCTACGGACTTATCCGGATCGCCATGCCCATCGTCCCCGAGGGCATGGCGGCGCTGCTGAACGTGCTCCTCGTCCTCCTTCTCGGAAACATTATCTACATCGGTCTGGTGACCATCGCGCAAAAGAAGCTCGACCGCATGCTCGGCTACTCCAGCGTCATGCACATGGGCTACGTCTTCCTCGGACTTGCCGCCTTCAACCAACTCGGTGTTTCCGGGGCGGTCCTCCTCATGTTCGCGCACGGTGTTTCTATCGCCCTGCTCTTCGCGCTCTGCGGATGGATCCGCAAAAATTACGGCACCGTCAGTTTCGAAGAACTCGGCGGAATCGCGAGTCAACTTCCGAAACTCGGGCTTCTCTTTGCCTTTGCCGCGTTCGCCTCCGCCGGGCTCCCCGGCTTTGCGAATTTCGCCGCCGAGGTTTCGGTGTTCTTCGGCGCGTTTCAAGACACCGGCGAATCACTCGGCTGGCTGCAATGGACCACAATTATCGCCCTTTGGGGTGTCGTCATCTCTGCCGTCTACATGCTCCGTGCCTTCCGTAATTTGTTCCTCGGAACTCCCGAAAAGAAAATGGCGACTCCGGCCGACATGACAATGACCGCGAGGCTCCCCTACTTTCTCCTTCTCGCCACGCTCATCGCGGTTGGCTTTGTCCCTGAAATTTTGAACCAGTTTATCCGTCCCGCCGTCGAAGGGCTTTTCCTCGTCACCGCCGGATGATTCGACCCCGGTGAGGGTCTCAAACCCTGTTACGTGCCTGACCTAACCCTGTCAAATCCGTCACTTCACTCTTTTTATTTTTCCTAACATGCCGGTCTATTTCCTCGAAATCATCGTTGTCTCCCTCGGCATCATCATGCTGCTGGTCGACGCTTTCGTGAAGCTGGAAGACAAACGCTCCATTGCCTGGATCGGAATGCTGGGACTGGTCGTCACTTTCGGCCTCCTCTTCCGCGTTCAATGGCCCGAGTCAACGGAGAGTCCGTTCTGGAATTTCTATACCACAGGCGATCAGATGGCCCTCTACTTCAAGGGCATCGCGATCCTGACGACCCTCGTCGTGCTTATCATGGCGTCCGACTACAGCCGCATCGTCGTGGATCAGACTGCTCCACCGGAAAAAGGCGCTCACCCTCAGTCGGGGCTGGGCGAGTTTTTCGCGCTTCCGATGTTCGCCTGCGCCGGTCTCATGCTCATGGCTTCGGCGAACCATCTCGTGAGTATTTTCGTGGCGCTCGAGACGGTGACGATTGCGTTCTACGTTATGGTTGCCTATCTCCGCCGCAACGTCGGTTCTCTTGAGGCCGGGGTGAAATACCTCATCCTCGGTGCACTCTCGACCGGCTTTCTCGTTTACGGATTTGCCTGGCTCTACGGCATGACCGGCAGCATGCAGCTCGAGGAAATCAAAACCGCCCTCTCCGGTGACAACGTCAACGTGATCGGGTCGCTCTTTGCTTTTTCCCTCATCCTCGTCGCTCTTGCCTTCAAAGTGGGCGGCGCCCCATTTCACTTCTGGATCCCGGACGTTTACCAGGGTGCTCCGACACCCATCACCGCCTTTCTTTCGGTCGGATCGAAAGCCGCGGGATTCATCGTTCTTCTCCGCCTCATTGATCCCTTTCTTTCCAGCAGTGAACTCGTTGGGAAAATCATCCTCGCCGTGACGGTCATCGCTGTGCTTACTCTGATCGTGGGTAACCTCTCCGCGCTGCCCCAGCAGAACTTCAAGCGCCTCCTCGCCTACTCCAGCGTCGCTCACGCCGGCTTTCTTCTCATGGCGCTGGCCTGCACCCCGACGGCCAGTCAGGCCGGTGAGTTTCTCTCTCCTGCCAAAGTGATCGCTTTCTATCTCGGTGCGTATCTCCTCATGACGCTTCTCGCGTTTCTTGTCATGACAACAGTGCGCGTTCAGATCCCGGGTGAGGACCTCACTTCCTACAAAGGGCTCGCGAAGCGGTCCCCGTTTCTCGCCTTTGCCATGATTATCTCGATGGCGTCTCTCGCCGGCATTCCACTCACGGCGGGATTCTTTGGAAAGTTTTTTGTTTTCCAACTCGCAGTTCAGCAACAGCAGTGGTTTCTGCTCACGGTGGGTCTGGTCGGCGCCGGAGCCGGCTTCTACTACTACCTGAAAATCGCCGCTTCCATGTTTCTCAGCGAGCAAGATCCGAAAGATGACATTTCGGCGATCCCGGTCGGCACCCTCTCGCGCATCGCGATGATTGTTCTTATCGCGCTGATCCTGATTGGTGGATTGAACCCTGCCCTCATCATAGGCCTGCTTTCCTGAGCGGCGTTTTCCCGCCCTCGGCCAACGCGTGTGAAGTATTGCCACCTCACTGGAAAAGCGTAGACTCAGGGCATGAAAGCCTCTTTCCCCGTCGCTCTCGCGGTGTTTCTTTCCGCCCTCGCCCTCGCCCTAACGCATGCAGAGGACTATCGGACCTTTACCAATTCGGCAGGCAAATCGATTGAAGCAAAAGTCGAATCCATCAGTGGTGGGCAGGTCACGATTCAACTCAGGAACGGAAGTCCGTTCACGATCCCGATTTCCTCCCTCTCCGCCGGGGATCAGGAGTATCTGAAAAGCTGGACTTCCGCGCCCGCGTCAGTCCTTCCCGCTTCGGGAGTCACCGCCGCAGCCGTCAATGAAGCCGTCGGTCAGGAACTGTTTGCCGACGCCGCCCTCTGGGACAGCAACCCGGCAGACGTGGCGACCCGCCTTGACTGGCCCCGCGAATCAAAAACCGAGATTTCCGAATCCTATCGCGCCTACCCGAAAGAGGACTATCGCTTTCTCGGGGCACGCCCTTTCTCTGCTGCTCTCTACGGCGAAAACGAGAAGGTCACCGGCATCTCTATTGTCTTCGCGAACAAGGGTGACTCATTCAGCTCGGCAGGATCCGGTGAAGATCATTTCATCGAAGGAAAGCCGGTTCCCGGAGGCATGGAGGGAGTTAAAGCTCTCATGACCTACGATGCAAAGACGATCGCGGAGAAACTGACGGCTCTTCTCGGAGAGCCGGAATCACAGAAATTCGGAGAGGGTGAATCACGGGTCAATGCCGAGCGCTGGGACTGGGCCGGGCATTCCTTTCTTCTCTCTCATGTTGAAGAGGAATATGTTTCGCTTTCGATCCAAACCGTCGAGGCCGCCGATGACCGTGGACGCACCGCAAGGGTTTCCGATGCCGTGATCCGCGAGCGGGCCCGGGGATTCGTGGAGACCCGGGAAAACGGCGATGTTGTCGTCACGAACATCCCGATGGTCGATCAGGGGCCAAAAGGATACTGTGTTCCCGCCACGGCAGAGCGGATCATGCGTTTTCTTGGAATCCCTGCGGACATGTATCTCCTTGCCATGGCGGGAGAAACTCAAGCGGGTGGCGGGACCTCGGTAGATTTGCTGCTCTCGAACATCGGAAGTGACATCAAACGCAAAGGCCGCTCTTTCGACATCGAAACCGGTGAGCTGAAAATGCGGGACATCAAACGCTCGATTGATGACGGGATTCCGATCATGTGGGCGCTTTACAGCACAGCGGAATTTAACGACACGGCTTCGGAGCGAACCCAACTGCGGAAGTCTGAACCCTGGGGCGCTTACCGTGACCTCGTGACTACTGCTGCCGCCGAAGCAGTCCTGCCGGCGGATCGCAGTCGCGGGCATGTTGTCATCATCATCGGTTACAACGAGGAGACCAACGAGATCGCCTTCAGCGATTCCTGGGGCGAACGCTACCTCGAACGCTGGATCACGATTCCGGAAGCGGAACAGGTTTCGCAGAACCGGTTCTACATCATTGATCTTTGATTGCCGCTGCGGGGTCGCTGGAGCAATTGAGCCAGGTCGCTAATTGGCCTCCGGCACGGTTCTCAGCATTCGAAAGGCCCGTGAGCCCGCCCGCGAGGGCTGCGCGCGGTGAATGGTCGATTTGGCAGTGGGTTCACGTCCGCGCTCATGAGTGACGTTTTCGAGGCGGAAATAGGGCGGGTTTTCCTCAAAATCATCCAGGATTCGCTGCGCTGCTACGGTTGGCCTGTCCGCCACGCCGCGGCCCAGTGGCAGCGGAGTCCCGATTGGTTGGAGCCGGTGCAGGAACGCCAGACCGAGAGACGCGCAGTTCTTCCGGAAAACACGGAACTGTCCGGCCTCATGGGCAACAGGACGATCCGCGATATGCTTGAGAAGTGTCACCTGCTCCTTCGTCACAGGAAGAAACCAACACTCAACGTAGCTGTGTCTGTATTCGGTTTGTGTGTAGAGCCAGTCGTAGAGGTTCTCAACCGTCGCACTGAGCAGTAAGCGGTTGTGGATATTCAGACCTTCTGTGGGGCGCGGCGGCCGGTCGAGATGCCACGGTGCCCGGAAATCAAAGAGGAGGTCATTTTCCGCATCCCCCCCGCGCCTCCTCAGCGCGAAACAAAAATGTCCGTTGGTCGTTTTCTCCCCGAAATGATCGTAGTGAAGATTGATCAGGATGAGGTCGTGAGACCGATCAGGAGTCTGTGGCAAACCCATCCTGACTTTCCACCACGCATCAAGCCAGGGTTCTGGAGCCGCGCGGCCCTTGAGTTTCCTTTCGGCAAGTTCAACGAAGCGATCTTCTTCGCAAAGAAAGAGTGTATCCAGACGAAGGCGGCGTTCATGCCAATTCAGACTGTCGCGACTCAGCACTTTCCGATGGAATTCTTTCGCAAGGGCATTCGCCGCATTCCCCGCAATTTTTTCGTCGCTCTCCGCAGGATCAAGTCGCAAAAGGAGGCGCCCGTTATCGTCACGGTGTTGAAACCCGGATCTGGGCGAGAACGGTCTTACCCCCGTGAGACGACTCTTTTTCTTTGAACCTTGCGAACGCTCGATCTGAATGACCGGATCTCCGGCGAGAGCCCGAAAGGCCGGGGGCAGCGACAAAAAATCCGAAGCGCGTCGGGCCGGCTCTGCGCACAAATTCCCTGCACTGAGAGCCAACGAAAGTGTCCATACCAATCGCCGGAGTTCCATCTCAGCATTCATGGCAAAGGTCGGCGATGGATTCAAGAGGAGAATCTCCGCAGTGGATTGCGCTATTGTCGAAACGCGCGGCGACCGCCATGATCCCGTTGTGATTTCCCTCAGAGTTCATCTCCTTAACTGCCTGACCGTGTTGATCCTCGCTGCGGCGCCCGGTATCGAGGCACAGCAGAAAGCCCATCTCGACATCGACTCAGAATTCGGGTCCTACGTCGAGGACGACTTCCCGTTCTTCACTCAAACGCTGGATGCCCGGGAGTTCGGGGAGAATCCCGAACCCACCAATCTCACTCCACGGGGCATCATCGTGAAACTCGGCGGAGATTACTACGGTTGCTTTGATCCCGACTTGCTCCGCTGGGCGCTGGTCTGGAAAGCGAACGAAGCGGGCGAATATCTCACCATGGATGGCATGGCCCCGGGCAGCTATCGCCTTCCCAATCGCAAGGCTCCGGCGGGTCAGGAATCCCTGCCGAAACCCATCGGAACGCTGCTTTTCGCGACTCCCACTCTTCCGGGATGGCTCGAAGCCGACCGTCCTGACGTAAAACACGACCCCCGGGAACGGGCCGGGTCAGACGAAGGAGAGATCGGGATCGGGCCGATTCCAGCCCGTCTCGGACGGTTCGAGGGCATTGACCTGTCGAGTGGGAAGCTGACTCTAGTTTACCGCACCGGCGAATACTCGGTTCGGGAAAGGCCCTTCCTCAAAGAATCGAATGAGCAATGGGTTCTGCATCGCGAACTCGAAATCAAAGACAGCGAAGGACGGATCATCGCAGATAAAAAAGCATTCGCCGACTTTCCCTGGACGGCACGGGGCCTTCCGGGCATCTCTCCGGTGAAAGAACGACTGCTTCTCAGGCCGCATGCTCTGAAACGTGATTCCTCAAGGCGCTGGCCCGTGACGGTCACGCTCCCGGGGGCAACTTCTTCATCCTCCGGGGAAGCGCTCGTTTTCGACGACCTCCCGCTCCCCGTACCCAATCCCCGGAAACGAAACGTGCGCCTCTCCGGCTTCGACTTTTTCCCGGATGGACGCGCCGCCTTCTGCACCTTCGACGGTGATGTCTGGATTGTCTCCGGTCTCGAAGAGACCAGCGAGGAAACGACCTGGTCACGCTTCGCCTCAGGCCTGCACGAACCAAATGCAGTCAGCATCGTCGAGGGCCGAATCTACGTATCCGACCGAAACGGCATCGTTCGCCTGCATGACACAGATGGAAACGGCGAAGCAGATTGGTATGAGAATTTCTCGAACATCGTCCCGCAGACCGCGGAAACCCGCGAGTTTGCGATGGATATGGCCGCCGCCAATGATGGCGGATTTTACCTCGCGAAAGGTGGCCAAATCGGCTCAACGAGAGGGATCGCCAACGGCACCATTGTCAAAGTCTCTCCGGACGGTCTCTCCTACAAGATCATTGCGACCGGCCTCCGCCAGCCCTACATCGGCTACGATCCGGAAACCGGAATCCTGACTTCGAGTGATCAGCAGGGCCACTGGAAACCGGCAACGCCGATCTACCGCATTGAGGAGGGGAAATATTATGGCTTCCAACCCGCGAAGCTCAAAGATAAAGCCGTTCATCCGGCTCCCATCGCGCCGCCTGAAATCTGGATTCCGCATTTTATCAATCAGTCCGGGGCCTCCCAGGTTTGGTTGAAGGACAACGCGAAGATGGGAAGCTTGAATGGCAGCCTCATTCACCTGGGCTACAATCGACCGGAGATTTTCAAGGTCTACCTCGATAAAGATCGAACGCAGGGAGCCGTTGCTCCTTTGCTCTCCGGGTTTCCTGCCGGCCTTTTAAAAGGGCGGGTCCACCCTCTCGACGGCAGGCTCTATGTTTGCGGTTTTGAAATCTGGGGCACCTCGGGAGAGCGGGTCAGCGGACTTTTCCGGGTCCGGCCCGGTGAAGGCAAATCCTTCCTTCCCGCAGACATCAAGGCTTCAAAGCGAGGGATCCTCTTGAGCTTCGATGAGCCTCTTTCGGCAGAACTCGCCTGCGAAATCGGGCGCTACTCGGTGGATCGCTGGAACTACGAGCAAACGCACAATTACGGGTCCGGCAATTTCCGCCCCGACGGGAAACCCGGTCAGGAGTCCGTGCCCGTCTCCAGTGCAATGCTTTCCAAGGATGGAAAATCACTCTTCCTCGGACTTCGCGACATGCAACCCTCCCATTCTCTCAGGGTCACCTATCGATTGCCGCATCCTGAGGTGAATTCCGTGGAAAGTGTTTACCTGTCAGTCTGGTCTCTCGACCCAATCGATCTCACCCGACATGGCTTCGGCAGCAACGAGGTCGATCTCACGGTCCGAACGGATCCTGCCGGACCGGACGAGGTCATCGAACCAACCGCCAGTCTTGGCAAGGAAGTCGCGATGCGATATGGATGCATCGCCTGCCACGCAAACGGGGACTCCGCGCCGGCGACCGCTTCCGGAGAAGGCGGCTCCCTCGTTGCCGTAGGCCCGGCCTGGACAGGGCTCTGGAAATCAAAGCGAACCTTTACCGACGGGTCTTTCATCAAAAGCGTCGATGAGTCCTACCTGAAAGAATCCATTCTCGATCCGGGACGACGCATCGCCGAAGGATACGCGACGGAAAAAACCGGTGTTGGCATGCCTTCCTATCTCGGTGTGCTCAAAAATCACGAAATTGAATCAATAATCCTCTACATCAAGGCCTTGAAGTGACGAAAACGGGTTCAAAAGACTCCTGCAAACTTGCCTTACGAAGCGCAAAACGGCTTGAACTCAGGGCGTTCCAAGGGAAGGAATAGGAGTGCGTTCGATTCAACGCAGCCCCCTTTCAACCTACGATGCCGAAAACCAAAAACAGCGAAGCGCCGGAAAAAGAAGCTCCGGCCTTCGAAGATGCCCTTTCTCAGTTAGAAGAGCTTGTTCGGGAGATGGAATCTGATCAGATGCCGCTCGAAGAACTTATCAAGAACTACGAGGAAGGAACCCGTCTTTTCAAAGTTTGCGAAAAACGGCTCGATGAAGCACAGGGACGCATCGAAATCATTCGAAAGAATCGTAACGGACAGGACGTAGTGGAACCCTTCGACGGTCAAAACGACGAAAAGGCTGCCGTTTCCGACGAAGAGGACGAATCCGATGACCATGGAGAACTATTTTGAATTTCCCGAAATTCCCACCGAGGAATTGCCAAAAGTTGATAACGCAGCCGATCTGAAGAAGCTTCCTATGGAAGACCTTCCGAAGCTCGCGGAAAATATCCGCCGCACTCTCATCAGTTCGCTGGCGAAAACGGGCGGCCATCTTGGTCCGAATCTGGGTGTCGTCGAGCTTTCGATTGCGCTTCACCGCATTTTCAACACCCCGGACGACAAGTTTGTCTTCGACGTGAGCCACCAGGGCTATGTGCACAAAATGTTGACGGGACGGTGGGACGAGATCCACACGATTCGCCAATATGAAGGCCTCAACGGCTTCCTCCTCCGCTCGGAAAGCGAGCACGACTGCTATGGTGCCGGGCATGCCGGAACGGCGGTCTCAGCCGCCCTTGGGATGGCGTCAGCACGCGACGTTCTCGGGAAAAAAGATCATGTCGTCGCTGTTGCCGGGGACGCCGCCTTTACCTGCGGTCCAACCTTTGAGGCACTCAACAACATCGCCGCCACGACAAAGAAATTCATTCTCGTCCTGAACGACAACGAGTGGTCGATCGATCGAAATGTCGGAGCGATTGCCAAATACTTTCACGCTCTCCAGACGAGTTCGACGTACTCGCACATTCACGACAAAGCGGCAGAGTTCGTGGAACTGGTCGCCGGGAAGACCGGTCGCGACCTCGTCCACAAGGTGGAGCGCGGCGCGAAGAATCTCCTTTTCCCCAATGTCCTCTTCGAAAAATTCGGGATGCACTACTACGGGCCGATCGACGGCCACGATCTCGACCTTCTCGTGAAGACCTTTGATTTCCTCAAAGATCAGGAGGAGCCGGTCGTTCTCCACATCATCACCGAGAAAGGCCGCGGCTATGAGCCGGCCAAGGCCAACCCGATGAAGTTCCACGGTCTTGGTCCCTACAAGACAGAGACCGGGGAAACTCCGGCCTCCGGTTCCCCCACCTTCTCTCAGCTCTACGGCGAATACCTCGGCAAGTTTGCGAAAGAGGATGAAATGATCGTCGCGGTCACGGCGGCGATGCCGAATGGAACCGGCCTCACCGGGTTTCAGGCGCAAGTGCCTGAGCGTTACTACGACGTCGGAATCGCGGAAGAGCATGCAGCCCTCTTTGCCTGCGGTCAGGCGGTTCAGGGATTGAAGCCCTTCCTCACGATCTACTCGACGTTCTTCCAGCGTGCCTACGACATGGCCGTGCATGACATCGGGATTCAGAATCTGCCCGTGCGCCTGTGCATGGATCGCGCCGGACTGAGTGGAGATGACGGCCCGACCCACCATGGTCTTTTCGACATTGGATACATGCGTCACATCCCGAACTGGGTGTTCATGCAGCCGAAGGATGAAGATGAATTTGTCGACATGCTCTGGACTATGGCGAACTACGACGAGGGACCGATTGCAGTTCGCTACCCCCGGGGCGCCGGCACAGGAGCTACGATCAAAGAAACGCCGCAGCTCCTTGAAATTGGGAAAGCGGAAGTCCTCGAAGACGGCACTGACATTGCTCTCTTCGGATTGGGTCACCTTTTCGAAATGGCGGAAGCGACCAAGACTGAACTTGAGAAAATGGGCTTTTCCGTCGCGCTCATCAATCCCCGCTGGATCAAACCCCTCGACGGGGCCTGTATTGAGAAGTTCGGCCGCCAGTGCAAAGTGGTGATGAGCTTTGAGGATCACGTCCTTCACAATGGTTTCGGCGCGGCGATCATCGAGCACTTGAACGATGCTGGAATTCAGACTCCGGTTGAGCGTATCGGCTGGCCGGATCAATTCGTGGAACACGGAAAAGTGGACATCCTCCGGGAAAAGCACGGCATTTCCGTGAAACACGCCATCGCCAAAGCACTGAAGCACCTCCCTGCTCCCAAAGAGGAAGCGATTGCGAGTTGATTCTATCGATCAGCGATTGCTGAACAAAGATCGGTAGCGTGAAGGCATCCCGGCCTTCGCAGGATCGCAGTGGAAAAGAGCACGAGTGCTGCCACAACCGGCCCTCTTGAAAGACTTCGATCACTGACCAGTTACCGGCAGCGGCTCGCGATCTTTCTCCTTCTTGCCGAAAAGCTTTTGTCCAAGGCGCTTCAGGGGCTGGTCTTCCATCTGCACTTCCTCAATCACTTCGGCGCGGTGCTGAATCGTCGGCACACCCGGCTCAGGAAAGACCCGGGCAGCGGTTTCCCCGATTTCAGAGCGCACATCTTCGTCGTAGCTCGTCGTCACCGCTTTCTGGTTGTCGTGAACGACAACCGGCTGGATGAAAATCATCAATTCACTTCGGGTATTCGACTTGTTCGTGGTTTTCGCTGCGTTCCCGATAAAGGGCAGATCCTTGAGAATCGGGATGCCGGAATCCTCGTTGTTCTGCGATTCAGAGATCAAACCGCCCAGCACGATCGTGGATCGATTCGCTACCGTCACGGTCGTATTCAACTCCTGCTTTCCAATAATCGGCACTTCATTCTGGTCAATGAGGGCCGTTGAAATGACCCGGTCATTGATCTGCACAATATCGAGTGTCACCTCATCGTTCTCATTGATTGTCGGCAACACCTCAAGCTTGAGGACAACGTCTTTGAAATCCGTGGTGGAGCGAATCGAATTCGGGTTTGTGGTGTCGGAAACAGAACTCGCTGCAAACGGAATTTCCTGCCCGGAGGTGATCTCGGCCCTCTTCCCGTTCTGGGTGTAAACGACAGGACGCGAGAGAACCTTGAATCGGCTTGTCGCCTCCAGGGCCGTGATAATGACATCGAGAGACTCACCAATCTGCCCATAGATATTGAGCCCCCCGGAAGGACCGAAGGGGGTCGTCGTAACCATATCCGCGAGGTTGGCGATGTTCCCCGTCGAATTCGTCGGTCCGATGATATCGCTTCGCCGATTGATCAGTCCACCCGTAAAGCCTCCTTCGCTACGATCGCTTCCACTCCAGGGGACAAATCGCTGAATGTAGTCCACGCCGAATTGAACATCGTCCGTCAGCGTCAATTCTCCGATCACCGTGGCAAGGTACACCTGAACCGGTTTGTGATCGAGCCGGTCAATCATATCGAGAACGATCTCCTGCGACTCCTGCGTTCCCATGATGATAATGGAGTTGGACTGCCGGTCGGCAATGATCCGCGTTTTTCCCACCAAAACCGAGATCGGAGCGACTTCGTCGATTGGAAACGAGATCTGGTCGGCACGTCCGCCCACCTCTTCCGTCGCCCCCTGCTGAGTCCGGTTCTGGTTGTTCTGTGTGTTTTGATTGGTCCCCGTCAGAGTCGCCAACTGCGAAGACGTCACCGGTGTCGGACGGCTCTGAATCTGTCGCCCCCCGGGGAGCTGAGTCTGCCCCGTCCCCGTATCCTGCAGAATATCGACCAAAACCGGAAGAACATCGTTGGCTTTCACATAGCGCAGCTTCCGCTCAATCGGCTTGTGGCTGTCGAGAGGCTGATCAAATTTCTGGATCAACTCAAGGATGTAGGCGGCATCGGTCGGTGAAGCAACCACCATAATGCGATTCAATCGATCATCGGGAATGAGCTGCGCAGCGGGCAGGTCCGAAGTTCCCACCCCGTTCATGGAGTTCCCGGCATTGCCTCCCGACTGGTTCCCCTGATTCCCCCCACTCTGCCTCTGGTCTCCTCCGTTATTCCCCTGATTGTTGTTATTGTTTCTCGGCTGGCCGCTAACCGTCCCTCTTGCTTCGCTCTGCCGGGAGCGCTCCTCCATCCGGGCATCCATGGCCGCCTGAATGATCTGAGCGACCACGTTCGCCTCGGCAAACTCCATGTGGACGAACTCAGTGATGAGGGGGGCGTCTTCGACCGGATGATCAATGATCGAGCGCAGGCGAATCAACTGTCGGACGATCGGAGTCGTCTCTGTGATGAGCAGCCCGTGCGGATTTGAAACCGGAGTGATGCGACCGAATTCGTTCAGGACAATGTGATTCCCGAAAATCGTGGCCGCGTCTTCGGGATCGACATAGTCCAACTCCATGAAAAACCCGACGAGCGACTCTCCGTCCGGAAGGGCTTCGGCATCCGTGTAGATCACGACCCCTTCGCTGAACGAAGGACTGCCCCCTCCCTGACGGGCTCCCCCGAGGAGAACTTTTACGCTTTCTTCCTCCGGCTCGGTCACGAGAACATACCCGTTCACGAGTAAAGCCGCTTCGATAAGCCGGATCGCTTCGTCCCTCGGAACTTCACGGGGCGTGACCAGGCTGACCTGAGGCCCTTCAAAGATTGAGCTGTCTTTTACAATGGGCTTGCCAATGAGACGCTCATAGATGCTGAGAATATCGTTCACCGGATTCAGCGGAAACTGGAGACTCACCCCGCCATCAGGACCGGGGCCAGGCCCGCCGGGGCCACCCGGACGCTGAAGCAGAGACGGGGCCTGTTGGGGCTCGGGCCGGTCCTGGTCCTGCGACCGGCTCGAATCCAAGAGGAAAAGACCCAATAGAAGAGTGATGGCTACCGGGTAATAATCACCACGGAGCTTGTGTCGGAGCTCGAAATTCATGTCTGTGTGTTTCCCCGAAATCTGCCGTTCGGAGCTGATGAAACACCGCAAGTGGTTCATGGGTTCACGATTAAGGCAAAAAAGTCAGGACGCTTGTTTTAGCCTATTCACCTCAAGACGACAACCTGCGATGCAACGATTCTGCCTCATCCTGATACGGGAATTTGAGCCAGTCTGGAAAGGTGGAGTATTACTCGACGACGCTTTCCACTTCACCATCAGAAAGCCGGGTTTTGAGTCGATCCCCTTTTTTTAACGAAGCCACGCTGGTGACGGGCATTCCCGCAGCGTCCATCGTGAGTGAGAATCCACGTTTCACGGTCGCGTCAGGACTGAGCGAATGAAGCAGAAGACTGAGATTCCGGATCGATTTACCGCGATCTGAAAGGGCGCGATCAACGGAAATCTCCATCGCTTCGAAGGCTCTCGAAACTTCTTCCCGGGCCCGGATCAGCTTCTGGTCAGGCTGAATCAATTGCAGCCCCCTCCCGCTTGTCCTCAGCTCGCTGCCCAGTTCCTGAAGGCGGGCAGAAACAGTGCTCTCAAGGCGCTCGCCGAGAAAATCCAGCGATTGGGTCCATGATTGAATTTTGCGACCCGGCTCGCGTGCCTGCAATTCGCGATAGAGCGCTGCCGAGACCCGTTTGTGATGACTCAAATGCCCGGCGACCCGATTGTCGAGGGACGCCCGGAGGATATCGAGGTGCCGGAACAGTGTCTCGCTGTCCGGAGTGGCATTTTCAGCGGCAGCGCTCGGAGTCGGCTCACGGCGGTCTGCAACAAAGTCCGCGATCGTGAAGTCAATTTCGTGACCGACGCCCGACATCACCGGGATCGAGCAGGAAGCAATCGCCCGGGCCACCACTTCCTCGTTGAACGACCACAGATCCTCAATACTACCGCCACCCCGGGACACAATCACCAGATCGGGCCTCGGGACAATGACGCCCTCATCGAAAGCTCTGACCCCCGCCGCAATTTCCTCAGCCGATCCCTCTCCTTGCACTCTGGCCGGATAAATGACCACCCGAATCCAGGGAGCACGGCGGCTGAACACATTCAGCATATCCCGAATCGCAGCTCCGGTTGGCGAGGTGACAATGCCGATCGTCGTCGGAAAAACCGGGATGGGCTTTTTCCTTTCAGGCGCAAACAGCCCTTCGGCATCGAGCTTTCGTTTCAGCGCCTCGAAGCGGGCCTGCAAATCCCCGGCTCCTTTCGGCTGAACGACTTTGGCGATGAGCTGATACTGGCCCCGTGCCTCGTAGACCGAAATGTCCCCCTGCACCTGCACCTGCAGTCCGTCGCGCAATTCCACCGGGCTCCGCGAGGCGGCCCCCTTGAAGAAGACGCACGAGAGTTGAGCAAACGAATCTTTGAGCGTGAAATAGGAATGCCCCGAACCGGGACGGCGCAGATTACTGATCTCCCCCTCCACCCAGACGCTGTGAAACCCGTCTTCCAGGCTTGCCCGGATATCCGCGGTGATGTCCGAGACGCTGTGAACTTCTTCCGGCATCCTGATCAGCCTCGCATTGCCAGAATCGCCTCAGGCATGTCCGGAGCCTTGTAAAGAGAAGTGCCCGCGACCATGACATTGGCTCCATGATTCGCCGCGATTTCGACGGTACGATGATCGATGCCGCCATCCACTTCGATATGAAACCCAAGCCCTTTCGCGTTCCGGATTTCGCGCGCTTCCGCGACCTTGGGCATCGTTTCGGTTTCCATAAAGGATTGCCCACCGAATCCCGGCACCACCGTCATGACAAGAAGCAAATCAATCTGATCAAAAAACGGAGTCACCTCCTCCAGCAGGGTCGCGGGGTTGAGCGCGAGACCACACTGCAAACCGGCTTTGCGGATATCGGCAAGGGTGGCCGACACATCGTGATCCGCTTCGACATGGACCGTGATTCGATCACATCCCGCTTCGATAAACATCGGCAGATACTTGTCCGGGCGGGTGATCATGAGATGCGTGTCGAGAGTGAGCTCCGTATGAGGTCGCACCGCCGAGACAAACTGGGGCCCGAAAGAAATGTTCTCCACAAAGTGACCATCCATAACATCGAGATGAAGCCAGTCTGCGCCGGCCTCATCCGCGCGACGCACTTCCTCCCCGACCTTCCCCCAGTCGGAGGCGAGAACGGAAGGGGCAATAATTCGGGTGTTGCAGTCACTCATTCACCGGCATTATCTATACGCTTCGGCCATACCGCAAAAACTTTGTCCGCCGAATCTCCACCATGGTCCACGAAATACCGCCTCATCCCGATGATGAACCCGTCATCGATCTCGCCAGCGATACCTTTTTCATGGGGCAGGCGATGCGCCAGGCCCAGAAAGCCTATCTCGCTGAAGAGGTCCCGGTAGGGGCAGTCATCGTGCAGAATGGCTCCATTGTCGCCCGTTCGCACAATCAGGTCGAAACCCTGTGCGACGCAACCGCCCATGCCGAGATGCTTGCCCTGACTCAGGCACAGGAGTCAATGGGCGACTGGAGGCTGACAGACTGTGATCTCTACGTCACGAAGGAGCCCTGCCCTATGTGCGCCGGTGCGATTGTTCACTGCCGGATCCGCCGGGTCATCTTCGGTTGCGGTGACCCCAGGGGCGGCGCGGCCGGCGGGTTCATCAATCTGCTTCAGCAACCGACCTTGAATCATTTCAGTGAAGTCACGCCCGGGGTCCTTGCAGAGGATTCAAAATTGCTCCTGAAAACCTTTTTCATGGAAGCCCGCAGCAAAAAGAAGGGTGGCACCGACTGAAGAACCGCGCCAAGGTCTCCGACTGCTTTTTGACTGTTTTATGTTTTTCAAGAACCTGGCACGTTTCCCCGATATCGGGTCCAATTCCTACCTGCTCGACTTTGGCGAGACACGCGTTGTTCTCGACGCCGGAACCCATCCGAAACACACGGGAAGGAATACCCTTCCCCGATTCGAAGAGATCGAACCGGATAGCGTCGACGCCATTTTCGTCAGCCACCCCCATCTTGATCACATTGGCGGGCTTCCCGTGCTGATGCAGCAACAAATCTCCGCTGCCGTCGCGATGACCGCGCCAACGCGCGAGAGCGGAGCCGCCCTCCTCCACAATTCTGTGAATATCATGAAGTCACAGAAGGAAGAACTCAACGAGCCGGCCTACCCGCTTTACTCGCATCGAAGAGTGAACGAATATGAGCGCCTCTGGTTCACCCGCGAAACCGGGGAGGCTTTCTCGATTGGGTCTGCTGACCGCGTCGAGTGTCAATTCTTCCCTGCCGGCCACGTCCAGGGTGCCGTGGGAATTCGCATGGAAGGGGCAGGCCATACCGTTTTCTATACCGGGGATGTGCATTTTGAAGATCAGACGCTGACCCGGGCCGCTGAGTTTCCCACCGAAGGAATCGACACCCTCATTGTGGAGACCACCCGCGGCGGCTATGAGCGGGACCCGGGGTACACGAGAGAAAAAGAAAAAGAACGCCTCGGAAAAGCGATCCGTGAGACGATCGAACGCGGTGGTGCCGTGCTGGTTCCGGTTTTTGCCTTCGGAAAAACGCAGGAACTTCTCTTCATGCTGCAGGAACTCCGCGAGGCAGGATTGATTCCTCACGTTCCGGTTCACATCGGAGGCCTCAGCACCCGCATGTCGCAGATTGCGGACCGGTTTTCCGACAGCAATGAACGACTCCATACGGGAACACGATTGCTCGATGACTTCGACGATCTCCACATCCTCCCGCGCGGACACCTTGAGCCTGAGTTTCAACCGGGAAGAATCTACGCCCTCTCCAGTGGCATGATGTCCGAGCACACGGTTTCGAACCGTTTTGCCCGACACATTTTGCGGTCAGAACATCATTCGCTGATCTTCGTTGGATATGCCGACAGTGAGACCCCGGCAGGAAAAATCCTCGAGGTGGGTCAGGGAGGTCGCGTTCAGCTGGATAAAAAGCGGGATCACGAAAGCGAGATCAAATGCGAAGTGCATCGCTTTGATTTCAGCGGTCATGCCCCCCGCCATCAGATTGCTGATTACGCCGTCGCGTGCCGTCCAAAAAATGTCATCCTCGTCCACGGCGATCCGGCCGCACGCGCGTGGTTTCAAGAGGAACTCACCCGGCGACTGCCTGAAGCTCGAATCATCCTGCCTGAACCCGGCGAGGAAATTACGCTGAGTTGACCGGTTCGGGAATCAGTTCCGGATCTCCTCCTCCAGCTTTTTCACTCGCTTAAGAAGCCCGCCCAGCTGTTTGATTCGCATGCTTTCCCGACGGTTTTCCTTCAGCGGTCTTGCCGGATAACCAAAGTAGGTGCCACCCGGCTCGGTGATCGACGCAATCACCCCGGAGCGCCCGCCACAGGTGACCTGATCGGCGATGGTAAGATGCCCTGCGATTCCGCACTGCGCCGCCAGGGTCACATAGTCGCCAATTCGAGTGCTTCCTGAAATTCCGGTCTGAGCGACGATGATGCAGTGCTTTCCGATGATCACGTTGTGCCCGATCTGAACCTGGTTATCAATCTTCGTCCCCTCTCCAATCACGGTCTCTCCGAAGCGGGCCCGGTCAATGGTGGTTGAAGCGCCGATCTCGACGTCGTTCTCAATCCGCACAATCCCAAGCTGCTCGACCTTCTGATGACGTCCGTCAATAAATTCGAAGCCGAAGCCGTCACCACCAACGACAACACCCGCGTGTAAAATCACACGGTCACCGATGAGGCATCCTTCGCGAATCGTCACATTCGGCCCGATTTCGCATCCTTCCCCAATCGAAGCATTTTCTCCAACGACCGCTCCCGGACCAATCCGAGATCCGTTACCGATCGATGCTCCCGAGAGTACGGTTGCATTCGGAAGAATGCTGACTTTCGAAACATCAAGCTTTGCGTCAGGAGCAACCGAAGCATCTTCGTGAACACCACTGACAAACTCCGGCGGTCGCACGCCGAACGCCTTCACGATGACATCAAAAGCCATGATCGGATTCTCGACAAGGACGAGCGCTGCTGTCTCGGGAACCTCGACTTCAGATGTCGAAACGAGCACCAACCCTGCCGCAGTTGAGGCCAACTGGTCTTTGTATTTCGCGTTTCCGAAGAAGCTCACACAGGAGGAATCCGCCTGATCCAGCGCGGCAAAATTGGTGAGGAAAGCCCCTTCATTCCCGCGAAGCAGTTTCCCGTTCACCAGTCGCGTGAGTTCAGCTACCGTCGTTTTCATTCCTTGTTTCCGGACACAAAAAAGCGGCGGTAAACCGCCGCTTCCGCATTGATCAAATCGTCAGGCGTTCCCTAGTTGGAAGCCCCGGCGTTCAGTGCTCCGACGACTTCTTCGGTGAGATCCACGACATTATCAGAGGTGTAGAGGATCGCTTTGTTTGCCTTGGGAAGGAACGATTTGTCAAAAACAAGATCATGACCCTGAGCCTCAACGATCGCGTTAACCGCATCCTTAATCTCGCCGACCAGGGTCGCTTCCATCTCTGAGCGTGCCGTCATCACTTCGGACGAGGCCTTGCGCTGCGCATCAGCAATTTCTTTTCCTTTGTTCGCACGCTCCTGAGCAAGCGCCTGAAGCTTTTCCATTGCCTCTTTGCGCTTATCCTCCGCCAGGAGAGTGTCCCGGACAGTCTTGTCCAACTCAGTCATCTGGTTGGTCATCATCTGGTAAGAAGCCTGACGCTCATCGATATTTTTCCGCTTCTCCTCCGCCATTCCATTGATCTTCTCGACCTCAATCTCAGTTTTATAATAGCGATTGAGGGCGTCCTGCATATCAACGACAGCGATCTTAAGACCTTGTGCTGAAGCATCCAATCCGAAAGCGGAAAGAAGGATTGCAGATACACAGAAGAGAGTTGGCAGGTTGAACTTCATGTTTATCAGGTGAGTGAAATAGGGTTTAAAGAATGGAACGCAATTCGGCGTGTTTGTCGGCCCTTCAGAAGACGCAGAACGAGGGGCGTTTATTAGAAAGTTTCCCCGGTAAAACGGCTAGAACTGGGCACCCATGGTGAACTGGAATCGTCCACCGTCGTCATTGAAAGCATCAGCCTGAAGAGGAAAGGCATAATCCAGTCTCACCGGAGCACTTCCAAGGATGAAAAGACGGAGACCAATACCCCAGTCCGAGTTCATCCCGCTTTCGACGGAACCGATCGGCCCGTCGGAAACTTCACCGGCATCGTAGAAAGCCGCACCGCGGATTTTCTCTACAATAGGGAATGTGACTTCAGCAGTAACGTTCCACGCCTGCTTACCACCAAGCGTTTCACCGCTCACCGGATCACGAGGTCCTACGTCGCGGAAATCAAAGCCGCGAAGATTGTTTGCACCACCAAGAAAGTGGCGCATGAAGATCTGATCTCCATCTGCAGAACGGCGGAAACCGCCGTTGACGCTTAAGATAATGTCGTAGGGGAGATCAAAATACTGAGCCGCCGTCACCGTGGCAATCGTGTCATCGACATCGCCACCGAGTCCAGCAAACTCAAAGCCGACATTGATCTTATGACCTTCACGGGGCAGGAAAATATTATCCCGGGTGTCGCGAGTGACATTCACACCGACGCTGCCCTTAAAGAAGTCACCGTCCTCGGCCAAAAACGCCGGAGAAGCATTCGCCTCGGCGTCGACATCGATCTGCTCACCGCGAAGCTCAAGAACACCGTAAGTAAACTCTCCAAGCGACTTACGAAGGGATACAGCGGCACCGGCCTCTGTCTGGTCATACTGATCACTGAGGAAAAGAAGATTTCGATAATACGCTTCGGTTGTGAGCGCGAGTCGCTGACCAAGGAACCATGGCTCAGTCAAAGAAATACTCGCGTCGCGACGCTCACTACCGGCACGAATACTGAGTCGGAACCGCTGTCCCGCCCCGGTAAAGCTTGGCCAATCAAAGAGGTCAAAGTTGGTCTGAGTAATCTCCATGAAACCGGTGAGGCTGTCGATCGAGCTGAATCCGGCACCGAAATTGACCGTTCCGGTCGGCTTCTCCGTCACCCGGATAAGGAGATCCTTCTCGTCGAGATAGCTGGTATCCACCGGCATGAGCTCGACATTGCTGAAGTAGTTCATGTTCTCAAGACGGCGCTTGGTGACATCCATCCTTGTGGTATCGAAGGGCTGCCCCGGCTCCAACGGAAGCTCACGGCGAATGACGCGATCCTGAGTCTTGTCGTTCCCTTCAATCTGAATCTTACCGATCTTGTATGCGTTGCCCTCGGTGACATCGAGGACGACTTTCACGCCACCATTCCCGGCATCTTCAAGACGGGGAATAACGCGAACATCCGCGTAGCCCTGGGAGCCATACTGATCCGCAATCAGGGTAATATCCTCGGTCAGCTTGTTACCGGCAAACTGGTCGCCGGCCTTCGTCTTGAGATAAGGAAGGATATCTTCGGGAAGAGACAGTGCCTGCACCCCGGTGATGGAAAGACTGTCGACCTGATACGTATCCCCTTCATCAATCGTAATGACCACGTCGACGTACTTCGCATCGGCACGAACGCGGGAGACATTGACAACCTTCGCATTGAGAAAGCCGTTGTCGCGATAGAAGTCCTCGATGGCCCGGACATCCTGAGCGAGCGTCTCGGCATCGGTAGACCCACCGCTCCCAAAGAGAGACTTGATGCCCTTTTCCTTCTGAGACATTTCATCTTTGAGTCGCGCCGCCGTGAACGAAACATTACCCACGAAATCAACATTGCGAAGAACGCCCTGAGTCCCTTCGTTGATCGTGTAGAAGACCGTCGAGTAGCCTTCCACCGTCGGCGCACCTATGCGGTAAGTCACGGTCGCTTCGGAAAAGCCCTTATTGCGATACATTTCCTGAATTTCCTGACGAGCGGTCTTCAGAACCTCCTCGTCGATTGGCTTGTTCACCTTCAAATCAACCTTCTTCGAAAGCTTTGAAGTGTCGATCAGGGTATTCCCCACAAACTGAACACCGCCGTAAACAGCACGGGTCTGCACCACCACAATGAGAGCAACTCCTCCCGCAGCGTTCTCGGAAAGAATGCGGACATTCTCGACGTCTCCGCTTGCGTAAAGATTCTTCACGTCTTCATCAACCTGAGAGAGCGAAAGCTTATCGCCCACCCGGGATGCCATTTGAGATCGTATGCGGTCCGGCGAGACGGTCTGATTTCCGACATACTGCACATCAATCGACTTAATTGTCTTACCTTCCTGGGCTTCCACCGGGAGGGTTGAAGCGGCGGCAATGGCAATGAGAGCGAGCCGTGCGCCCGTAAGATAAAGTTTAATTCTTCTGGAAAGGTTCATACGAAGAGTGGTAGTCCGTTCTCGGTAGTTGGAAAGTCGTGCGGTTTTGTCGTGCAAACGAGGCCCTCTTAGATAAGAGAATTCAGCGGTTCGTCAAGGTAGAAATTAGCCATACTGAGTCTTCCCGAGAGGCTGATTTTGTGCCAAATAAAAGGCGAAAGTCGCTTCACTGCAATCGATTATCTCAGATCGAATCTTCTGCAAGCGAAACATGTCGACATTTATAATTATTAGGATACCTTAAATATTCGTAAATACAAAACGAAAGAGGGGGTCATTTTCAGTTGAACTCCTCAGCTGAAACCCTGTCCCAACCCTCCTGTCCCAACCCTCC
>JARGOP010000006.1:0-13947 GCA_029233965.1 Verrucomicrobiales bacterium | reverse complement strand
TTCAGTTGAACTCCTCAGCTGAAACCCTGTCCCAACCCTCCTGTCCCAACCCTCCACCCAGTGCCTGAGCCGCTTCCAACTGATCCTGCTGAAGCTCCGATGCAGGAATTCGAGACAAGCCTTCGACCGCCTGACTTTCAGGAGTTTTGCGGCCAGCAAAAGGTGAAGGACCGTCTTATGCTCATGATTGAGGCGGCTAAACAGCGAAATGATGCTCTGGACCACGTTCTCCTTTGCGGCCCGCCAGGACTCGGGAAAACCACGTTGGCGCACATCCTCTGCCGTGCTTTCGGGTCCGAAATGCATCTCACGAGTGGACCGCAGATCGAAAAAGCCGGTGATCTGGCGGGTCTGCTCACGACAATTCAGCACGGCGACTTTCTTTTCATCGACGAAATTCACCGCCTTCATCCGGCGATCGAGGAGTATCTCTATCCGGCGATGGAGGACTACAAACTCGATATCATGATCGATCAGGGTCCAAATGCCCGCTCGATTTCGCTCAATATTCCGAAATTCACCCTCGTCGGCGCGACGACGAAGGCAGGGATGCTGACACGACCGCTGCTTTCCCGCTTCGGGATTAACAACCGGCTCGATTACTACACCCCGGAAGAGCTGGTGATCATTATTACCCGATCTGCCGGACTCCTGAATGTGAAGATTGAGCGCGAAGGTGCTTTGGAAATCGGATCAAGAAGCCGCGGCACCCCCCGAATTGCGAACGGCCTCCTTCGCTGGGTACGCGACTTCGCCCAGGTCAAAGCAGACAATATCATCACACACGAGGTCGCTCAGGCTGCTCTGGCGATGCTCGACATCGATGAAGACGGTCTCGATGAGATGGACAAAAAGATCCTTGAGGCCGTGATTTATAAATACGACGGAGGTCCAGTCGGGCTTAACTCCATCGCCGTGGCCGTGGGCGAAGACGAAGCGACGATCAATGAGGTTTATGAGCCCTTCCTCATTCTGAAGGGATTTCTCAAAAGAACTCCACGCGGACGCTCCGCTCTCCCCTCGGCTTACCGGAAGCTCGGCTTAACACCGCCACGAAGCACCACCGACGAACAACCGGAGCTCCTTTAGCCCATTTCACCCTGAACTGACCATGAGTGATTTCATCATCCAGATTGGAAAACTGATCACCGCATTTGGCGACGCGGAGTATCGCTACCTGCTGCTCGAACCTCTCATTTTCTATGGCATCCTGATCGGTGTCGTGATGCTGGGAGTGGGATTCTTCATGAAAGCGCCCAAACTCCAGTTTGCGGCTCTCATCACCGTCGGTATTTCAGCCTTTGCCCACGTTCCTTATAAGGAGGCCAGGCTTTCGGCCGCTCCCCGCATAGAGCAGGTCTACAAGATCAGCTCACCGGCCCGGATGAAAGGTTTCAATGAGAACACTCAGTCATGGCTCGAAACAGTCTGGCAGTTCCGCCTTCTCGTTCTCCTCGCGGCAGTCACGCTCATGATCGGCATCAACCGGAACCGTTTCGGATTCGGCCTCGGGGTCGCGACCTGTCTCCTTGGATTGATCGTCGCGAAAAACGCGATGTGGCTGCATTACCAGGATGCCATCGCCTATCACCCGAATCTGAAGAAGCACGAGGCTCCGATTGACCGCCAGCCCCGCGTCGAAACTCCGCCGGCCGTGACGCAATACCCGTGGACCCCGGAGACTGCGAATACCGCCTACGTTGCGCCGGCAGCCTCTGCTCCCGCCACCCTGCCCCTCTCGACCCGGCTTCCGGCAGCTCCATCCATGCCCGTCGGCAGAATCCCGCCCCCGGAGGTGCCGGTCCGCCCGCAAGCGCGCCCCGTTACTCCTTTGCCACGCTGAACAGGGCTTCGTAAGAATCCACAACAGCCCCCTCGACATCGCGCAATTCGAGGAGCAGTGACTTTTCCGGCCAGTCAATGGTGATGAGCCCGAAATTGCGGCTTTGAAAATTGACCGGACTCACTCGATGCCGGTTCGGCTCCCCCTTCCGTCCCCCTCCGGCATTGGTCAGTCCGCTGGAGGTGATTTCGTATACCGGAAAGCCCGGACTCAGCGGATCCTCTGTCGCTAAGGCCATGATCTCTCCCATGTGCCGATCGCCACTGACAAACAGCACAGGGCCGGTTTTGTTCTCCTTCAAGAGACTCAGGAAGCGCTTTCGTTCGTGGGGGAAATTCTCCCAGCGCTCCCAGAGGTGATCCTGGGGAAGAAACTGGATGCTGGACATGATGATTCGCAGATCCGCCGGCTTCATCAACTCGGCCTCAAGCCATCTCCATTGGGCATCGCCGAGAACGGTCGCGTTTGGATCCGTATTCTGCGCATACGGCCCGTGAGTCGCCCGCTGCGGAAGGGGCACCAGCGGTCCGCGAAAATAACGGGTATCGAGCATAAGGATTTGAAGCCGTTCGCCCTCTTCACCGAAATAATGCGCATCGTAAATACCCGGATAGCTGCGAACTGCAGCATCTTCCGGCGTCGTGAAAAACTCGTGATAGATCTCCTCAGCCATCTCCCTGGCCGGATATTCGGCACCGCCATCGTTCACTCCGTAGTCATGATCATCCCAGACCGCGAGGACCGGGGTCGATTCGATCAGCTTCCGGTAGCCGGGTTTTTCACCCAGCAAACGATAGGCCTCTCGAAATTCAGCCGGGTCCTCCGTGTCAGCGTAGACATTATCTCCCAGGAAGAGAAACAGATCAGGAGACTGAGCCACAATTGGCTCCCAGATAATAGGATTCTTTTTCTGATCAGCACATGAGCCGAAGGCAATCTTCGTAACCACCCCGGGAACAGGGGCCTCGTGCTTTGGAAAAACCACTTCCTCCGCCAAAGGAGGCTCGCTGCAGGCGACAACAAGAACAAGAAGCAGTGACGAAATCGTTGCCCGTTCTTTCAACCCAATCCTGTTGGCCCTGTGCCCCACCCCGGTTGACTGCTTGAGCACTTTACTTGTTATTCGACCTGATCGAGTCCACATGGAGACAGAGTAATCGAACTCACGGAAAGCCAAGCAAATTGTTTTCCGCTTTTCGCGTACCGTTCTATGTTCCCAGGAAAGATGCCCCCATCCAAGTCAATCTCCCCTGCTCACGAAGTGGCTGAAGCCCGTCTCAACGATCTGAAGGACGGTTCCAAGCGACAGCTTCTCAGCATTTATAAAGAGTTCCTCAAGGTCGAGCGGCAGGAAATCAAAGAAGCCCATCAAGACGGAGGAGATGGTTTCGCGATATCTGAACGACGCTCGGCAATGATGGACGTCCTCGTCCGCGATGTCTATCACCACTTTCTCATCGAAACCTGCGCGGCGGAGAAAACCGGCCTGGAATTCCCAATCACTCTCGTTGCCAGCGGCGGCTACGGACGCGGCCACTTAAACCCGGGCAGCGATATTGATCTCCAGTTCCTCGTTCCCGGCTCGACCCGGAATCTTGCCGGTTGTCTCAAAGAGCTGGTGAATCAGTTTTCCCTGATGCTTTTCGATCTGGGACTCGATGTCAGCTACCCCGTCCGTTCGATCAAGGAGGCCTGTAAGTTCGCGAACAAGGATCACCAGACAAAAACCACCCTTCTGGATGCCCGCTTCATCGCCGGAGATGGGAATCTGTTCCATGAATTTGAAGAAGCCTTTTTCGAGCACTGCATTCGCGGTCATGAAAAGAAATATCTCGCAGAGCGCAGCCGCGACATCCGGACACGGCACAAGAAATACGGGGGCACCGTCCACCTTCAGGAGCCGAATGTGAAAGAAGGCTGCGGCGGGCTGCGCGATTACCACAACCTGATCTGGGTGCTCTGGGTTCTCAGACAATCCCGTGACCTCAATGCGCTGGTCAAGGAAGGTCGCCTCACCCGCATTGCCTTCGATGAAATTGAGGAGGCGGCGGAGTTTCTCCTGCGTGTCCGCAACGAGCTGCACGTCGCTCAGAAAGGTCGCTCCGGGGATATCCTTACCCTGAGGCTTCAGGGAATCGTCGCTACCAATCTCTCTTTCCCCGGAACAAACATCCTTCGCCGGAGTGAGGCCTTTATGAAGGACTACTACCGGCACACGAAGAACATGTTTCATCACAGCACTTCGCTCATGCAGAGCTTTGAGCTGGAAGTCGTCGGCGACGACACGAGAAGGATTCCAGTTTTCAACTTTCTCGCCCGCCAAACGACCGGCGAAGAGATCTTCGACGGATTCTATGCCAAGGGCGGTCTCATCTATCCCGAGCACAACAAGATCTTCGAAGAGGATCCCAAGCGCCTCATGCGTTTCTTTCTCCACACGCAGCGGCGCCACCTCCGCACCAGCCCGGAAATTCGAAGGCTCTTTAAGCTGAACTGGGGGCTCATTGATGGGAATTTCCGTCGGAACAAATCAAACCGCGAGACGTTTGAGGAGATCCTTCAAAATCGGGGGCAGGTCGCCCATATTCTTCGCCGCATGCATCGAAACGGCTTTCTCGGGCGCTACATCCCCGAATTTGCGCCACTCACTGATCTGGTGCAGCACGAGTTCTTTCATCGCTACTCGGCGGATGAGCACACCTTGCGCTGCATTGAAGTCCTCGACAGCCTCATTCACGATGAGAACCCGAAGAAGGCATTCTTCCGGAAAGTCTTCCAGGAACTCGAAGATCCGGTGGCGATGTATATCGCTCTGCTCATGCATGATACCGGCAGATCGGAGGAAGTGCGCCACCATGAGGACGCCAGTGCTATTTTGGCAGCCAAGGTTTGCAAACGGCTCAACTACACGGGTGACCGGCTCCGTCTCATCATGTTCCTCGTCGACCATCACCTGACCTTCTGGAGGACCGCAACGACCAAGGATATCAGTGATCCGAACACGATCGCGGATTTCGCCGGAGCGGTAAAAAATCCCCGCTGGATGGAAGCTCTTCATCTCTTCACTTACGTCGATTCCAATGGAACCAACGATGAAGCCTGGAATGACTGGAAGGCATCCTTGATGCGCCAGTTGCACCGTTCGACGGATTCGTTTTTCGGCGACAAAAAGCTGTTCCAGGAACAGTTCAACCGCCCGGTCGAAGAGACCCGGAAAAAGGTAATCAAGAAGCTGGGAGACGACTTTCAGGAGGAAGTCGAAGCGCACTTCAAAGCAATGCCGGAACGCTATTTCAGCCACCGCGGAGCAACCAGCATCGCGCGGCACGTGAAGCTGTTCAGACGCTTCTTCAAGTCGGTCCATCGCACGACCCCGGATGCGATGGTGCCGAAACTCGGCTGGGAGGCCAGGCCCGACGAAGGATACAGCCTTCTCGAAGTGGCAGGCTGGAACCGGAAAATGCTTCTCGCTAAGGTCGCAGGTGCTCTTGCGGCGCGGAACCTGAACATTCTTTCCGCCGATTTCTTCACCCGTAGTGATGACCTTGTCCTCGATATCTTTCGTGTTTGCACCGCGACGTTTAATCCCGTCCAGAACCCGCGTGAGATCGAGCGGATTCAGCAAATGATGGAAGAGGAATTCTGCGTCGATACCTGCAAAGTTGATTTCCCTGCGCTGATCGAAAAGCAGGAAGCTCCCTCCATCACTCAGGCGGAACCTCCTAACTTTGATATTCCTCAGCGGGTTTATCTCAGCAATGAACCCGACGAGTCTGCAACAATCCTCGAGATCCAGGCGCAGGACCGGATCGGTCTCCTTTACGATATCTTCACGATTCTGGGAAATCTCGGTGCCGACGTCCTCAATGCCCGCATCAGTACGCAGGCGGGGGCGGCGATCGACCGGTTTTCAATCGTCGATCAGAGCTCAGAAAAGCAAATCGTGGATCCAGACCGCCTCGTCCTGATCCAGTCGAAGATTTCGGAATGCCTCGATCACAAACCCGCGATCGAAGCCCTGAGCTGATTCCCGCTCAGCCCTCCTCGCTGCGTTTCTGATCGTAGGCGGCAATGATGCGACCGACGACAGGATGCCTCACGACATCCTCGCCGGAGAACTGCGTGAACGCAATGCCTTCGACACCCTTCAGAATCGTCATCGCCTCGAGCAATCCGGAATTCCGCTTCGGTCTCAGATCGATCTGAGACGGGTCGCCCGTGATAATACAAGTGGATTCCTCCCCGAGCCGGGTAAGGAACATCAACATTTGCTCACGCGTCGAATTCTGCGCTTCATCGAGAATGACACAGGCGCGGTTCAGAGTCCTTCCCCTCATGTAGGCAAGCGGAGCGATTTCGATCAAATTTTTCTCCGCGAAACGAACCGCTTCCGCACCATCCAACATGTCATTCATCGCGTCGTAGAGCGGCCTGAGATAAGGTAGAACTTTCTCTTCGAGTGCACCCGGAAGAAACCCGAGCGCTTCACCGGCCTCCACCGCCGGACGCGTCAGCATGATGCGCTCGATCTTCCGGTTCTTCAGCAGGTCGAGGGCGTAGGCCATCGCAAGATAGGTCTTTCCGGTACCGGCAGGTCCAACTCCGAAGACCACATCATTTGAATTGAGCGCCTTCAAATATTCAAGCTGCGTTTTCGTCCGGGGAGTGACCGGCGGCTTCGATCCCCCCGCGAGAAGGCGATGCTCAAAGAGCGTGCTCACTCGCGATCCGGACTTTTCCACCGGGGGCTTTTCATTCAACTCCATATCCATCGATTCCTTCGCGGCATTCAAGGCGTAGCGAAACGAATGAGGAGTGATTTCCCCCCCTCGACGTCTTGCTGTTTCCAGATCCTCAAAAACCGAGGCACCGGCGCGAACGGCCTGGTCTTCGCCCTGCAACTTCACCCAGGAATCGCGTGTCGCGACTCCGATTCCGAGCGAGTCCCCCATTTCGCGGAGAAGGTTCACGTTATCCGCAAAGAGGCTGTGCAAAAAATGCGGGCTCTCAAATTCAATGGTCTGCTCGGGCATACCGGAGGAATACGAACCTAGATTGTCAGAGGTGCCGACCTATCGATACCCGTAAACGAGTCCCCAGTCCAGCATGCCGGAAAAATCGCCCACCCCTTCGACGCCGGGATTCTCCGCTTCAATTCGGGCCGCTTCTTTTTCGTCGTAGGAAACAATCACCCGAATCAGATACGTTGCCGTTTTCTGAGGCAGGGCACGGGCCCCCGCGAATGAGTCTTTCTGAAACGATTCCAGACTGACCGGGTTTCCCTCGATGTCGAAAATGTCGACCTTCACCGTCGCTCCAGGCCAGCTCGTCCCGGCCCAGAACCAGTATTCATTACCACGAAAGAGCTGATGCCTCACGAGAAGCGGTTTCTCCGGAGCGACTTCGCCCGACCAACTGTCCTCACGAACCTCAAAACCCTGCTCGACGTAGGGAGTCGCTGCCTCGAGGGCGAACGAGATCGCCTCGTTCACAAACGCCTCCAGCCGACTCAGGAAAGGGAACGACATCACGATCACCATCAGCAAAGCGGCCGGTCGCGTGTATCTGGAAATGCCTGAATCTTGAATCATAGGAAAATCGGGGCGAATCGGTCTAGGAATCGGACTCTTCAAAGTAATATTCATCCAACATGGACCGGCTGATGTCTCTCAGTTCATTGATATCCTCTTCTGAAATAGGCTCACCGTCGGAAACGATCGCCTCGAGTCGCGCCAACCCCGTCGAGATTGCCCGGATTTGAGGACTCGATTTGGAAGGTCCCGTCATGGATTCCAACATTTCCCGGAAATGAATGATCAAACCGGGTTGATTCAAGAGTTCCGCTTTATCTTCGCTGAAGGAATCACTGATGAAAGTAGTCACGACGTTCGTACCGCGGAGCCAGCCGCCGAGACTGACGAGACCGGAAAGCTGTTCATCGCGCATTTTGCCCATCGTCATGCGGACGGTCTGCTGCGTCGCGTCGAGTTCCTCGCGAACCGCTTCCCAGTTTCGATCCCCCGCCGCCTCGATAATGCTGAGACTGTGCGGTCGCACCGCGCCGGCGAGACTGAGAGACTCCGACAGCGCGAGGACGCGACGTCCGATCTGCTGAATATCCTCACCACTTTGCGCCTGAACCGCGATAAACCCTTCTCCGACGAGGCTGCCGAACGTCAGGGCAAGAATGGCGCGATCCGTCGTCGTCTCGTTGGATTCAGGCATATTGATCGCCCCTTTCCACTCAGGCTCGTCGAGCTTGTCGAGAACTGCGAAAATCTCCGCCGGGATCGGCACAACCACCTTGTCGACGATTTCCCCCGGAAAATTCGAAAGGTCGATGCGATCCGGCACGCCATCCTCATCTGCGTTGAGCCACGCCGGGGCGACGACGAGCGCCGCCGTCGCTGCCAACATGCCCACGGTTAGCGAAATACGATGATTGTTCCGAAAACTCATAAGTTATCCCAAAACTATCGCAGAAATCCCGTCAGGATCAATGCAGCATCGCAACGTAAAAGGGGCTCACTTTTTCTGCCTGAAATCATGAATCCGGCGCAGTCGACGAAGGTATTCACTCATCCGGTGCTCCCGGATCCAGGCCGGCGGAGTTTCGAACTCACGCGCGAGCGATTTGAGATCGAACGGCAACGCTCCTTCGTCGATCAAAGAGGCAAAGGTTCCGGGTACCTCACTCCCAGTGAGTCGGATCGACTCCGTTCCGTGAACGAACTGCCTGTCCGCCAACTTTGGATCGGGAAGAGGAAGGCGGGGCACGAGGTCTTTGTCATTCACGATCCGCCAGGTGGACCCGGCCTGCTTGAGTCGGTGAAATTCCTGACTTCCGACTTTCGGGGCGCCGAAGGTGCATACCAGTTCCGGTTTTTCGACCGCTCCGGCAATCGTCGCGAGCGCTCCGCCGAGCGAGTGCCCGGTGAAAACCCACGGTCTCGGGAGCGTCTCAAGCGTAGGTATCATCCGCGGCCAGATGCGTTTGAAGAAAACGTAAAACCCTGAGTGAACAAAGGCGTCTTCGGGATCTCCCTGAGACCGGAAACGTTTCCAGCCGTGGGGCCGGGCCACTGCATTCATGATCCATTGCCGCGTTTTATTCGTCCCCCGAAAGCAAACGATCGTGCCTCCTTCCCCGTCACGCCGACGGTAGATCGACGCATGGTTGCCTGTCTTGTGAACCGATAACTCCTCCACAAACGGGGAACGCTCCTGGAGCAAAATTTCCCGACGCGGTAGCTTTTCCTTCTTGTCCCGCAAGACCTCCCGGTGATCCGGAGTGTAGGCGAGACGACAGAGTTCCCCCAGCCACCACGCCGTTTCGACACAAAATTCACCGGTGGGAAACCGGAAGTCCGGCATCGTCCCGCTGCCACCGAAAAACGCCTCCCCGTCATCGAGACCGAAGACACCTTCCCACTCCGAGAGACGCGCCCTTATCTCTTTCTTCCGCTCACGGGTCCACGATTCCAAACGCTTCATTCGGATTCGAATAAACCTCAGACGGAAGCTTTTGACACGGCGATATTGCCGGAAAAACACACATCCACGTCGCTGCCCGCTTGCCGGGGGCGGTCATGATAGTCCCCCACGTATTGAACCTCGTTCTCCCCCACGGCCTCATACGCCACCAGCAAAGGATGACGTTCCTGCTCACAACGCTGCACGACCGGTTCGGAATCACCGGGCCCGGGATGGGGCAAATTGACGGTCCAGAAGTCTCCGCGCGCAGTCTCTTCATTCATAAGACTTTCGAAGCCGAGGCCCGCCCACTTCGCGGCGCGATCCCAATCCAGGGGGTTGCCACGCTTCATAAAATGGGAAAAAGCAACGCCGCGAATCCCCGCGAAAGCGGCTTCCCGAACTGCGGCAACCGTGCCGGAAATCACGAAATCGTGACGCCCCAGGTTCCCTCCGTGATTGATTCCTGAAAGAATCCAGTCCGGCTTCTCCGGCATGAGATGGGCCAGCGCGACCCGCGCACAATCCGCCGGGGTGCCCCCGATTGCGAAACGCCGCTCTCCGCGTTCCTCGTAACGAATCGTTTCCTGAGTCGTGACCCGATGGCCGATTTCAGACATTTGCGTCATCGGCGCGACCACCCAGATTTCCTCAAAATAATCTTCCGCCAGCCTGATCAATGCCGCGAGTCCATCGGCCTCAATGCCATCATCATTCGTGATCAATGCCCTCATGGTGTCTTTGTATGGGTCCTGCCCGAAAAAATCCAGTGGCCCGAATCTCTCGACGGGTCTATCTCTCAACCGTGGAACAAAGGCAAGAACTGGTTTACTTCGACCGTTACGGGCAAGCGCTCAAAACGGAAGGCATCTATGGCGAAAAACCCCTGCGCTGGACCTACGAAACCCGCCTTGGAAGGTTCGCCCTCGAAAGCGTCATCAAACGTCGCTGGTTCTCCGGCCTCTACGGCAAGTGGGCGGATTGCGGCTGCTCCCGGAAAGAAATCGCCCCGTTCGTTGATCGGTTCGGACTCGCCCCCGATGAGTTTCTGCTTCCGTTAGAGTCACTGAAAACCTTCAACGGGTTTTTCCACCGCGAGCTGAAACCCCAGGCCCGCCCCCTCGCCGAAGGGGAAAAGACGGTGTCTTTCCCGGCCGACGGACGGCACCTTTTCATTCCCAACCTTGCTCAGTCAAAGGAGATCTGGGCCAAAGGGCAGAAGTTCGATCTTCCCGCTCTGCTTGGCGACGCTGAGACAGCGGCACGCTTCGCCGGCGGGTCCGCGTTGATCTCGCGCCTCTGCCCGACTGACTATCATCGCTTCCATTTTCCGCTCGGCGGACTCCCCGGCAGCCCCCGACTCATCAACGGTCCCCTCTACTCCGTGAATCCAATCGCACTCTCGAAGTCGCTTTCCTACCTCTGGGAAAACAAGCGCCGCATTACCGAAATCCACGACTCTCCGGTCGGTGACTATCTTTTTCTCGAAATCGGAGCCACCAACGTTGGCAGCATCATCGACACCGCGACACCTGATGCCCCGGTCAAGAGGGGCGACGAGAAAGGCTACTTCAAATTCGGCGGCTCCATGGTCATCCTGATTTTCGCCGAAGACAGCGTTGAACCGGCCGACGATCTCGCCACGCAATCGCAGAACGGGATCGAGCTTTATGCCCGCGTCGGCGACCGCGCCGGATCCGTGCAAGCATAAAAAAGGCGACTGCCTGCAAAGACAGCCGCCCTTTCTATCGACACCGACAAAAAGACTACTTCACATAGCCGTAGCCACCGCTGTAGGAGCCGGTCGGCTGAGCCGTCGGGTAAGCCGCAGGATTCTTGGCGCAGCAGGCAGGCTGTTTGTTACGATGTTTGCAGGCTCCGGGGAACAGGGCGGCCGCGGCAAGAGTGAGAAAAAGAATCGGGAGTTTCATATCAGGTTCGTGGGTGGTTCAGTTTTTTCGCAGGTGAATTGATCCCTGCATCCTCCCGATACGTCCACTTCTGCGACGTCTTTCACGCGGACACAAAAAAAACGCCCGCCGTTGAAGGAGGACGTCTTTTCGAATTTCCAACTTTTGCCGGATCGTGCGAAAGCGTTTCCGCTCCCGGTCTTACTTGCAGCAGGAAGTGCAAGCAGACTTAGGACAGCAGGTCTGCTTCGTCGCACATGCGTTGAGAAAGAGGGAAGCGGAAGCGATGAGAAAAATAGCGAGAGTTCTTTTTTTCATAGGAATGGATTGGATTGTTGGAAAAAGCAACTGGCTGGAATTCTCCCCGGCTAAGGATTACCGGGCAGCTCCCATTCAGTTGCAATTCGCAGCACAATACGTACAATCGCCCCCTTCAACAAATCGAAAATGAGCCAATCGCCAAAACACCTTGCCGTTGCGGGCGCGACCGGAGCCGTTGGAATTGAGATCCTTAAATGCCTCGAACAACGTGATTTTCCCGTCAGCGAACTCACTCTTCTCGCTTCGGCACGCTCTGCCGGAAAGACCCTGAAATTCCGTGGCGAAGATGTGATCGTAAAAGAGCTCACCGCGGATTCTTTCGCCGGAGTCGACATCGCTTTATTCAGTGCCGGTGGCGGCATTTCAAAAACCTTCGCCCCTCATGCCGTCGCCGCCGGAGCTGTCGTTGTCGACAACTCTTCCGCCTTCCGCATGGATGAAGGCGTTCCCCTCGTCGTGCCGGAAATCAATCCTGAAGACGCGAAGGAACACCACGGCATCATCGCGAACCCTAACTGCACCACCATCGTCACTCTCATGGCGCTGAATCCGATGCATCAGATTTTCGGTGGCGTGAAAAGTATCCTCGCAAGCAGCTACCAGGCCGTCTCCGGAAGCGGCGCTCAGGGCATCGCCGAACTCGAAGCGCAGGTCGCCGCACTCAGCAAAGGAGAGCCTCTTCCCGATCGTCAGGTGTATCCGAAGCAGATCGCTTTCAACGTCATTCCTCAGGTCGATACGTTTCAGGACAACGGCTACACCAAAGAGGAAATGAAGATGCATTTTGAAGGACAGAAGATTCTTCACGCGCCCGACCTGAAAGCCTCCGTCACCTGCGTTCGTGTGCCGGTCTTCCGCTCTCACGCTATCTCCGTCACCGCCGTCTTTGCCGACGAACCCTCCGTCGAAGCCGCCCGTGAAGCGATCAACGCCGCTCCCGGGGTCCAGGTCGTCGATGATCCTTTTGCCGAATCCCCTCAGTATCCGACACCGCTCGACTGCACCGATGGAGATGACTGCCTCGTCGGGCGGATCCGCAAAGACCTCGTCCTCGACAACGCCCTCACCTTCTGGGTCGTCGGCGATCAGGTTCGCAAAGGAGCCGCGCTCAACGCCGTGCAAATCGCGGAACTCCTCTAACAGACCTGCCCTCTTCCGAAATGACTGAAGCGCTCAAGCCCTACCTCAAAGAACGTGTCAAGATCGTCGACAAGGCGCTCAACGGCTTTCTTCCCAAAGCCAGTGTCCGCCCCGCGACCGTGCACGAGGCGATGCGCTACAGTCTCTTCGCCGGAGGAAAAAGGCTCCGCCCCATTCTCTCCCTCGCCGCCGCCGAAGCCTGTGACGGCAGTTACGAAAACGCCCTCGCACCTGCCGCTGCGGTGGAGTGCCTGCACACCTACACCCTCATTCACGACGACCTCCCCTGCATGGACGACGACGACCTCCGCCGCGGCATGCCGACCTGTCACGTGAAGTTCGGCGAAGGAGTCGCCGTCCTCGCCGGGGATGGACTCCTCACGATTTCCTTCGAGATCCTCGCAAAAACACCGCCAACGAAACGCTACGATGTCGGCGCCTATGTCACCGAACTCGCAGTCGCTTCCGGAAGCCGGAATCTCATCGGCGGACAGATCCTCGACCTCGAAGGCGAAGGAAGCGATGTCCTCCTGACACCGGCACAATTGAAGTTCATTCATCAGAGCAAAACGGCAGCCCTGCTCACTGCCTCGATCCGCCTCGGGGCCATGAGCGCCAACGCCACACCGAAGAAACTCGAAGCTCTCACCACCTACGGCCAGTCTCTCGGCCTCGCATTTCAAGTCATCGACGACATTCTCGATGTCACCCAGACCAGCGAGAAGCTAGGTAAGAGTGCCGGCAAAGATGAAGCGTCTAACAAGTCCACCTACCCCGCCCTCTTCGGCCTCGAAAAGAGCCGGAAGGAAGCGGCGAGACTGACGAAGCAGGCGCACGAAGCGCTGAAGCCGTTCGGGAAAAAAGGGCGGCGGTTGAGTGAGATTGCCGACTATTTGCTGGACCGGGATTATTGAGGCCCGGGGGGGTAGCGAAGGCATTCGTGTCCTCGTCATTTCCAAAAAAAGAAGCACGACTTTCGTCGTGCATCTCATGGAGTTCTTTCAGTTCCTGCCGCTCCCGTCGTCGATCAGGAGAGATAGCGTAATCATATCTTCGCCATCGACGGCCACGCAAGTTTCGCCATCGATCGCACCCATGAATTTGATCGAAGTAGTTCTCGATCTCAGCGATTGGAGCCCGGGCCGCAGGCATATCAACTTTCCGTTGAGTAATGATTAACGGCTTTGTGAGGTGCGGTAGATTCCTGGACCACGTGTTAAGCTAATAAGCCACGCATGAAAGCAAGAAGAAGATACACGT
>JARGOP010000073.1 GCA_029233965.1 Verrucomicrobiales bacterium | reverse complement strand
TCCCCGAGCTTCTTACCAACACGGCTTCACCTATCGTTTTGGATCCGAAAGGTGAAAATGCGGCAATCGCAGCACGTTATCGCAAAAGCGTCATAGGGCACGACGTTTTCTCCCTCCATGTCACTGAGACCAAACAGCACAATAGAAAGCCCGACCCCTTGCGGGATCGGGCTCTCTGACCACTCAACTAAGTCTCTCAACCACCTCGGGAAAGGTATCGGAGACAAATGGGTTCGGAATCAACGCTGGGCCATTTCGCCCTGGTTGTGGTAAGCGTTGTATTCGCTCGTCGGAACGATGAGTTCATCACCGGGATGAATCAGCGTGCTGGAACCGAGATGATTCAGCCGCTGGAGTTCACTCATGGAAGAAAAGAAGTCACGGGCCAGGGCATAGAGGTTGTCCCCTTTGCGGACGGTGTAATATCCGTAGGTTTCATCGGCCTTGAGAAGCGGGTTATCATACTCGTAGGCAGCATCCTGTGCGTTGTTTGAAGCAGTCGTGGCCGCAGCGACCTTGCCGGCAGGCAGCTTGAGGGTCTGACCGAGGCTGATCACGTCGGACTTGAGTCCATTGGTTGCTTTCAGCGTTTTCACGTCAGTACCGTGCACCCGGGCAATGGAGGTCAGGGTGTCCCCCTTCGCGACGGTGTGAGTCTTCGTTCCCTGTTCGGGTGCCTTTTTGGTTTCGCCGACCACGACCGACTTCTTCGTCGCATCCGCAGGCTTGGGAGTTTCCGCGATCTTCGTGGACTTCTCCTCCGTTACGGGAACCTCCGCGCCGGGGATCACCAGGGTTTCACCGATGTAAATGGGCTGACCTTCGCTGAGACGGTTGGCAGCGAGAAGATCATCCCGCTCAACGCCGTGGTCACGGGCGATTGAACCGAGCGTGTCGCCATCCTTGATCAAATAAGTCTTCGCCGGGGAAGTCTCCGTCTTCACTGCTTCGTTTCCACGGGTCGCTTCAAGCGTTGCCTGGTCCGAGTAGCTGTAGGAACCCGTCTCACCGGCGAGTGAACTCTCCAGGGATGAAAGCCGGGCTTCAATCTTGCTCAAGCGGGCATTGATCTGCTCGCTCACAGGATCCGCTGCGTCTGCAGTTGGAAGAAGGAGGCCAAGGCCCACAAGTGTCGTTAAGGTGGTCGCGATACGATTCATGGCCGACAGATTATTGCATCTTTATAATTTCTGCAACCAAATATTTAATATTTCCTTATAAAATTTTAGTCTCCGAATGCTTTAATTCTTAAAATTATAAGAAAACTCTTTTATTCACTAAACATTGGTGTATCCCGCCCTTTTTAGAGACTTGCGGGGCGAATTCGAACCCGCTACAACTCACCGCATGAAAATCACCTTCTGCGGTGCGGCGCAGACAACCACGGGATCGCAGCACCTGATCGAAGTCAACGGCTCGCGGATTCTCCTCGACTGCGGACTCTACCAGGGGCACCGGGCCGACTCGATGGATCGCAACCGCCACTTCTTCTTTGACCCCGCCGCTGTCGATGCCGTGGTTCTTTCGCACGCTCACATTGATCACAGCGGGAACTTGCCGAACCTCACGAGCAACGGTTTCACTGGAAACATCTACTCCACGTTCGCAACGCGCGACCTTTGCCAGATTATGCTGGCGGATTCCGCCCGCATCCAGGGACAGGACACCAAGTGGCTCAACAAACGCCGCGCAAAGAAGGGACTTCCCGACATTGAACCGATCTATACAGAGAAGCAGGCCGAAGAATGCATCCGGCAGTTCGTGAACATCGGCTACGACCGCGCCATCCCTATCGCCAACGGAGTCACGCTGACGTTTATTGATGCCGGTCACATTCTCGGATCGGCTCAGGTCGTTCTCGACATCGAGGAGAACGGGAAGAAAAAACGCCTCCTCTTCTCCGGTGATGTCGGTCGGGGGAACAACGAACTCCTCCGCGATCCGGTCATTCCTCAGGATGTGGACTATCTCATCATGGAGAGTACCTACGGGAATCGCGAGCATGAACTCCCGACCCAGGCGAATCACCTTCTGCGCGATATTCTCCTCAAGGCATTGGCGAAAAAAGGGAAAGTGATCATCCCGGCGTTTGCGGTCGAGCGGACACAGCAACTGATCTACGCGCTGCACGAGCTGACTGAATCAGGTGAACTCCCCGATGTCCCCATCTATGTCGACAGTCCCCTCGCGGTGAATGCCACCGAGATTTTCCGGATCCACCCCGAGTGTTTCAACGACGAGGTTTACGACTTCCTTTTTGAAACGAGAAATCCTTTCGGCTTCGAATCGCTCAACATGGTTCGAAAAGTCACCGAGTCCAAAAAGCTGAACGAAGTTCACGAACCCTGCATCATTATTTCGGCCTCGGGCATGTGTGAGGCCGGGCGCGTTCTCCATCACTTGCGCAACAACATCGAGGACAAGAGAAATACGATTCTCTTTGTCGGTTATTGTGCGCAGAACACGCTCGGATGGAAGATTCGCAACAACTGGGAAAAGGTTCCCATTCTCGGTGACGACTTCAAAGTCCTCGCCGACGTCGAAATTCTCGACTCGTTCAGCGGACATGCTGACAGGAGCGAGCTCATCGCCTACTTCAATGCGATGGGTGGCAAAAAGGAGCGCGTCTTCCTCGTTCACGGAGAGCCGGAGCAGTCCGAAGCGCTGCGTGATACCCTTCAGAAAGACCACGATGGAACGATCGAGGTTGCGGTATGGCGTTCTACGGTTGAAATCCAGGCGTAACCGTCTCTCTTCTTTCCATCATGAAGCCGCTTCTCCTCACGAACGAGTATCCACCCAATGTTTATGGAGGGGCCGGCATTCATGTCCAGTATCTTTCCCGGGAACTCGCGAAGCTCTGTGATGTCGAAGTGCGCTGTTTCGGGGAACAGCTCGAAGAATCAGGCAATCCTGTCGTGCGGGGTTCGGCGGTGGACACCTCGGACTACACCGCGCCGAAGCCCCTGCAATCCGTTTTCTCAGCACTCCAGCGCTGCCTCGATTTCAATACGGAAAAGATCGATGCCGATGTCGTGCACCTGCACACCTGGTATTCGCACTTTGGCGGCATCCTCGCCCACATGAACTACGGGCTGCCCCTCGTGCTCACCGTCCATTCGCTGGAACCCCTGCGACCGTGGAAAAGAGAGCAGCTCGGCGGCGGATACGATTTCACGCTTTGGCTCGAGAAGACCGCCATCGAAATGGCTGACGCGGTCATCGCAGTCTCGCATGAAACAAAAACCGATATTCTAAGGCTCTTCGATGTGCCCGAAGAAAAGGTGCCCGTCATTTACAACGGAATTGATCCTGACGAGTATCAGCCCAATTTCAATCCCGATGTGCTTCGGAGGCACGGCATCGATCCGGCGATTCCCTTTGTGCTCTTTGTCGGGCGCATCACGCGCCAAAAGGGAATCGTTCATCTCGTGAATGCAATCCAGCACCTCGAGCCGGGCACTCAGGTCGTTCTCTGCGCCGGCGCCCCGGACACTCCTGAGATCGCTGCGGAAATGGAGCGTGCCGTTGAGGCGGCACGAAACGGTTTCGATGGCAGTATCATCTGGATCCAGGAGATGCTTCCCGACAACGAGAAGATCAACCTCTACAGTCACGCCCGGGTTTTCTGCACCCCTTCGATCTACGAACCTTTCGGCATCATCAACCTCGAGGCCATGGCCTGCGAAACTCCCGTCGTCGCGTCTGCCGTGGGGGGAATGAAGGAAATCATCCTCCCGGGAGAAACCGGGCTGCTCGTGCCTCTCGCTCAACAGATGGAATCGCCCTTCGAAGCGATTCACCCCAACGTTTTTGCCCAGGATCTTGCGCACAGCATCAACGAACTGCTCCGTGATCCGGCCCGATGCGAAGCGATGGGACGGGCCGGTCGCGAGCGGGTTCTCAGCACCTTCAGCTGGGCCGAAATCGCGAAGGAGACGCTCGCACTCTACAAAAGTGTTTCTTCATAGCCGAATTCCGGATATTGCGTCCCGGCCCCTCCCGAATCACCTTTCCCGAATCACGGTCACGATGAAACTCTTCAGCCTCCTCTCCACTCTCGTTATCGCCCTCACTCTGCCGCTCCATGCGGCCGACTTGTCAGAGCAGCTTGCCAAACTCAACGCGGTCGGACCGGAGGGCAAAGGGAACCCCGAAGCCGCCACCGCCTGGAATGAGATCACACAGGGTAACGCCGCAACGATTCTCCCGGTCCTCACGGCCATGGACGGAGCCTCACCTCTCTCGATGAACTGGTTGCGCACGGCCGCCGAAGCAATCCTTGAGAAAGAAAAGAAAGCGGGAAGCACTCTTCCCTCGGAAGAGCTTCAAGCATTCCTCCTGAATCGCGAGAACGATCCGCAGGCCCGCTATCTCGCCTACGACTTTCTCTCCGGGATCAACCCCGACGAGACCGCCGCTCTCGTGCCCGACATGGTGGATGATCCCAGTCCCCCGCTCCGTCGCGTCGCCGTCGCCGCACTGATCGCACAGGGACGTTCGCAACTCGAAACACCGGAGAAAGCCGCCACGACCCTTCAGGCCGCGCTCGATGCCGCCCGTGACGTTGATCAGATCGACGAGATCGCAAAGCTTCTCCGCGAAGACCTTCAGAAGTCGGTCGATCTCCCGACTCAGTTTGGTTTCCTCATGCGCTGGCATCTCATCGCCCCGTTCGACAACACCGACCGCGAAGGTTTTGACCGTGTCTATCCACCGGAAGAGAAAGTGGACCTCAACGCCGTCCACGAAGGCAAAGACGGCAAGGAAGTCCGCTGGGAAACCTACGCCACCTCCGATGACTACGGCATGGTCGACTTCAACCAGCCTTTCTCCCCCCTCAAGCAGGTCGTCGGCTATGCCTACACCGAGTTTCAGTCGGAAGGAGAACAGCAGGTCGAGCTTCGACTCGGTTGCAAAAATGCCTGGAAGATCTGGTTGAATGGCGAACTGCTTTTCGGACGCGACGAATATCACCGGGGAATCCGAATCGACCAGTACGTCCTCCCCGTGACCCTCAAACCCGGCCGGAACACCATCCTCGTGAAAGCCTGCCAGAATGAGCAGGAGCAGGACTGGACCGTGCAATGGGAGTTTCAACTCCGGGTCTGTGACAGCACCGGGGCCGCAGTACTCAGCACCGATCGCCAACCGACACCTGAACCGGAGGAAAAGGCACGACGTCGTTCCGCAGAGTAATCACCCACCTATTTCCCCGATCATGAGATTTCCCATTTTCTGTCTTTCGATCCTCGCCGTCGCTTCGACCGCCCGCGCGGACTGGTTGAATTTCCGCGGCCCGCAGGGTTCCGGCTACGCGAAAGAGATGCAGTCGCTTCCCCGGTCACTTTCCGACGAGAGCATTTCTTGGAAAGTCCCGCTTCCGGGACGCGGGCTGAGCAGTCCGGTCATCGTGGGCGACAAGCTCTTCGTCACTGCAGCGAGTGGGCCGGAGCAGAAACAACTTCACATCCTCTGCTTCGACCGGAATTCCGGCGAGCCACTTTGGGAGCGACGCTTCTGGGCCACCGGCCGGACCATGTCTCACAAAAAGACCAGCGTGGCAGCTCCGACTCCGGCCAGCGACGGGGATCGAATCTACGCACTCTATTCGTCAAATGACCTAGTCTGCGTCGATCTCGACGGGAACCTCGTCTGGATGCGGGGACTGACCCTGGACTATCCGAATGCTTCGAACAGCCTGGGGATGGCCTCGTCTCCCATCATCGCCGGGGACACCCTCGTCGCGCAGATTGAAAACGATTCGGAATCGTTCGCGGCAGGATTCGATCTTCTCACCGGCGAAAACAAATGGAAGCTGGATCGACCCAAGGCAGCCAACTGGACCTCCCCCACTGTCCTCAAGGTCGGCGACGATGAAGTGGTCGCCCTACAGTCCAGCAAAGGCGTTCTCGGCGTGGTCCCGGCAACCGGCTCTTCGATTTTTAATTTCGGCAAAGGCGCCTCCACAATTCCTTCGAGCGTCGCGAGTGGAAACCGCCTCTACGTTCCGTCCAACGGACTGACTGTCCTCACCATCAAAGACGATGGAAGTGAACCGGCCGAAGTCTGGAACGAATCCACGCAGCGTCCCGGAACCGCGAGCCCGCTCGTGATTGAAGACACGGTCTATCTTTTGAACAATGCCGGGGTCCTCACCGCCTCGAACATCGATACCGGTGAGCGCCTTTGGAGAATCCGCCTCAACGGGCCGTTCAGCGGGAGCCCTGTCGCAGGCAGCGATCCTTTTCTCTACATTTTCAACGAAGCAGGCATCGGCCAGGTTGTTGATCTCACAGGAGATGAGGGAAGTATCGTCAGTGAACTGGATCTCGGAGAGACCATTTTGAGCACCGCCTCACTCAGCGACGGCGCGATCTACGTGCGCAGCGACAACAGCCTCTGGAAGCTGGCGAATCCGTGAGCGAAAACTCACGCCTGACGGGCCGCGTCGAGCATCTTTGCGATCTCGGCCAGCGAACTGAAGGAGTCTTCCGTGAGGAGATCATTCGGAATCGCGATCCCGAAGCGGTCTTCGATATCGAGAAGAAGATCGATAGAAGCCATGGAGTCGAGCCCGGCTTAAATTTCTGTTCTATTCATCGGCTCTGACACGTGTAAGAGAGTTACTGACCGCGCCTCCTGTATTCAGCAGATTACGAAAGTCCGGGAGGCGATGCGGAGCCTTTGCAACGTCTACGAGTACTCACCGGGAGATACGCTCGACCTCAAAGATGCACTGATCCGACCCGGTGGCTTCTACGAAACGGAGCCGAACTGTCCTGCCGAAGGTAACTACACCTACTCTCCAACGGGTGTTCCGCCCGTTGGAGAGCCATTTATTCGGTGTTCGATCGAGCGCCACGCACCCTCTTCCACCGTAGGGTGGTAGCAGGGCATCTACGAGTGCGGAGGATCTGTCTTCTCCGGAATCGCAGGAGTCGCCTGGGCACTTTCCGCTCCCGGATCTTTTGCCTTCGGCTCCTTCGGGGAATTATCGGCACACCCGACGTTCGCGGCGGCAGGGGTCACCATGACCGCAATACCGGCCGCTGCGGCAGCCTTCTGAAGAAGGGATTCTTTGCGCTTCTTCTGCGTATCCCCGAAGCGGGCGCGACGAATTTTGAGCGAGTTCGCCTCATGAATCCGGTAGACCACGTTACGAACCTCATCATCGCGGAAGAAAACGCCACCGACCTGATGCATCCGATACCAGAGATGGTAGTCGTCCGCCCCGAGCCCAACGGCACGCTCCTGGTAATTCCCGGCTTTGCGGGCGACCTCGGCGCGCATCAGCACCGATGAGTGAGGCAGCATATTGTCATCGGAGTTCCCCGTGAACATGGTCTCAACTCCCTTGTTGGGCCAGTGGAGACGAGGCGTGATTTCCCCGTTCTCATGCGTGAGGAGAAGGCAGCCGTATACGTCCGCTTTCTTCTGCTCGATCATGTGAACGGCGCGCTCCAGGTAAGTCGGCATGATCTGATCATCATAGTCCAGCGGCTTGTAAAACTCGGTGTCGCATTCCGCGACAGCCTGACGGTGGAGCCAGCTGCAGTGCTCGATGTCGGGCTCAAGGCCGGTGCAGATCAGCGGAAGTCCGTAGCGCTTCGCGAGCGGCTCAGCAAAGGACCATGGTCCGTCGACGAGAAGCTTCACTTTGAAACGCTTGTAAGTCTGGGAAACAAGGCTGCAAACAGCGTCATCGAGCTTTGAAACGTCAGTGCCCTTGTGAATTCGCAGACCGATCGTGACCCGTGCCTCGGGATGATTCAGCGAAGTGCCGGTCATTTCCGCAAGGATGTCGCGGTGCGCTTCGGCATAGTTGGCTCCGAGCGAAAGGTCGGCGGCAGAGGCCAAACAATCGACACTCGAAAGGGTCGCCGCCTTCAGCAACGCCCGGCCCGCCGCCTTCGCGAGTTTCTTCGGATTCGAATTCCAGTCGATGAGGTAGCCGTTGCGGCCGTTCTGAATGAAATCCGCGATTCCGCAGCTCTTCGTGACCACGACCGGAATACCGCAACTGAGAGCTTCCGCCGCGGTGAGGAGAAATCCCTCCTTCTCGCTGTTCCCGAGGAGAACATGGCAGCCATCGAGGCGATGGCGGTAATTGAAAGGATTGAAGTCGAGCGGACGGATATCGAGTCGATCCGAAACCCCGAGCTTCTCGGCGAGCGCCTTCACTTTCGCGAGTGCTTCGGCCTGAGTTCGCTGGGTGTATTCGAGACCGGCCGTGTCCGCGCCGGTCCAGGCCCGGATCACCATGCGAGGCTCCGCTTCGAGAAGATACGGGAGCGTCATGAGTCCCTTGGACTCAAGAGGTCGTCCCATCCAGCCGACCACGATACGTCCTTTCGGATCAAATTTTCCCTTGGCCGAAGTGAACTCGGAAACCGGAGGCGTCACGACACCGACGATGCGGTGATTCCTTTCCCTCGCCCATCCCGCATAACGATCGAGCACCTTTTGCGAGACACCGGCAACAGTCATCCCGTGAAGGTCGTCGTAGGCACGATTGATGAAACGCCAGCCGGCATCGTCCCACGAGTGCAGAACCAGCGAAGTCGGACGCTGCGGAAGACCGGAGAGATCTCCGTAACTCAAGAACCAGGAGGAAGGATCGACCGGAGCCTCCCGCGTCACGCTGCCGCAACTGAAACCGCTTTGCTCCGCAGTCTCAAGCAAAGGCATGTCATCGGACTGGGAATACAGGGTCGTGCGCTCGCGAACCCACTCGGGAAGTGCGCTGAGGTAACGCAAGACCGCAGTTTGTGCCCCGCCCAGAGCGAGGTTATGAGTCACAAAGCAGGGATTAACGCGAGGGAGTTGGTAGGAGGAAGCCATGTCTAAAAAAGTGAAGATGCTCGTATTTATAACGATTCAGAGCCCAAAATCGTAGATAATGAACCATCATCTAGCCCGTTGGTCTAATCCCGTCAGGGTCCAGCATCGCGTGAAAGATTGATTGCATACCCCTCTTAAATCAAGTGACTCCGACCGGACATCCCCCCATTTTTCGATTCAGAAAGCAATTCTTGCTCGTTCTGGCGCTTCTCGTCGTGTCCGGGGGATCCCTACAAGCTGAGGACCACTGGTCACTGCGGGCGATTGAGAAAAAGGACATCCCGACAGGAGCGAACCCTGTTGACCATTTCATTCAACAGGGTCTCGCCGACGCAGGCCTCACGCAAAACCCGCCGGGAGACCGTTTCACCCTGCTCCGCCGGGCAACGATTGACCTGACAGGACTCCCTCCGACCCCGGAGGAAATCGACGCTTTTGGAGCGGACAGTTCAGAGGAGGCCTGGTCAAAGCTCATTGACCGTCTTCTCGATTCGCCCCACTACGGAGAACGCTGGGGGCGCCACTGGCTCGATGTCGCGCGCTACGTACAGGGGACGATCAAAGTGCCGGGAGTCGACGAAATCGATCTCGCCGCCCCCTATCGCGACTACGTGGTCCGCAGCTTCAACGCCGATAAGCCCTTCGACCGCTTCATCGCCGAGCAGCTCGCCGGAGATCTTCTCGGGGAGCCGTATGAAACAGAACAGGCCTACTTTGACCGCATTACCGGTCCGGCCTTTCTCTCAATCGGCCAGTGGTTCGAAGAGTGCACGGACCCGAACAAGCTCCGTCTCGACATCGTCGACGAGCAGATTTCAGCGACGACGCGCGCTTTTCTCGCAATGGATTTCTCCTGCGCCCGCTGCCACGACCACAAGTATGACCCGATCCCGACGCGGGACTACTATGCGATGGCAGGCATCTTCCGGAGCACTGAGATCACGAGTAAATTCGCTGAGGAATGGAAAGACGGGAGACCCCGGATGCTCATTCCGCTGGCTTCCCCGGAGGAAATAGAAGATGTCACGAGACAAAAAAAACAAGTCCCGGAACTCATAAGCGAGTTGCAGAAAGAACTCGTGATTCTCCGAAAGAACACCGTCCGGCCCCGGGAAACCTTCCCCGCTCCCGGCAAGGTCGATGGAGAAATCCTCGCCTTTGAAGCGGAGGACTTCGACGGTCATAAAAACCTCAAGACCACTGCGATCGGAGAAGGTGAAGTCATTGAAACCCGGAAGGCGATTGATCGCTGGGTGAAATACCGGGTCATCATTCCCGAACCGGGCGACTACACTCTCCTTGTGCGCTACGCATCACCGGTCTCAGCGCCGGTCATCCTCGAACTCGATCTCAAAGATGAGCCCGAACGCATCCTCGGCGCACCCACTTTCGGGTCCGGCCCGGACTTTCTTGCGTGGGAACCGGTCCCGCTCACCAACCTCGATGACGGCTCTCTTCACATCCGCCTCAAGGTGAATCCTCACGAGCCGTTTCCGGTTCTCGATTCCTTCAAAATCGTCCGGGGCATTCTCAAGCGATCCGATCCGACCTGGATGCGCCGGATCGGGGAGCCCTCCCTCGCGGAGATCCCGGCTTACCTGACGGAAACAGAAAAGAAGCCTATCCTTGCGCTCAAGGAGAAAGTTCAGACGGCCCGGGATTCTATCGAGTCTCCCGGGGTAACGCTCGGAGTTCGCAACGCAACCGAAATGGTTTCGCTGCCGGTCCACCCCGGTGGTGACACCTATCAGACCGAAGGCCCTCCCGTTCCCCGCGCCGTTCCGAGCCTCGCCGATCAACTCATTGAAGCCTCTTTCCCCGTCCCGGAAAATCAAAGCGGACGCGTCGAACTCGCGAACTGGCTCACTCATCCGGATCATCCCCTCACCGCCCGTGTCATGGCCAACCGGATCTGGCACTGGCACTTTGGCACGGGCATCGTTCGCACGACCGATGACTTCGGAAAGCAGAGCAGCGGCCCGACGCACCCGGATTTGCTCGACTGGCTCGCCGCCGAATTTATTGAAAGCGGATGGTCGATCAAGCACCTGCACCGGCTCATCATGAACTCAGAAACCTACCGCGCCTCCTCCCGCGAGACGGCGGAGAATCGCGAACTTGATCCCGACGGCAGACTCCTCTCCCGCTATCCGGTCCGGAGGCTCGAAGTGGAGGCCATCTACGACAGCATGATCTCCAGCATTGGCAAAGCCGCCCGCCAGCCCATTGGTGAACCGCTTGAAACGAACCTATCCAAAGATCGCGCCCTTTACATTCTCACCTCGTCCCGCTCCCCGATGGGGCTCGGCCTTGAAATCCGGAAGATGTTTCCGCTCTTCGGATTCGATGAATCCGGCCGCCCCATGCATGACCGCGATGAAAGCCTCACCGCCGCCCAGTCGCTCTGGTGGCTGAACAACCCCCTCCCCCGCTACTACGCCGAAAAACTCGCTGAGTCAGTGATTGCGGAGCATGAGACCGACACGGATCGCGCCTCCGCAGCGTATCAACGAATCATGGGGATGCCGATCAACGGTCAAACCGAAGCCGCCCTCCTCAGCTACACCGAAGACTTACAAACCCACCAAAATATTTCGGCCGGCGAGGCCTGGACCCGCGCCTGCCTCGGTCTCTTTTCGTCAAAACCCTTCAGCCACCTTGAGTGATTGCCCTCACAGAATCCTGACACGACGCGACTGGTTGAGAAAAAGTTTTCTCGGCCTCGGCTCTGTCGCGGCGGCCGATCTCATGGCGAGGTCGGGGGTGTCTCATGCAGGCAGCGGTTCGCTTCTCACGCTGAATCACGAAGCGAAAGCCAAGCGCATCATTTACCTCTTTCTTGAGGGCGGCCTTTCCCAGATTGATTCCTACGACCACAAACCGGCGCTGGAAAAATACGCGGGACAACCGCTCCCCGAATCGATCACTCCGCCCAGTTTCACCTTTGCGAAGCAGGGGACGGTGATCCCCTCCCCGTTCCAATGGCAGCCCTGGGGCGAGAGCGGGACCTATGCGAGCGAGCTCTTTCCGGAAGTGAATTCGCGCCACATCGACGACCTTTGTTTCATTCATTCGCTAAACCACACGAGCAATGACCACGTCACCGCGAAACGGGTTCTCCACACCGGCGTTCCCATTGAAGTCCGCCCCACCCTGGGCAGCTGGTTGGTCTACGGGCTCGGTTCGATGAATGACAACCTGCCTTCCTATATCGACATCACGCCGAGTGACCCGAACCGCCCCACCGGCTTTCTTCCCGGCAAATACGGCGGCACCTCAATCGATCGTCCCGACAAAAAGAAACCCGATCTCGCCTGGGACAATCTCAAGCCTCAGTTCGAAGAGCAGGAACGGCATCTTGATTTCATTCGCCAGATCAATTCGGCGGGCCGCGAGGAAGCCGCCCTCGACGAAATGGAACTCGCCTTCCGCATGCAAACTGAGGCCCCGGACCTGCTCGACATCGAGAATGAATCGGAGGCGACCCGCACGCTTTACGGGATCGGCGAAGATCACACCGACGAGTTCGGACGCGCGCTTCTCCTCGCCCGCCGTTTTGCGGAATCGGGAGTTCGCTACATCACCGTGAATCATGCGACGCCCCGCTACGGCAATCTCTGGGACCAGCATTCAGAATTGGAGAAAGGTCATCGCGGCAATGCCCACGCCGTCGACAAGCCGATCGCGGCCCTGCTCGACGATCTCAAGGTGAGAGGTTTGTTAGACGACACCCTCGTCATCTGCGGCAGCGAATTCGGTCGCACCCCCACGTTCGAGTTTTTCGATGGAATCACCGGTCGCCACCAGAACGGTCGAGACCACAACCCTCACGGATTTACGACCTGGTTCGCCGGCGCCGGAGTGAAGCCCGGCTATCACCACGGGATGACCGACGACTTCGGCTACTATGCGGTGAAGGACAAAGTCGATATCCACGATTTTCACGCAACGCTTCTCCACCTCATGGGCATTGATCACGAAGCCCTGACCTATTTCCATGGCGGACGCGATTTCCGGCTCACCGATGTTTACGGCCGCGTCGTGGATGAAATTCTGACCTGAAAAAATCCCCGAACTCTCATCCGGAGCTTCGCTCCAAAGGTTATTCAGGACTTTCCGGGGAGGTTGTCATCCCGATCTGATCGAGTCACTCAATGCGGGCTGTTCACCATGGGAAGAAGCCTTCCCCGAATCAGGATCTTACACTCAGTCTGCACACTATCGAAGGCCGACCCGGGAAGCATTCCGAAACAACAGGTATCGGGGATATCCATCAAGCTCGAGTTCGCCGCCACCACCATCACGGCGATTCACTTCGTTCCCCATCGCATCGAAAACGGCAACTGCGACAGCGTCACTTTCGAAAGCGAGCTGTCCTTTGTCCGTCAAGGAAAACGCACTGACAATCCGGTCCTCGCCGAGAATGAATTCGTGAGCAAAGATCCCCTCGCCCTCGATCAGGGTCGATGCATAGCTCGCCCCGGACAGCACCGAGACCAGTCCCGCGACCGCACCATAGGCGAACCTCGGGCAGAACTGATAATCGACGAGACCAAGATCGCGCCCGTCGCGTCCCGGTCCGCGTGTCATGCGCCCGCAAAACAGCATCACGCCGGCATGATCGTTCGCCCATCCGTAGAGCACTTTCTGGGTGACCGCCTGCGCCTGACGTCGCTCCTGATCGAGTCGCCAGGCATCGAAGCCGGTTTCCGTATTGACCCACTGTGCCGATTCGATGCCAACGCTGCAGTACTGCTGCTTGAGCCGCTCACAATTTTTGATCATCCCGGACAGTTCTCCGTGAGCATGATACGCGGGGAGGTCGACGAGGTCGTGAAGGTGCTCGATGAAATACTTCGTCTTTTCAGCATCCACAAAGGCATACCCCCCGTTCGCGACGGGGACGTCCGGGAGATCCTGTCGAACCTGATCTCTGGAAAATCGAAACTGATCCACAAACTCATCCGGGGTTCCGGCCCAGAACTCCACCTGATCAGGCTCGTTGAACACCTGAACGAAGCGGGCCCACTCACCGTAGCGCTCTAACAGAGCCTGAATGTAGGCCCGCTGCGCCGCTTCTTCGTGGGGATAGCGCCAGCGATGCTCTTTCACTCCGGCATATTTTTCAAGCACGGCCCAGTCGGCAGCATTCATGATCTGCAACCCCAGTTGGAAGCCACGGGACGTGTAGGCTTCGACCGCAGCATCCATCCGCTTTGTGTCGAAGATGTATTCGTCCCCGCCGGTTCCTTCACGCCGCCCCATCTCCAGCGACTCATCGACACGGACCACTTGAAATCCGAGCCGCGCCATGAGTTCCGCCTCCAGCTCTCTCGCCCCGCCTTCGCTCAATCCTGCGGGCAGTGTCGGCATTCCTCCCGGAGTCCAGTGGTAGCGTCCCGGGAAGGTGCAGATCCCAAGAAAAAACTCGTCCGTTTTCCACGTCTCCCGTGCCGGGTTCAGATCGCGGGTCACAGCGATATTGCGAATGAGACGACGTCCGTAGCCCCCGTCACTGTATCCGTCGAGAGTGAGGAGATAACTGCCAAACCCGGCCACCTCGATCTCGATCACCCCGGGTTCCCCGGCAACCATGCGGCGCTGCTGTACGGCTTTGTTCTCCCAGTTCCAAACCGTGAAAATCCCGTGTTCAAACCGCGTCGCATCCACCTCGACACGAAGTCGAAAGGAGCCGTCCGAGGTCCAGTGATACCGGCCCGTCTCCGGTTCCAGAAGAAGCCCGTCACCACTCAATTCCTCTTCCGCGATCTCCTCATGCAAACGTGGCACGTTGAGCTGTTCCAGCGAAGGATCCCCGGGCCTGAGTGTCATGCTCAATGGATTCCGCTCTGCCGCGAGCCCACCGGAAGCAAGCGAAAGAATACAGATCAGAAGCCCCCCTCTCATCGTCGCCCTAACTGATCTCCATATCCTGCAGCGCCGGAAATTCGTCGCGCCAGGAGCGGACCTTCTCGAGATCAATCTCCGCCTCAACAAGTCCGTCCCCGCCCCCTGCATCGGCGACGATCACTCCCCACGGATCGATGATCACGCTTCGTCCCGGATAATCGACATTCGGATCGCTGCCGCAGCGATTCACCCCGACGACGTAAGCGAGGTTTTCGATGGCACGGGCACGCAGGAGGGTGATCCACTGCTCCACCCGGACCGTCGGCCAACTTGCGATCACGACGAGCACCTCAGCGCCTTTTGCGGTCGCTTTCCTGAACAATTCGGGAAAGCGCAGGTCATAGCAGATCAGGGGGGCGACATTCCAGTCCTGCCATTGCCACAGGGAAAGTTCCGTGCCGTTTTCGTAGAACTCAGACTCGCCGGTGTAGCGGAAAGTCCGGTTCTTCCGATAACGGCCCAGTTCAGAACCCGGCGGATCAAAGGCAATCAGCTCGTTGCTTCCCTTTTCCCCCTCCTCATGACGGACGAGCCCACCGATGACCGCACTGTCTTTCTGCGAAGCGATCAACTTCAGAAACTCTTCGCTCCGCGAGGGCGTAAACTCAGCGATCCGCTCCACGTTCATACTGAAGCCGGAACTGAACATCTCGGGTAGAACGATGAGATCCGCCCGCTCCACCGGGGCCAGTAATTCTTCAACCCGGGCATAATTCGATTCCGGATCTTCCCAGGCGAGATCCCACTGACAACCAATGACTTTCATTCAATTTTTTTAGAGTCCGGTCGCATGAGCAGGAATGTCATCGCACCGAACCTCGAACGGTATCACAGATCGACTCTTCCTGCGCCCTCCATCGAACGGAGCGCCGCCTCGAGCACTTCGATGATCTTCACCCCGTCACTGAAGTCCGGTTTGATCCCCGTGCCATCCTTGACGGCCTGCATGAAATCAACCGCGGCATGCGCGAAACTGTGCTCGTAGCCAATGATGTGCCCGGGAGGCCACCACGCATTGGCATACTCGTGGCATCGCTCGGTCACGAGAATATCCCGAAACCCCTTGAGGTGATCCGGGTCGCTTTCGCTGTAAAACTTGAGCCGGTTCATGTCTTCCATGTCCCAGGTGATGGCCCCTTTCGTTCCGTAAATCTCAAACGTGTGACGGTTGCGACGTCCCGTCGCGTAGCGGGTCGTTTCGATCGTGGCCACCGCGCCGTTTTTGAACTCACCCATGAGGTTGGCGACACATTCGACCTCGACTTCACCGGTCTGCGACGGATCGGAAGCGAGCGGACGTTCTTTGATGAACTGCTTCCCGTGACAGGTCAGAAAGGCGAAATCCCCGACGAGGTAGTGAGCGAGATCAACCGCATGAGAGCCCAGGTCCCAGAGCGGCCCGGCGGCGGCGGTCTCGGTACGGAGCTTCCAGTCGAGCGGGTGATCCGGATTGTTCAACCAGCTTTGCTGATACGCCCCGCGCCAATGACGGATCTCGCCAATTTCACCTTCATCGATCATTTTTTTCGCCAGGGCCACGGCGGGGCATCGCCGGTAGTTGTGATTGATGTAGTGCGTCACCCCTGCCTTCTCTGCGGCCGCCAGCATCGCTCTCGCCTCCTCCGAGTTCCGGCAGCCCGGCTTTTCGCAGAAAATATGTTTCCCGGCCTCCGCCGCCGCAATCGCCGGCTCGGCATGCAGATGAGTCGGCAGCGAAATATCGACGACATCAATGTCATCCCGCTCGACCGCCTTTTTCCAATCCGTTTCGATCTCCGCCCAGCCCCAGCGATCCGCAAAGGCCTGCAGGTCTTCGGCATCGCGGCCGCAAGCGACTTGCAGAACGGGACGATAGGGTGGATCAAAGAAGCGGGTCGTCTGGCTCCAGCCATTCGAGTGAGCCCGCCCCATGAAGCGGTGCCCGAGGATCGCGATACGAAGTTCTTCCATGCTTCATGGAGTAGCCTCATCCTTTCTTTGAAGAAAGCGGTTTTTCCGGCGGTTTTGAGGATGCAGAATGAAAAAAATTGTTCATAGTAACACTTGTTGCCTCCCATGAATCCTCTCACCGCCGACTCCAAACTGATTCGCGATCCTCTCGAAGCGCTGGAGCAGCACTTCGGCTTCAGGGAATTTCTCAACGGTCAGGATGAAGTCGTCTCCGCCCTTCTTTCCGGTCAGGACACCCTCGCGGTGATGCCGACCGGCGGCGGAAAGTCACTTTGTTATCAGCTTCCGGCCATGGTCATGGAGGGCGTCACGATCGTGGTCAGCCCGCTCATTGCCCTGATGAAAGACCAGGTCGACGGCCTCCAGCGCAAAGGGATTCCGGCCACGATGATCAACAGCACGCTGACACCGGCAGAGCAGTCGGAGCGGCTCGATGCCCTTGCCAACGGCCAGTACAAGCTGGTTTACGTCGCCCCGGAACGATTTCGGAGCAGCCAGTTTATCCGTGCCTTGAAGCAGGTTCCCATCGCACTTTTCGCGGTTGATGAAGCGCACTGCCTCAGTCAGTGGGGACACGATTTCCGACCCGATTACCTGCGTCTTTCCGAAGCAGTCGCCGAACTCGACTACCCGCAGACGGCCGCCTTCACGGCGACGGCGACGCCGGAGGTGCAAGAGGATATTCTCAAGGTTCTGAAGCTGCGGGAGCCTTTCGTCTCCATCAGTGGTTTCGAGCGTCCGAATCTCAGTCTCAGCGTGATTCACTGCGAAGGGCATCGGGAAAAATATAATCGGCTCAAGGACCTCGTCGAAACGCACCGTACCGGCATCGTCTATTGTGCAACACGCAAACGGGTCGAAGAAGTCAGCGCTTCGCTCTCCGGAATGGGCGTCAAATTGATCGCCTATCATGGCGGCATGGAGGACAAGGACCGGGAATGGGCCCAGAATGTCTTCCTTGATCGCAGCTATGATGTCGCGGTGGCGACGAACGCCTTCGGCATGGGGATTGATCGTCCTGATGTTCGCTTTGTGGCCCACTTCGACGTCCCCGGCAGCATCGAGGCCTACTATCAGGAAGCAGGCCGCGCCGGTCGCGATGGCGAGCCCTCGGCCTGCGAACTCCTCTTCAATTACGCCGACACCCGGACGCAGGAATTTTTCATCGATGGAAACAACCCGGGGGCCGATGTCATTCTCGATACCTACGCCCTCGTCCGAAAACTGTGCGGCAGCGCGAACGAGGGGGTCACCGTTCCGATTCGCGAGCTTTCGGAAATGCTGAATGTGAAAAACACGATGCAGGTCGGCAGTGCCCTGAGTCATCTCGTTCGCGCGGGCTACCTCGAACGCTATGAAGTTTCGGGAGAACGGGCACGAGGGACACGCCTCCGAAATCCGGAACTGAAAGACACCGATCTCGAAATCGATCAGGAAGCACTGGAAGAGAAAAACCGGCGCGACCGTTCGAAACTCGATGGGGTCGTGAAGTTTTGCTACGACCACCAGACCTGCCGCCAGCAGTGGATTCTCGAATATTTCGGCGAATCCAATTCGACGCCCTGCGGATCCTGCGACTGTTGCAGCGACAACACCTCCCGGGTCGGTCGCGCGCCGAATGACGAGGAATTCGAGATTGTGCGGAAAGCCCTTTCCGGGGTGGCGAGAACCTGTGGCAAAGCCGGCAACGGGGAATGGGAGCCCCGCATCGGGAAAGGGAAAATTGTGCAGATGTTAACCGGCAGCAAATCAGCCGATCTCAGTGCAGCCCGGCTCAATGAGCTGAGCACCTACGGCCTCTTGAAGAAGGAAGGGTCAGCCTACGTTTTCGCCCTTCTTTCCGAAATGGAGAAGGCCGGACTCGTCGCGATCCGGAAGACACCCTACCCGCTTCTCGCGATCACCCGTCGCGGCACTGAAGTGATGAAAGGCGACCGGAATTTCAGTCTTTCCTGGCCCGACCGCGAGCACCTTGCCGCGGTGGAGAAGGCCTCCGGCAGTCAGGCGGATTTGAGCAACCTCACCTTTGACCAGGAACTCTACGACAAGCTTCGGGAGATTCGTTCCACCATGGCAAAAGAAGCGGGTGGTGTGCCCTCCTATGTGATTTTCAGCAACCAGATCCTCGAGTTTTTCACCCGCCTTCGCCCGACCACCGAAGAAGCAGCCCTGAGAATCCGCGGCGTCGGCCCGACCAAGGCCGAGAAGTATCTCGAGCCTTTTCTGGCCGCGATCCGTGAGTATGAATCCTAGATAGTTCTCTGCAGCATGAAAGTGCTCCGCTTCCGGAAATTGAAAGGAATAGACACGGAATCCTGAGTCACCCGGGGAGAGGTTTTTCCCGCGTGAACATGACTCGTGCGGCGAGGAGTCCTGCGAAAAAACCGAAAAGGTGGCCCTGCCAGGAAATTCCGGGCTGTCCCGGGAGGACGCCATTCAGCATTCCCCCGTAAAGAACCAGCGTGACGATCGAAACGATGATCCAGAAGGCCGACTTCTCGACGAGGCCGCGGGCGAGGAGAAACCCCAGGTAGCCGAAAATCAGACCGCTCGCTCCGACGTGATTCGTCGCCGCAGGTCCCAGCGTCCAGAGAGCCATGCCGCCTACTGAAAGGATAAACAGGGTCGCGGTGAGGAAAACTTTACGTCCCCCAATGAGAACAACGCCACCGAGAACCAGAAACGGCAGCGTGTTGGAGAGAAGATGGCCGAATCCAAGGTGAAGAAAGGGTGAGGTCGCGATCCCCGGCAGGCCGGAAAGTGATCGCGGTTGAATTCCGAAACGATCCAGAAACCCGAAGAGGAGGGTATCAAAAATCTCGAGTCCCCAGGCGATCGCCACGGCACCGAAGAGAAGGGCCAGATTGTCTTTTACAGCACTGACAAGTTGGTCGCGGCGGTGATCGGCCGGCAAAGCAGGAAGTCTGTTCATCAAGGGGGAAAGCTACACCGAAACTACCTTCAGGAGACTACAAAGTCTCCATCGCTTTGTAATCCTTTCCATTCACCTCCTCTCCATCGGCACGCGAAAACTGTCCCGCAGCTTGCGCTGCGGGACAGTCATCCACTTCTTGTTTTGGTTCTCCTCTAAATTGTGTGGGGTGAAAGGTCGAGTCCACCGCAGTGGAA
>JARGOP010000072.1:11140-20210 GCA_029233965.1 Verrucomicrobiales bacterium | reverse complement strand
GGCTGCACCGATCACTGTCTTTGGTAAGCAATAGAGGGACAGACCTACAGAATGGCTGCATTGATCACTGGTTTTGGTAAGCAATAGAGGGACAGACCTCCAGAGCAATAGAGGGACAGACCTACGGAACGGCTGCATTGATCACTGGTTTTGGTAGGTTCTGCCACCTTCGAACTCAGCTGTGATGACGGGGGGCTTCAGGGCAGGGGCCTCTTCATCCCGTCGAACAAGAGATTGATTTCTGCGAGTCCATGGCCAGAATGAGCCCATGAAATTCTATGCAATTCTTCCCGGGCTGGCTCTCTTGTTCACTTCATGTGCGACGCCAGATCCTGCCAAGCTGGAGAATACGATCGAAGTTCAGGACGAGAAGATGTATGAGAAAATCGAAAAGGCCCGCCTTCGGGAGGAGAAGTGGGACCGTCGATGGGAGGATTACTCCGCCCGCCAGGATGCGAAGTATGATGCCTGGATCGATTCCGTATTTAACTGAAACCGCTTGCGAAGCGGAATCCGGGGGAGCACCGCTGCCCTCGCAGGGGGGCTTTTGATCTGACCCCGAGTGAGTATCCCTGCGACCCGCTACTCCGCCTTCTCCTGCTTTGGCGCTTCTTTTTCCGCCGGAACGAATTTCAAGACTGTTCCGTTGATGCAGTAGCGCTTGTCGGTCGGGGTTTCGAATCCCTCTCCTTCGAAGACGTGGCCGAGGTGCCCCTCGCAGATTTTGCAGCTCACTTCGGTTCGTGCGTAGCCGAGAAGGTAGTCGGTCTCGTACTTCACGTTTTTCGCTTTGGCGGGATCGTAGAATGAGGGCCAGCCGCAGTGAGAGTCGAACTTCTCGTTGGAGGTGAAGAGTTCGGCATTGCAGCCGGCGCAGTAGTAGGTGCCGGCACCCTGTTTTTTGAACTCCTCGTAGACCTTTCCGTTGGCGCGCTCCGTTCCGTCCTCGCGGAGGATGCGATATTGCTCCGGAGTCAGTTCTTTTTTCCACTCCTCCTCCGTTTTCCTGACGGGAGCCTTGGGCTGCTCGGGAGATTTTTCCATCACTTCAATGATTGTTTCCTTTTCTTTTTTTGCTTCGTCGGCCTGTCCGCAAAGAACGAAGGCGACGAGGAGTGAGGCAATCGCCCCCGGGAGAATGAGGTTTTTCATAAGAGGAAGATAGCGGAATCCAGTGCCAGGGTCAAAGACGTGATCAGTGGAGGCTTTTCCTGATTCACGAATTATTCGTCCAGTTTCAGTTCTGCCAGGTAGATTGCGGTGATCTCATTGCCCTTGTTGTCGTTCTCGTGACTGGAGTACCAGGAGATCAGGCCCCTGCCGTTCTTGAGTTCGACGAAACCGGGGTAGGAGTTATCTCCGCCGCTCGGGAGGGTGGCGAATTGGGAGAGGGTTTCATCTTCGAGCCAGTAGAGAGCGGTTTTGGGACCGTTACCGGTGCTGCGTCGACCGCCGACAAGGTATCGCTCTCCCCACTTCGCGAGAAGGGGGCCCCCAATGTAGTCCGGGAAATCGACTCGCGTCATTTCCTTCCAGGGAGGACTTGAGCGCACGAGTTGGGCCGGTGCCGAACCGCTTCGGCTCACGGCGAGGAGCTCCCCGTCCTCTTCGAAAAGAAAGGCGGTTTCGTCCCCCCGGTCCGGTTGAAAGAGGGAGTGAAATTTCCACACGAGACCATCATCACTCTGGAGCATCGCAGACTGGACGATCCGGTCGGGATGGGGATCTCCTTCCTGTTCGGAGTAGGCCTGCTTTCGTCGTCCGCAGAGATAGGCCTTTCCGTCGTGGGTCGCGGCGCGCCAGATGTAGTGACCGTAAGTGCCCTCGAGTTGAGTCGGTTCGGACCAGGTTTTTCCGTCGGCGGAATAGACGGCGTAGCCAAGGTGGCGGTTCAGGTTGTATTCGTCACGGGGAAGGGTGTCGTTGCCGGTCCACCACGTCCCGGTGTAGATGAAAAGCTTTTCCTGAAAGATAAGAAAATGGGGATCGCGGACATCGCGTCGTTTCACCGAAAAGCGGTGCTCTTCGTTCCACGATTTACCCTCGTCGCTACTCGAGAGAATGAGAATGGACGAGGTGGGGTGGACCATGTGTCCGTCGGGACAGCTGCGAAAGGTGAGCCAGATTTTTCCCTGCCAGCGAATCAGATCGGTGAAGGCATTGTGCTCACCGTTGTGAAAGGCACGCCGGACATTTTCAACGTGAACCGTGGGGGTGGGGGGCTCTTCTGCGCGGAGGGGTGTCACGCCAAGCACGACGAGAAAAGGAACAAGATATCGCATTCCCGTTTGTAGTCAGGCGCGACCGCATCCGTCCATCGCGTCATCGTGGATCATTGCCCGCTTCCACGGCGTGCCGACTCGATTAAAAAATCGACAAGCGGCTGGTGGGTGAAGAAGCCCTCCCAGAAGCTGTGGCCCTGTCCCCCGGCTTTCACGACTTCGATCAGCTTGCCGGCGCCGTTCTCCCCGTAGATTGCTTCGAGGGTTGCCGAATTTTCCGCGAGAGGCACGACCTTGTCATCTGTGCCGTGAATGATGTGGACAGGGATTCCCGCCTTTGCCAATACCGCTGCTTTCCGGATCGGATTGTAGTCCGCTTCCTTTTCGATGAGCGCCGCTTCCGTGAGGCCATACATGGGGGCCGCCTTTTTCACTCCGGGGTACGTCGTGAAGTCGTAGACCGGGTAGATCCCGCCAAGACCGGCGACGCGTTCCGGATGCTCAATCGCCCAGCTGCCTGCCCAGAGTCCGCCCCGGCTCCTTCCGAGAAGTGCCGGCTTTTCCGAGTAGCCGCGCTTCACCATCTCGGCATGGAGGGCTTCAAAAAAAGGAAAGGCGTAGGGGCTCCCATAGGCCTCCCCGACATCAATCCCGGCGACGGCGATCCCGGCATCGATAAATTGCCGGTGCATCCAACTCTCCGCTTGGTCCGGCGTATTTTTCAACGTAGGACCGTAAAAGATCCATGGCTTGGAGTCTCCTTCGACAGCCTCCCCGGGGGTCATGATGAAGGCGTGGCGACCCTGCAGAAGAAATGATTCTCCGTTCAGAAGAACCTGGGTTCGCTTCGGGCGGGCCAGTTCCTGAGCAGCGCTCATCCGCGCCGGCTGAGCCGGGTCGACCTTCTGCAGCCGAACCGGATCAAGATCAGCGGATGCGGTTGCGGTGTGCTCTGCCATGAGGCGTTCCCATGCAGCGATCAATTCGTTGAGCTTCGCGGCGTGGACAATCGCGAGATCCGTCGATTCGTTGCGATCAACGGAAAGGTCGTAGAGTTCCCAGGGCTCTGCAATCGGGGCAACGGCCTTCCAGTCACCTTTGCGGATTGCTTTGTGCCCGTCGTGGAACCACCAGATGGATTCATGAGAGACGGTGTGATCTTCGCGGAAGAGTGGCACCATGCTCTTCCCCGGCGGGTCAGGCGCTTCGGGATGGGGTGCCGCTCCGGCCAGTTCGAGAATGGTGGGGACTACATCGATGACATGGCCGGGTTCCCTCCTGGTCTCACCTCGCGCCTCGATGCCATCCGGCCATGAAACGACGAGCGGAGTCGCAATGCCCCCTTCGTGAGTCCAGGTTTTGTGTCGCCGGAAAGGTGTGTTGCTCGTTGTTGACCAACCGGGGCCGAGACAGAGATAGGTATCGGCGGCTCCCATGGGGAGGCCCGGATCGTGCCCGTCGTCCCGCACCATGATTTCGGCACTGGCTCCGTTGTCAGAGAGAAACATGACGATCGTGTTCTCCCATTCCCCCATGGCTTTGATCTTTGCGAAGACGCGTCCAATCTCGATATCCATGCGATGAATCATCGCGGCATGAATCGCCATCTTCGTGCTTTGAAACTCCTTTTGCACTTCGGTCAGGCTGCTCCAGGGAACAGGTCTGTTCACCTCGCCCTCACCGAGGATTTCGAATGCCTCAGGGAAATGATAGGGTGGACCCAGATCCCGTTCGACCCGGGAAAGTTGGTTGGCGGCGGGATTGAGGAGGCCGGTTTCCTGCATCTTCTTCCAGCGGCGCTGCCGGATCACATCCCACCCGACATCATAGGTGTCCTCGTAGAGCGCAATGTCCTCCGGAAGTGCGTGCAAAGGAAAGTGCGGCGCAGCAAAGGCGAGGTAGTGGAAGAACGGAGCATCGCTATGGTCCTCTCTGTGGTCTTCGAGGACTTCGATGACATGATCGGCGAGGGCGACCGTTGCGTAGTAGCCGGTCCCTTTTTCCACCGGGGGAAGTTTGACGTCATCCTTGTAGTGAACCTTCGGATTGAAGAATCTTCCCTGATCTTTCAAGAGATAGGAGTGATGAAAGCCGTTTTCGAGAGGCATCCCGTCGATATGCCATTTTCCGGTGTGGTAGGAGCGATAGCCGGCCGGCTCAAGCAGGCGTGGAAGAAGGACGGCCCAGTCAGGGCGAATGCCCCGGTTTCCTCCGCCGGAGGGAATGCCCGGCACGCTGTCCCGCCGAATCTGCTGGGCGTAGAAGCCCGTCAGCAATGCCCCCCGCGTCGGCCAGCAGCGCGCCGTGTTGTAGAACTGGGTGAACTTCAACCCATTTGCGGCAATGGAATCGAGATGCGGGGTTTGGATCTCTCCGCCATAACAGCCGAGATCGGAGAATCCAAGGTCATCCGAAAGAATTAACAGAATGTTAGGTTTATCCGCCGCTCCGGCTGAAAAGACGAAAGAAAAAAAGAGGATGAGAAAAGGGGTGAGATTTTTCATGAAGCAAGAGGATGGAGCCGACGACTCAGGACGGTTGAATGATGAGTCTAGGAGCTCAGGCGGTTTCAGGAAGCAGATAATCCCTACGTCATTCCCTACCTGAACCGGCTGCAGGGACACAAAAAAAGCGAAACCCCGCGAGGAGTTCCGCTCATTTGGTTTGAAAGCGTCAAGCGCGATCGACTAGTAGCGACCGCGGCCGCCACCTCCGCCACCACCACGATCTTCGCGGGGACGTGCTTCGTTCACCTTAATGGAGCGACCGCCAAGGTCCTGGCCGTCGAGTGCTTCGATTGCGGAATCCATGGCTCCTTTGGAGTCCATGGTAACGAACGCAAACCCGCGGGGGCGTCCTGTTTCGCGATCTTGAGGAACATGGACGTCGGTGACGGTTCCATGCTGGCCGAAGACGTCTTCGAGGTCTTCTTTGGTTGTGTCGAAGGACAAATTGCCCACATACATTTTCATAATAATCGGGTGGCTCGAGCGCGTGGCATTGTCTCCATAGACTGTCCCCGATCAGCGGGTTGCAGATCACCTTTTCAGTGATGTTGTACTTGGCAATACTCCAGATCTTGATTTAGCCAAGTCTTGAACCGCGCAACTGATACTCCAGTTTTCGCGTTCTGTCTCGAATTATCCGAGAATCTCTTTCGGCCTCTTACGGGGGCGAACCCCTCCTATTTACGTCTCACCCGGTAGACGGTCCGGTTTCCAGACTTTGATTTGTCCATTTCGAAGGAATCGATCGCGAGGAAGAGATCGCTCAGCTTGCCGAAGCCGTAGGTGCGGTGATCGAATGGTCCCTGATTGGAAATGTAGGCGCCGACCCGGTCGAGCGCGGCCCAGCCATCATCATCGGCGGCCGCATCAATCGCGCTGCGCAGTGTATTCATCAGTTTCGTGTTTCCTTTGAGCTGATTTCCGGTCGGGCGTCGTTCTTTTTTCTGCTCAGGGCTTTCCGTTTCGTCGTCGAGATAGAGGAATCGGGTGCAGGCATTGATGAACGGAGCCGGGGTGTTCTTGCCGCCGAATCCAATCACCTGTTTTCCGTCGGCCCGGATCCGGGTGCAGAGCGGAGTGAAATCACAGTCCGATGAAATCAGGGCAAAGGTCTGGACTTCCTTGGTGTAGAGCATGTCCATCGCGTCGATGAGAAGCCTCATGTCGGTGCCGTTTTTCCCCTTCACCATGTCGAAGAGTTGAACCGGTTCGATCGCGTATTCGTGAAGGACTTTGGTCCATCCGGAAAGGCCGCGCTTGACCCAGTTTCCGTAGGCACGACGAATATTCACCACGCCGTGGGTGGCCAGTTCCGTGATGATGAATTCGATTTTTGCGGCCGGAGCGTTATCGGCGTCAATGAGGAGAGCGATGCTGTCGTCGGGCGACTCTTTCGTGGAAGGCATGGCAACAACCTAACAGGGTTCGATGGAGGGGTAAACCCTCTTGCCTCAACGGATCGATTCGGTTTTCGCCTCGGATTGTCCTGCTGCTACACAGTGGCCGGTATCCCGGGGCTCTCGGCCAGCCACGACCTGCTTGAGAGAAGCATTCACTTTGCCAAGTTGCTTGAGCTGCGGGATTTGGTGATCTGCACGATCCTGATTGGCTCCGCTGCCCGCTGCCCGCTGCGAGGGATGGGGGGTTTTTTGCAGCTGACTCTTGTGATAACGTCTTAGTAAGCTGTTAATTTCCAGATATCTATCCCCGCAGTGCCGGTTGGGATTGGCGCTGCCGCGATAACACTTTTTCAACCTTGCAGCACTGATTCAGAACGTCCCCTCCTCGAAACAAAAAGGGCCGGTTCCCGTGAAAAGAAACCGGCCCCGATGAATCGCTTCGGAATGGAGGGAACAACGACTATCTTCTGATTTCAATCCCGATGGTAAAGCCTTGGAACGAGGCGTCGGCAGGGCCACTCACATCATCATTATCATTTGAATCCTCGAATCCATAGGAGGCGTTGTGCCACTGCTGCCACTCGTAGCCCCCACTCACGGTTACTTCGGCGTTCCCCACGGAAAGTGCCTTCTTGATCCCGAATCCAAGTTCCGTCACGCCACCATTCGCCCCGTCAAGGAATACCTCGTTATCGCCCCCGTCGTCATCAGTATTTGTCACAAGTGCGTCAGTGAGCAGCAGCGAATGGCGGGCCTTGGCGGAAACAACCGATCCCCCGAGGAAGGGACGTTCCACCTTCGCACCGATTACGGGGCCCCAGCCTTCGGACGATTTGGACGTTTCGGGAGTGTTGAGCCCATTACCTTCGAAGGTTTCCTCTGCGTAGCTGGCTCGCTGGATACCCGCACTGAGCTCGAGGTCAAACTCGCCGATGGAGAATGTATCGAACATCTCAATGTCGAGCGCGCTCGCTTCGACATCGAGGGCTCCGGCGAATCCACCGTTGTCGGGGAGGTTTCGTTCATCAAACTCACCCCAATAGCGCCCACGGATACCGGGCCCGGAAGGGAGGCGGTAACCAAGGGTATAACGTGGCGCGAAATCATACGTGCTTTCTACGGATTCATCGAGTGCTTCATCGTAACGCATCCCGTCGGCACGACCTGACTTGAAGAAGGTAGCTTCCGTTTCGAGGAACCATTCCGGCTCGGACCGGACGAATTTCGCACCCTTCCCACTCTCGAGGGAGGAGCCGACAGAAGGACCGGCTCCCGCGATGCCGACACCGACGAGAAAGCCATTGAATCCCGCATCGCCCGTGCCACTGGGATCGTCATCAACCATAGAGTCTTCGAAAGCGAAACCAAAATTATGCCAGCGCTGCCACTCGTAACCACCTCGGAGGGTAACTTCCGCATTGCCGATCACTCGGGAATGCTCGAGCCCGAACCCGATCTCAGTGATCCCCCCGATGGCACCGTTCTGAAAGCCGTATTCATCGGAATTGTCCACGGTGGATGAGTTCGTCATCAACAACGAGTGCCGGGCTTTCACGAAGCCGGAGGTAGAAGATCCAAGCTGGCGGGAGAGCTCGACTCCGACCACAGGTCCCCACCCCGTTGCGCTCTTTGCCTCGGAGAATCCGGTCCCCTGACCATCGTTGGCCATACCCTCAAAAAAGTTGGCGCTCTGAACTCCGAAGCTCAATTCGAGATCGTAGTCGCGAAGGATGAAGGTATCGAACAATTCCAGATCCACGGCCGATGCCTCAGCATAGAAAGACTCTTCACCGCGGTAGGTTGGATTTTCCGGGAGCCCCCTCTGATTGTAGTCGCCCCAAAAGCGGGCGCGAATCCCGCCACCATCGCTTCCACGATAACCCAGCGTGTAACGGGGTGTGTACTGGCTGTCCATATCCACGGAATGACTGCCGGGGGCGCTATCGGAATCACCGCCACGCAGGCCATCCGCGCGGTTGTATTCAAAGAAAGTAGACTCGAACTCGGTGTAGAGCCCCCCGGCGCTACTCCCGGCAAGACCGAAGTCGCCAAGACCATAAGATCCTACACCATTCCCGACAGGGTCGTCGGCACCTCTACCGGTAATACTGACTCCGAGAACAAAACCGTGAAATCCGGCGTCGGCGGGCCCCGCGACGTCATCGTCGGACTCAGTGTCCTCGAATCCATAGGAAAAGTTGTGCCACTGCTGCCACTCATAACCACCACGAAGCGTCACTGCGGCATTGCCAACCACCCGGGTGTGCTCGAGCCCGAGCCCGATCTCGGTGATTCCTCCGTTTGAATCCTGGAGGCTTACAGGACCGGAAGTTTCGGAAATGGACCCGTCGGTCATCAGGAGAGAGTGCCTCGCTTTCCCGAAAAACCGCAGCCCCGGAGCGAGGTCGCGCTTCACCTCGAAACCAACCACGGGACCCCAGCCGTCGGCACCCTTGGCAGACTCCGGGGTATTCGGACCATTGTTGTCGATCATGCCCTCATAAAAGTCGGCATATTGGAGACCGGCACTGAGTTCGAACTCATAGTTCGAGACGGAGAACGAGCGGAACATATCCAACTCGAAGGTGGAAGCCTCGGCGTAGAACCGGTCGGTCAGGTCCTCGCGAACATAGGGGATGCTGGTATCGTTGAAATCTCCCCAGAAGCGCGCCCGGATGCCTGCGTTCTCGCTGGTTCGGTAGCCGAGTGTGTAGCGGGGCGTGAAGCTGTAGTCGGTATCGACGGAAGCGGCGTCGATGTCATCGTAGCGCATCCCGTCTGCCCGGTTCATCTTCATGAAGGTGGCCTCGACGCCGCCAAACCAACCTGTTGCCGGAGCGGGGTAGGCGACGGGAGACTTGTCGTTGATCACGAGCGGAGTCTCCACGTCTCCGGCAGCAGCCGGGAAACTAACCGCAACTATCCCTATCAGGACCGGAGG
>JARGOP010000072.1:0-11040 GCA_029233965.1 Verrucomicrobiales bacterium | reverse complement strand
GCATCTTCAGCGGACAGTGCGGTCGTGAACGAAGTCCCGGGTCCTCCCATGTCCTCGATGTCCCGCCTTTCAACTTGCTGCCGGGAAAATTGCCGAAACTCGGGATTTTGACTTGTAGTGTTATCAGGCTGCAGGATCGCCTGACCGAATTAGCGGCCCAACCCTGCGAAATGCTCCACAGAAGAACGGGAGAATATCCCATCGGATTGCGGAACACCGGGTCTATGACGGCAGGCACTTTCGGCAAAGGGTCTGGATCGGGAAGTGTTCCCTGAATCGCCGGTGAGAGCGAACCGGCCAGCGCTTGCGAAGTCGGCGAAGCTTCGTCCCTGTTATGCCCGAAGAGAGTAACTTCCGCTTGAAGATTCGAAATCCGGGGAAATCTTTCCGGTCGGTGGATTCGCCGGAACAACTGAATGACATTCCGCCTGTTTTTGCTCTGCTTCCTTTCCTTTATCTGGACAGGTCTTCCTGCCGCTCAAGGTGAGGTGAAAGGTGAGAGCTCCCGCCCGAACATCATCCTTGTGATGTCGGATGATCAGGGATGGGGGGATGTCGGCTACAATGGACATCCCGTTCTGCAGACTCCGTTTCTCGATGAAGCGGCTGCAGCCGGTCTGCGGTTGGACTCGTTTTATGCAGCAGCCCCCTCGTGTTCGCCGACGAGAGCCAGCGTTCTTACGGGGCGGCATCCAAACCGGATGGGGGTATTCAGTTGGGGGCATCCGATTCGACCCCAGGAAATCACTCTCGCCGAAGTCTTGAAGCGTGAAGGATACCTCACGGGTCATTTCGGGAAATGGCATCTAGGTTCAGTCCGGGCGGACAGCCCTGTGAATCCGGGAAAAAACGGATTCGACCGCTGGTTCAGTGCTCCCAATTTTTTTGACCTCAACCCCGTGATGAGTGACGAAGGTCGCGAGGTGAAAATCAAGGGGGAGAGCAGCGAAGTCACCGTCGATGTCGCGCTCGAATGGATGCACGAAGTGGCTGTCGGCGAGGCTCCGATTTTTGCGGTGATCTGGTTTGGGTCTCCTCACTATCCCCACCGCGCCAGTAAAGAAGACGCGGCTCTCTATTCCGATCAGCCTAAGAAATATCGTGAATTTTTCGGGGAGATTACAGGGATTGATCGAGCCTTCGGGAAACTTCGTGCCGGGCTGGATGAGATCGGTATTCGCGACAATACGCTGCTCTGGTTTACGAGTGATAATGGAGCGTTGAAGGCGGTGGGCGATAGCGGTGGCTACCGGGGAAGTAAACATCATGTCTACGAAGGCGGTTTGCGCGTTCCCGCCTTCATTGAATGGCCTGCCGGAATTTCAACTCCGCGACATACCGCAGTGAGGTGCACGACATCCGATATTTTCCCGACGATCCTGGATCTCGCAGGGGTGAAAAAGGACGGCCTCCCGGTTCTCGATGGGATCAGCTTATCGTCTTTGATCGCAGGGGAAATCGATGAACGGAAAGAACCGATTGGATTCTGGAATGCAAGTGTCCCCGGTCACTTCACGAATCCCGCCGGTGTTTTCGGCAAGGTTCTCCCTACGATCGAGAACTGGAGCGACAAGAAAGTGGAGCGGGTCACGAAGCGTGTCGAGAAGCTCCCGAAAAAGCCGCTTCCAACGGATGTATTTAAAGGGCACGCTGCCTGGATCTCAGGCGATTGGAAACTCCACCGGTTTTCGATGGGAGGGGGGCAGCATGTGACCTGGCAACTCTACGATCTCAAGAACGATCCTCGCGAAGAGGTCGGGTTGGCGGGCGAATACCCGATCATTCTCTCCTCGATGCAGGCAGAGATGGAAACGTGGCTCGCGAGTGTCGTTCGAAGTCTGAACGGTGACGACTACTGAGTTACTTTTTGCCCTTCCCTTTCCCTTTACTCTTCCCCTTGTTGTTTTCAGGAAGGCCCCGGATTGAGTGGGGTGCCCCGGACAGGTAGCTTTGCCGCTCTCGTGATGGGTAAGTGTCAGGCTGAATCCGGGTGAAAGGTCTCCGTTCACGACGATCAATTAGAAGGTCTGTTTGGGATGGGAGATCGCCTCATCAATTTCGATCTGCTTGCTTTCGGGAAGCGAAAAAAATCAATCGTTTTAAGTCCATATTTTCCGGTCATGTCACGGGTGTGGGACCCTGTGCTGCCTTTTTCGGTCTCAGCGATCGAGCCGGAAGTGTCTAAATCCAGGTGCCCGCCGAAGAGGCCCTCCTCAGTGGCGTACCGGGATGAGAACAGGCTGCCGATATAAGTCAGACGACGCGGCCATAGCAACTGCGTTGATTCTGAAGTATCCGGGATAGTCTGTCGCGCTGACGGTGAAACGCCCGGTGTAGTGAGTGAGTTCAGTTCTCACCCCGCTGCTGCCCGGCGGATTAGGATTGATCAGTGAAACGGTGAGGGGAAACTGTGAGGCCGGGTAGTTGCCCCCGGGCACCGTAAACCGGGGAGGAGCCAACTCCTTTTTGTGGCCGGGCGGGACCGGAGGGGCAACGGGCGTCGGTGGAGGAGAGGTAGTAGGTGGTGTCTACCCCGGAGGAATGACGGTCGGGTGTCGGGCCTGCAGGAGATGTCGGCATGGCGTCTGAATAGTCCCGGTTGCCTTCGGAGGCATACTGGAGCGAACTCTTTCGATGAGAATCATCTGTCCCGCGATCATTTCATTCCTGAAATAATGTTAAGATTGGCTAACATTATTTTGCCAAGACCTGAAATGAAGCAATAACGTGTTCACTGAGGAGACGTTACCGTGACCGCAGCAAGGTCGCCTTCCGCATTGCGGCAGTAGATCCTGCCGTTGGAAAAAACCGGGGCCGTCCAGCATTTTCCTTCGAGGATCTTCTGTTGAAGGAGCAAATCGTACTTTTCGGGACTGGCCTTGAAGAGGGTCAGCAGGCCGTTGTCGAACACGATGATGGTATCCCCGGCAGCCACGAGGCCGCCGCTACCAAACCCCTCTTCCTGCCAGATGATCTCGCCGGTATCGACGTCAGTACACATCAACTGCGTAGGGCGGTGGGTCGTGCCGTGAAGCGAGTAGAGATAGTTCCCGATCATGACACCGGGATTAAAATACCACTTCAGATCATGCTGCTTCCAAGCCGGAGTGGGCGTTTTGTTGCCCTCTTCAAAGATCAGCATTTCCGTGCCGGCACTGGAGGAGACAACGATTCGATTGCCCGCAATCAACGGATCAGCGGCATTGACATCGCGACTCGATTTCCATGGATATTCCCAGCGTTGTTCGCCCGTCCTGGAATCGAACCCGATCAGGCCTTTCGCTGAAAACAGTAAATGATAGTGGTCTGAACCGGATTGGGAGAAGGGAACGACGGTAGCGTAGCCGGACGTCTCCGTGGAAGGCATCCAGAGGGTTTCCCCGGTTTCTTTCGAGAGTGCCAGTCCACTTCGACCGACATTGAGCAAGACACGATCACCATCAATGAATGCGGAGCCGGCAAAGCTCCATTCCGGTAGAGCAAAGCCGTGATCCGCGATGAGGTCACGTTTCCAAATTACTTTTCCGGTTTCGAGGTCCAAACGGAAGGCATGGCCTTTCTTACTCAGAGTATAGACTGAGCCCTCGTGAATCGTCGGCGTTCCTCCGGGGCCGCCCTCGTAATAAAGAGGATCCAGTTCGCAGTCGTAGGTGTGTTTCCAGAGCACCTCTCCGGTGTTCGCATCGAGACACCACACCGTGTCCCTTTCGTTCTCATTTCCCATCGTGAGGACCCGGTCACCAACTACAGAAACGGTGCAAAAACCGATCCCCACTTTTGCCTGCCACGCGATAGGGAGAGTATCCGGCAGCGTTTCCGGAAAGGCCTCCTTTGAGATTCCGTTGTAGTCCGGTCCCCGCCAGTTGGGCCAGTCCAGGGAAAAAGAAATGCCCGGAAGAATGAGAGCGGCGAGGATGGGATGGAATGCCTTCATTGGATGATAAAAGCATGAAATAATCTGCCGGTATCGCAAGCTGATTCAACCTGCGTTGGACTACCGGATCTGCGCCAAGTCACTTCCACTCCCAGCGATCCGCTTCGACGAGCTCTGCTTCTTTCCGAATTGCCTCTGACTGCAGAAGTGCTTTTGCGTCGGGGTCGCCTTTGAGGTAGGCATTCCAGAACCGGGTGCTGATCGTCTGAATGGCATGGTGATGATGCTCGATCCGGTTCTGCCGCGAAAAGCCGCCGGCATCGGAAAAGGCAAAGTGTTCTGCGTCTTCGAGAACGAGTTGATACTTGTCTCCTTTCGGGAGTGCCGTGAAGACCTGCATTCTGGATTCCGGTGTTGTTGTCGGGTCAATCGGGCTGCCATCTTTGGTTCCGGTCATAAGCAGGACCGGTGATTGCACGTGACCGAATGCTTCTTCCGGAGTGAGTCGCTTGTGGAGGGATGGACTGAGTGCGAGGAAGGCATCAATGCGGGGCTCGTGAAAATCCGTATTGAAAGGAAACTTCTGCCCCATCATCGCCTGGGTCGTGTTTGCCCCGTAGCTGTGGCCGCTCATCCCGATGTGTTCGAGCTCGAGTTTTCCCCGGAGCGGGTGACCTTCCCCGACATTCCACTTTTCCAACTGATCGATCACAAAGGGAATGTCCGCGTAGCGTGCCACGGAGGAACGGAAGTTCGCCGCTTCCTTCATTGCGGCCATTCGTTCGGAGCGTGCGGCGTTCTTCCAGACATCCTCATCGCTTCCGGCGTGCTGAATAAAAACCGCGACGAATCCTGCCTCGGCCCAGTGATTGCCCAGGTAGGGGCTCGCCTTGCGGGATCCTCCGAGGCCGTGGGAAAAGAGAATGACCGGAAGCGGCTTTTCCGTCTCCGGAAGATAGACCTTGACCGGAACGGTTCGTTCCCGCTCAGCATCAACGGGATCGAGGAGGATCGTTTCTGCGGCGGGCACCCGACTCAAGGCTGTCACGGAGAAAACCGCGACAGCGAAAGAATAAAATTTCGGAGTGGTCATCACCTCTATCCAACTCCGCTCCGGTGAAAAGGTTCTCTTTTGCTGCACTAACGCGTCTCCAGGTCGGAAATCTGAATATCCCAATTCAGAGTTCCTGCTCGACTCAAATCGCCGTTGTGTTCGACCTTGTAAGCCATGAGTGTTCCCGCCTCGAAACCGGTCGCGAGGAGCCAGTTTCCGTCGGGTGAAAGCGCCAGTCCCCACGGGATCTTGTCCGCTTTCGTGAGTCCAAGGTGCCTGACCCGTCCATCGTCAAGAATCAGGTAGCGGGAGATGAAATCGAAATCGTGCTTGTGTCCGCGGATGCCCGCGAAAAGAAAACGTCCGTTCGGAGTGACGACGATGTCGGAAGAACTCACGCCCTCTTCCGGGGGCGTTGCGCCCGTGATGTCGCAGACCTGCCTGATCGTGAGCTGCCCGTCATCCGCTTTATCGTAGACCGAGACGCCGAGGTGCTGCTCGTTGCTGAAATAGAGAATTGGTTGGGTGGGATGGTAGGCAAGATGCCGAGGGCCGGTTCCCTCAGGTGGTCCCGCGTCGAGTGTTGCCATCGCGGTGAGCGCGCCGGTGTCCGGATCGAAGTGATATTGGTAGAGAGCGTTGCTGTCTTTCACATAGGGAATGTAGACAAAGCGATTGTCCCGTGACGGAAGCACGCAGTGTGCCGCTTTTCGTCCTTCGTTCAGGCTGGAGATGAGATCGCCCGGAAGTCCCTCGTTGTTGAGAGAATAGACATCGATAAACCCATCACCATAGTTGCAGCCGAGGAGAAAGCGATTGCGACGATCCAGGCTGAGATAGGAATAGCCGTGTGCTGTCGTGAAGGCGGACAGGGAGATTCCATCCCTGGTGTGGTTCACCAACGCCGCAGGAGTGTTACCGTCCTCCGCCCCGCGATTCGAGGTGACATAGAATTGCTTCTTGAAAGGATGAGCGGCAATTGTTGCTGCCGAAAATCCGAGGTCGACCTGTTCGCTCACCTTGAGATCCAATTTATCTCTGGCGGGAGTCGCCTCGACGACCCAGAGGGAATTACTCTTCCGGCTCGGGGCATAGATGTGGAAAGACTTCCCGGCGGAATGCAGTTGCTCCATCGCCCCGGCCATTTGCCGCCCCAGCTCATGGCAACCTGCGGTGGCAATGTGGACATCCGGCCTGCCGTCTTTGTCGGGTTCGAATTCGAGGTTTGAAAGAGGCACAACGGTCAGGTTGGCATCGCGTGAAGCGATTTGACTGAGGACGGCATTCACTTTGGCCCGGCCCTCGCTGAGCTCGCGAATGTGGCCGGCGACGATGGGCAGTTTCGGGTTGTCCGTGATGTCGCGGAAGCGCCCGAACACATTTCGCATCGTGCGGCGGAACAGCGCCGGGTCGGTGGATTCATTGGACTCACCCTGGTGCCAGAAGAGACCTTTGATTTCGAGATCCCCGCCGAGTTCTGACTGGACCTGGGCGCGGGCTTTCGTGAGGTAGGTTTCAAAGAGGGCGAAGAGCCCTTCGTCGAAAGTTTCGCCCATGCCCGGATTTTCCCCGGGCCACCAACTGTTGATCGTTTCCCCCGTTACCGGGGCACCACAGCGGCAGTATTGAATCAAGACGATATCTTCGCCGCCGGATTTATCGAGAAGTGCCCGCGCCAGTCCTGTTCCCTTCGCCTGCAGATTGAGTGAGTTCAGGGTGACCATGATCGACTCGTCCGGCTCGGAGACGCACTTCATTCCGAAATAATGGACTCTCGGGCTATCGGAAGATTCCGCATCGGGATCCCCGCTGAGCTGACTGAGTCGCCAGCCGTTCGATTGCCCGGCGACGATGTAGGTGTCGATCGCCTGAGCCGGAAGCAGCATGGCAGCGGCGAGGAAGAGGAATGAGAACGGTGTCTTCATAGCAGGGTTCAGCTTAGCGGGATTCAACTGGAGCAAACTCTCTCACGGGGCTTTTGCAACTGCGCCTCACCGACAATTCAATCATCGTTCTTCGCTTTCATGAAGTCCAGAAGCAGAGGGAAGGCAGGTTCCGGCATGCCGCTATGGTCGAAGCCTTCCAGCTCACGAAGGGTGGTGTCGGGGTGACCGACTTCCTGCATCATGCGCCAGAAGTAGGCGTTTTCTTCATAGCGTCCGAGCAGCTCAAGTTCACGATCTCCCGTGATGAGGAGCATCGGTGGTGCTTTCTTGTTGACATGATAGAGCGGGGCGAAGCTGTCGATTGTCGGTTGCCTGCCTCCGATGCCCTGTTCCTTCCGAACTGTGAAATGAGTGATGGTGTGTCCACTGAAGGGGATCAATCCGGCAAGCGCTTCCGGTTTCAGATCATGCGCGCCGAGCCATTGAGGATCAAGACCGACCATGCTCGCGAGATAGCCTCCTGCGGAATGACCACTCACGAAGACCCGCGTTGGATCACCGCCTCCGTAGCGCCCGATATTCCGGACGGTCCAGGCGACCGCCGCCGCGGCATCCTCGATGTAGACGGGTGCCGCCACGTTCGGGCTGAGACGATAATTTGCCGAAACGACCGCTACGCCTTTGTTTCGAAGCGGTACAGGGATGGACTTGTTGCCTTTGGAGATACCGCCCCCGTGGAACCAGACTACCGTCGAAAACGGTTTGCCGCCGGACGGGTAGTACAGATCAAGCTTGCAGCGCGGCTCTCCGTCACGATAACTGATGTCCCGAAGGAGGCGGTATTTCGAATTCTCCCCGACCGGTTCGTCGATAAAAAAGGCGGGCGTGGTCTCCGTCTTCGTGTCGAGCTCGCGCAGGATTTCCGCAGCTTTGACAGGATCCATCGCGAAGAGCGCTTCGGCGGCTTCGTCGAGTTCGGGTGCCCCGTTGCGTTGCTTGCGAAGGCGGTAGAGGAGGGCAGGGAGGCGGAGGTCTTCGAGGCTCGCCCCTTTCGGGCCCGCCTCTTTTTGCACCATCTCCAGATATCGATACCCGAGTTTGTCAGTCGGTTCAACTACAGTGCCCTCTCCGTAGTCATTCCAGGTCGCAATCTGAATGAGCTTCGAGTCACTCTCCAGGGCCATCTCGAGGGAATCACGAAAGGTTGCCCCGTCGCGGTCTCCGATGAATCCGTAGGATGGGCGCAGGCCGGCCTGCGAGTAAATGTCATGAAAGCCGGGAAAGGCGAGGCCGATGACGGCATCTTCCCGCGCGTAGAGGTTTGTCAGGGCCTCTTTCCAGGTGGCCTCGCTCACGGATTTTCCACCGCTCACCGGAGGCCAGCCAAAGGGGCCGTCCGCCCCGTGCTTCTTCGCGAGGTGTGGAAGGGTATGAAACCACGGGTCGGTCGTGAAAGCGCTTCTCAGCTCCGCCCATTGCTCCGGATCAAAATACTGCGGGCCAAAGACGAGAAGAACGGGCCGCCCCTCGATCTTGGCGTAGGATTCATCCTGAAACCAGGTCTCCTCCATCCAGCGCATGACCTCCCTGCCGTGATTGAGGGCTTCGGATTCATCGAGGCTGCGGCCGTTGACCATGTGCTTGATCGACTGATCTTCGTAGCAAATCGCGAATTTCATTCCCGCCTTTTTTAGCAACGGGATCAGCTTCTGCGTAGATTCATGAAGAGAGGCATAGTCGAAAAAGTCGCGGATGCCATACCAGTCGATGATGACACCTTCGATGCCCGCGAGCTTCATTTGCAGGACCTGGCATTCGAGGGCATCCGGATCGCGTGTGTCGTAGAGACCGATCAGCGGGTAGTCGTGGGAAGCGGCTTCGCGGCGGCCGTCCCAGCGAATCGTGTCGGGGTCGTAGTGCCCCATCGTCCAGTGGTAACCCCATTCCCCGCTGACCGGTTTGGAGGAATACCAGGGCATGTAGTGAGCAAAGAGACGGGACTCCATTTTCTCTGTGCCGACAGCAATAGAAACGCTCACAAAAAGCAGGGCAATAAGGGAAAAGAACGTGCGCATCGGGCTGAGCGTAGGCCTCAACGACAGAGGGGACAAGGGCTTTGACCGGAACGAGTTGTCCATGCTCCCGCAATAGCGTGAAGCAAATCTTGCTGTCGCTACCGCAAAATAGGCAAAGCCGCAAAGCGATGGATACTATTTTTGAAAGGACCCGCAGATCCGGGTTTTTATCTCTATGACCGGGAAATTGCCTGAGGATTCCCGCGATGGGAGCGGAAAGCCCTGACAGTAATTGGCTGAAACACCGGAACAAAGGACGAATCGGAGCTTTTCGCATAACTCTGATTCGAGTATGGATGGCGCGATGAAAACAATTCTCCCCGTCTTTGGCTTTGCCTTGCTGTCTTCTTTTCTCTTCGCTGACGAAGAAGGCGAACTGATTTTCGAAGATGACTTCGAGCGTGCTGAGTCGCAGGAGGAGACTGACGAACCGGGCAATGGCTGGGGCACGAACAGTAAGGGCCGCGCCAAAGGCAATAAGCAGGTCGATCTCCGCGACGGAGCGATGTATATTTACATTCACGAGGAGGCCGATCACGGAGTCTCCGTGACACAGCCGATGGCTTTCACTGATGGAAGCATTGGGCTCCGCTTCATGCTTGAAGACGGGAAGGATGCCCTCGGATTGAACTTCGCCGACCTCGAGTATAAAGCAGTCCACGCCGGCCATCTTTTCATGACGAAAATCGGCACGAAGGACATCCAGATTCAGGATCTGAAGACCGGCAACATGGATTTGAAAATGCGTGAAGCCCGTCAGGCGAAGACCCTGACCAAGGAACAGAAGGCTCTCCTCGAGACCAAAGGAGCCAGGTTCCCGAATCTGCTTGAAACCGGAAAGTGGTATGACCTCCTCGTTCGTGTGCGCGGTGATGTCCTCACGGTGATGATCGACGGCGAAGAAGTGGGAAGTTTTCAGTCTGAAGGGATCGCCCATCCAACGAAGCGACTCCTCCGCCTTGCTGTGAATCGCGATGCGGTGGTCGATGATGTTAAGATTTGGCGCAGCAAGTGAGGGGGGCGATCTGCGACGTTCCCTCGTGGATTGATTGTCTCAAAGGTAGGAAGTTCTCAGATTCTGTTTCGATCTCTTTCTTCATGAAAATTCCAGCCGTTTTCGTTGTTTGTTTTGTCATCGCATTTCTCTCCCGGGGGGGTAATCCCGGGAGCTCGGCTCGACGAACCAAGTGAAGCCGGTGGCGCCCATTCAACAGAATCCAAAGCAGTCCGGAAGACCGGAAGCCCCAAGCCTCAGGCGGAGAAGCCGGAAGAAGCATCGATAGCGCGATGATTCGAAATAGCAAAAAAGGAAGCCGGGGTCAGGCCTGATTGAGAAACGCGATCTCTTCGCTTTCTTCATACCAAACCCGGTCGAGCCAGAGTCCCTCAGGCGGTGCCGTAGGGCCCGCCGTCTTTCGATCCTGCGAAGCGAGAATGGACGCCATATCAGCGACAGGACGGCGACCTTCGCCGATCTGGCGCAGGGTTCCGGCAACATTGCGAACCATTTGCTTGAGGAATCCGGTTCCGCGGAGACGAATCCGGACAAGGGAAAAGGACTCGGGCGCAAAACAGCCCGGTTCCGGAATCGGGATTCGCTTCACGGAGGCTTCGTGCAGCGTGCGAACCGTCGAAGAGACCTGAGCGCCCGCCCCGCAAAAGCCGAGGAAATCGTGCTCCCCGACGAGCGTCTGAACCGCCTCATTCATGACTGCCGCGTCGAGAGGGTAGCGATTCCAGAACGTTTGCTTGCGCAGATGAGGCAAGGGGGCGGCTCCCTGTTGAAAGTAGTAGCTGTATTGTTTTTGCACGGAGCGCCTCGCACTGAACGAATCGGGCACCCTGCGGATCTCCCGGACGCGAATGGTTTCGGGAAGGATGGCGTTCAGGCCGTCGGCAAAATGAGCCCCGGGGCGTTCTGCCTTCAGGGAAAAGTGAGCGACTTGACTGCTCGCGTGCACTCCGGCGTCGGTGCGACCGCTTGAGACGACAGTCGACGATTCGCCACAGAGTTGGCGGATTGCCTCAGTCACAGTACCTTCGATACTGGGCTTCCGGTTTTCATGAATCCCGGTTCCCTTCTGAATCTGCCAACCGCAGAAATCCGTGCCGTTGTAGGCAAGGATCATGGCGTATTTGGCAGACATCGGT
>JARGOP010000071.1 GCA_029233965.1 Verrucomicrobiales bacterium | reverse complement strand
CTGACCGCAGTTGATGAAGCAATTGTCGATGGTGACCAAACGGTGACCGTTTCGGCTGCGGCTATCGGATTTACCGGGGGGAGCGATGACATTCTGATCACGGATGATGATGTCGTTAAGCTGGCCCCGGAGGGAACCGACAAGACCCTGACGATCGATCAGGATGAAACCCTGATCTTCACCGCTGCCGACTTCGGCTTCAGCGACCCGAACGACACGCCGCCTGATAATTTTATTGGAGTGGTCATCACCACGATCCCATCGGCCGGGACCTTGAGTCTTGACGGAGTCGCCGTGACTGCCGGGCAATCCGTCAGTATCGCGGACATCGATGCCGGGAAACTGACCTTTGATCCTGTCGCCGGTGAAAGTGGCGTTTCCTATGCGGACTTCACTTTCCAGGTCGTGGACGATGGTGTCGGGTCGAATACCGACGGTGTCGTCCCGATCACGGCGATTACCACGGCGGAGGGTTTTGTCTCCGGAGGTGGCGGCAGCCAGACGCTGACGTCATTCACCGATTCCACGGGGACCTATACCGATCTGAATTTCGTGACTTCGCTCAGTGCGACGGCAGGCGGCACCATTCTTCACGGGGATGGCACCGCTGCGCCGGCGAGTTCGACCGCAGCCCTGACAGACAACCGGCTCGATACGGGAGCTCTCGGGCCCGGCATCAATCTGGTGTATCAATTCGGCAGCCCGCTGGATTCCAATGACCGAATCTTTGTCTTTTTCAATTTCAACGATCCACCGAGCACGATTCAAGCTCATGATGGAACTTCACTCATCGGCAGCCCCGTCAATGTAGGGTCAGCGTCAGGCCTGTTGGGATCGCTGGACTTGTTACGGAATGGTTCCAACCTCCTGAATGACCGGGCCATTTACGGATTCTCGATCGAGGTGGCGGACCTGGGGGTAGCCGATGCTTCCACCATCGCAGGAGTCCAGTTCACGGGTGAAGGGCAGGAGGATTTCAATTTGATTGGATTTGTCTCCGTGCCCGGGGAAAACACCGATCCCTCGCCGAACACGATCACCATCGACGTGACCCGGGCCAAGCTGGCCCCCGAAGGAACCGACAAGACCCTGACAGTGGATCAGGATGCGACCCTGACGATCACGGCGGCCGACTTCGGCTTCAGTGACAGCGATGTTCCGCCCGACAATTTCATCGGGGTGGTCATCACCACGCTGCCGACCGCCGGTGTGTTGAATCTCGATGGGGTGGCGGTAACGGCCGGCGACTTCGTCTCGATTGCCGACATCAATGCGAACCGGCTCACCTTCGATCCGGTGGCCGGGGAGAGTGGCGACTCGTATGCGGACTTCACCTTTCAGGTCGTGGACGACGGCCTCGGAACCGTTCCCACTGACCATGTCGTGGCGATCACGAATATTACCACGGTGGAGGGGTACAACATCTCGGGGAACAATACCGGTAGTCAGACGTTGACTTCGTTCACGGACGCGGGGGGGACTTATACCGATCTGAAATTTGCCACCTCGCTGAGTAGCGGGCTCGCGAGCAACGGAAACGTTCTGCATGGGGACGGGACTGTTGCTCCTGCCAGCGGAACTGTGGCGATGACGGACAACCGCATCGACACCGGGGTCTTGAATCCAAATTCAGATATCGTTTACCAGTTCAGCGACACGCTGAAGTTGACGGATAAAGTTTTTGTTTTCGTGAATAACATCAGTGACCTGCCCACGGAGATCAAAGCCTACGGCAGCAGCGGGGTGCTGGGAACGGTGTCGATTGCCGGAACTGTCGGCTCCCTGGGGACGTTTGATTTTGAAAGAAATGATGGTCAGGTGGCGAGTCTTAACGGGAGATCATTCGGTGGCTTTTCCATTGATGTGGCCGATTTCGGAGTGGCCGATCCGTCGACCATTCTCGGCATTCAGTTCACCGGGGATGGCAATCAGGATCTGAACCTGATCGGCTTTGCTTCGACGCCGGCCGGCGATAACACGGACCGGTCGCCGAACACGATCACGATCGATGTCATTCCGCAGTTGGAGGTATCGATCACGGCGAACCTGCCGAATGCGGCGGAACCTTCCACCAACGGACAGTTTACGGTCAATCTGAATCGTCCCGCTGATCAGGATGTCATCGTCAGCTATGTCGTGACGGGTGATGCGACGGCCGGCAGTGATTACACGGCACTGACCGGTGAAGTCACGATCCTCGCGGGCGATACGAGTGCGGTGATTGATGTTGCGGTCCTCGCGGACTCGTTCGTGGAGAACAGTGAGACGGTTGTCGTGACGCTCACCGGAGTGACCGGGGCGCCGACTTCGGAGACCACGGCTTACCAGGACGGAGTATCGCCAACGGCGGCTTTCGACTCTGATATAGGATTTCTCCGTGAGAGCAACCCGGATGCCGTTTTCGGCGGCGACGCGAATGACAATCGCCTTCTTCTTGGAAGCCAGAATGCAAGCAACGAGTTCAATGTCATTGTGGAGTATGATCTCTCCAGTTTCACGGGGCTGTCGGATGGTGCGGAGCTGACCTTTCCTTTGCAGTCGACGTACACCGGCCCTGGATTCGATCTCAGTATCTTTGAATACGATTTTGATTTTGCCGCCGCCACCGCGACCTGGAACAACCCCACCGGTCTCGGCACGGATACGACTCCCGGAGGGACGGAGGGTCGATTCCTTTCGACGGTCCGTGTCGCCACGAATACCGCAGGGGCACTGGTCATTCCGACTTCACCGGCTCTCAACTCCGCAGTGAACAAGGCTCTCGCTTCCGGAGACACGACCCTTCGCCTCTTGTTGAAGGGGGATGGCTCAACTGAATTCTTACGACTTCAGGGGAACGGAACCGGCGTCACCGCCGCCCTTCGCCCGAGCCTCACGATCACGGCTTCCGCCGCTACGATCGGAACTTCGTCGAGTGCGACGGTGACGATCACCGATGGACCGGTCACGACGAACGTCATCTACGTGGACAACACCTGGGTCGACCAGACCGCTTTCGATGCGGATCCGGATGCGGACGATGGAACTTCGTTGGCTGAAACGGTATTGTTCAACACCAATGCGTTCAACAATCTTGCGGATGCGCTGGCGGCGGTGGACGCGGGGGGAACGATCATCATCAACGGTGGCTCCGGTTCGTATGCCGGACTTACCCTGAATAAAGACGTGACCCTCCAGATCTCAGGGGAGATTGCCCAGGCCGTTACGATCACAGAGCTTTCCAGTGTTGCCGGCACGACGATTGATATCGAGGGCACCTCTGCTCTGACCGTTGAGAATGCAGGGAACCTCTCAATGGAAGGCATCATTTCCGGATCCGGATCCCTCACCAAAACCGGCGCGGGAACACTCACCCTCGCCGGAGCAAACGATTACACAGGAGCGACCACCGTCAGCGTCGGGGAAATTCTCGTGGCAAATGATACCGCGCTGGGGACCGGCGCGGTCGGGACAACCGTGGCGGGCGGTGCCACGCTGATCCTGGCCGATGGCGTCACGGTGGTGGATGAGAACGTCTCGATCAGTGGTGCCGGTGATAATTTCGGCGGTGCGTTGAAAGTGGAAGCGGGTGGCAATGCGGAGTGGGGTGGTGACGTGCTCCTTTCGACGAGTCCGAGAATCGGCGCTGACAATGGCGGGAATCTGACGATCAGCGGAGTGATTCGGGACAATGGATCGAGCAATCTCGTGATTTCCGCGGCAAATGGAGGGTCGGGAACGGTCACTCTGTCAGGGGCGAATACCTACACCGGCTCAACCAACATCACGCGGGGAACGTTGGCGCTGGGTGCGGACGACACTCTTCCTGTGACGACCGCTTTGATCGTGGATAACAGCACCGCGAACGATGATTCGATTCTGGATCTGAACGGATTTGATCAGACCGTCGCTTCTCTCGCGCAATCCAACCTTGGTGGAACCGGCGCGTCCCGGGTGATCAACAGTTCTGTGACTTCCAACACCCTGACGGTTTCCGGAAATCTGAATTACAGCGGAACGCTTCAGCTGGGCGTGGACGGAGTCAATGACTCCGCGGATCTCGTAGCCGTGGGTGGAAATCTGGATATCACCAACACCACTCTCGATCTCAGTGCGGTGGACTCCCTTCCCGATGATGCTAGTTATACGCTGCTCACCTACGGGGGAACGCTGACCGGGGCTGCCTTCGCCGGGGTCATCGGTCTTCCTGCAGGGTATGAACTGGATTTCTCGACTTCCGGGGAAATTAATCTCGTCGAGGCGGCGATCACGACGGCCTATGTGGATGCGGATTTGGCGGGAACCTTGAATGGCACCGCCATCGCTGATGCCGATAAAGGGGAAGGCGGATTGCAGGCCGGAACCTTCGGTGTCAATGTCTTCGCGACGATTGCAGATGCACTCGCGGCCCTGCCTTTGGGTGGGACCCTGATCGTCAATTCCGGAACCTACAGTGAGACCGTGGCGATTCCGTCCGGGGTGACCATGGAAATCACGGGACCCGATGCTGCCGGGGCGGTCACGATTACGGAGCTCTCAAGCGTTCCGGGAGGGAATATTGTCATCGAAGGCAGTTCGGTCCTCACCGTGAACAATACGGCGGATCAGACCATTGCCGGTGTGATTTCCGGGACGGGTGGACTGGTTAAGGATGGCGCCGGGATTTTGACGCTCAGTGGATCCAATACCTATACCGGAGACACCGATATCAATGGCGGGACACTCACCGTAAATGGGGAGATCGGAAGTGTTGTCGCGGCGGGAACGGTTACGCTGGCTCCCAATACCACGCTGAGCGGATCCGGTAAGGTGAATGCGAAAATTTCCAGCTCGGTCGCCACTTCGCAAATCGTCGCGACAGGAGATCTTGAGCTGGGCGACGGCAGCGGGACGAGCTTCAGTGCAACGAACGCGACACTCAATGTCGGTTCTCATTCCGTAACGATTTTCGACAGCAACACAGCGACGATGGGCGATGTGGAATTGGCGGGAGGAACGCTTACAGCGGCCAATGGATTTAATTTCAGCGGCGGTGATGTGGTGGCCGGTGAGGGAACTCTGGACGGGGATGTGGAACTGGGTGGTGCAACGATTGACCCGGCGGGGACGACGCGGGTGATCACGATCACGGGCGATCTGGATCTTGCCGGTGGAACCTACGCTGCCGATGTGGATGGAATTTCGGCCGGTCAGTTCAGTCAGCTGAAGGTGGAAGGTACCGTCGATATTTCGGGCGCTACGCTCGACACGGCAGGCAGCTCGATTTCGACCGGGGCGGTGGGGACAGGTGGGATTGTCCTGATTGATAACGATCTGGCGGATGCGGTTACCGGAGAGTTTGCCGGTCTTTCTCAGGGCGCTTTGGTGACCATCAACGGGCAGGTCTTCACAATCAACTATGCGGGAGGTGACGGAAACGACGTCGTTCTTGAAGAGCTGACACCTGAGATTGATGTGCAGGGAAATGGAGTCTCGATCGGCGACGGGGATACAACGCCGGATGCCGCTGATGATACCGATTTCGGAACCGTTGTTGAGGGGGGCGATAATGTCGTGCGGACTTTCACGATTCGGAATACCGGACCGGGGGCATTGGATCTGACGGGCTCGCCATTGGTGGCGATCTCAGGATCCTCCGACTTCACGATCACGACGCAGCCGGCGACGGATCCGGTGGCGGCGGCCGGTTCCACCACTTTTCAGGTGACCTTTGATCCAACAACCGTGGGAACGCAGACCGCGACGATCACGATCGCGAGCGATGATGCGGATGAGGCTGTCTACACCTTTGAGGTGTCCGGCGTGGTGACTCTGGCCGACGCGATTCCCCCGACCTTCACCTCCATCGAGCGGAAAACCCCGGCGGCGGCAACGACGGCGGCAGACACTCTCGTATTCCTTGCTACCTTTAGTGAGGATGTCCAGAGTGTGGATCCCTCCGATTTCGTGGTGAACGGAACGACGACGGCAACAGTGACGGGAGTCAATCAACTCACCGCATCGACCTATGAGATCACGGTGAGTGGCGGTGACCTCGCGAGCTTTGATGGAGTGGTGGGAGTTGACCTGGCTGCCGGGCAGAATATCGCTGATCTCGCGGGCAACGCTCTGCCCGCAGGCGAACCGGCAATCGATGAAACCTACACCGTCGATAATGCGGGGAGCACCCCGGTGATCACGCCGACGGCCAATCCTGCCGACGACATTTTCACCGTGACGATCGACTTCGGTGAAGAGGTGAATGGTTTTGTTTCCGGCGATATCTCCGTCTCCGGAGGCACGGTCACCAATTTGGTGGATAACGGGGGAGGGCTCTTTACCGCGACGATCGATGCCGATACCCCGGGCTTGGTTTCCATTGATATCCCGGCTGGTGCCGCCACCGATCTGAGTGGCAATCCGAGTGTGGCCGCGGTGCAGTCACAAGTTACAGTGAGCTTCCCGACTATTGCTGCCACGGCTCAGATCGTCAATGAAGACAATACGGTTACGATTAACCTGGTCGCGGCCTCGAACCTGGATGCGGCGACCTCTGCAGTGGTATCGCTCAATACCTTTGATCCGTCTAGCACCGCAGGCGGCATCCTGACCGCAGGGGCAACAACGAACAGTGTAATCTACACGCCCCCGGCTGCTTTCCAGCATTTGTCTGCAGGCGAGACCGTAACCGATACATTTTTCTATACTTTGAAAGAACCTTCGGGAGGAGTCAGCGCCCCGACGCAGATTACGATCACAGTGACAGGCGTTAACGATGTTCCGGTAGCAAGTCCCGACTCCAATGAGGTTTACGAGAGTGGTGTCGGCGGCCAGGATGTCGCGCTTGGGAATGCCCTTTCGAATGACACGGATACAGATGTTAATGGACTCGCTCCTGATGATGTGCTTGCTATCGATCAGGTGGGTTTCAATGGGACCGACTTCGCTGGAGTGACCAATGCCTCTGTGACTGTGCCGTCAGGAGGAAGTGCCACCGTCAACGGATTTTACGGGACCTTGCAGGTTTCAGCGGCAGGGGGCTATGTCTACTCTCTGGATAGCGACCTGGTTCAGGTGCGTGAACTTGAGGCCGGGGACACCCGGGTGGAAAGCTTCAGTTATCGCGTGAGCGATGGCAAGGGGGGCTTTGACATCGAGACGATCAGGATCACAATCAAGGGAGCCGCTGGAGCAACGATTGGCGACCAGTTCGTTTCCGGAGGGTCTTCGATTCTCGAAGGGTTTACCCCGGCAGAGCCGGGAGCCTTCATTGAAGATGACGACGAGTCTTTGTTCGAGGCTTCCCCTTTCATCAGAATCAACCCTAGCTACTCGGGAACCGGTAGTGAAGGAGACACGATCCGGGTTCGTCTTTACGATACGAGTGGGGGATCCTTGGGCGAACAGGTAGTGGTTGCCGGAGAGTCAGGTCGCTGGGCGACCCGCTTCAGTTTGATCCTGGGGAGCAATGCAGATATTTATGTGCAGGTGCAAACAACCCCGGCCAATTGGGAGTTCGGAAATCAGGCGGGCACCTATAAGACGTATTTCTCGCCTTCGACTGATGGTAGCCTCGGGGTAGGACTCGGCGTCATGGAGCCGATGTCGGTCGAGTCAATATTCGGCCGTCGCTTGACCGGAGTGGCTCTTGACGTCGCGCAATTGGAGAGTCGAGGACCTGATGGTGCAAACGAAGACTGGAGAACTGTTCTCAACGGAGTGTGAAGAAAAGTCATTGTTCTTTCAGGGCGGAATCCGGCTTCGTGCGGGGGAAGGTAGCAAGGGGGGGCTCTTGGAATGAGATCTTTAGACTTTAGCGATGTTACCGTTCCCGGACCCGTGGTAGAGGTGTAGTAAAGAAGTGTGAGCCCCCTGCCTTTTTGTAAGCGCAAAGTTTTGTAATCCCCGGTCGTAATCAGGAGGTGTAATCTCTTCAGCTTGTGCTCACATCAAACCGGAGCTGAGCCTGCCATCAGGCTGGTAAAGTAGCCGGGGATCTTCGTGTTGAAGGTCATAGGCTCTTTGCTGTGCGGATGGGCGATCGTCAGGGAGCGGGCGTGGAGAGCGAGGCGCTTGACGCCTTTTGGAGACGCTCCGTACTTTTTGTCACCGACGACCGGGCATCCCTCGTCGGAAAGATGGACCCGGATCTGATGTTTTCTGCCGGTGAGTAATTCCAGTTCGAGGAGGCTGTATTGATCCGTGGTCCGAAGAACCTGAAAGCGGGTTTGAGCGAGTTTTCCCTCATCAGGATTTTTCACTGAATAGACCCGGTGGGTTCCACTCTCGGCGAGATAGGATTCGATCCGGCCCTGCGGCTCTGACATCGCACCATGGACTACCGCGACGTACTTTTTCTCAAACTTGGGCCACTCGAGCATCAGAAAACTCTTCGCCTCTTCGCTTTTGGCAAAGATCAAAATTCCGGAAGTCTCCCGGTCGAGCCGGTGCACGATAAAGACGCGATTTTTCGATTTGCTGTTCCCTTTGCGAACATAATCGCCGAGCAGGCTGTGTGCCGTTTTTTCGTTCCCTTTCTCCGTGGCGTTGGTGAGAAGTCCGCAGGCCTTGTCGACCACAACAATGTCATGGTCTTCGTGGAGAATGGACAAACCCCTCGGCTCAAAACGCTTCGGGGGTCGCTTGAATGCTTTTCGGTGGTCAGGCATGGGATCGGCTGGTGACGGAGCGTCGCACGAGTTGGGGGCGAAAGGAAGAGGTTTCACGAGGCGGGTAAACCTTCAGGCAACTTTCCCGGTCGCCCTGTTCAGGGGATTCGACAAGAGGATGGAAACCGCTAGGATCGCCTCATGAATCGATCCTTATCCACACTCTTTCTACTCTGCGTTGCGGCAGGGTTCATCTCCGGAATCAATGTTCAGGCTGAAGATGAATTCCCACGCGTCGAAGCGGTGGAATGCCGTGAACGCGGTGGCATTCCGAATTTCCTCCAAAAGCTCAAGAAGGGAGATGGTGAGGAATTGCGGGTCGCCTACCTCGGTGGCAGCATCACGGCAGCGCCGGGGTGGCGTGTCAAATCGCTCGCCTGGCTTCAGGAAATCTACCCGGAGGCGAAGCTTTCCGGGATCAACGCTGCGATCGGGGGAACGGGATCTGATCTCGGCGTGTTTCGAGTGCAGCAGGACGTTCTTGCCCACCGGCCTGATCTCCTCTTTGTCGAATTCGCCGTCAACGACGGCGGGGCTTCCCCTGAGCGAATCCAGAAGGGGATGGAGGGAATCGTGCGCCAGACCCGGGAAGCCAATCCTGAAACAGACATTATTTTTGTCTACACCCTGAGTGAGCCGTTTCTCGAAGATCTCCAGAACGGGAAATTTTCCCGGTCCGCCAGCGCGATGGAAGCGGTCGCGGATCACTACGGAATCCCCTCGATCCATTTCGGTTTGGAAGTGGCTGCGATGGAGAAGTCCGGGAAACTTCTCTTCAAAGGAGAGAAGCCGGCGGACGATGATGGAAAAGATGCCCCGGTGGTGTTCTCGACCGATGGCGTGCATCCCCTTGTCGAGACCGGTCACGAGCTGTATCTCAAGGCAATCCAGCGATCCTGGGAAAAGATTGCCGCCGCGACCGATCCGGGCACCGTGTCGCATCAACTCATCGAGCCTTTGTGGGACGAGCACTGGGGCGCTGCGAAACTGGTTCCGATTTCCGAGTCGATGCTCAGGGGGGACTGGGTGAAGCTCGAGGCCGGGGAAAACGGTGACACCATTGCGAAAAGATTTTCATCGAAGATGCCTCAGATGTGGCGTGCCCGGACCCCGGGGGCTGCCCTGACGCTTAAGTTCCGGGGGAGCCAGATCGGAGTCTACGATATCGTGGGCCCCGATGGTGGGCAGCTCCAGGTCTCTCTCGACGGTGGAGAGCCGAAAGCCTATCGGCGAATGGATGGATACTGCACCTATCATCGCCTCAGTAAAATCCAGGTCGGCTCGGATTTGTCCCCTGAAACGGTTCACACCGTTGAGATCACGCTTGATTCCGCGATCCCGAACAAAAAGGAAATTCTCTTTGAAAGGAATCGCGACGACTTTGATAAGAATCCTGACAAATACACCGAAAACATCTGGAATGTCGGTGCCCTTCTCCTCATCGGTGAGGTGGTCGAGTAGGACGGTGAGCCGGGGTTTTCCGGAATATCATCATGAACTCTCTTCCCCGGTTCCTGCTCCCGGTCCTGGTGCTGAACCGGTTCTCCGGGAGCGGTCAGAGCCGGGCGGATACCTTTGAGGACGGCGAGACGGTTTGCTTCCCCGGCGATAGCATCACGCACGGTAGATCCTATCACGGGATGATTTACGCCTACTACCTGACGCGATTTCCGGATCGAAAGATCCGCTTCCTGAACGCGGGTATTTGCGGGGACAGTCCAAGGGGGCGCGCCGGAAAACGAACTTGGGCACGCTCCCGGGCCGGACTCGCAGCGTGAACAATGCAAAGCCGATCCGAATGACTCCGGCGCCTTTCGATCAGACCTGCGTCAATGATTCGGAGAACAATCAGCCGGGCTGCAACGACGGACTGGCAAAGGCGCGCTGACATCGTTCGGTCGTTGGGTGAAAAGCACGGGGTGGGGGAACGGGGAGTGATGTTTTCTCTTCGTCCGGGTCGGAAAGACCACGAAGAGGCGAGCTCATTTCCATGACGGCAGCGGGTCTCATGGGGCGGTGCGTGGGCTGCTGCTGAGTTCGGCGAGGCGGCGTTTGAGGTCGGCGGTGACTTTGGGATTTTTGAGGATGATGTTTTCTGTCTGCGAGCCTTGGGGCGTGAGGTTGAAGACCTGAGCCTTGGGCGCATCGGGTTTGATCTTGCCGGCAGGAGTGATATCGCTCGTGGTTTCGCCGGTCTTGCCAATGAAAGTGAGGCCGTTGCCGAAGCCGCCACCGCCCTGAGCAGGGATGTAGAGAAAGCGGCGCGTGCGGAGAGCGAGGTGGGTCTTTTTGTGGGCCATGACGAGGAGGTGGTCGCGTACCGGCTTGTCGGTGGTGCCGAGGAATTCCGGAAGAAGGTCGAAGCTGTCCGGCGCGGCATCGGCGGGAATTTCGGAACCCAGAACAGAAGCAAGGGTGCGGGTGAGGTCGATGCTGGAGACGAGGTGGTCGCTGGTGGTGCCCGCAGGGACGTGGCCCGGCCAGCGGACGATGAACGGCACGCGATGACCGCCTTCCCAGGCGTCGAACTTGAAGCCGAAGTGCTCTCCGTTGAGACGGTGTCCGGCCTCCCACGCGACGGTGCCATCGTGATGGAGCATGCCGCCGTTGTCGCTGGTGAAGATGACAAGCGTGTTGTCGGTGAGGTCGTGTTTGTCGAGGGTGTCGAGGACTTCGCCCACCATCCAGTCCAGTTCGTGAACGAAGTCGCCGTAGAGCCCGCATTCGCTGGTGCCCTGAAAGCGCGGGTGCGGGGTGCAGGGATGATGGATCCCGGTGGGCATGAGGCAGAGCAGGAAGGGAGCGTCTTTGTGCCGCGTGATCCAATCGGTGGCCTTGGCGGCGAGCGTAGTGCCGACCTCTTCATCAAGGTAGAGCGCGTGAGCTGCTTTTCCGCCGCGCACGCCCAAAGCGCCGCGCCTCGGCGGACGCACGTGTTTGCCTTCGTAGTTTCCGGAGGGGCTGACCGCATTGGGCGCGACGATGATCGGGTCCCCGGGATCGAGGCCGACGACGCGATGGTCCTCGACGTAGACAAAGGGCGGGTGACTGTTCACCACGGGAACGCCAAAGTAGTGGTCGAATCCGAGTTCCAGCGGACCCGGTTTGAGATCCTCATTCCAATCGGGGCGCCCGGTGTCGCCAAAACCGAGATGCCACTTCCCGATGATGGCGGTGGCGTGTCCGGCGCTCTTCGCGAGGTCGGCGAGGGTGAAGGTGTCCTCTTTCAGGACGAGGGGGCTCTGCAGAAACACCGGCGACCACAGATTTTCCCGCCACGGATACTTGCCCGAAAGCATCGCATAGCGCGAGGGGGTACAGGTCGCGGAAGCCGAGTGCGCATCGGTGAAACGTCTTCCTTCGGCGGCGAGTTGATCGATGCGCGGGGTCTTCAGTTTGGTCGCCCCCTGGCAGGAGAGATCCCCGTAGCCGAGATCATCGGCGTAGATGATGACGATGTTGGGTTTGAAGTCAGCCGCGTGGGTGAATCCGCAGAGGAGGCAGAACAACAGATAGAGGAAGGGGTATTTCATGGCTTGGGTTTGAGAAAGAGAATCTCGGCGCGGTCGATCCAGCCGGAACGGAGGTCAACGCGAAACCAGCCGTCTTCGTTCTTCGGGTGGAAGCGCAGCGGAGAACGTTTCCCGAGCTCCTTGAGATCGTATTGCGCCCAGGTTCGGCCGAGGTCGGGCGAGACAATAAACCCGGTGTCGTAGGGTGAAGCAGTGGTGTAGTGGGCGGAGAGGATGAAGCCGTCCTCGATGATCATGTTCGCGGACTCGTATTTCGGATCGAACAACAGGGTATGCTTCGAGGGATCGGCGAGATCCTTTGGATCGCAGCGGAAGATGCCGCGATCATGGCGGGGGCGGAGCGTGAGACCGTTGGCGTCGGAGGCCCAGTAGAGCTGACCGCTCACGAATTGGATGCCGCCGGATTTGTAGCGGGAGTTGGAGTCCACCGAAACGAGCACCTTCCAGTCCCAGCGGTCGGTTGTCGCATCGTAGGTGCCGCGCAGCCAGTGACATTCGTGGCCATGTCCCTGATCAAGGTCTCCGGTGCAGGCATAAAAGGCGTTTTCTTCAGGATGGAAGGTCACGCAGTGGATATGTCGACAGATAACCGGATTGTCAGGATCGCCGAGCATCCCGCCGGGAGGCGTCACGGGTTGCTGGAACTTCGGATTCTGACCAAACGAATAGGCGATCTTCACGGTGCGTCCCTGATCGGTGGAGTAGTAGATATTGGTGGGCACCGCCCCGCCCCGGACGTTGCCGTAGTTCCCCCAGACCAGCATCTCCGTGCCGTTGACCTCCCAGGTATGCACTCCGTCGAGTGGATGGAAATACCAGCCCGGGCGATCCGGGTCATTCGGCTTGTGTGGCAGGTAGTCGCTGCCATCCATCCCCTTCACGGTGATCTCGTGATGCGTCTCCAAATTGTCGGTGCTGAGGAAGAGCCGCTCGCGCGTGGCGAAAACGATGTTCCCATTCTTCAAGAGGACGCTGAAGGTGATGTGCTGCGCTTCCGGGAACTTCGCCCGATGTGGCCAGGTCGTGCCGTTGTCCTCGGACAGCAGGATTTCATCGTCGGTAAACCCGAAGGCGCGATGGTCGCGCTGCGAATCGATATAGGGTCCCTGCGGTGCGAGGCGATACCAGAAATGGTCGGTGGAGCGAATCTCCGTCTCTGTCGCGGCACCCATGGCGATACGGTCGGATAGCGTGTGCGTGCCGAAGGCGGTTGCCGAAGTCTGGAGGAACCGGCGACGGCTGAAGGATCGGGAGGTGGTAGAATTCATCTTTGAACAGGAGTGTTGGTGACGCATTGCTTCAGTATTGCCTCCACTTCTTCCAGGGACGGCACCTCGGGCACTTCTCCGAATCGGTGAGGCATCATGAGAAACACCTGGCGATAGGGAAGCTCGGTGCGTTCGCGAAAGATGGCGACGCCGGGCTTTCCTGAAAAGTCAGGCAGACCATCGACCGTGTCATACTCCCACGTGCGATCCAGCAAAGGCCGAATTTGCAGGCAGGCCCCGGCTCGCCTCGCCGTCACGATTTTGGCATCTGCGTCGTGCTCCGCCGAGACGCCTTTGTTGAAGCGCCAGAGTTGTTCGATCTGATGCGTGCCGGTGCCGGTCACTCGATCTTCGACCAGGAAAAACCCCGGCCCGGGGACAAAGGCGACGCGGCGGGTGTGACGAATCTCACCGGGCCAGTCCTTGGCTCCGGCTGCCCACTGAAGACTTTCCGTCGCTCCGCCACCGAGCGCTTCAGGAAAGCGGGTGTCCATCTGCAGACCGTCCACGACGAGGACGGAGTGCGCCCGCGTCTTCACGGCGAATTGCGCGTGCATGGGATTGCCATAGCCGAGTGATCCCGGATCGAGGAGGATCGTTTGGCCCAGGACCGTGATGTCCACCGCGAGAGAATCCGGATGCGAATGCCCCTGGCCGGTGTCGGGGGCCACGTTGAAGAAGAGATAACTCGCGTCGGGCTCCCATCCGCTCCGCATTGCAATGAAGCCGGAGGGCTCCGGACGGTAAAAGAGGAACTCCGGAGGCCGTGGCTGGAGCTTCTCAAAGCGGCGGACGCCTTCGGCACCGAGGAACCAGAACCAGTCCTTCGATGGTTTCATCCCGTCGGCGAGGAAGGCGAACCCGGGTGAGTCGAAAAAGGCCGCTGCGGTGGCCATGGTCGGTCTCAGATTCATGCTCATGCTGTCGCCCACCGGAGGCATCGTGCGGGCCGGGGTCGAGTGACCGAGGAGCCACTCAACCATGCGCTTGATCTTCCCGTGAAATCCAGGCGGCATGGAATAGTCGTTGACCTTGGCCAATCGCGCCACGGTCATGAATTTCTCCGCGCACCAGCCGTGATAGCCGGGCGTCAGCTCGACATACGCGCCGTCCTCCAGCACTTCGCGGTCGAGATGTTGACCGAGGACACGAAAGGCAGTGTCACGCCACGTCTTGGCGAGGCGGCACTCCTCCAGAAAAAAGCCGGCCTCGGCGAGGGTCGCGGTTTCCACGATCTGGTGATTGCCATAGCGGAAGCCGAACTCGGAGCAGGCCTGAATCCACTGAGCGTGCTCGATCATTCGTTTGAACAACTCGATCTGCCGGTCTGTGGTCGAGGCTTCGGCATTCATGAGAAAGCCATAGCCGAGCATCCAGAAATGGAGTCGCTCGCCCACGCCCATGGTGTGGTCCCAGCCCGCGATGTGCGGCATCAGCTCGCCGATTTGCTCGACCGGCCACTTCCGGTTGAAGTCCTCGAAATACTGCCAGGCCCGTTCCGCGTGACCTTCTTCGCCGCGCGCCCAGTAGGCCATACCGAGGTCTCGAAACATCCAGAAGCGGGAGACAATCGCAGTCCACGGAAAGGTCGTGCCGTTGCAGGCATGACTCCACTCGACGTCGCCATCGGGGTAATGCCGCTCCTCCTTGTCGACGCGGAGCGTGAAGGCGTCGAACTCCTTCACCCGCCGCGCAAAAGCCGGGTCGGCGAAAAAGTCGCCGCCGTAGAGATCCGCGTAGGTCTTCAGGACCGCTTCCTTGTCGCGGAAATCCATGTAGAACCGGGGCTGCTCCCGCGTCCGCATGTGCTCGACGAAAGCTGCCTTCGCCGCCGCCATGTTCTTTGCGGCAAGAGCCTCCTTCACCGCCGTCAGTTCGGGTCGATCCAGATCGAGGAGATCAAAAAACGCCTCGTCCGTCGTGATCTCAATCATGCCGCTCACCGCCGCCGGATCATGCACCAGCGCGAGGTCGTCGATGAGCAGTTTCCCCGACGCAGCGGGTGCCTGCATGTTTTGGGAAAGGATAAACCCGAGTCCGCGAATGCGACCGTGATAGGCCTCGCCGGGAATGCGGAATGCGGTGAGCGGGATCGTCACGGTTTGCCAGTCCGTGTTTGCAAGATCCTGTCGAATCACGGAGGCGTAGTTGCGTGTCGTGCCATCCGGCATCGCGACCGTGAGCCAGTGGGTGAAAATTGTCTTCGTCCCGTCGCCCCGGTAGCGGTAGCGGATTGCATTGATCTGCGGATCCTCCGGTGTCGCAGGCAGATTGAGCTGACACCATCCGTTGAAGCGCTGGCTGAGATCCATTTCCAGTGCCACGGCAGGGCGGCCCTCCGAAACGGCACTCACGGCGACATTGAGACTGCGGTTCCAGGTCTCCGCAGAGACGGGTAGTGCGAGATTCTGCAGCGGCAGGCGCAAGTCGGAAGCTTGCGCGAAACTGCCGGACAGGAGAAGAATCAGCGTGAGAAATCGTGTCATGTTTATTCCATTCGCAGGCGGGAGTTGGGGCGACCGCAGCATCAGTAATAAAAGGAATAGTCTAGAGGGCTAGGCAAATCATCCCCGAGCGGATATACGGCGGGTTGAGATGGGATCCGAGGTTGCCTGGAAGTGGGAATCTCAACGAATTGCGTTCCGCCGGGGAGGCATCGACAATTGTCTTCTGGACACCGGCTGTCTATCATTTCGAAATGAAGGCTTCTTTTCTCCTGTTTCTTATCGCTGTCATCCCGGCGAAAATGCTTTTCGCGGCAGAGCCTCCCGGGCCGCGTCACGGCGATAAACTCATTATCGTCAACGATGACGGATTCAGCCAGTTTCACAGCGGGCGCTATCGAACGGCCGCGGATTTGCGTGATCGTGTGGGCAGCCTTGCCGACACTCAGGTCGCTGTATTTGAGTGGTGTATTGTGGCGGGCAGTCGGGTGAATTTCTCTTCGCCTGTCCATGAATTGATCGGCGAGGGCGTTCCCGCGTATCCCCGGCGTGGCGATCAACTGGCGGCAGAAACCCTGATGCGCTTTCGGGATGAAGGTGCGGATACCCTGCAGATTGTCGCCGATGCCTGCCGCGAAGATGGAATCGAGTGCTACGCCTCCATGCGGATGAACGGGGATTATTCCGCCAAGGCGTGGGACGGCCTGATTGCCCCGTTTTTCAACAGTGACTTTTGGGCAGGGCACCCCGGGTTTCGTCAGAAGACTGCCGGCGGATTGGAGCAGACGAGGCTGTCCTATGCTTATCCTGAGGTGAGGGAATTTAAACTCAGCATTCTCCGCGAAGCGCTCGAGAGAGACATCGACGGGATCAATCTCGATTTTCATCGTCACCCGAATTTTTTCGGCTACGAAGATCCCATGCTGAAAGCCTTTACGGATCGATACGGCGAAGACGGTCGCGAGGCACCCCTCGACGATCCGCGATGGGAACCTCTCCGCGCTGCCCACATGACCGAATTCGTTCGCGAGACCCGTCGTCTTCTCGACGAGGCCTTGAAAAATCGGGGCCGTCATCTTGGGTTGTCGGTTCGGGTCGATTGGCAAAAGTATCGCACCTGGGGCTGCGATCTGGAAACCTGGCTGAGCGAAGGCTGGCTCGACTATCTGGTGGTTGGGCAATATGGACTTGGTGGCTACGAGTTCGACATCTCACCATTCGTTGCCATGGCCAAGCCCAGCGGTTGTGCGGTTCTCTTCGGGGAGGAATGTATCCTTGATGGTCATGACACCACTGCCGCCGAAGACAAACTCATCGCCGCCGGAAAATTGGAAAAGCCCAGGCGCGGAACTCTCTCCCAATCGGATTTGGAGAGACGGGCGGCCCGCTGGTATGCTGACGGAGCGGACGGCGTCCACCTTTTCAATCCCGGTGCGCCCGGCGCCTTGAAGACTCTCGGCTCCGTGAAACCCGGAACGGATGAAGCGGTCGATACGCGTCGATGGGAAAAGTGATTAGGTGAAGGGTTGGTGGGGAGGCCCCGAATTTTCCGGTGCAATCGCGTCCGGGATCAGTTCAGAAACAATTGCGTGATTCGATCCCGATTCGTTCTGCCACCGAGGGGGCGGGATGCAAACATCGAACCGAAAGTTATGCCGGGGCTGGATTACGACGAATCGCAGCGGCCTTCATTCCAATGCCTAGCGGCGCTTCGCCACTGAGTCGAGTCCATCGGCGACCTTGAGTTCGGCGATGATTTTCCCGGCTGGATCTTGAGAGACGACCATGACATCTGGAGCGTCCGCGCCGGGGAAGCGGCGAATGATGCGATCTCTGCCGCCGTCCCGCCGTTGGATATAAAACTCCAACTGGCCCGGGGCCCCGGAATTCACTTCGCTGATGGAGCGGACCGGCCATTCAGCCTCTGTAGCCTGCATTTGAATCACCCAGGCACGGGAGAAGGTGCCACTGGCTTTCCAGTCATAGGTCGGCACAGGAAATGGATGGGCTGTGGTGTCGTAAACACGCCAGCCGAGGAGCTCGGGTTTTTCCTGACCTTCGATGAGGCTCAAATTGAGATCGCCCGCAGGATTAACAGGAAGGATTTGAAGAGCCACGGGGGAACTGATGGCAGTCACGGAATGGTCCGCCTCTCGAATGGCAATTTCTGAAGGATTGTGGTTCAACTGCCAGGGGTGCCTCCAGGTCCGCTCTTTCTCTTCTTCCGGTTCGACGGTGTCGATCACGACGTAGTAGCCGTCCCGTGCGGGTCGGGCTCCTTTGACAAAGATGACCTGTCGGAGCCACTTGCCTCCGATATGCTCGCCGGGGCGATGCCAACCGTATTCGTAGCTTCCTTCTCCGTAGTCGAATTGATCATTGCTGACCCAGCGTCTTTTCGGCGGGTTGAAACCCCGATGCATCTCCTGCTTCCATTGGGCAATACTGTTTTCCTGAGCCCAGTCGGGGGATAGCGTATTGTAGGAGAGGGATCGTCCGGCGTGGACGGTATTGCCGATACCGCTGTAGCTTCCGCGGCCGGCATCACGGATGAGGGCATGATGGCCGAACTGAGTAAAGATATTCAGCGCGTCGTGTTTGCCATGGCTGGCGCCCCAGGGGCCGGCCCCGAAGAAAAGATATTGCTGGCCTGCTCCCCAACCGGTCCTCATGACGTACTGACCGGCATGGGGGAAGTAGAGCGAACTCTCCGCAGGCGGTGTCCCTTCGATGCCTTTTGTTGCCATCCATTTGAAGTCCTCTCGATTCGGAAACCAGCGGATTGCTTCGCTGAACTTGTCGTCCACCAACCCCCAGCCGGCGTCGTTGAGCGGAATCATGCTTTGGCCGGGGGTGGAAAGAAGCATCGGGTGCTTAAAGGCTTTTTCGAGAATTGCCAGATACCCGGGAGGGACGGATCCCCCGAGTTGCTCCATAAGGCGGAGGAAGTTCTGGAGCGTCGAGATAGTCGCCCAGTTGTACCCGAGGCTGAGGCTGACGTGGCTTCCGTCGGGGTGGAACTGCCGGGCCAGCATTTCGTCCCACCGTTCCAGGGCGAGCGCCTTCCACGTTGTGCTGGCTTTGAACTCCGGTAACATCATGGCGGTCTGGAGCAGGGCCATGGTGGTATGGGCAGCGCCATCGTCGTGGACGGCGAAGCTACTGGGATTGGTGATCAATTCCGCCTGGCGGATCATGCCCGCGAGCATGGCAAAATGAGCCTCCTCGCTGAACTCCGGCGCTTTGCGAAATACCTCATAAGCAGGCCACCAGGTCAGTTCGAGGCGTCGCCCGATGTTACTGGTGTTCATATAGCCCCATCGAAAAATTGTGCCGTCCATGATGTTCAGTCCGCCGATGGCCGGACAACGATCCCAGAAAAACGGCTCGCGCGAAACCCAGTCGAATACCTCGTCGGAGAACTGTTTTGCGTAGCGTCCGTCATCAGTCTCATCGTAAGCCTTCGCCAATGACACCCAGTGAAAGTGACGATTGAGATAGCCGTTGTCTTTTGCCCAGTTCAGCTGGAGTGGATCCTTTTGCAACACCCACTCATGTGTGTCGCCGTTGGTATCGGTCCAATGGGACTGGAACCGGGAAAAGTAGCCTGCGGTTCCGTATTCACCCTCCAAAGCCGCATCGGCGATTTTCTGCCAGTCAGGGTGAATGATAGACTCAGCGACGCTCTCGAATGTCGGTCCCTGTGGTGCGCGCCGACTGCGCATGTGGCGAAGGAACAGGGTCCGGGCCAGATCCATCCTGCCTTGTTGCATGGCTTTCGCGATCGGTGCCATCGGCGGATAGGAATAGTCGATCGCGTGGAGGACGGTCTCCCAATGAGCCGGCAGAGCCTGCGCGGCTTCAGGAGTTAAGGTCTCGAATGCGTAATCGGTAAACCGGCTTGTTTTCGTCGGGACGTCCTTCAGTCCTCCGCGCAGACTGAAGAGCTTCACGACACCGGCTGTAATGCGTTCATTGAGGAGATGCTCCTCCTGCGGTCGGTCCAAAGTATTCACGAACATTCTCACGCGGGAACCGTTAGCCTCCGGTGACACGACGAGTCGAATCCGATGACCGGAGCTATCGCGTTTTGCCATTTCGTCCGGGTGCTGGTATTCACGGTTGTCGACCCAGCCGGGAGTTTTTGGATCGGGCGGCTTGGAGGTCAGATTGCGAGTTCGATGCCAAAGCGCGTAGTTGTCGCGATCCCCCTTTTCCCGCAGGTCCACCACCAGCGAAGCCTGCGTGCGGTCGGCCGTTTCATCCGGCAGGCCGACCATGACGCCGGCGACGACCTGGACATCCGGTTCCTCTGCCAAGACGGGATCCACCGTGAATTCGACGGAAAAGCATTCCGCTTTGGCTTCGGCCTCAAAGATCCGCTTCTCCGCCGAAACTCCGACCCTGGCGGTGAGTTCGATCGGCTCCGAGGCGGAGAGATTTCCCGCGCTTGGAAGGACGGCGAAGAGACTGATGAAGCGAAGAAGAGGAAGTTTCATGGCCTGAAGGAAGCGTGCGCATCGCAATTTTTCCGGTTCGAAAAGGCTAGATGCCCGCCATTGGCCGGACAATTTACGTGAACATGGCCGCTGGTCAGGGGAGCGGGTGTAGAAACAGGAAGGGATCGATATAGGATGATCCTTCGCTCCGGATCTGCAGGTGCGTTTGCCCTCGACACCATTTTCTGAACCACTTCGTGGTCATATCCGATCGAACCCCCGATTATCGTCCCGACCGCCGGGCACAAAAAAAACCGCCATGCGTGGCGGTGTAATATGGCGACCCGTACGGGACTCGAA
>JARGOP010000005.1:68430-123981 GCA_029233965.1 Verrucomicrobiales bacterium | reverse complement strand
TCTCGATATCCTCCGCCGACTCGCCGAGACGTTTTGCAATCTCGTTGCCGAGAAAATTGTCATAGGCTTCCGCCTGACGATCCTGACGTTCGTCCCAGATCAGGGCGTTAACGGGTTCGGCATGGGCGGTCAGCGCGCCCGAAAGCACGGCGGCAAGAATGAATAGTTTCGTTTTCATAGTTGAGTAAATGTTCAGGGTTTCCCGTTCTCGTAGGCAGCTCCGATTTCTGTCGGATTGAGGGCGACATCGAAAATCAACATTTCATCGATCCGCCCGTTGAACTGACGAATCTGGCGGGCGTCCTGGGGCGGTGGGCTCCAGTTTCCAATCTCCGCTTTCCCAATCGCGATGGGAACGACAACCGGTAAAGGCACCTCGCCCAGCACCTCCCCGTCGCGGTAGTGGGTCACCGATTTTTTGTCTCCATCGTAGACCACGGCCAACTGCATCCAGCGACCAAAGTCCGCAGGCTGCATCTCAAAGATCGCCTGCGAGTTCGGCGTTACATTCTGGTCGCCGTGCCAGACTCCAAGTTCGAGATAACCGTCCCTGTGGATTTGCCAATGAAAGGCACCTGGACGATCCCAACCATCACTGAGAAGGATTGATTGGAATCCTTTTTCGAGCCCGTCGATCCGCAACCAGGCAATCAGGGTCACAGATTTTGCCGCTCGTGGCACTTCGATTCGCACCCGGTCGCCGGGGCGCTTGAAGTCGAGCGCGCCCTTGTCCGGCCAGCGTCCGGAACTCCAGTTAGCGCCGATGATGGATCCGCGAAGACCATCATCGCGTCGCGACGATCGATTCGGTAGAACCCGCAGCGGGCCTGGATCGGTCTCGAAATCGTAACGGGCGACGAGATGAGAATGGCTCTTCCATTTCTCAGCTGAGGACTTCCAACGCTCATACCGCGCCCGTGCTCCTTTTTCAAACCGGCTCGGATCAAGGAAACGGGAGGCGTCGGCGGAAATTGGAGACGTTTCTCCTGATATCGGCAAAAGCAGCCCTTCGCCTCCCAGCAGTTCCCGGCCCTCACCCGGAAGCTTTTCACTGCCTACATCAAAGAGTTCCACCTTGCCGTCAAAAACGTGAACTTCGGTGTCGAAATCGCTACCAACCTCCATGCCGAACGAAGTTCCGAGGTCAACAAGCTCAACTGTTTCGGTCGCGATGGTAAACCCGTGAGCATGATGCGGCACGTCGGCCCGCAGTTTTCCGGCGTGAAGAACACCGCCGTTCTCCGAGACGATTTCCAGATCAGCCGGAGCTTCCAGAATCACAGAGGCACCGTTGTAGAATTGAAACTCCGCCACGCCGGACAAAAGCTTCCATCTTCCCGGCGGCATCGAATCACCCGTGCGGACACTGCGATTTTCCCAGCTTGCGTCGATGGCTCTGGTGAGAACGGCTACCCCGGGATCGAGTTCAGGAGAGGCAACGGCCACCTCGCCCCGATCGCCTGGCCTCAGCGCAAGAAAGGCAACCCCGCCAACGAGGACAGCAATCGCGGCTGCCATCGCCCAGACTTCGATTTTCAGACGGCGAATCGTGTGAACTTTCCCGGCCGCGTCCTCATTATCTCCGAGCGGCTGCTTCTCCAGCACGGCGGCATATTCTCGCAGCTCGGATTCAAGCATCCGGGATTCGAGCAGTTCCCGTCTCAAGGCAGCATCCTTCCGCAGAGCTTCTTCCAGCTCCGCAAATTCTTCATCACTCAAAGAGCCCGAGCAATAGCCGTCAATCAGTTCAAGATGTCGCTTCTCCAAATTCATGCTGATCCTTTCATCCGGGCCTCTGAAAGGGTGAGCTCAATACAGCGACGTAGATTACGACGAATTCTCGCCAGCGCCTTGTAGAGACCGGTCGGGGTTCGGCCAACCAAAGCCGCCGCATTCTTGATCGAGACCCCGTCTGCATAAACGGGCTGAATCAGTTTTAATTGGGCCGGCTCCAGGCGGGTCAGGCAATCCTGCAACGCCCGATGTCGCGCGGGTTGATCTGCGGCCACTTCCGCCGCTTCCGTCGCCAGCAATTCGTAAACATCCTCGCTGAACACCAGTCGGCTTGTTGCCTTTTTGCGGCGATAGCGAAGCACCTCATACCTCGCGATCATGAAAGCCCAGTCGATAAAATTCGACCCCGGTCTGTCAGGATCGAACTGGTCAAACTTCCGCCACATCACGAGGCTGGTTTCCTGCATCACCTCATCCACACCTTCCCAACGAGGAAGCAGCGAGGTCACGAAAGCCCGCACGTTTCTTTCGTGTCGCGAATAGAGGCGGACGAAATCTTCCTGGTTGATGTCTTCGGGTGATGCCATGCAAAAATCGGGCTACTTAGGATACTTCGCGTCCGGCAGAAATTGCCCGCCTCTTATCGAATCTTTTTTCCCTCTGAAAATCGCCGCTTCGTTACTCAGCCAATCGATGAATCGTGTTCTGGATTTCGCCTTCGACAGGATCGCCGTTCGCGCCTTTGAACCGGTAGCGAATTGACATCTGCCACACCGGCGACATTTCGGATAATTCCAGTGCCAACTCCGTCCCGTCTTCCGACAAGGTGGCACTCTTTACGGTGTGGGATTTCTCATCGTAGTGCTTCGATCCATAATTCGCAGAGCGCTTTAATGCCCAACTTTGGACCTCGATGAGCTCCCTTCCTAAAAGGACTGACTCAGGATCAAGGGGATCGGAAAACGTGATCTCAACGCCGCTTTTCGTAGCTCGCAGTCCAATGGGAAGATGCATCGGCTTCCCGGTGGCCCGGACCCGGTAAAACCCGCCCGGCAACTGCATCTGCGCCGTGCCCCAGGCGGCCATTCCACAGAGATAGAGGTGGCCGTTCCCCGGATGAAAGCGGCCGCGCATCGTGCCGGTGGGAAAATCCGGAATCGGCAGCCGACTGAGCCCTCCCTGGACCTGACCATCGACGGTCTCGTGCGGAACGATCTCAAGTCGGCCGTGTCCATAGGACAGATGAAGCAATTTGCCATTCAGGTTGCCCCACTTCTCACTGTCCACCCAAAGTAATTCCGAGGGCGAACGGTCAAAGCTCTTGTCCACCCAGCAAAGCGGCTGCTCCATCGCTGCATCGGAATTGTCTTCGGGAGCCCCGTAGCTCCACATGTTGCCGTAGAAATGATCGCCCGCTTTCACCAGATTGATCCGGTTCATCGGGTTCCAGTGCCCCTCCTGGTCGGTGACGAAAAAAGTCCCGTCCGGATTGCGACAGACTCCATTCGCGGCGCGGAAACCATTCGCGAGAATCGTTGTTTCCTTTCCGTCGGCGCTCACCTTCAACAACGTTCCGTGATGCGCCACCAGCGGAGGCCGTGCGTGGCGACCGCTCTTCGCATAGTAGAGATTGCCCTTTTCATCCCCCTGCAAGCCCATCGCGAACTCGTGAAAGTGCTCGGTCACCTGATGATCACTGTTGAAGTTCTCGTAAAAATCCGTTTCCCCGTCGCCGTTGAGATCCTGCAGGCGAACGATCTGATCCCGGCAGGTGACAAGGATTTCGCCGCTCATCACTTTCACCCCAAGCGGTTGATACAGGCCCGATGCGATTCGGCGCCATTTCGCGGTGGCAGCGCTCTCGTCCGCGATGCCATCTACCCGCCAGACATCGCCATCCCAGCAGCAGACGATAGCGGCCTTTCCGTCCGGCGTAAAATCGATGCCGCTTGCGCGCAGCCGACTCTTCCAGGGATTCACATTCGGCATGGCGAAGCTGTCCCATTGGAACGCCCCGTCCTGGTCTCCGCGAATGGTGACCGCTTCCTGGACTTCCGGCCATTGCGCCGGACCGCCTGCTGTCATGGGCCTCAGATCCTCGGGCTGCGCTGGGTTCGGATCTTTGGCCTTCCCCATGGTGAAGGCAAGATTCACAGGAGTCGCCGCCGCCGGAATTGTAGCCATCACGAACCCATCCGCGGTTTCGATCTTAACTTCGGTGCTTCCCTCCACGAACGCTTCGATACCAGCATTAGCGAGTCGCAGCGTTAAATCTTTCGACGATCTCCCGACATTCAGTTGCCTGACAAGACCACCGGATGAAGACATTTGGTGACTCTCGAAGATAGTCGCATCGCCGACGGAATACTTCACCACCACGGAATTGCCTAGCTTGTAGATCCCGCCAAATCGCCCCCACTCGCGGGGCAACGGGCCGAACTTCCGCCCGTCGAGACCTTCAAAGCGGAGGTCATCAAATTTGCCCGTCGTGGGATTGGCCCAGCCCGGGCCATCAGCCGTCTCGAATACTGGCTCACCCACCGTTCGCGGGCGAACGACGTGGCGTCCATCGAAGTTGATGCCATGCCAGTCGATGAAGCCTTCGCCTGTCCAAGCTCCCGCCACCCGCAAAGTATCGTGTTCGAAAGCGACCCATTGACTTCCTGCTGCCACCCCGCCGGGACCGGAATCCAATCGGATCGCGACTGCCTTATAGGCGATATTCGCATCCGGAGACACATAATCCGGCTCGCTTCCCTTTGGCCATGGCTTGGAGCGCTCCTCTTCCGTGGAAAGTTCAAATGTGCCGATCAAGAACGGTCCATAGTCCATGTCCTTCCACGGCTCGCGCTTCACCGGAACTGGCCCGAGGCTTTTCCCTGTCGGCAGGCTCGTCAGATAGTCGTCCGTTACTTCAAAGAGTTGATCTGGATTGTGCTCCTGAAGAAAGTGATCCCGAATGTAGTGAATCACCGCGTATTTCTCCCGGGGTGTCAGTTGCACTTGCGGAACCATCAGTCGCCAGCCCCGGGTGAGGGTTTGATACATCGTATAGGGATCATTTCCATGGTGGAACTTCCCTTCGGCGAATCGCAACGAATTCGGAATCGAACCGGGAAGGTTCACGTCGCCGTGGCAGTTGTGACAGACCTGCTGGTAAGTCTCCTGTCCCAATTTAATGACTGCTTTAGGATGCTCCCGAATGAGGCGGGCGTGATCAATGTCTGTCTCGTATTCAGGCAGGGCGGACTCAGGGAGCAGCATCGAACCCGGGGGAAGCAATCCGTCTTCGGCGACAAGCGGAATGACGAAAACCGTGAGGGCGGCGAAAAGGGGAGCGTGGATGTTCATGATACATTGGATACTACGATTCCGCAGAAAATTGCCCGTGTAATGTGAGCAATCCATTTGTGGCTTGGTGTCAGCCAAATACACGATTTCCTTGCGACCAAGGGATTCTACATCGTCACAAATTACTCGTAATGCATAAGTTGTGGAGAATTGACTTCGCCCGCCCCTCATAATCCCTTGGTCGTGGGTTCGAAGCCCACCGGCCCTACTTGTCTTCATTTGAAGAAGGCGATGAGAGCCGATGAGAGATCAAAGGCAAACGTCACACGACTCGAAGAGAGAATCCGCCCGCAGGGTGTGGCCGCGGACTTGAAGCCGGGTGGGGCGTTCTCGCGCGCAGTTTTGCGAGATCGTAGCCGTTTCAAAGTGACGAGAAAGACCGTAAGTGCTAGCCTGAAGCCCGGCGTGATCGGATCTTTTGGCAGAGGCAATGCGCACGCAGCGGAATCCAAAGAGCCCGGCGTCACGGTCAGGTTGCTCCTCAATCCTCTTACCATGTCCCGTATCCCTAATCTCCTCCTCGCCCTTTCCGCCTTCCTGCTACCGGTGCTGCCGACGAAGGCCCGGCCGACCGAGCGACCCAACGTTCTCTTCATTGCCATTGATGACTTGAATCACTGGCTCGGGCACCTGGGGCGCAACCCGCAGGCGAAGACACCGAACATCGACCGGCTCGCCGGGATGGGGGTTTCGTTCACGAGCGCATACTGCGCGGTCCCTGCCTGCGAACCTTCCCGCCTCGCCTTGATGGGAGGCCGTCGTCCGTGGACAACGGGCGCATACCTCAACGGCGATCGTTGGAAAACTTTCCAAATGCCCGGTGAGGGACTGGCGGCCCAGTTCCTCAAGGCAGACTACTATGTGGCCGGCGCCGGGAAGATCTACCACGGGATCGGGGATCATCTGCCCGCGGAGTGGACCGAGTACATGAACCCGAAGGGCCTTTCGGCCAACGGCCCCGGGGTGAGCAAATACGATGGCTACTTCGAACCGCACGACCACGACCTGAAGGATGAAGATCTCACCGACTGGCACTCAGCCGACTACTGCATCGAGCGCCTCGGCAGGAAGCACGACAAACCTTTCTTCCTCGCCTGTGGGTTGTACAAACCGCACCTCGCTTTTGTGGCGCCTCGCAAGTACTACGAGGACTTCCCACTCGAAGACATCGAGTTGCCCCCTCACCTCGAGAACGATCTCGACGACATCCCCGAGGCGGGCCGGAAGATGAACAGCAAGGACCACGAGAAGATGGTCAAGAACGAAACCTGGAAACTGGCGATCCAGTCCTACCTCGCCACCTGCGCCTACACCGACATGAACGTCGGTCGCCTCCTCGATGCGCTGGAAGCCGGACCCAACAGGGACAACACCATCATCGTTCTCTGGAGTGACCACGGCTGGTCGTTCGGTGAGAAGGAACACTGGCGAAAGTTTGCCCTCTGGGAAGAGCCGACCCGCACCGCTCTCATCTGGGCCGTGCCCGGTGTCACTCCCGCAGGGGAACGCTGCGATCGCCCGGTCGACCTGATGAGCATTTATCCGACACTCTGCGATCTTGCCGGTCTTCCCAGGCCGGATCATCTCGAGGGAATGAGCATTCTGCCCCTGCTCAAGGATCCAAAGGCCGAATGGTCGGAACCGGCCATCACCACCCATGGCTATCGCAATCACGCTCTGCGTCTCGACCATTGGCGACTCATCCAGTATCGGGATGGTTCACAGGAGCTTTACGATCACCGGGAGGATCCCTACGAATACGTCAACCTCGCTTCGGACCCCGGGTATGCTGAGACCCTGGCCAGGCTGGAAGCCCTGCTTCCGAAGAGCAACGCGAAACACCAGAAGGGCGGGGCGAAGTAGGGTCGTCCTTCCGTTTCCTTCCCGGTGTCAGAATCATGTCTCATCTTCCTGGGAATGCCGGCTTCTTTCCCTGTTTTGCCCTGTCGGTGGCCCTTTGAGCCACCCTGTTCGCCGCAGAACCCGCCTGTGAATCCGGGCGATTCGAATCCGGCATTCTCTCATCCATTCGACAGGGTAGCGTCGGTGTGCCAACAGGGTTCGACTACCGGAAATCCGCCTCGCTTGTCTATGCTCGAATGATTGCCTCGATCGCAAGTGATCCGGTAGACTATCCGCGAGTCCCTTTCCTCAAACTCTCCACTTCATGAAAACCAAAAACTCCCGCCGCACCTTTCTCAAAACCGCTGCCGCTGCCTCCATCGGGATGCCCGCGATTATTCCCGCCAGCGCCCTCGGGAAAAATGGCAAAGTCGCACCCAGCAACCGGATCGTCCTCGGTGGCATCGGACTGGGGCCGCGGGGCCGGAAGGTCCTCGATGGATTTTTCGCACAGAACGACTGTCAGTTCGTGGCCATCGCCGACCCCCAGAAGGAGCGGCGCGATCTCATCAAGGAGAAGACGGATCAGCACTACGGGAATACGGATTGCGTCGTCTACGACGACATGTCCGGCGTCCTCGAGCGCGACGATATCGACGCGGTCCTCATCACCACCGGCGATCGCTGGCATGCCACGGCGTCGATCTATGCGGCGCGGGCGGGCAAGGACATCTACTGCGAAAAACCCTGTGCGATGAACATCCAGGAATGCCGGGAACTGGACGACGCCATCCGCAAGCACGAGCGGGTTTTCCAGGCGGGCACGCAGCGGCGAAGTGTTCCCAACTTCCAGGTCGCGGCCGACCTCGCCCTGAAGGGCAAACTCGGGCAGATGCAGGAGGTGCATGCCGGCATCCTGCAGTTGCAGGAATACCTCGAGCCCCTGCCCGCGCAACCGGAGCCGGATCCGGCGATCATCGACTGGGACAAGTGGCTCGGGCCCGCGCCGGAGATTCCCTTCAACCAGGAATATTGCAACGGGCGCTGGCGCAACCACGAGGGACTGTATTCCGCCTGGCGTCTGCCGGAGTGGGGGTCCCACACCATCGACCTCTGCCAGTGGGCCGCCGATGCCGATGGCACAACGCCGATTGAGTTCGAGGCCGAGTCCGACAGCCGGATCCACGCGACCTATGCCAACGGCATTAAATTGGTGATGCGGCTTTCCTCCGGCAAGGGGGAGGGGGAATGGATCAAGGGACTGGGCACCTGTCCGGTCCGTTTCGTGGGCGACGAAGCCTGGGTCGAAGCCGGCGATCACCTCGGCATCGAGTCGAGTCGTCCCGGGCTCCTGAAAGACATGCCCGCGAACGAGATCCGCGGCACCGATCCTGTCCTGCATGTCCGCAACTTCCTCGATTGTGTGAAGACCCGCAAAGACCCGGTCTGCAACTCCACCGCGGTGCGCTATGGACACATGGCCTGTTTCGCGGCCGCGATCAGCTGGAAACTGGGCCGCAAGGTTACCTTTGATCCGAAGACGGAACGCTTCATCAACGACGACGAAGCCAACCGCCTGCGCACCTACCAGCGCCGCGCGCCCTATACGATCTAGCCCGGAATTCGCAACGAAGTCATCCGACGTCAGCATGACCGGTTCGCACCACTCTCTGTCGCTTATCCTTCTCCTGATCTTCGCTTTTCCCGGCGGCCGGGTTTGTGCCGAAGAGGGTGCCTGCCTTCTCCTCACGAAAGTGACGGGTGAAGAAAAGATGACCCTCCAGATCAAGAGCCACGACGGACGTGTGCTCGACTCGCGCGAAGTCCGGGGGCGGGAAAAGGTTTCCCCGGACAGCCCCCGGTGAGGCGGCTTATTCGGTGTCGGCGCCGGTAGGAAACGGAGCCGGCTGAACTGCCATATCCGCTTCCGGAATGCACCAGGTGCCTTTCTCCAGATCGACGCCTCCTTTCATCTCCTCGATCACGACCCGGTCGATGACGTGGATCCCGCGTTGTGCCATGAGTTCGAAGGAGTCGTCACCCGGCTTATCGGGAGTGCGATCCGGAAAGTTGATTCGGGTCCGCGAAATGTTGTAGAGCCCGGAGAGGTTCGCCTCCGGAAAGGCCCGTTCGACGCCTTCGCGCCCTAACATGAATCCGAGGAGACCTCCCCAGGTGGCAGTGGGGTTGTCCGAATCCCAGCCGCAGAGGGTTCCGATCTGAATGGTGCGTTTGAAGTCTCCCTCCCCGTAGAAGAGGCTGATGAGGCTGGCTCCGAAATTGATTCCGGCGTCGAACCAGCTCCGGTAGTTGTAGCCGTCGGTAGTGACTCCGGTGTGGCGCCGATACAGTAGGTCGCGGGTTTGCTCCCAGTTGTCCTTGTCGGGATTGTTCTCGTATTCTTCCCGGATGAAGTCATACATCCTGGCCGGGTAGGAGGCGTCCGGCAGCCGCTTGCGAGCCTTTGCTGCGAGCCAGTCGACCTGCTCCTTCGCACTCTTCTCCGGATCCACCACGGAGGCGAACGAGTGCATGATGACATAGAATTCCGAAATCCACTCCGCCTCGCGGTAGGCCGAGGTGCGGATCGGGAGATGGGCCATCTTCAGTGCCACCCCGGGGCGTCCCGGAGCAAACAGTCCGAAGATCTCCGTGGTGAGCTGGGCGTCGATCTGGTCGTAGAACTCGTTGTTTTCCGGCAGGCTCGTCTGCGGAGGCTTCATGCCGTCGATCATGAGATGGAGGGCCTTTTCGTTGGAGACCCAGAGGAAATTGTTCTCCTCCTGCTTGATGTGCCGGAGCCAGCCATCCCGGATCTGGTCGGGCGTCGCGAGACTCACGTTGTTTTCGTTGAGAATGCTCTGGTAGATGTACTCGATGTCGGTGTCGTCGTCCGAGCCCCAGACCTCGCCCTCTTCCACAAGTACGAATTCGATCTTTTGTTTCTTCCGTCCCTGGTTGGTTCCCCATCCCTTGTCGGTGAGAAAGGGAGCCGTCTTCTTGACGCCCTCGGTGCGCAGGCCGGTCCAGTTGGCGATGCACTGGCCCAGCCAGAAGCCCTCGAGCTTTTCGTGGTAGTCGCTCCGCGAGAGGACGAGGTCGTCTTCCTGACAGACATACTCAGGATAGTTCAGCTCGGGGTCGGCGGGTATATCCTCTCCTGAGGTCGAGTCTCCTCCGCTGAACCCCGGATTGGGTTTCATCATCACCGCACCAACCGTGTCCCGCCACTGGTGCAGCTTTTCGAGAAGTTCCGTGGCGACCTCCGGCTGTGTTTCGGCGAGGTCGTTCTCTTCGCCCGGATCCGCTTCGAGGTCGAAGAGCTGCACCGAGCCGTTCTCGAAATATTCGAGCAGCTTGTAGTTGCCCTGGCGGATCGCTCCTCCGGGGCTTTGCATGCCGTGGTTGCTGTAATGCGGGAAGTGCCAGTAGATAGCCTCCCGGTCGAGGGTGGGTTTCCCTTCCAGCAGTGGGGCCAGGCTCACGCCGTCCATGGGTAGATCGGCGGGCTGGGGGAGTCCGGCCATGGCGAGAAGGGTCGGGAAGCAGTCCGTACTGGTCACCGGCTCATCGATGACCGTGCCGGGTTGCACCTGACCGGGCGATTTGACGATCAGGGGAACGCGTATCCCTCCCTCGTAAAGCCAGCCTTTGGCTCCCCGAAGCGGCAGGTTCGAGGTGGCGTAGGCCGCGTCCAGTTTCGCGGGATCGACGACCCGATCGGGCCGACCGAAATTCGCGGCGGCCATGCCGCCGTTGTCGGAGGTGAAGAGGATGATCGTGTCCTTCTCCAGGTCGAGCGCCTTGAGTTTCGCGACGATGCGCCCGAGGCTTTCGTCGACGCTTTCCACCATCGCCGCGAAGTGCGGATTGTCCTGCCGCTGCTTGACCTTGATGAGCCGGTTCGGAAGGACCCGGTGTCCGGCGTAGGCCTCGTTGTCGACCAGTCCGGCGAGTTGCTCCGCGGTGAACGAAGACGACGACCCGGCCCCGGCGTCCGGGTTGCCTTCCAGCAGAAAAGGCTTCTCATCGACCGGGAGCGCCGATCGTTTCTCCTCGTATTTGCTCACCAGGTCCGACCGTCCCTGGATCGGATCGTGCACGGCGAAGTGCGAGAGGTAGAGGAAAAAGGGAGCGTCCTGGTTCTGTTGAATGAAACCGATCGCTTCATCGGTGAGGCGGTCGGTCAGGTAATCGCCCGGCTCGCCGGAGATGCCTTCCAACTGGAAGGGATGGTGATAGCCCGCCTTCGGCCAACCCTTGAACCAATCCTGCGGAATCTGAACGTCGAAGCCCTGAAGCAGGGGGCCGGCTTCCGCTTCCCCGAGGTGCCACTTCCCGAAATGCCCGGTCCGGTAGCCGTGTTCCTGAAGCACTTCAGCGAGCGTCGTTTCCTCGAGAGGCAGGGCGGGGTGGATGGGCGCATTCTGAAGTGACTGGAACGAAAAGTCTTTCCGCCCGGGAAGCCAGTCCGTGAGTTTCAGTCTCGCCGGGTATTGGCCTGTCAGGATGCTGGCGCGGGAGGGCGAACAGACGTGGCAGGTGGCGTAGGCATCCGTGAACCGGGCACCATCCCTGGCCAGCTGGTCGATATTCGGCGTGTCGTAAAAGCGACTGCCGTAGCAGCCCAGATCGGTCCAGCCGAGATCATCCACGAGGAAGAGGATCACGTTGGGGGAACCGGGTTTCCCGGCCTGCACTGAAATCGGGAGGATGAGCCCGATGGAAAGGGCGAGGATGAGAATCGATCTTGTCAGGGTCTTCATGGTAGGGGAAAAACGGGGAGCTTTCGCGGAAACCTGGTTGTCGTGTGTGAGTTACTCGTGGGAGCTCTCCATCCTGATCGCGATTCCGTGCCCTGCAAGCATGGACATGAGTCTACCGCTCCGGGTAGAATACCGAGTCGAAAAAGGCCTTCATCGTCGCAGCGCCGGCGACTCCGTGATCGCGAAAGGTTTCCTGTACCTTTGGGTCCGGCTTCCAGTCGAGAAAGGCGTGGCGGGCGCCCTCGGGTTGCACATACTCCAGCCGTTGCCCGGCCGCCTCGAGGGCGTCGGCGTAGGCCTGCATGTCCTCGTGCTTGATCCAGTCCTTCGTGCCTCGCAGGAGCAGTTGCGGCACGGTCCGCTCCGTGGCGTAGGGGATGGTGTGGATCGGGGCGACGCCCTGCCACCAACCTGACGGATGATCCTTCATCATGTTCCGAAGCATGTCCCCGGCTCCGAAGACCCCGTAGCTGGGAGCTGCGGCCCGGATCGCGGATGAAATTTCCTCGCGCGCTTCGGCGGCGGTCATTCCATCGGGGAGGTAGGTCGGGAGGTATTCGTAGACGCCTTCCGTCGTGCCGTAGCCGCGATCCCCGATCCTGTCGGCCATGTTCGCGGCGGAGGCGGAAAGGTGCCCGCCCGCGCTGTCCCCGGTCACGGCGAGCCGGGTTGGATCGAGGCCATAGTCGGCGGCGTGTTCCTGAATATGGGTGATCGCTCCGAAGATGTCTTCGATCAGGTCGACGAGAGTGTTTGGCTTCCCGTCGCCATCCAACTTCCCGATCCATCGGTAGTCGATGCTGAAAACGACGTAGTCGCCGTCGCGCACGAGTTCCCGCGCGAGCCCGCGCATGACGTCTTCGTTGTTGGCCGACCAGCCGCCTCCGTGGATGATGACGATCCCGGGGAGACTCTCGGCTTTGTCCGGGGAGAAGACATCATACTTCAAGGGCTTCACTCCGGGCTGCGCATAGATGACGTCGTGGGTCACGGTGTAGCCTTCGAATTCCGCGAGGGGGAGGAATGAGACGCCGATCCGCATGTCCCGGTCGACGGTGACCTGCCAGGGTGAATCCATCGCCTCGCGAAAGACGGTCCATTTTCGGAAACCGGTTACGGCGGAGTAGAGAGAATCGAGACCGAATCCGGATTCCGGTTCCGCTTCCAGGGTCAGGACCGTGCCCGCAGCGACCTTCCCGTCCTCCGGAACCGGCGGGTCCACTGAGAAGCGGCCGTTCGCGACCGCATCGACCGCGACTTTGAAGTGCTTCCCGGCATCTTCGGATTCCCCGGTCGCGGCCTGTGTGGCGGGCGCGGCGGGATAAGCGAGCTCCAGCGCTCTGCGATTCGCTGCGGCGACACCTTCCACGGTCGGGTAGGGCCGGGCGTTGAGACGCCGTAGCCCCTGTTTGAGCATGCCGCCGCTTCCCACCTGGTCCTGAAACTGGCACTTGTTGAAACCGATCAGGTAGGGCTGCGACAGGGCCGTGGTGACGTAGCGCTCGTAGTAGGCCACGTAGTCCTCCGCGTTCTTCGCCTTCTGCCCCATCGTCACCGGATGCTCCTTCGTCGCAAAGGAGCTGACATGATCAGCGATGTAGATCGGCTTGCCGGTTTCCTCGTGGACCCGCTCGAAGAACTCGTGGTTGAACTCCGGACTGGTTGGCTGGATCGCGATCGCATCGACGTAGGGGAGCGACTCCCGCACGACGTGGTCGGGCATGTCGGGCTCATGCCAGCGGTCGCCAAAGATGAGGTGATTCTGGTCATACCGGCGGATCATTGCGTGCGCCTGCGAGTAGAGCTGCCGGGCGATCACTGCGAGGAAGTCGTTCTCTTTGGCGTTCGGGTTCTCCGCCTTCCACTCCCGCCAGACCTTTCCTCCCGCGGACTCGACGGGAAGCGCCTGGATAAAGGAAAGCCAGCTCTCGCCGTCCCGTTCCTTTTCCCACAAGCCGATGTCGGTCCAGAAGTAACCGATCAGGAAGGGATTATCGCTCTGTGGTTCCACAATCTTTCGAATCGACTCCTCCAACCCGGCGAGGAACTCCGGATCGAAGACGTCGCGAAACCCGAAAGTGGATTTGTAGGGTGAAGTCGGCACCAGATTGATCCCTTTGGTGTAGGGAAAGCGATCCCACATCCACCGCGGCCCCTGATAGCAGCCGGCATTGAACCCCCAGTCGCGGATCTGCCCGATTGCACCGTCGAAATCCTGCGAGGTCATCATGTGGAAATGATTAATCCCCAGCGCGCGGTAGCCGTGCCCTTCCGGTGTGATGAGATAGTGGCGCCCGTCGATTTCCTCGAGATGAAAGAACCCGGTGGCATCTCCCGAAAGGGCGGAGTTCCCCCCAAAGCGATCGAGGCGCCCCGCCTTGTCCTCCTGCGCGGCGGAACGAAGGTTTCCTGCAAGAGAAAGGAGGATCACAGGTAGGAACCAGGGGAAGTGCGAAGGTGTCATGAGGAATAATTCAACCAGAGATGCTCCTGTCCGCCAATCGGATTGGAAGCCCGGGAATCGGGTCGGAGGTATGCGTAATGAGGCCTGGAGTGAAACTCTAGCGAAAAGGGCAGGAGATTCATCCCTTTTTCCGAAGTTCTGCCGCCGGCCTGCGCCAACAGATCCGTCACCACCCGCGCCCGCTCAACTCCGGTCAGCGTCTCCTCTCCCGGCATGTTTGAGAGTGAGGGTCGGCCTTGACGGAGGAAACAATGAGTGGACTGGTGATCGAGCCATGTTGATCAAGCACAACCAGCAAATCGCGAGTCCAGCAGTGCGACGATTATTGAAACCGTTCTCTTCAGAGGAGCGCTATCACAAAGTTGACAACATCGGCGAAGGCGGACTTTCCAGGGTGACCACAAGTTTCGATGTCTGCCTGAACCGGATCGTTGCGATGAAAGAGTTGAGGGAGGAGTTCCTCTCCGATCCGGATCTTCTCAATGCCTTCATTACGGAGGTCAAAATGATCAGTTACCTGGATCACCCGGGGGTGGTCACGGTTTACGATACTCACCTGACGGGGGACCAGGAGTTGCGCTACACGATGCAATTGGTAGAAGGCCAGACCCTGCAGGAGTTTCTTGCTCATCACCAGCAGCCTGATGTGGTGAGCGAGAATTATTTATCCGATGTCACGAATGTCTTTACGAAACTCTGTGAGACCCTTGCCTACGTGCATGACAAAGGGGTGATCCACCTCGATCTGAAGACGGAGAATATCATTCTCGGTCATTATGGCGAAGTCATGATCATGGATTGGGGGAATGCATATCTCTACAATCCGTCCCTCTATGAGGAGTATGTCCGGAAATTTCGAAAAGAGAGTTCAGAGACGAACATTGAACTGGAGGTGAGGGACGCGATCCTCGGGACGCCGTTATACATGTCACCCGAACAGACCGTCAGCCGCACTGACCTGGGCCCGACGTCTGATATTTTCAGTATTGGAGTGGTCATGTATGAGTTGCTAACCGGGCAGCGTCCATTCGCTGCTGCGACCGTCATTGAGATTGTGGAAAACGTTAGAACTTTCGTTCCGCCACCGGTTCATGAGTTGAATCCCGACATCCCGATCCGGCTTTCCAACATCATCGGGAAAATGATGCAGAAAGAACCGGGGGACCGTTACCAGAGTGCTCACGAAGTGCTTCATGATCTCCAGGCGGCGCAGACTTCCGGACAGGCTTTCCCCTTGTGGGAGATTCCCGCCGGGCGGGTCATCTTTCACGAGGGGGATCCAGGGGATTTTACGATCCGGATTAAGTCCGGCAAAATCGAAATCGCAAAAGACAATCAAGGATCAAAGAAGGTGCTCGCCATTCTGGGGCCGGGAGATGTCCTCGGGGAACTGGCTGTGTTTTCCGACCTTCCCCGAACCGCAACGGCGACGACCCTGGAAGATACAGCGGTCTACCTGATGCGTAGTGGTGAGGTGAATGCGGAGCTGGATAAGTTGAGCCCCTGGGTCTCTCAGATGATCCATGCCTTGTCGAACCGGTTTGAGGTTCTGAACCGGAGGGTGATGGAACTGGGTAGCGACGAGTAGTGCTCCCGGGTGATTGAAGAGGAAACGTCTGTGATAGGAATGTTCCGTGCGATCTAAAAGGATTCACTTGGTCTTCGTTTCAAGCCCATCCTGCTCTGTTTTCAACTCCCGGTCCCCGTCGGGATCTTCCAACGGACGAGGGTGTCTCCGTCCTTAATGAGGAGAGCATCATCGACCAGGGCGGGGGCGGTCCAGGTTCCGCGCTCGCCGACGGAGTAGGTGTGGAGGATGTCAGCCTGCTCCCGGTTCGAACGAAGAACATGGAGCTCACCTCGATCAGTGGGCGCAAGGACGTGTCCAGGCACGGCGAGGAGGGCGGCGTTTTCCCCGGCACGGGGTTATCCGCTCCAGAGGATTTCTCCAGTTTGCGGATCGAGACCAAAGAGCTGACCCCGGTTGAAGTGGGAAAATCCGCAGACAAAGATACGCGAAATGCGAGACCGATCCCGGATCCGTTGGTCGTCTTTTTCCGAACTATCGGTTCAGAAAAGGAGGTGAAAACGGTTCCGTCCGTCCGCCTGGAAAAGGCGCAAGGCAGATCCGGAGCCGTTCCTAACGCACCTCGAGTCTCCCGAAGAAGCTCGGAAGAGTGTTTCCATACCAGAAGGTCGGGGACCACTGGTAGGATTCTTTCCCGTCGAGACGTGGCCGGTGACGTGCCATCTGAAAGCCCCAGGTCCGCTGGCGTTCGAGATCGGCATCGATGTCCCCGAGAGGAATCGCCATTTCCACGGTCCAGGCATCTTCAGTCCTTGCGGTCCCGACCCGGGCGGTGCTGTTCCATTTTGAGTCGGTGAGCCTGGCGTCGTAGAGCGCGCCGTCAGGGTTTACCGCGAAGTGATGAAAGGTCTTCCGGTCATGATTGCTATCGAAAAGGATCTCAATGGTATCATCCTCCAGCACCTCGCCATCCCGGGTCGTGGTTTCGCTGATGACGTCGCGCATGAGCGGTTCGTGACAGCGCACCGCTAGGTAGAGGGAGGTGTCATCGTAGCGCAACCAGGCTTCCGTTTCGACCGGGGCGTGACCGTCGGCCTGGCGCGGGATGAGACGAGTCACTGTGGGTGACTGCTGCCACAGCGCTTCGTTGAGTTGTCCGTCGATTGTCGGTGGAGTTTCGACGGACTGCATCTCGGCTTTCTGTGGATTGTTCTTCACGTGATCCGTCAGATCCAGCGGCAGGGGGACTCCCCGTTCGAGGTGAAAACTGCCCGCTTCGCCGTGTAGGTGGAGGTCAAGACGGGGGAGGGGGAAGTAGGTCGAGACGTCGCCCTCGTGGCTGATCTTGAACTGGATTTCTGTCTTTTCTCCGGGCGCAAGGTCCACGGTGAGCCGACGGGGAGACACGGTCCAGTGATCGGTCGCAGGAAGGATCCATGACATCCGACCAAGGAGTGGCTCGTCGAGCGGATTCTCAATCGGGAGCGTCACGACCTTGTCGCGAAAGGGAAAGGTTTCCCGGAAGTTCCCGCTGAAATTGAGTTCCCGTGAGAATTTCTGAATCGCCTCGGTCGTGACGTCGTCAGGAAGCATCCCGTCAAGGGTGAGGTTGATCATGCGGGGACCTTCGTCCGTCATCGTGATCCAGGTGGCATGGTCGAATTCGCCGAAAGCGTTTCCTCTGAGAGCACTGCCGCCCCCGGTCGTGCCGAGTGTGTAGTAGTTCGCGTCGTTGCGCTCGAATTTGGCGTAGCGATGCACGTGCCCGGCGTAAACGGTGTGCTTTCTTCCGGCAAGGGCGGCTTCGACTTCCGGCCACCCTGTCTTCGTTTTTTTGAGAACGCGTTCCCCGTTCACGTTGCGCGGAATGCCTTCCTCGAAAACCCAGAGCGGCTGGTGGATAAAGACAAAGGTCCAGCGGACATCCCCGGTGGCGGCGAGTTCCTCCTTCGCCCAGGCGATTTGTTCTTCGCCGAGAAGGGGATTGGAGCCTTCGCCGTCCTGGGTATTCAGGCAGAGAAAAAGGACATCCTTGTAGAGAAATGAGTAGTAGCGGACCCCGTACATCTCGTCCCAGATCCGATCCATGAGAGGGTTGCTCACATCATGATTTCCCGGAAGGTAGAAGAAGGGCATTTCGAAACCATCGATGAAGCCGTTGAACTCATTCCACTGGCGCCGGATCTCTTTCTCATCTTTCTGCCAGCCGCCGCCGGCGATGAGATCACCTACGGTGATGACGAACTCAGGTTGCAGTTCGTTCACCTTCTTGACGGCGTGGGAGAAGACCCCCGGCCGCATTCCGCCGGTTCGGTCAGTTACAATCGCGAACTGAAAGTTGTCGGGATCATTCCGGAACTCGTGGTTCGTCCACGGCTTTCTCGCTGTGGCGATTTCGTGGGTGAAATTTCCGTCCTTCTCCGGCCCCGACTCAGCGGAGAGGAGCAGGGGAAGCGCGATGAGAAACGCGAGAGTGGTGAGGGTTTGCTTCATAGAGAACCTGTCCATACAATCGGATACGGTGAGAATAAGCAAGCGAGGACGTGCAGTCACTGATCTGCGGTGAAGGTAAAGGTGGACGACTTCGGCGCGAATACCGTATATCTTCGAAATAAGGAAGATGGGAAGACGAATGACTAAAGTGGGACTGACGGCGGCGGGAATGCTGATCGCGGGCCTGGTCGGTGCCCGTGTTGATGCGGCACCGCTTCCGGACGGCTATCGTGAGGTCGGCCCTGACAAAGTCACCGCGATTCGGGAATTATGTGAGGCGACCGCTGCGACCGGTCTGTTCTCCGGAGCGGTGCTCGTCGCGGACGGAGGCGAGGTAATCTACCAGGAAGCATTCGGGCTCGCGAACCGTGAATGGATGATCCCGAACACCACGGACACGAAGTTCCGGCTTGCCTCGATCAGCAAGCAGTTCGCCACGATGATTGTGATGCAGCTGGTCGAGGAGGACCGGATGGATTTGGATGACACGATTTCTGATTTCCTGCCGTACTATCGTGAGGACACGGGGGACAGAATCACGATTCATCATCTCATGGCGCATCAGTCAGGACTTCCGGATTTTACTTCCAACTTCGACTATCGTGGCAAGATCTCCCGCCTTCCCTTCGATCCGGACGAATTCATCCGGGAGTATTGCAGCGGCGATTTGCAGAACGAACCGGGGACGATCTATTCGTATTGCAACGCGGGCTACGTCATTCTCGGGCGGATTATCGAAAAGGTGACCCGCCGTACCTTCGAGCAGAACCTCAAGGAGCGTATCTTTGATCCGCTCGGGATGGAGAACAGCGGATTCGATCGCAATGAATCCATTCTCGAAAAACGGGCGAGTGGCTACACCCGTGGCCCCTTCGACTACACCAACGCGGACTATCTCGACATGGGGGCATCTCCGGGAGCGGGCGGGGGACTCTACTCCACGGTCGAGGACATGTTTCTCTGGGATCGTGCCCTCGACACAGACCAGTTGCTGAGCGCAGAATTCCGTGAACTGATGTTCACTCCGAACCGCAATGTGCCCGAGGTGGAGGCGGCCGGGGGAAGACCGCAGAGCCGCTACGGCTACGGATGGAATATTTTCACGCGGACCCATCCTCTCACGAAGCACCGAACCAGGGTCCTCAATCATGGCGGGGCGATCAACGGTTTCCGGGCGATGGAGAACCGCCTCGTCGAGGAGGACGCTTTTATCATCGTGCTCTGCAACCAGGGCGATGCTTTCGGAAGCGGCGAGGTCTGGAGCGTTGTTGTGAATTTGAGTTCGGAATTGATTCACATCGTGACCGGACAGCCCTACCGGATGCCGGTCAAGCCGCGACCGAGCCAGGATCAGCGACTTTATGCAATGGTCGAGAAGGAGGGCGTCGAGGCCGCGATCAAGTGGTTCAAAGAGAAGGGCAAGAAGGCGGCGTGGGGCGGCACGACAATGGCTCTCGCAGAGAAGCTGATCGAAGAGGGACGTGCCGCAGAGGGGATTCAATTCATGGAACTTGAGATCAAACTCGCCCCCGGGAAAGTCTGGCTTCTCCGCAAAGCTGCCGATGCCTGCCTCAGCAACGGATTTCCGGAAAAGGCCCTCGCTCTCGCGAAGCAGGGATTAGAGCAAAAGCCGGAGGACGAAAGACTGCAGACTCTGCGTGATGAGGCGGCGAGTTTTCTTGCTTCGGCTTCTTCGTCTTTTCCTGCGGCCGGCACATCAGGCGGGACGGGAAGGATGTCTACTCCCGGGAACTGAGAACCTCCGTCAAGGTGTTCGGCTGGCCGGCGCAGTTTTTCAGGCTCGCGGATCTGGAGGATCAAACCGAAGCCTGCCGACGAATCTTCGCCAGCGGGACCCGATGGACAGTAGACTGCGGCAGCGATCTTGAAGAGGGCGAGAGTGAGAGTCTTCCAGTTTGGAGTCGGCATGTGGGGGATCCCATTCTTGAGAGCAACCGTGTGGGGTGGGTGGATTTTGCATTCTTCATGAGGCTGCCCCGGAGAATGACGAACTCATCCACAGGGCCCCCGCCATCGTCGGCTGCCAGACACCTTCTGCCCTGGCGAACCGTTCGAAGGGTTGACTGCCACTAAGTTTCCGGTCGAGGACGCGAGGGCGCCCGGGTAAGCAGCTGCTGCGAGCATGGTCGCGATGGTGCGAACACGATTCCGGAGGTGCCAAGCGGAGACATTGTTAACCCGCGCGAGCGCTGCGCCCGGATCGCGGAGATCGTTGGAATTGACGAAGCGGCTCGAGGGCACTCCGACGAACCGGTCGTTTCGGAAGACCGGGTCTCTTTTCGTCAGCAGATCGAATCTCTCCTGCGGCACTTCCTCAGGCAGCGTCCGGAAGCCTACCTGGCGCACTCCCACTCGGTGAATCCGGAAATGGTGAAGGAATGGCCCCTGCACACTCGGTTATGGAACAACGCACTGGCGACGCCGGGGCCCGTCTCGTGAGCGGATGAAGTGCTCCCGGGTGAGCCGTCGAAAGTTTCCCGAAGATCATCATTGATCCGGTCTTCGTTTTCCCGGGTTGCGCCAATCGAGGCAGAACCCTGAAAGAGGCGCCACTATTTTCGAGGGCATCCATCACGGTTCAAATAGGATGGCCATTCGAAAGCTAAGCCGGCGGAAGAAAGCAACGCGTGAGTAGTAATCGACAAGAAGAGGAAAGCTTGATCGGAAGAGCTACGCGATGGTGCTTCCATGGTTCTGTCATACGATGTCGCCGGCACGCAGATTCGGGCAATAGATGGAAACGAAGCGGCCGCCCATGTTGCCTATCGTGTCAGTGAGGTGATCGGCATCTACCCGATCACACCTGCGTCGCCGATGGGAGAGCATGCCGACGCCTGGAGTTCCCGTGGTATCCCCAACCTATGGGGAGCCACTCCGCAGGTGATGGAAATGCAATCCGAGGGCGGAGCGGCAGGTGCGCTCCACGGAGCTCTGCAAGCCGGTGCTCTTGCGACCACATTCACCGCAAGCCAGGGACTCCTCCTCATGCTTCCCAATCTCTACAAGATAGCCGGTGAATTGACGAGTACGGTCTTTCATATAGCGGCGAGGTCGCTGGCAGCGCAGGCCCTCTCCATCTTTGGTGATCACAGTGATGTGATGGTGACCCGGGCGAGCGGATGGGGGATGCTGTTCGCCAACTCTGTCCAGGAAGTCATGGACATGGCCCTGATCGCCCACGCTTCCACCCTGAGATCACGGGTGCCCTTTCTCCATGTCTTCGATGGATTTCGCACATCTCACGAGATCCAGGACATCGAGATTCTGAGCGACGACGTCCTGCGGGCCCTGATTGACTGCGATGCGATCCACGCGCACCGGGAACGTTCCCTTTCCCCTGATCACCCCGTGATTCGGGGGACTGCGCAGAACCCGGATACATTCTTCCAGTCGCGTGAGTCAGTGAATCCTTTCTACCGGGCGACCCCTGAAATCGTTCAGGAGACCATGGACCAACTCGCCTCCCTCGTGGGGCGTCAATATCATCTCTTCGATTACACCGGAGATCCCGAAGCTGAAAGAGTCATCGTGCTGATGGGGTCAGGATGCGGAGCCGTCGAGGATACCGTGCGCTATCTGAACGGGAAAGGTGAGAAAGTCGGCGTCCTCAAGGTGCGGCTGTTCCGGCCCTTTTCCGTGAGGCACTGTATCGAGGCGTTGCCCCCCGGCGTAAGACACCTCGCGGTGCTGGATCGGACCAAGGAGCCCGGGTCGGCGGGAGAACCTCTTTATCAGGATATCCTCACCGCTGTCGTCGAAAGCGGGATGAATACAAAAGTGTTCGGCGGGCGCTACGGTCTCTCGTCGAAGGAGTTTCACCCGGGAATGATCAAAGCCGTTTTCGATGAACTGAAGTCGGAGTCGCCGAGGAATCACTTCACCATTGGCATCGTTGATGATGTCAGCCACACCAGTCTCGATTTTGATCCTTCCATGATGATCGAGCGGGACAGCGTAACTCGCGCTGTCTTCTGGGGACTCGGGTCGGACGGCACGGTCGGAGCGAACAAGAACTCAATCAAGATCATCGCGGAGTATACCGCGAACCACACGCAGGCCTACTTCGTTTACGATTCGAAGAAGTCGGGCGCCCGTACCGTCTCCCACCTCCGTTTCGGCCCGGAGCGGATTAAGAGCACCTACCTGATTCAGGCCGCAAATTTCGTGGCGGTGCATCAGTTCAATTTCCTCGAACGATACGACCCTCTCGCGATGGCGGCCCCGGGGGCCACGGTTCTTCTGAATTGCCGCTATGATGCCGGTTCCGTCTGGGAGCGCCTGCCCTCGCGGGCGCAGAAGCAGATTCTTGAGCGAGGACTCCGTCTCTTTGTCATCGATGCCTATTCACTGGCGCAGGAGCACCATCTCTCCATGCGCATCAACACGATCATGCAGACCTGCTTTTTCGAGCTTTGCGATGTGATGGAAAAAGAGACTGGCCTCGAGGCGATCCGGCAGTCGATACGGGATACCTACGGAAAGCGCGGCTCGACAATCGTGAACGATAACATCGGGGCAGTCGATTCGACCTTGGAACGTTTGCAGGAAGTCGATACGAGCGGCGTTTCGATGGGTGGACCTGAACCGGCGAGCCTGATTCCGGAGGATACTCCTCAATTTGTAAAAGAAGTCACCGGCCCGTTGCTTCGGGGAGAGGGTGATTTGCTTCCGGTCAGTGCCTTTCCGCCGGACGGCACCTACCCGGTTGGGACGGCCCGATGGGAAAAGCGCAACATCTCGCACTCCATTCCTGAGTGGGAGCCTGATCTGTGCATCCAGTGTGGCAAGTGCGTTCTTGTCTGTCCCCATGCTGTCATCCGTGCAAAACTCTGCTCCCCCGGAGAAGTGGCCGATGCACCTGATGGATTCAAGCGGGCATCGGCTCGCTGGCACGACCTGCCCGGGCAAGTATTCACGATTCAGGTTGCGCCTGAGGATTGCACCGGGTGTCAGCTTTGCGTGGAAGTCTGTCCGGCAAAGGATAAGAGCCGCAGCAACCGCAAGGCCCTGAACATGATTTCAAAGTCAGAACTGCTTGAAGAACAGAAGGTAAAATGGGACTTCTTCCAGACCCTTCCCAATCTCAACCGCGGAGACGGAACCGGCGCGAAGCTCGACGCTAGTCGAATCAGGGATGTGCAACTCTTGCCGCCCCTCTTTGAGTTCTCCGGAGCCTGTGCGGGCTGCGGAGAAACGCCCTACCTGAAGCTCCTCACCCAGCTTTTTGGTGATCGTATGGTAGTGGCCAATGCAACGGGGTGTTCGAGTATCTACGGGGGGAATCTTCCGACGACGCCCTGGAGTGAGAATGATGCCGGGCGCGGTCCGGCCTGGAGCAATTCCCTGTTCGAAGACAATGCAGAGTTCGGGCTCGGGATGCGCCTCGCGATCGATTCCCAGCGCAGCTATTCAGAAATTCTGCTGAGGCAAATTGGTCCTGAACTGGACGAAGCCCTCGTGAAAGAAATCCTTCAAGCGGACCAGAGTTCGGAAGAATTAATCTCCCGGCAGCGCGAGCGGGTAGCCCGGTTGAAAGATCAACTGCATCAAGTTGAGGGGACAAAAGAAGTCGACGATCTTCTGGCCGTTGCCGATACCCTGGTTCGACGAAGTGTCTGGATTGTGGGCGGTGATGGCTGGGCCTACGACATCGGTTACGGAGGTCTCGACCACGTCCTCGCAGGTTCTCACGACGTCAATGTCCTCGTCCTCGACACGGAGGTTTATTCGAACACAGGAGGTCAGGCTTCCAAGTCGACCTCGCTGGGCGCCGTTGCCAAGTTTGCCTCGAGTGGAAAATCCACACCGAAGAAGGATCTCGGGCGGCTCGCCATGAGTTATGGACACGTCTATGTGGCCCGGGTGGCGATGGGTGCCAACGATGCACAGACCCTGCGGGCGTTTCGTGAGGCGGAGGCATACAAGGGCCCGTCCCTGATCATCGCCTACAGTCAGTGCATCGCCCACGGGATTGATATGTCCAAAGGCATGGGGCAGCAGAAACTGGCGGTGGACTCCGGTCACTGGATGCTGTTCCGCTACCATCCCGGTCGCGCGGAAGAGGGCGAAAACCCGCTCCAGATCGATTGCAAGCCCCCGAAGATCAAGCTGGAGGAATACCTCTATTCCGAAAACCGTTACAGCCAGCTTTTACGATCCGATCCCGATACAGCCGCGGCCTTGCTAGAACGGGCCCGGTCCGACAATGAGCGACGCCGGGCCGACTACGAGGCCCTTGCGACGAAAGTTACGGAGGAAAGCCCATCATGAATCTCGAAACCCACTACCTTGGACTGCAGCTTGCCCATCCTCTGGTTGCTTCCTCTTCGCCACTGACCGGTGATATCGACGGAATCCTGAGGCTTGAGGATGCGGGCATTTCCGCCATCGTGTTGCATTCATTGTTCGAAGAACAAATCATTGCCGAGAGCCGCCATTTGCATCATCACCTTGAATTTGCGAGCGAATCCTATGGAGAGGCACTGAGCTATGCCCCCGAACTGGAAGACTACAATCGCGGCCCCGACGGTTATCTTGAACTGATCGAGACGGCGAGGAGACGCACGAAGATTCCGATCATTGCCAGTCTCAATGGAGTCACCCCGCAAGGGTGGAGCGACTACGCCGGCAGGATTGAGGAAGCGGGGGCCCACGCCCTGGAACTGAACCTCTACTTCATTCCCGCCGACGTCGAAGTGGACGGCCGCGCAATCGAGCAACAGTACGAGGAGGTAGTTCTGGAAGTGAGAGCACAAACCCGACTCCCCCTCGCGGTAAAACTCTGTCCCTATTTCAGTTCGGTGCCGAATGTAGCGCACACGCTCGTCGAGGCGGGAGCCGATGGACTTGTCCTTTTCAACCGATTTTATCAATCGGACTTTGATCTTGAAACTCTTGAGGTGGCTCCAAGGATTTCACTGAGCGACCCGGCCGAGTTCCGACTCCCGTTGACCTGGACAGGCATTCTCTACGGATGCATCGAGGCGGACTTCGCCATTACCACCGGTGTCCACGGATACGAGGAACTGCTGAAGGGGGTCATGGCGGGTGCCAGGGTCACGATGATGGCCTCGGCCCTCCTCAGGGACGGTCTGGAGACGATCGATAAAACAGTCCGGGCAACGCGCGACTGGATGGAGAAGCATGAGTACGAATCCATCGAGCAGATGCGGGGCTCGCTCAGCCAAAAGCATTCAGCGACGCCGTCGGCCTTCGTTCGTCCCAACTACATGCAGACCCTGCAGTCGTGGCGACCGGACCCCGCTCTCGGTCATTCCTGATCAAATCAGAAGTTCACACCGCGCACGAAAGGGCCGTCGGAAATGGAGCGATTCTATCTCCCGATTCTGAGAGTGTGTTGAACCCTTCGCAGGAACTCTGGCGCAGCTTCAGCATCAGCCGTCTTCGCAAATGAGCTAACCTGGAGACCCCGCATCGTTTCGGGTTCCGCAAAGCCGCTGAGCGGGCCCGGTGCTCTGGATCTCAGAATTCGGGTTCCCGCTCTGGAACGGTAATTGCTCTGCCCAATAAACGATACGGAGGAGAAAACACGATCGGAACACGACCGGGAATGATCTTTTCCTGCGGCAAAAGAAGGCTAAAGAACATGAATAACAGGAGTGCACCGAAGTTTCGTCCTGCTGAGCGAATTGCGAACAGCTTTTCAGAAATGCTGGAACTGGGCGTGTGTGATCGTGAAATCTTTTCCTCAATTCTTCGGTCAACCCTCGTTCATAATCCCGACTACATCGGGGTCTGGAATGTGTGGGAGCCGGATGCCCTTGATGGGTGCGACTCTCTCTATCGTCATGCTGAAGGACATGACGAGACAGGAAGAATGATCAATTACTGGCAACGCCGTGGGGATAATATCTGCCTCGGACCGGTGACCAAATATGACGAGGGGGAAGGCCCCGACTGGTATCGAATTCCGCAGCAGACTCAGAAGATGCAGGTAGCGGGGCCCTACCGATACCCTGTCGCGGGAGCCAACATCCTCATCATGAGCCAGGTCGCTCCGATCCTTCGCGATGGAAAAGGACTGGGAGTGGTGGGTGTCGACATCTCCATGGAGTTATGGGCGGAGGAGGCATTGTCAGGAAGCAGCCTGAAACTTTCGAATGTTATCGACGACACCATGGCTCATGGTTGCGTCCTTCTCGACGATTCCGAGGCGGTAGTTCACTGCACTTCACGGGCGAGAACGCTTCTGGAACGACATTACAATCTGTCGGGGGCTCTCCCCGTCCGATTGCCGGAAGAGTTGACCCGAAGACGGGGAGAGAATCAGGTGATCCCGTCTCGAGAGCCGACGAGGCAACCTGCGCTTTCGGTCCGCCGGGTATCTTTACCGGTGCAGAGTCACTCCATTCTTCTGGTATCCGAGGATGAGGAGGAAAACAGTCTCACCGCACCGCTCACTCCCCGCGAGAAAGAAGTCCGCTACTGGTTGAGTCAGGGGAAGAGCAATGAAGAGATTGCCTTGATCCTCGGAATCAGTCCTCACACAGTCAAAAATCACCTGAACCATCTCTTCGATAAGCTGGGCGTAAGCAATCGTTACGCGGCCGCTTTGTCGGAGTCCAACTGACACCTTCAGGCAGAAAAAGGCTCAAAAACGAGTCCGAATAGGTCGTCCTTCCTATATCGCGTCCCGGAATTCGCAGGAATCATCGTTTTGTCGAGGAACACCACACGGTGCCCGGCTTCAAAAACGAAAGTATTTCCTATCATGCCACTGACTCCCACCTTCGCTGTTCCGGAAGATTTCCACGTTGATGAACGGCAGGTGGCTTCTCTTCGCGAGAAGCTGGAGACTGCCGGAGTGAAATACTGTCTCGCGACCTATGCCGATATTCATGGGGTTCCGAAGGCAAAAATGACTCCCGTTTCATGTCTCGGTAAGATGGCGAAAGGTTCAGAATTGTTTACGATTGGAGCCTCGGAAGGCATGGGGCTGGTGGGACCACAGGAGGACGAAGTCGCCGCCGTCCCCGATCTCAACACGGCTGTCCAGTGCCCCTGGGACAAGCGTCTCGCGATCTTCTTCGGAGACCTTTACTACCACGGCTCACCTTATCCTCATGCCGCGCGCCAGATTCTGAAGCGCCAGATCGATCGGGCTGCAGCGATGGGCTTGTCGCTCAACGTGGGATGCGAGCCCGAGTTTTATGTCGTGAAAGTCGACGAGGAAACGGGAGAACTCCATTCGATCAACCCCTCGCGTTTCGAAGGGGTTTGCGTGGCATACGATGTAAAGCAGGGGATTGATGCGCTTCCCTTCCTCGAACCCATCGCTGATTATATGGAAGAGTTAGGGTGGGGATTGTATTCCTTCGACCAGGAGGGAGGACACAGCCAGTTCGAGTTCGACTTCAATTACGCGGACGCGATGACGATGGCCGATCGCATGATCTTTCTCCGACTGATGGCGAAACAGGTTGCGGAATCGATGGGGGCCACGGCGACCTTCATGCCGAAGCCCTTTGCGAATGATTTCCGGAGCGGCTGCCACTTCAACATGTCGATGGCCAGCCTCGAAACGGGTGAGAACCTTTTCGTCCCCGGCGTCGGGGCGGGGAGTCTGGGCGAACGATACGGGATCCCTCTTTCCGACCTCGCCTATCACTTCGTCGCCGGCATCCTGAAGAATGCCCCGGCGATTACGGCGGTCACCTGCCCGAGTTACAACAGCTACCAGGGGCTCATCGCTCAGGGGGACATGCCTGACATCAGTTGGGCGCCTGTACTCACCGCCTACGGCCGCAACAACCGCTCGGCAATGATGCGTCTTCCCCTCAACCGCTACTGCGTTGAGAACCGTGCGCCCGACATGGGCTGCAATCCTTATCTGGCGACCGCGGTTCAACTTGCCGCCGGGCTTGACGGGATCGAGCAGGCTCTCGATCCGGGCTCACCGCTGAATGAGAACTGCTACAACCTTTCACGCAGCGAACTGAAGGAGTCCGGGGTCCATCTCCTCCCGCGAACTCTTCTCCATGCGCTCGAGGCCTACGAAGATTCGACCTTCATCGACGGGGTTTTCGGGGACTTCAAAGAGATCTACCTCGAACAAAAGATGAAAGAGTGGACAGAAGGCTACTACGCCATCAACGAAGTGCACCGCGGGAAATATCTGAATTACCTCTAACATGTTCACAATCAATAACAAAGTTGCGGTTGTCACGGGCGGTGCTTCCGGGATCGGAGAAGCGATCGTAAAAGTGTTTCTTGCCGCCGGGGCGACGGTCTATTCCGTTGATCTCAGCGAAACCTGTGTCGAAGGGGCAATTCCTCTCGTCGCGGATGTTTCAAAGGAGGACCAGATCGAAGCGGTCCTCGCGAAAGCTTCTGAGCAAACCGGCCACATCGATATTCTCGTCAACAACGCAGGCATTCAGCCGCTTGGGCTGACCTTCGATGAGGTCACCTACGAGGACCTTACGCGAACCTTTGAGGTCAATGTGAACGGAATCTTCTTCGGATTGAAGCATGGCCCCCGGTTCATGCCGGAAAGCGGCGGTCGAATTATCAGTACCAGTTCGTTTGTTGGCCTGTTAGGCATTCCGGCGGGATCAGCCTATGCCGTCTCGAAGGCAGCGGTTGCGCATGCGACGAAGTGCGGCGCGGTTGAGTTGGCACCCCGGGGGATTACGGTGAATGCGGTCGCTCCGGGCACGGTCCTGACTCCTTTTGTCACCAATATCCCTGACAATCCGGAGATTCCTTTCGTCACGCAGCGGACGCCTCTCGGTCGCCTTGCTCTTCCGGAAGAAATCGCGGCCGCTTTTCTCTTCCTCGCTTCTGACGAGGCTTCCTACGTCACCGGTGTCGTCCTTCCCGTGGATGGAGGCATCGCGGCGGGATGGGAAGCCTACGACCTGCCTCCTTTTGACGAATCGATCACGAAGACGTAGTCTCGCGGACGGGATCCCGAATCACTGCTCCTCCCGAAGTTGGAGTTCTACTTCAAGAAACATGCCCCCGGGGCCGGCCGGCTGAGACACCGGTTTTTTGCCGTGTTGTAATGCGACACGAAAAGGGGGGAGTCATCTCCCTGGGAGAGCGGTGCGGACTGTTTGGGTTATCATTGTGTTGCCATTCATTGAGCTTTGCCTGCTCGTTCTCGAGATCGAAGAGTAGATGCGGGGCCTGGCAGTCTTTCTCAAGGATCCGTTCACCTCGAGAAGAACGCCGTCTCCTTTCGTAATAGCTTCTGCCAATTCGCTGATCCTGATATCGCGATATTCGCCCGCGAGAGCAAATGATGCGAAGAGTGCACAGGTGAGGAGTGCTGGTGATGTTCTATTAGGGGCGGCCCGTTCTTGACGGCCAACCAGCTGAAAGCAGCGTGAAAAGGAACGAGACGGCAAACTATCATCTTGGAGAGAACGCAATCGAGCCGACAAGCTTACTACGACCGACATATGGAAAGGTTAAAGAAAATTCCATTCGCGGCGGCAGCAGTCGCACCACCCTGTTGAGTCACTAACTTAGCCCTCTTGATCCGGCGCGCCGGTCGCAGTGAGCTCGGCGAAGATCTCATCGACGGTCCAGTTTTCGTCGGTAAAAAGACGACGGAACCTGCCATCGCTCCAGTGTTTTCAGGGAGCGGAACGATTCCCCTGAAATTCATGCCATTCTACTCCGTCACCGCTTTCGGGTGTGAGTAATGCATTCTCTCTTCGCCATGCTTGACGAATCCGCTGATGATTTTGGCGTGGTTGTGCGCCACCTTGATCGAAGCGGGAGTGGTCCCGGTAACGGAAACAGCGACCCCGCCTTTGATATATTCGATCCCGGTGTTGAGGTCCTCATAGTGTTCTCTGAATTCGACAAAGGCCGGATCCCAGCGACGCACGCTGAGTCCGCCTTCGAGCCGCTTCTCCATCTGGGAGACATGAGACTGCAGTGCTTTTGCGAGTTCGGGATCCTCTGATGTCGTTTTCGCGGTATAACCCGTTTTCGACAATTCAACCGAGCGCTTGATTTGTTCATGCCCGGCGAAGAGTTGATGAATCACTCCGTGAAGCTCTTCGGGCATTCCGCGTCCTCCACCATGAGGTTGAGCATCCGCTTCCGAAGCCGGGTGCAGCGCGAACCCGAGAAGGAAGGCAATCAGTGAAAGATGTCGAATCGGGGAGTTCATTGTCGAATGGGGTTTTATGAAAACTAATTTGCGATCTCCACGCGAAAGGCACCTCTCAAGTCGCCTTCCACATAGCCGGTGGCGAGATCTTGAGGATAGTTTTCCGCCAAAACGGAAGTGAGAGCGGGTGAGAACGTCGCCGGGTCGCCATGACAGTTGAGACACAGGGATTGCACCATGATGGGGCGATAGAACCGTGTCGTTGTTCCAGTCACGGAAACCAATTCGTGAGGGGGAAGTGCCTTTCCCTCGCTGACGAGCTGAGACCACTTTTCGAGGATCGCGGTATCCGTTTCGTCGGGACGATTCTTCGGGTTGCGATAGTTGAGCGAGGTCCGCGTCACAGTGGCGTTTGCGAATGTGGTTGAGGTTTGTTCCGTCAAAGGAGCGGCCGCCTGAGCGCAGAATTGAACCGCTGCCGCCGGATCGCCTCCCTCCAGCGCCGCTTTCAGCTGTCCTCCCAGCGTTTTCATGAGGTGATCGGAAATCGCGTTTCCCGTTTCTACGATCTGCGGTTGATCCAGCGGTGCTGTGCTTTCATTGCTGCACGAAAACAGCATGGAACACAGAATCATCGTGCCGGCGGCGCGGAGGCGTGGGGAATGGAGAACGGTAAATGTCATTGGAGGCAGGGTGAGGGGAATGACTCAGGCGGATACCACTTTGAATTTCCGTTCGATGAGCCGGAACACGGTGAGCGCAACCACGGTCAGAAGAACCCACCAGATCGCGGATGGGATTCCCGTGACATCGTTCAGGCGGACTTTGCCGAGCTGCCCGATGGAGAGAACATTCGCTTTCAACCAGGGAAAGCTGAAGGCGTAGACAATACCGCCGGCGAGCATGCCGAAAAATCCGACGAGGGCGTGGAGACGGCCGGTCGCGATGGCTGCCACAGCTGTCCCCGGGCAATACCCGTAGAGAGCCATGCCGATCCCGAAGATGGCGCTCCCGAGCGTAACCGCGGCAAGATTGGCATCTTTGATGTGATATTCCTCAATCCATCCCATGCCCATCATGGCGAAGACCCCGAGGCCTCCGACAATGATCGCGGTGAGCATGATTTTCAGAACGGTGAAATCCTGAAACCGGAAGAGGTTGACGATGACGTTGTAGTCTGTGACCCGTCCCTTGTTGAGGAGAATGCCGAAAACGGTTCCGAAGATGGCGGCGATGACCAGGCCGGTTGTAGAGCTTGTGGAGATAGGAAGATTCATGAGGGTATAGGGGGAAAGTTGGGGGTCAGGCGGTGTGCTTATTCCGGAAAAGAAGTTTCGCGGTGATGATGCCGGTGATGAACATGACCGGGAAGAAGAGCCAGCTGGAGAGCGCCAGCTGCATGGTTCCGCTGATCCCGTGTCCGCTCGTGCATCCGCCGGCAAGCCTTGCGCCGAAGAGAAGGATCGCTCCGCCGAGGAAGGCTGCGATCATGCGTTTCGCGACCCCCGGCCCCTGATACTGCTCCCATACCGCGGGCACTTTTTCAGCCGAAAGGTCGTTTCCGAGCTTAGCGCTGAGGAACGCCCCGACTGCGGTGAACAGGAGAAAGACGGTGCTGTAGCCGAAGGCCGGTGCCGTGCCGGCCCAGTACGCGTTATTCGAAACTGTTTCGGATCCGCCAAACATTCCGACGACCCATCCGGAGAATTTTGAAATCTCCGTCGACATGCCGATCGGCTTGTTAACGAGAAGGAAAGCCAGCCAGCTCAAAACACCAATCCCGATGCCTACGAGATAGGGGTTCCAGGCTTTCTGCTTGAGTGATAAGGAAACGCGGGGGGAAAAAGAATCAGACTTTGTTTTCATGATGGGGTTGCAATTTGTAATTACTTGTATATTCGTATACGCGAATATACAAATTAAAAAGTGATTAAGTTTCAGCCCGTGATTTCGTGTTGTCTTTGAAAACCGCGCTGGAAAAACTATCTTTCCGTCAGGCGGAGGTGCCTCACCGAGTCGACTAATGAGTAAGAACAGAAAACAAAAGCTGGATCGCCCGGCATTGGAGCGGATTGCGCGGCTTTTCAGTGCTTTTTCGGATGCCACGCGGCTTGCTGTGATTCAGGAACTGATGTCCGGCCCTCAGACGGTCAGCGAGCTGGTTGCTTCTGTCGGCGGTTCTCAGGGAAATGTTTCGAGGCAATTGCAATTGCTTCACGATGCCGCCCTCCTGGATCGGAAGAAGGAAGGGAATCAGGTGACTTACTCGATTGCTGACGACATGGTTTTTTCCATTTGTGAGCTCGTTTGCAATAAGCTCAACCGTGACGCGCAGGAAAAACAGGAGTTCGCGTTTCAGATTTAGGGATCGGATTTCCCGGAAAGACGTAGCGGCAAAACCGGTCAGAGGACCGCTCCGGAAACGGGTGGCGCTGAGAATCCTGGCGGGCGGTTTGAGGGAAATCGGGGTCAATGAGGGGACAGGCTGACGTTCAGGCTTTCGATGATACCGGAGAAGTGACCGTTCGGAGCCTTCGGGTCGACGGGGTTCTTGTCATCGAAGCCAATGCAAAGGTCCTCCTGCGGGTGTCTTGTTAGAGGTTTGCTCTTCGCCGAAACGGTTCGTTTCCCCTGAAGGATCGAGATGGAGTCTTCGGTTGCAGTGATCGTATAGGGCAACGCTTGATCTGTGATTGGCAGGGAAACCCGATCAACCCTCTTCCCATGGCTCATGGCGAAGGTGAGTTCACCGTCCTTGGCGTAGAGCACATAGCCGACCGCTGAGCCCCCATGAGCAATAATGGGACCGGAGAGATTGTCTCCGGAAATGTTGACGAGAATCGAAAAAGACTTTCCCGCAACAGCGGGTGCTGAGGCGCTTGGGTAGACCATGCCGGATTGGACCTCCTCCCAGTTGATGGGTTGGGCCGGTTTGGTCGGTTTCTTGGTTCCGCGCACCGGCGCGTCGGAAGGGTAAAGCATGACAGGGTTCTCCACGAGGCCGACAGGGCGGGCATTGGCTTTGATCTCCTCTCCTTTCGCTCCGGCCAGCGATTGCAATCTCGCCACGATCTCAGGGTGGCTCGAAGAGAGATCTGTGAGCTCACCGATTTCCTCATCAAGATTGTAGAGTCTCCCGGGGCGCTGGAGATCTTCGTGCCCTTCATCGAAACCCATGCCGATTCGCTGTGGGGTGACCGCGAGTTTCCAGGGGCCCTCCCGGACCGCTTGGAGTGTGGATCCTGCAAAATAGAACCAGGCTTCGCGGGTCGACTCAGCAGCCCCGCCTGTGAGGACTGCCGTGAGATCGACCCCATCGATCGGCCGCTCAGGATTCAGTTCCACTCCGGCAAGGGCCGTGAAAGTGGGTAGAATATCGGTCGTTCCGACGATCGCATCGGAAGTGGAGCCCGGGCTGATTTTGCCCCGCCAACGTGCAATCGCCGGGACGCGGACTCCACCTTCAAGGGTTCCGCCTTTGCTTCCTCTCAAAGGACCGGAGACACCCCCTTGATCTCCTTTCGATGCCCAGGGTCCATTGTCGCTCGTGAAAATCACGAGGGTTTCCTCACCGATCTCCGATTCATCAATGGACTTCAGGATCTCACCGACGGACCAGTCCACTTCCGCGACCCAGTCGCCATAGATCCCGTTGCCTGATGTCCCGGCGAACTTCTCGTGAGGGAACAGGGGGACATGCATGGCAGTGTGCGGCAGATAGAGAAAGAATGGTTCTTCCGCTGCGGCTTTTGCCTGGATGTAGCGAACCGCTTCTTCGGTGTACTCGCGGGTCACGCGGCGCTGGTCTTCATCTTCAAGAAGTTCAGCGACCCGTTCATCACGGAGCAATGGCGTGACCTTCTTTCCGCTTTCGGTGGCGGTGCGCTGCATGTCATTGGAGTAGGGGATCCCGAAGTAGGAGTCGAATCCCTGTCGCGTGGGGAGAAATTCAGCCTGATCCCCGAGATGCCATTTTCCGATGCAGGCCGTGGCGTAGCCCGCTTCCTTCAGGTAATCAGCAACCGTATTCTCTTCCGGGTTCAGTCCTTCCGCTTGACGGGGAAAGAAGACTCCGGGGACGGAGACTCGCGGTGCATAGGATCCGGTGAGCAACTGGGCCCGGGAGGCCGAGCAAACCGGAGCGGCATAGAAGCTGGTCAGGGTCATTCCCTCCGCCGCCATCTGATTGAGATGAGGCGTCGAGTTTACGGTTGAACCGAAGGGCTCAATATCCCCGTAGCCCATGTCATCGATGAAGATGACGACGAAATTCGGTCGCTCATTCGCAGGCAGGAGAGAGCAGGTAACGAGAAGGAGTGCGCAAAGCGCGAAGGTCTTCATAGTCCCATGAAACAGCGTCCTGCCTGAGACGGAAAGCCATTCCGATGGCGTATTTGCTGGTAGAAATTGCTCGCACAACCTCAGCTCCGGGCAGAGAGAAGTTGCATCATGCGATCGAGGGCACTTCGGTAAAACCAGGCGCGACTGTCAGGATCTTTCTGCTTTCCTGCCTCGGCGACTTTACCGAGCATATCGCGTGTCCGTGGATCGAGTCGTTCGCTTTCCGAGAGGGCGACGAGACAGTTTTCGTACACGTCAGCGCACTCAGCGATGTTGCCGCTATTGTAGAGAGGGACGCCACGCTCGATCGCCGCGACGATGAGTTCGGCGGCATTGATATCTTTCACGCTTGCGGTCGATCCTGTCTCGTCTTCGGACTTCGTCGTTTGAGTTGTCTTGTCTTTCGCTGAAGCAGGGCAGGCTGATTTTTCGCAGGAATCTTTCTCGCAGGAACTCTTCCCGCATTTTCCGGCACCGCATCCGGTGGCAGGACACTCATCACTCTCCGCGAATCCGATGACCGAACTGACGATGTGAATTGTCCCATTCCCGGCATCAATTCCCGCGGTACGGATCACGGATCCGTTCACGGTGAACCGTCCATCCTGAATCGCAAACTGAAGTTCGGATCCGCTGAGCGACTTTGCCTTGCCGGCGTTGAGAGCGTCCCCGGCTGAGACCTTTCCGGAGACGATGTGGGAGGTGAGGAGTTCAACCAGCTGCTTCCGGTTTTCCTTCTTCAGGAGTCCCGCTACCGTTCCTTCGGGGAGCGCAGCGAAGGCCTCGTCCGTGGGGGCAAATACGGTGAGGTCGTCGTTGCCTTCGAGAGCCGAAGCGAGCCCGGCTACCTTCGCGGCGGCGAGCAGGGTGGAAAATGTCCCGGCTCCCTGTGCCGTTGAGAGCAGCGTCTTCCGTTTTGGTTCGGGGATGAGGACGGTGTCGATGACATGGATGGTCCCGTCAGCGCACTCGATGTCAGCGTCGATGAGTGACGCGTCGTTCACTTTGATGCTGCCCTTGTCGAAAGTGACTTTCAGCGGCGTCCCTTCGATCGTCTTGACTGTGCCTTCGCTGAGTGCGGCGGCGAGCGCCATCGATCCGGGATGGACGTGATGGGAAAGAATGGCAACGAGACGATCTTTATTTTCAGGGAGAAGCAGTTCTTCAACGGTGCCTTCCGGAAGCTTCGCGAAGGCCTCATCGGTGGGGGCGAAGACCGTGAGCTTGTTGTCCCACTGGAAGAAGGTCGTCAGTCCAGCTGCGTCGAGGGCTGCCTTCAGGGTGGTGAAGCGGCCGTCAGCGACGGCGGTGGCGATCAGCGATTCGGGACCGTCAGCTTTTGGTTTCTCATTGGCTTTTCTCTCCGAGTATTCACCCTGATCCTTGCCATAGGTGCGAATCCAGTCGACTTCGAGTTCAAACGGAGCCTGCTTTTTGTCAGCGATAATGATTCCAACGCGTCCGATTACGGCAGGATTCAGCTTTTCGTCCGGCAGATCACGTCCACGCCATCCTCCCTTGAATTCCGAGAAGGGAACTTTCACCTGCTGCCACTCGCCCTTTTTCGTTGCGAAGGTTCCGGAGAAGGAAACCGGCTGGCCGCGAAAGGTCGCGTCGGATTCGAAGCGGACCTGATATTCGCGGCCATCGCCTTTGACGAGGAGGAGAACACCGAGGTCATTGCTCAAATTCAGATCGATCTCGTTACTTTCCACGAGAGAAAAACCTCCGTTGTTCTCGAGGGAGAGATTACCGGAGAACTTCATGATCCCTTCTTTGGAAATCTCGACCTTTCCTTTGGAAAGCCCGCCCATGACGCCATCGTTCACGATGACCCAGTCCGGGCCCTTGAACTCGCCTTCATCGAATTCCGCGATAGTTTGACCCCGCCAGGCCCAGGGCTTTTCCGCTTTGTCAGCTTCGGAAGCCGACAAGGAAGACCCCCAAGTGATCAACAAAACCGGAATTGAGGCAAGAAAGGAAGGCGTTTTCATTGCAAAGTTTACGACTTGATTCCGGAGAAGGATCGCGGCAGTTGAAGGCAATAAGGGAAAGCTACGCTGAATGAGACTCGGCCTGTTCAAAACTGGACAGGCAGAAAGACGTCCATTTTCAAATCCAGGGGAGAATGCATCGTGACTTTTTACCAGTCTCATGAAAGCGATCCTGTTTTCCCTGCTTTGCCTAACCATCTTCCAGCTATCTGCCGAGGATCGACCGAACGTGATCTGGATCATTTCTGATGATCTCAGTCCCGAGCTGGGATGCTATGGCTATCCTGATGTCGCGACTCCGAATCTGGATCGACTCGCGGCGGAGGGAACCCGGTTCACCCGGGCTTTTTCAACCTCCCCGGTTTGTTCCGCTTCGCGAACCGCTTTCCAAACGGGACTGTATCAGACCACCCTCGGAGGGCATCACCACGATACCCGTGATAAGAAGCCTCTCGTCGCGTCGGCAACTACGGTCACTGAAGAAATGCGGAAGGCCGGTTACTTCGTCAGCAACGGAAGGGGAGAGAAGGAACCGGGGAAGCGCCTCGCGAAATCCCATTTCAACTGGATCTATGATCCCGAAACTTTCTTCGACGGGAACGACTGGACGCAACGGGAGAAAGGCCAGCCTTTCTTTGCCCAGATTCAATTCAAAGAGCCGCATCGGACCTTTGTGCAAACGGAGAAGAAATACCCGAACGCTCCGATCCCTCCGTACTATCCCGAACATCCTGTGACGACAGCAGACTGGGCCAACTACCTCGCGAGCATCGAAGTGCTCGATGAGCGGGTCGGCCTTCTTCTCGACCGTCTCGACGACGAGGGGCTCTCCGGGAACACGATGGTGATCTTTTTCGGAGATCACGGACGTCCTCACGTCCGCGGAAAACAGTGGCTCTACGATGGAGGAATCCGCGTCCCTCTCATCGTGCGGTGGCCGGGGAAGGTGGAAGCCGGGAAAGCGGATCATCGTCTCGTTTCGTTGACGGATCTGATGCCGACGACCCTCGCCGCCGGTGGAGTGGCGGCGCCGGATAATCTTGTGGGGAGAGACCTCTTCGATCCGTCCTTCAACGGGCACGAAGTCCTCTTTGCGGCCCGTGATCGCTGCGGCGACGCTCCGGACAGGATCCGCTCGGCCCGCACCCATGCGTTCAAATACATTCGCAACTACCATCCCGAGATTCCCTACATGCAGCACAGCGGTTACAAGCGGGCCGGCTATCCGGTCGACACGCTGATGCGGGTGCTTCATGCCGAAGGAAAATGGGATTCCCCCTTCATGGCGGCGACGAAGCCCGAAGAGGAACTCTACGATCTGAAGTCCGATCCCTGGGAGATGACCAATCTCGCTGCCGACCCTGCCTATGCCGAAAAGCTCGCGGAGCTGAGCACCGCTGTCGATACCTGGATCGAAGAATCCGGCGACCTCGGGGCGGTCGATGAAAGTCTCACCGTCGACCTCGAGGCAGTCATGAAAGAGAAATGGGACGCCTACGAGCGGAACATGAAAAAGCGCGGGCTGTCCGGAGACACGCCCGATCGCGAGTATCTCGACTGGTGGGCGCAGGAGTTGGGATTGAAGTAGTAGCGGCCCGGGCAGGGAAACGAAACGCCGCCTCGCCGGGCTAAAAACAGCGCAGGCACTGGCCTGATCGTGGGAGCCGACCGAAAAGAATCGACATTTCCTGCAGGGTTCGCTCGGAATAGAGGCACCCTTTGTTGCGAGTCCGGGGAGTTTGCCCCGGGCCCAGCTCCCCCTGTAGATCCCTTCTCGAATGAAAACCCGTCGTTCTGCTCTCCAACTCCTCTGCGCTTCCTCCGGTGCAGCGCTCTTTTCCGGAACCTCGAATGCGGCCGCCGAAACGGGATCGTTTCGGATCGGGGCCTGCGACTGGTCGATCGGACAAAAGCAAAACCCGGCGGCTTTCGACGTCGCCCGTGAAATCGGGCTGGAGGGAGTTCAGGTCAGTTTCAGTGATCCGGGAGCGGACTTTGATCTGCGTGATGCCGAGGTTCGCCGGCTCTACTATCGGAAAGTGGAGGAAAGCGGTGTGAAGATTGCCTCGCTCGGCATGGGCATTCTCAATCAGATGCCGCTTGCGACGCATCCGGAGTCCATCCAGTGGGTTGGGGATGTGGTCGATGTCATGGCGGCGATGCAAAAGGAGCAGCCTGACAAAGCTCCGAAAATCTGTCTTCTCGCCTTTTTCGGGAAGGGCGACATCAATGGTCGGCCCGAACTCATCGATGCAGTGATCAAAAAGCTGAAAACTGTGGTAACCAAAGCGGAGGAGCACGGAGTTATCCTGGGGATCGAATCACTTCTTTCGGCGGAGGATCATGTGAGGATCATCGACGGGGTGGGATCAAAAAACATCCAGGTCTACTACGACTCCGCGAATTCAGACAGGATGGGCTACAACATTTACGAAGAGCTCATCCGGATCGGAGGTGAGCGAATCTGCCAGGTGCATTGCAAGGAGAATGGCGAACTTCTTGGCCATGGCGTGATCGATTTTCCACGGTTTAAGAAATCTCTCGATGCGGCGGGCTACGGGGACTGGCTCATCATCGAAGGCGCGATGCCGAAGGGCGCGGATGTCGTCGACGCCTATCAGAAAAACTTCCGCACACTTCATCAAATTTTCCGTAGCAACGCATGATTCACCCCCGGCACTTCCTCCTTCCCGGCCTTTGTCTCGTTCTGAGCGGGGCGCCGGCACTCTCGGCGACGGGCGCCGAACTGCATCTCGGTCAGGGCGTCTTGTCAGGCGAGGTGACCGATTCCTCTGTCCTCGTGCAGACGCGACTCACCACGGCCATGGAACTGGATGAGAACGGCGATCTTCCCGGTGCTCCCGGCTGGGTGCGGTTCGAATGGAGTGAGCGCGAAGATTTCACGGACTCCTCATTCACCGAAGGGGGGGAGGCGAAGGCGGAGCATGACTTCATCGTTCGCGAAGCACTGACCGGACTGAAGGCGGGGACTCGATACTTCTTCCGTCCGCAGTATGGGCCGAAAGTAACGGCGCTGCAAACCGGAGACACCGCGACCTTCAAAACCCTTCCCGGTGCGACTGCGGAGACCCGCGTGAATTTCATTGTCACCAGTTGCATGAACTACATGAAATTCATGCACGGGAAGAAGGGCCGGGCCAGTGGTCCCGTCACCGCGACGGAGGACGACAAGCGACTTGGATTTCCCGCCTTTGTGGCGATGAAAAAGCTCGAGGCCGATTTCTTCGTTGGAACCGGCGACATCGTCTACTACGACAATCCGATGCGGATGGCCGAGACGCTTCCGGAGCTTCGCCGCTGCTGGCACGAGCAGTTCCGCTTTCCCCGCATGATCGACTATTTCCGCGAAGTGCCGACCTACTGGTCGAAGGACGATCACGATTTCCGCTACAATGACTCTGATAACTCCTCGGACCGTCTCCCCATGTCGGACACCGGGATCGGACTCTTCAAAGAACAGCTTCCCATTGCCCCGATGGATGACGCCGATGCTCCGACTTACCGAACCCATCGCGTGAGCCGTGATCTCCAAATCTGGATGACGGAAGGCCGCGACTATCGCTCCGACAATCTCATGGAGGACGGCCCCGGAAAGACCCAGTGGGGGACGGAACAGCGTGATTGGCTCAAACGGACTCTCAAAGAAAGCGACGCGAAGTGGAAAATCCTCATCACTCCGACTCCCATGGTCGGTCCGGACGACGCCTACAAGAAAGACAACCACACCAATCTTGGCGGCTTCCGTCATGAGGCGGATGAGTTCTTTGCCTGGCTCGATGAGAATGAGATCGAAAACTTCTTCACGATCTGCGGCGACCGGCACTGGCAGTACCACAGCATTCATCCCTCCGGGGTCGAGGAGTTCGCCTGCGGGGCTCTCAATGACGAGAATTCCCGCATGGGCGTCAATCCCGGATCGAAGAAGGGAACGGACCCCGAAGCGCTTATCGAACAGCCCTACACTTCACCCAAACCGGGGGGCGGCTTTCTGCACCTCAGCGCCGGTGAGAATCTGGAAGTGAAGTTCTACGATGATCAAGGGACGCTTCTTTACGAAATTAAGAAGTGAGTTTCCGCCGGAAATCTCCATTACTTGGTGAATCTCTCTCCATCCACCTCAGTATCTTCCTATGAAAAAAACTCCCCTCATGTTCACAGCCCTGACCGCGCTGGCCTTCACCGGTGCTGCGCTCGCCGGGCCGATCCATTACGAAGGAAATCCTGACAAGGCCAGGGGAAAGCATCTTGTCCTTATTGCCAGTGATCATGAATACCGCAGTGAAGAGACCATTCCTGCGCTGGCTCGCATTCTCGCAAAGCATCATGGATTCGACTGCACGGTCCTGATTGGCATTGATGGAAACGGCGAGATCGAGGCGGGGGTCTCCAATATTCCCGGCCTCGAAACGCTGGAATCGGCCGATGGGATGATCATTTTCACCCGCTTTCAGGCGCTGCCGGATGAGCAGATGAAGCACATCGATGCCTATCTCAGCCGCGGCGGTCCGGTCATGGGGCTGCGAACTTCGACCCACGCTTTTCAATTCAAGAATGCCGGGACCTCTTTTGGGAAATATGACTGGAAGTCGGAAGTCGAGGGGTATGAGGGCGGATTCGGCCATCAGGTCCTCGGACAAAGCTGGGTCGGGCACTACGGGAAAAACCACCAGCAGAGCACCCGGATCACGATCGTGCCGGATGAGGCGGCGCACCCGATTCTCACCGGCGTGAAAGACATCCACGTGCAGTGCGGCGGCTACAATGCCGAGCCACAGGACGACTGGACGATCCTCACAATGGCACAGCCGCTCATGAGCATGGAGTTCGATGGTGAGCCGGACGCGACGAAGCCGCCGAAAGCCTCCGAGTGGACCCGCGAATATACCGGAGCGGACGGCACGAAAGGACGTGTCTTCACCTCACTCTACGGAGCCTCAGAGGATCTCCTCAATCCCGGCTACCGACGCATGTTGGTGAACGCTTCCTATTGGCTCGTCGGTCTTGAAGAAAAGATCGAGGCGGAGTCATGCATCGACTTTGTCGGTCCCTATCAGCCGAACACCTTCACGGGAAGGGAATATGCGATCGGGATCAAGCCGGAGGATTATGCGGGCTTTGAAAGTCCCATCCCCGCGAACAACAACATGGGTTCGAAGAAGAAGCCCTGAGCTGTGATACTTCCGCCACGGCTTTGAGTTCCCCCGTAATCCCATGAAGACAGCATTCGCTTCTCTGACTCTTTTCCTGTTCACTCTTATCGTCGTCGCAGCCGATGACCGCCCCAATATCGTCTGGATCATCCCGGATGACATGTCGGCCAACTTCGGCTGCTATGGCGAAACCGCGATCAAGACACCTCATGTCGATGCGCTTGCCGCAAGCGGGGTGAAGTTCACCAATGCCTACGTGACCGCCCCGGTCTGCTCGACGTGCCGCTCTGCTTTCATCACGGGGATGTATCAGACGAGCATCGGGGCTCACCATCATCGCAGCGGGCGGGGGGAGTTGAAGATTCATTTACCTGACGGGATCGAACTCGTCCCGAAGCTCTTCCAGGATGCCGGGTACCACACCTCGATCTCCGGCTGGCCGGGGAACGGGAAGTTCGGGAAGACGGACTACAATTTTGAATGGGATCGATCCGTGTATGACGGCACCGACTGGGCGGAGCGGAAAGAGGGGCAGCCCTTCTTTGCCCAGATTCAGACGGCAGGGGGGAAGCTGCGCGGAAAAGATGCCGATGGATGGGAAAAGGTCGCTGCCAACGCTGAGAAGGTCTTCGGAGACCGGACGTCGCTTGACGCCGTGACCCTGCCTCCCTATTACCCGGAGCATCCTGACATCGTTCAAGACTGGGCCGCCTATCTCGACTCCGTTCGCCTCACCGACCACATGGTCGGGGAAGTCGTCGCGAAGCTGAAAGCGGATGGTGTGTATGACAATACGATCATCCTCTTCATGACCGACCATGGGATCAGCCATGCGCGCGGGAAGCAGTTCATGTATGACGAGGGACTCCATGTCCCATTGGTCATCCGTGGCCCCGGCATCGAAGCGGGAGGTGTGCGAGATGACGTCGTCGAGCACATTGATATCGCCGCGCTTTCCCTGGGCGCCGCCGGAATTCCGATTCCGGAGTGGATGCAGGCACAGGATATTCTCGCAGCAGATTACGTCCCACGGGAGGCAGTTTTCGCCGCGAGGGACCGCTGCGACGAAACCGTTGAACATATGCGGTCCGTGCGGACCAGGCAGTTCAAATACATCCGTAACTTTCTCCCGCAACGACCCTACCTCCAGCCCAATGCCTACAAAGATACCAAGGTCATCGTCATCGCAATGCGGGAATGGCATGCCGCCGGAAAGCTGGACGAGGCGCAGTCACTCATCATGCGAGAGACGCGCCCGCCGGAAGAGCTCTACGATGTCATTGCTGATCCGGACGAAATCCATAACCTTGCCGATGACCCGGCTCATGCCGCCAAGCTGGCGGAACTGCGCGGTCTGCTCGATAACTGGATAGAGGAAACCGGCGATCAGGGACAGACCCCGGAGACAGAGGAAATGTATGATTCAGACATGGCCCCGTATCTCTCGAAGTCTACGAATCGGAAAGATCCCGACAAGCTCGCGATTCTTGAGGCCAACATTGCCTGGATGAAGAAGATGGCAGCGGAAGGAAAGTGAGGAATGCAACGGCTGAACGAAGATCGTTCAGCGCAAATAAACGAAACTAAACCCGGATCGGATTGCGCAGTGGGGAAAACGTTTCGGCACAAGTGCGGAAACTTTCCGCCCGACCAGAGAAGGAAATCCCACCGGAGGTTCGGGCGTGGATGAAGAAGTTCGAATGTAGCTGTCTGGATACGGGAATCGTTCCCGACCCCGTTTCCTTGCATGGCTCCCGCAAGTCGTCCTGAAAACGAGCGATCCATTTCTTGAGATCGGTGAGCAAGTTGTCGGCGTGGATTGCTTTACTCTATGTTTTATCTGAGTGACCGCATCCCTCACGCGATCAAGTAACCGGTCATTTCCCCAAAAACCGTAAGCTGCTCTCCGGGAGTGACATCCATTTACGGAGTGAAGGCTTTGCAACATCAACACGAACATCCCCTCGAAGCGGAGATGGAACGGGCTCAGGTGCCGGTTCTCGGGTATCTCGTCAGGCTCACCGGAAATCTCCCGGAGGCACGTGACCTCCTTCAGATGACCAATCTGACCGCCTGGGAGAAGCGAGACAGCTACGAACCCGGCTCGAATATCGTCGCCTGGATGCGACAGATTGCGCAGAACCATTATCGCAACGCGGCGCGGCGCTGGCAGAGTCGTGAAACGGTCCCGCTCCTCGATTCCGACCTTGAGCAAATGGTCGAGACCCGCCACGAAGAGCGCGAGCAGGAGGAGACTCGCAAACGACGCCTCCTTCAGATCTGCCTGGAAAAACTCCCCGACCGCCAGCGCGACGCGGTTGAGGGGTATTATCTCACCGGGCAATCGCTTGAAGAACTCGGCAGCGAGGTCGGTCGCAAAGCAAACGCGATGGCCCAGCTCCTGCACCGGGCCCGGCAAAATCTTATCGACTGCGTCCGCAAGGAATCCCACCAGCAACTCGATCACGACAATCTGACTGAACTTTCCTGATATGACCGATCAACAGCAACTCGACGAATGGCTCGTCATCCTCAGTGAGCGCCCCCTCACCGCGACCGAACGGGAGGAGTTTCAAGCGCTCCTGCGTCGTTCACCGGAAGCGATGGACCGCTACCTCGATCATTGCGAAATGGAAACCTGGCTCGCGGCGGCCGGGGACGGGATTTCGGTGAACAGGGAAATGCCTGAGGCTTTCAGCGCGGTCCGTTCCGAACTGGAGGGCACGCATCCGGCCGCGAAGCGGTGGGTTCTTGCCGCTGTCGCCGTGCTCGTGCTTCTCATTGTCGCGGGTCGCTTCGTGGTTTCGGATCGCGATCCCGGGGCAGAGGAAATGGCGGTGGTCCCGGGGGAGGGCGGGGAGACGGCGGAAGTCGTGCCCGTGGAGACGGTCGATCTCGCGGCCAATGAGGCACCTCGCGAGCGCGATCCCTGGAAAGTGATCAATGCGACCGGCTCGGTGCAACATCCGGGTTTGAAAGACAAGCCGATGCCCGTCGTCGCGCCGAACCGCCCGATCAAGTTCAATCGCGACATTCGCCCGATCCTTTCCGAAACCTGCTTTCACTGTCATGGACCTGACGAGCATGGTCGCCGCGCTGACCTTCGACTCGATTCTCTCGAGGGAGCGACCGAAGATCTCGGTGGAACCGTCGCGATTGTTCCCGGTGATCTTACCAAAAGCGAGGCGTGGTGGAGGATCATTTCAGAGGATGAGGATGAGCTCATGCCGCCGCCGGAGTCACACCTCGTCCTGACCGAAGAACAAAAGCAGCTCATCAAACGCTGGATCGAAGAAGGCGCGGAGTATGAAGGCCACTGGGCCTACGAGTCACCGGTCCGTCCGGAAGTTCCCACTGCGGACTGGGGACGCAATGAAATTGACGCCTTCACCTTCGCAAGGATGAAAGAGGAGGGGATGGAGCCTTCGCCGGAAGCCAATCCCCGCACCTTGATTCGTCGACTCACCTTTGACCTGACCGGGCTTCCTCCGACGCATGACGAGGTGGAAGGGTTTGTCGCCGGGTATGCAAAAGATAGTGAGGCGGCCTGGACGGCGACGATCGACCGGCTCCTTGCTTCGCCTCACTTTGGAGAACGCATGGCGGTGCCCTGGCTCGACCAGGCGCGCTACGCGGATACGAACGGCTACTCCATCGACGGCGGGCGCGACATGTGGCTCTGGCGCGACTGGGTCATTCAGGCCTACAACGAGAACAAGCCCTTTGACCAATTCACGACCGAGCAGATTGCCGGAGACCTCCTCCCCAACGCGACTCCTGCGCAGATCACGGCGACCGGATTCAACCGCAATCACATGATCACTCACGAGGGCGGAACGATTCCCGAAGAGAATCTGACGAACTACGCCGCCGACCGCGTCAAAACGACGAGCGAAGTTTTCCTCGGCCTGACGATGGCCTGCGCCCAGTGTCACGACCACAAGTATGACCCGATTTCGATCAAGGAATACTACCAGTTTTTCTCCTTTTTCAATGAGCTGGATGATCGGGGACTTGACGGCAACGGCGGCGTCAACGCGAAGCCGAGCCTGATGGCACAGACCGTGATCCCCGGACATGAACTGTCGGCTCTCCGGAAGGAACTCGCCGACCTCAAGGCGAAGCTCGGGAGCAGTACCGAGGGATTTGAGGAGTGGCTCGCGCTTGCGCAATCAGAGGAAAAAGAGCGCGGCCGGGCATTCAAACTGCACTCCCTTGAGACGCTCGATGCTTCCAGCCCGAACCGCCCCGGCCCGTTTGAAGTCGCTGAAGATGGTTCGGTCGTCGTCATGGAGCCAAGCGGTGGCCTGAACGCTTTCAGTCATGCCTTGAAATTGCCTGAGGTGGAGTCCGTGAACGGGATCCGGGTTCACATCATTCCCGAGCCGGAAACGGGCAAGCTAACCCCTCATGCGGACAATGCGCCGAAAGTGACGACCGTTCTCGTCTCTGCGGGAACCCAGGCGGCGAAGCAGGTCGAGTATTACAATCAGCTCGATCTTTCGCGGGCGACGGCCAGCTCATTCGACGGGATCAATCGACCGACTCACGTTCTCGACGAGCGCAACCTGGAGTGGTGGCAGCCGGATGCGTCGGATGGAAACCCTCACCTCACCGTAACCTTCAACGAGCCGATCGATCCGGCAAAAACGCCTTACATCTCGGTGATGGTGTTCTACGGAAAATCGAACTCTCTGCCTTTTCAGTGGCGCATCGACGCCTTCACTGGCAGCGACACGGAGAGCCGCTTTCCCCGGGAACTGGTGACGGCTCTGGGGAAGGACGAAGCGCAGTGGTCCGCCGAAGAGCGTGAGATGGTGCTTGCCGCCTTCCGCGACGAAGCGCCCGGTCTTGAGCGGGACCGGATCCGCCTCGCCAATCTCGAAGAGCGAATCAAGGTCCTGACCGAATCCCACTCCGTCCTTGTCATGAATACCGCACCGAAACCGCGGGAAACCTTCGTCCTCGACCGGGGGCAGTATGATGCGCCGACGGAGAAGGTGAGTTCCGCGACCCCGGCCGTCCTCCTTCCTATAAAAGCGGAAGGCAGGGCCACGCGCCTCGATCTCGCAAACTGGATGGTGGATCCTGAAAATCCGCTCACCGCCCGTGTCGCCGTGAACCGGATCTGGCAGATTTTCTTCGGGACCGGAATTGTCGCGACGACGGCTGACTTTGGCTCGCAGGGTGAGTGGCCGAGTCACCCTGAATTGATCGACTGGCTCGCGGTCGAGTTCATGGAAAGCGGCTGGGACCAAAAGGCACTCATCAAACAGATCGTCAGCAGTGCGACCTATCGTCAGGATTCATCGGCGAATCCGGAGCAGCGTGAGAAAGACCCGAATAACCGGCTCCTCGCTCGTGGCCCGCGCTTCCGCCTCGCCGCGGAGTTCGTGCGGGACCAGGCGCTCGCGGTGAGTGATCTGCTCGTTCCCCGAATCGGCGGACCGAGCGTCCAGCCCTATCAGCCCGCCGGTCTCTGGAAAGAGGTCAGTCACTTCGGGAGCACTCCGGCGACGAAGCAGGTCTTTGTCCAGGACCGGGGAGAGAAGCTCTATCGACGCAGTCTCTACACGATCGTGAAACGGACGAGCCCGCACCCGAGCATGTCCGCCTTTGATGCGCCGAACCGCGAGATGTGCATCACGGAGCGCGGGGTTACGAACACACCGCTGCAGGCGCTCGTGACGCTCAATGATCCCCAGTTCGCGGAGGCCTCACGGGTCTTCGCGGCCCGCCTCCTCGACGCCACCCCGGGTAGTGACAACCGGGAACGCTTGAATCTTGCTTTTGAAAAAGTGACAGGCCGTCCGCCGGTTGCCGCCGAGTTGAATGCGCTCGATTCCTTTCTCACCGATGAACGGGCCCGCTACGAGAGCGATCCCGCTGCCGCCGAGGCATTGATCGCGGTGGGGGAGGCTCCCGTGAATCGATCCCACCCGGCGGTGGATCAAGCGGTCTGGACGCAAGTCTCGAGCCTTCTTTTCAATCTCAGTGAAACCCTGACACGACTTTAATTTGAATCGACTTTTCTCCATCTTTCTCGGTCTCCTTTTTCCTCTACTCGCGCAGGCGGAGCCGCCGAACGTGGTCTTCATTCTCTCTGACGATCAGGGTTGGGAGGACTATGGCTTTATGGGCAATGAGGTCGTCCAGACCCCTCATCTGGACGACCTCGCGGAAACGAGCCTGCTTTTTAAAAAAGGCTATGTCGTCTCGCCGCTGTGCCGTCCCTCACTGGCATCGATGGTCACCGGCCTGCCCCCACATCAGCATGGCGTCGTCGGGAATGATGTCAGCCCCGCCAGAAAGTTGGCGCGCGACGCGGAGGATCGACCTGTTCGAAAAGCGTTTCATGAACACCCGGGTCTGATTCGTTTTCTCGTCGAAAAAGGTTACCTCGCGCATCAGTCAGGAAAGTGGTGGGAGGGCTCCGCAAAGGACGGGGGATTCACTCACGGGATGACCCACGGGGATCCCGCGAAAGGAGGACGACACGGGGATCTCGGCCTCAAGATTGGCCGTGACGGACTCGCGCCGATCGAAGCTTTTCTCGATGAGGCGCAGGCAGAGGAGAAGCCGTTTTTTCTCTGGTATGCGCCGTTCCTGCCGCACACCCCGCACAATCCTCCCGCGGAAATTCTGGCTCGCTACGCGGACAAAGGACTCACCGAAGGCACCGCGAAATACTACGCGATGTGTGAGTGGTTCGATCAGACCTGCGGCGAACTGATTGCCTCGATCCAGCGCCGCGGCCTCGAAGAAAACACGCTCTTTGTCTACGTCTGCGACAATGGCTGGCTCGCGGCGGACGATTCGAGAATGCCGCTTCCGGAAGGATGGTGGCCGGACTACGCGCCGAAGTCGAAAGGCTCGCCCTACGAGTTGGGGATTCGAACCCCGATCTTCTTTTCGTGGAAGGGAAAGATCGAGCCGCAGCGCGCCGACGGATTCGCGAGTTCGCTCGACCTTTTCCCCACCATCCTCAGTCTTTGCGGCTTTGAAGCTCCCGAAGGACTGCCGGGAATTGATCTCACGACAGAGACCCGAACGGAGGTCGAAGGCGCCGCCTATTCGATCCACAACATGACCCCGGGGAAACCCTTTGAGACGCTCCAGTATTCGTGGATGCGGGAAGGAAACTGGAAATTTCTCCGCCGCCACGATGGAATCGACACGACGAAATACCTCACCGTGCATGACTGGGATCGCGTCCCGGTGCAACTTTTTGATCTCAGTAAAGACCCTGACGAAACCATAAATGTAGCCGCTCAGCATCCCGATCTCGTGAAACGCTTTCAAGCCACGCTCAACCAGACCTTTCCCCGGCCATGATCAGAACTCCACTCACTCATACCTTTGACGAAATGCAGCGTCAGCAAATGACGCGGCGCTCCCTGTTCGGGAAGACCGCCGCCGGCCTCGGCGGTGTCGCCCTCGGACAAATGATGGCGCAGGAAGGGCAGGGTGCCCTCCTCGACGCAGGGAGACCCATTTCGCAGAATGGCATACCGGGTCTACCGCACTTTGCGCCGAAGGCAAAGCGGGTCATCTACCTCTTTCAATCCGGCGGCCCGAGTCACGTGGACCTCTTTGACGGGAAGGACTTCCTCGACAAGCATCACGGGAGTGACCTGCCGGACTCGGTGCGGGGCAATCAGCGCCTCACCGGCATGACCGCCCGGCAGGCGAGCTTTCCCGTTGTCAATTCACTCTGGGGCGGCAAGCGCTGTGGTGAGCGGGGCACCTGGATGGGCAACATCATCCCGCACATGCAGGGCATCGCCGATGACATGACGATCATTCGCTCGATGTGGACCGAGGCGATCAATCACGATCCCGGCGTCACCTACATCAATACCGGTTCCCAGCAGATGGGGCACGCCTCGATGGGGGCGTGGCTCAGCTACGGCCTCGGGCGGGAGAATGAAAACTTCCCCGCTTACATGGTCCTGCTCAGTCAGGGGACCGGGAAGAATCCGGGGCAGCCGCTCTTCTCCCGCCTCTGGGGCAGCGGCTATCTCCCCTCGAGCCATCAGGGTGTCATGCTGCGTCCCGGGGCGAATCCGGTTCTTTATCTGAAAAATCCTCCCGGCGTTTCCCGCGACGCCCGCCGCCGCCTTCTCGACACCCTTGGCGACCTGAACCGTCAGCAGGCCGAGGCAGCGGGAGACCCGGAAACACTCGCCCGTGTCGAAGCCTATGAGATGGCCTATCGGATGCAGACATCGGTTCCCGACCTGACGGACTTTTCGGATGAACCCGAGTCCACTTTCGAGCTGTATGGAGAGGAAGCCCGTCGTCCCGGCACTTTCGCCGCGAACTGTCTTATGGCACGACGCATGGTTCAGCGCGGAGTCCGCTTCGTGCAGCTTTTCCACCGGGGATGGGACCAGCATATTTCGATTCGCTCGCAGTTGCCGCGTCAATGTCAGGATGTCGATCAGGCTTCGGCTGCGCTGGTGACTGATTTGAAGCGTCTCGGGATGCTCGATGACACTCTCGTGATCTGGGGCGGGGAATTCGGCCGCACCGTTTACAGTCAGGGGCAGTTCGGGGCTCCGACCTCGGGCCGTGACCACCATGGGCGTTGTTTCACGACCTGGATGGCCGGGGGAGGCGTAAAGGCCGGCTATGACTACGGCACGACCGATGACTACGCCTACAATATTGCCGAGGATCCGGTGCACATTCGCGATCTCAATGCGACGATCCTGCATCTCCTCGGGATCGATCATCAGCGCTTTACCTTCAAATTCCGCGGCTTGAACCAGCGACTCACCGGGGTGGAGGAAGCCCATGTGATCAAAGACATCATGGCGTAATACTTTTCAGCGGCAGGATCCGAATTCCGTCTTGGAATTCCCTTCATTCTCGGGATAGTGCCGAATGAAAATTGTCATCCTCGATGCCTTCACCGCCAATCCCGGCGACCTCAGCTGGGACGGACTTCACGCATGCGGAGAAGTGGAAATTCATGAGCGGACCTCGCCGGCAGAGGTCGTGGCCCGCTGTGCCGGGGCGGAGATTGTCCTCACGAATAAGGCGCTTCTTCCCGCGGAGGCGATTCGCGCGCTGCCGGACTTGAAATACATTGGCGTGATTGCCACGGGGGTGAACATCGTTGATCTCGAAGCGGCGAAAGAGGCCGGTGTTGTCGTCACAAACGTTCCCGGCTACAGCACCGAATCGGTTGCTCAGCTGACCCTGGCCCTGATTCTCGAGCTCGCGAGCCGGGTGGGGGACCACAGTCGCGCCGTGGCTGAGGGAGCGTGGGAGAACTGCGCTGACTTCTCCTTCACGACCTCACCGGTCATGGAACTTGCCGGGAAGCAGTTGGGGATCATCGGTTACGGAGCGATCGGTCAGGCCACTGCCAGGGGCGCCGCCGCGCTCGGGATGAAGGTGGTCGTCTACAATCGCACTCGCGAAAAGGTGGTCGACTTCGCTTATGCGCCGATGGAGGAAGTGATCGCGACCTCCGACATCGTGAGCCTTCATTGTCCACTCACCCCGGAGACCGACAATCTCATGAACGCGGAACGTCTCGCTTCGATGAGGCATGGGGCCTGGCTCATCAACACCTCGCGCGGCCCTCTCGTCGATGAGGCTGCTCTTGCTGATTCGCTCAACAGCGGGCATCTCGGCGGGGGCGGTCTTGATGTGCTCTGCAAAGAGCCGATGACGAAAGGGAACCCGCTCCGCACTGCGAAGAATTGTCTGATCACGCCGCATATTGCATGGGCGACGTTTGAGGCGAGGACGCGTCTCATTGATGAAGTGGTGGATAATGTCAAAGCCTGGCAGGCAGGTGAGACGAGGAATGTAGTGAACGGCTAGGCGACGGGAAGCACGAACGCGGTAGCCTGTAGCGAAGCTGGTCACAGCTTCGGGCGTTGGCCCTGCATCCGACGAAAGAGTGACCTCTTTCGCTGCGTGTTTCCTAATCCCGGCGCGCAACCAACTCTACGAGGCGGTCAGCGTCGAGGCCTTCGGGCAGCAAATGGGTGATGAGGAGGATGCCGGTTCCCCGTGAGCGCTCCTCTTTCATCGCCTCGACGACCCGCTCGACGGATTCGACATCGAGAGCGGCAAAGGGTTCGTCCATGAGGAGGAAAGGGCGACCGCAGACGAGGGCACGGCAGAGTGCGAGACGATACTGCTGGCCGACGCTCATGTTGCGGCCGCGATCCGTGAGGACATGATCGAGTCCGCCCCGACGTGAAACGATCTCGTCGAGTCCGACTTCGGCGAGAGCGGCGCGGACATCCTCGTCCGTCACCCCATCGGCTCCGAGGGTGATATTGTCCCGGATGCTGCCGACGAAGAGATAAGGCTGCTGCTCGACGAAGGCAGCCAGGTAGGGAGGTGCCTGCGAAAAGGTCCTCGTTTCGCCGGATTCCATGGCCGCCGTGAACGAGCCCGCATTGGCCTGTCGAAGGCCGGCGAAGGATTCCGTCAGGGTCGATTTTCCGCAGCCGGATTCCCCCATGAGCGCGACGATCTCTCCGCGACTCAGTTCGAGGGACTGATCACGAATCACGGGGGGATTGTCTCCATAGGCGATAAAAACCCCTTCAGCGGAAAAGTGTTTCACGAGGGCGGTCTCCGACTCGAAAGTACCAAACAGTTTTTCGCGATCCGCCTCTTTATTGTCATCATCATAGAGCAGGGTAGCGAGGCGCCCCCCCTCGATGAAAAACCGGTTCCAATCGTAGGCGGACCCGACAAGCCCCTTTGCCGCGCCGAGAAACAGAGTCAGGTAAAAAGGGTAAACCAGTGCATCCTCGGCTGTTAGAGTTTCCCCGATGACTTGAAAGGCAACCAGGGTGAGCAGGCCGGTGACGATGAGCTGTCCGACAAACTCCGTCACTCCGATGAGCAGAGCCATGGATTTGGTGATGCTCATTCCCACGTCGTACACCTCGTTCAACTGGCCGGTTAGTTTGCGGCGGGTGAATCTTTCGGCTCCGTAGCTGCGGATCGTGCGAAGACCTTCAAAGGTTTCGATCATGGACTGGAAAACGCCGCCTTCAAGCATTCGGGCCCGCGAAAGGACAGGGCCCATCTTTCGTTGTACGGCAATATTAAACCAGCCGAGGAAAAGCGCGGCGGCGAGGGGGATGAAGGCAATGGGACCTGAGTAGTAAAAGAAAAGCGCCGCCGAGCCGACCATCATCGTGAAGTTCGTGATCTGGCCGGGGAGGGAAGCGGTGAGAAATTCCTCGGCGTTGTAGATGTCACTCGAAAGGCGGGTCATCCAGTCTCCGCGCTGCGCGGAGTCGAGGGAATCAATGCGGGTACGGCTCAGGCTGTCGACGGCATCCTGCTTCATGCGAATGCTGACAGTGAGTCGAAGCCATTCGCTGAGAATACTGTCGAAGACGAGTGCGAGCCATTGGCAGACGCCGATCGCGACCCCGAAGATCAGGAGCATTTTGATGAAGTCGTCCGCTCCCGTCTCCGAGAGCGCCTGCGTTCGCTCAGTGAAGAAAAGGAGAAAGCGCGGTGGGAGGAGATGGACCGCCGAGAGCAGCATCGCTGCTGGAATCCATAGTTTGTACTTCCAGCCAAGGCTTCCAATGACTTCGCGGATGAGGCGGAAGCAGTGCCGTCGCATCTCCTTCGGATCGAGGTCGTAGCCGGGCGGCGGTCCCTCCGGTCCGCCGATTGGAGGGCCGTCATCGCCGGGAACCGGAGGAGGTGAGGACTGGTCGTTCGCCATCAATTAGAGATCCCTTTGCATAAGAAGCCGATCCCGGCCGTCTCTCGGGGGAGCGTGATTCGGTTCGCCTCGAATTTCAAGAGCAAAACCGTGGCAGTTCTTTCCTGCTGTCAGGCTCGATCACCCATCCAAAACTTCAGGCACTCTTTTCCCATGAATACTTCCACTCTCCACGACCGAATTCGCTCCGTCCGTGTCGGAGTCCGCGCCAGGCAGCCGCTTCAGTATCGCATTGATCTTGTTCGGAAGCGCCGCGCCGAAAAGAGGAATGACCGTCCCCGGGCTTTCGAGGTCTAGCAAAACAATAATCCTGAAAAAGATTCAGAAAATTTTCATGCATCAAATTTACCAACCGTCACCTCTGCATCATGACAACCACCCTTGAAGCCACCCCAGCTACCGCTCCCTCACGGAACGTTTCCGAAGGACACGTTACCGGAACGATCCCGAAGCTGACTCCTCAAAACTCCGAGCGTCTCTCCATGGGGTTGCTCGTGATCCAGCCAAGCCCGTTCTGCAATATCAACTGCGACTACTGTTATCTACCCAACCGCACCGACACCCGCCGCATGGATTTCGCGGTCCTCGAAAAGGTCATGGACAAGGTCTGGGAGAGCGGGTTGGTCATGAACCCTTTCAGCCTCCTCTGGCACGCCGGTGAGCCCCTCGCGGTTCCGATCAAGTGGTATGAGCAGGCCTTTGAAATCATCAATCGCTACCCGAGGGCAAAGGAGTTCGTGATTCACTCGGTGCAGACGAACGGTACGCTTATTAATGACAAGTGGTGCAAGTTTCTCAACGAACATGAAGTGGAAGTCGGGATCAGCATCGACGGTCCTCAGCACATCCATGATCACCACCGCAAGACCCGCAAGGGGGAGGGCACCTTCGAGAAAGCGATGCGCGGGGCCGAATGCCTCAAGAAAAACAATGTTCCTTTCGGTGTCGTCTCCGTGATCTCCGACGTGTCCGTCGATCATCCGGATGAAATGTATGAATTTTACCGGGACAACGGCATCACGGGAATCGGTTTCAATATCGAAGAAGTCGAGGGCGCGAACGAATCCTCCTCCCTGGATCAGTCGAAAGACGGGCGGGATCGCATCTACTCCTTCCTCAAGCAGTTCTACCTGCGCAACAAAGCGGACGGATTCCCACTCAATGTGAGGGAGTTTCAGAATGCCGAGCGAAACATTCTGGAGCCGGGCTGGTGCTCCAGGCCGGATGGCGACTACTACAACCAGGAGGCCGATCCGTTCGGCATGATCAACGTCGACTGCTTCGGGAACTTCTCGATGTTCTCCCCGGAGTTGCTCGGTCAGCCTACGGAGAAATATGGATCGTTCAGCTTCGGCAGCCTTCTGAGCGGTTCACTCTTCGATGCGACGGTGAACGAATCCTTCCAGCAGGTTCTCGCCGACATCGAGGCGGGAAACAAGAAGTGTTCCGAGCAGTGCGAATTTTATCAATACTGCGGCGGTGCTTCGCCCTCAAACAAATACTACGAGAACGGCACCTTCGATTCAACCGAGTCCCATCAGTGCATCTCCACCGTGCAGATGCCCATGCAGATTGTGCTCGAAGATCTCGAGAACGAACACGGCATCACCGAGACCGAGTCCCCGCTTATCCGGTTACCCGGGCCGGAAGGCGTCTAACCCTTTGCTGGCTGTTGCCGACTGACTTTTCACGAGGCGAGCCATCAACCACAAAAACAAAGACCAAAACCAAGGAAAGAAATAATACAATGGCTATACTTAGAAGTAGTGACGGAAAGTTCTACGAAGTCGCAGACGAGCAGCTCGAAAGCGCTCTCATCCCGGCGGACCAGATCAAAGAGAAACTCGGCAATGCGGGCGTTGGTCCGACCGAAGGACCGGTTGGCCCCGGCCCGGGCCGGGGAATGCCTGTTCCCGGCACAAACGGTCAGGTCGTGATTCAGATCCACACCGGCGGGGCGCCCATGGGCGGCTACGAGGGTGGCTACGAAGGCGGCCCTGAAGGCGAAGCGGAAGGAGATGTCGAAGCGCACA
>JARGOP010000005.1:0-68330 GCA_029233965.1 Verrucomicrobiales bacterium | reverse complement strand
GGTGGCTACGAAGGCGGCCCTGAAGGCGAAGCGGAAGGAGATGTCGAAGCGCACAACTGGTGCTGGCGTCGTAATTACTTCAACAACTGCTGGCGCCGCAACTGCTGGCGCAACCACTGTCGTTGGTAAACCGCGGACATCTTCGATCTCCGGACGGCGCAAGTCGTCCGGAGAATCCGGAGATCATCGTTTTTTGAGCGCTTTGATGAGCTTTCGAAAAAACGATGACTACCCGACAGGGTTGAATCCGTGAGTCAACCCTGTTTCATTCTGAAACTTCCCCTGACATGACCTCCCTGAATCATCACGAACATCCCTATGGTGTCGGCCTTGCCTACCGGTTTAACGTCCACCGTGAAGCCGTTCAGCATCGAAACGAGATTGACCTTCTAGAGCTTTCGACTGAGGACTACATTATCCGCGAGCGGAGAACGTACAGTGATCCCGGTGAGCGCCTTCTTCGTGACGCCCTCAGAACCTTCCCCTGCGTTGCCCACGGCCTCAGCATGTCGGTCGGAACAGTCGGATCATTGGACGAAGTCTACCTGAGCAGCACGAAGCGTTTCCTCACTGAGAACGGACTCAACATTTTCAGCGAGCATCTCGCCTACCACAGTGTCGATGGGAATGATCTTACGATGTTCCTCGCCATTCCTTTTGAAGAGGTTGCGGTGCAATGGGTGAAGCAAAACTACTATGCGGCGCGCAAAGCACTCGGAAGGCCTTTTGCGCTGGAGAATGTGACCTACTCCTTTCCGACTCCGCACGGATCGCTCAGCGAGGCTGATTTTCTGAGGCGGGTCTGCGAAGAGACGGACTGCACCCTTCTTCTGGATGTTACGAACGTCTTCAACAATTCCCGAAACCACAAATACGATCCGATCGAGTTTTTTGATCGGCTGCCGATGGAGCGGGTCTCTCAGATGCATCTTGCGGGAGGGCATCAGCTCCCCGACGGGCGCTGGGAAGACAGTCATTCCGCTCCGGTCATGGACGAAGTCTGGCCACTCTTCGAGGAAGCAGTACAACGGTCGGTGAACGTCAGGAACGTGATCCTTGAGCGCGACAGCAAACTCAAGCCCTTCGATTCCGTCATGACTGACATCCGCAAGGCGCGTGAAATTTTCTACTCCTATCGGCCTGCGAAAGCGCCTGACGTTTCCGCACCGGGCTACGAAGAGGTCGACGTTGCGTTACCGAATCCCGAGGATGAAGCCTACGCCGGGATGCGCAGCTTTCAGCGGGCCCTCATGGCCCGCATCACCGACCCGGAGTTTCGCACCGCCTTTCTCGCGAATGCTCCGGAAGCGGTGAAGAAGTATGGCGTCGTTGATCCTGACTGGTTTCAAAAGCTGATCGACTGTAATGGACGACTCGTCCACGAATACGAAGAGGCCTGGGATTACTTCAAGAAAGAGGATGAGCAGGTCGCGAAGGAATACGAACAACGTGAATGGGCCGCCTGGGCGAATCAGCTTGGGCCCGGTGGATTTTGAGGCCGTTCCTATTCTGCGGACTGGAATGAGAACGAAGCAGAAATCAGCGTGCTCTTTTCGGCAGCTTGTGTTCTAGTTCCTGCATGTCTGATTTCGCTACCGCGTTGCGGCGCATTCGAAAGCATGGCGACGGGATTCTTCTCGACGCGGCTGAGATGCTGCGACAACTGGTGAAGGACACCTGCGAGGCCATCTCGGCTTCCGAGGGGTCAATTTTGATTCCCTCGGATGATCGGACCGAGCTTCGCTTTCTCGTTTCCATGAACCCCACCCTCGAGGATTCGGACATCACAGTCTCGTTGGCCGGTTCCGTCAGTGGCTACGTGTTCAGCTCCCGACAGGCCATGGCGAAGGTGCATCCGGACAGTCCGGGGGTTTCGCAGGTCGATCAGCTTGCTCAAGTTGAAACGAAGTACCTTCTCGCGGTTCCCATTGTTGACGATGATCGTGTCTACGGCGTTGCGACCTTTGTAAACCGGTCAGGTGGATTTCTCGACGAGCCCTTTTCGATTCAGGATCTCAAGGCAGCTCAGGGATTCGGGGAAATTTACGCGACGGCCATGAAGCTCTACCGGAAGATTGAGTTCAGCACCTCGGTGGCGGAGCTGGAAATTGCGGAGCACATTCGTGAATTTGAACTCGACGATATGGGGGATCTTGGCGAGGCGGGCGCCGTGGCAATGAAGTATCGGATGCCGGCTCTGATCGCGGAAAAATCACTCACTCTGCCGGACCGGGAGCGCGAAATGCTTCTACGGATAGCTGACTTGCTGGGAGAATTTGCAGAGGAAGAGGAGCGCGAACATGATGACCTTTGATGGAGTCGTGGATCAGGAACGTCTCCGTGAGTGCCTTGCCGGCGGCACGGGGAAGGGTGTTAAAGTGGGGATTCTCGATTCGGGAGTCGCTTCCGATTTGCCGGAACTGCATGGTCGTGTTGTCGGAAATTACGAGGTCGTCGAGTATCGTCGGGGAAAGCCTGAAATCGTCGCTCTTTCGAAAGGGGAGGATGTCATCGAACACGGGACCGCCTGTGCCTACATCATCCATAAGCATGCACCCGATGCCGAACTACACAGCATCCGTGTCATCGGGGCGAGTCACAGTGCGACTTCAGCGAGGCTTCTCGCCGCCCTTGAGTTCGCGGTGGAGCAGAAGTGGGATATTCTCAATCTGAGTCTGGGAACCGAATCCAGCTACGAGCAGCTCTCCCGACTCGCGGACAGGGCCTACTATCAGGGAATGCTCTGGGTCGCGGCGAAGGACAATAAACGCAACAAGGTCGGGTATCCTGCCGGTCTCGCCTCCGTTGTCGGGGTGGACATGGACTACTTTGAAAACCCGTTGAACTTTCGATTCCACTCCAATCAGGTCACTGAGGTCGAGGCGAGCGGCGTGTACGTTGATGCGCCGACACCGGGCGGTGGCTGGCAGCAGTTTACGGGGACGAGTTTTGCCTGCCCGCAGATCGCCGGTATTGCCGCGAAACTGCGTGAGCATTTTCCGGATCTCACCGCATTTCAACTGAAGGCGGCCCTCGCAAGTCTGCGCGGGAATCCCTGATCGTTTTCCCGTGCGACTGTCGGCGGAAGGGATGGAGGAGCTGACCGATAAAGGTTGTCGGGAAGGGAGTATCGAGGCCGAGAGCTTCCGGTGCCACGCCAGGGTTCTTGTAGGTGCCGAAGATGAGATCCATGATTGGACAAAGGTTGGCGTAGTTGCCGGAAGCCCGATCTGTCGAGTGGTGCCATCGATGAAGCTCGGGTGCGCCAAGGATAACTCGCAGGGGGCCGGGACTTAGCGTTGTGTTAGAGTGGATAAAGCCCGCCCAGAGACCGCGGAAGGCGAAGAACCCGGCCAATGTTTCGAGCGGAAAGCCGAGAAGGAATCCCGGGATATTCACGAGCGCGACCGTGTAGATCGTGTCGAGTGGATGCTCACGATGTGCCGCCAGCCAATCAAGATGTTCGATGCTGTGGTGAACTGAATGGATCCTCCAGAGGAACCCGACGCGATGCTGAAGCCGGTGCCCCCAATACAACAGGAAATCCCCGAGGAGAATCACTTCAATGGCCTGGAGCCAGAAGGGCTGAGATCGAACCGCTTCCTGCCAACCTCCGGGAGAGACGTTGCCAATCCAGAATCCGAGTTGCTCAATCGCGAGAAAAACGAGCCCGCCCCAGAGTAGATACTGTCCGAGGAAGAAACTGAAATCGAGAAGCCAGTCGGGACGGAAGAAGGATTGTTTCTTCGCGGGGAAGGCCAGCTCAAGCGGACGGAAAATGACGGCGAGGATCAGAAAGCCGATGCCGACAGAGAGAAGGTAGCCGCCAATCGTCATGGTGTTCCCGGGTTCTTAAAGAATCCACGGGAGAGGCGGGCGAGGAATTGCTTGAAAGGGGAGTCGGTTTCTTCAGGAGGAGACAAGACGCGAGGGGTCACCACATCGGTAGTCTTTGTCGTGTCGAAAACCGGCATTTCAATCCGCTTCGAAGTGATCATGATGACGTGTTTCGATTCGATAGGGGTGCCGTAGTTGATAAAAGAATCAAATTCAATGACCTCCGGGGCGAGATTGAGATCGATCTGAAACGGGTCCGCCGTATCGGCTTTGGGTGCCGACTGTTTCTGTGTGTAGTTGATCAGCCACACTCCCAGAAAAAGTGCCGGCAGAAAGGCGGCAACGCGCAGGGATTTCTTGAGAAGGAGCTTTGCCATGACGCCTTCGGTCTATCGTTTTTCCTGAGTTTCTACAATCGTAATCTCGTGTGTTTGATACCGTTGCAAACTACTCTTGCGAGTAAAACAGCACGCCACATACCGACTGACTGTGCCGCAGGTGCTTCGAGGCGACCGTCCCCACTTCACTGTAGGAGTAAAGCCCGGCGAGCGGGGTTTGGCCAAAGACGTCCTCGAAGACCCGAATATTCCGATCCTCGGCCCCGAAGAGTTGTTTGCCGCGTCCTTGTCCCATGAAGAGAAGCGAAGCGAAGGGGGTTCCTGATTTATCTTTGATGCGACGGCACTCAGACTCGAGGAGTGATTCGGCTGCGAGCGGGTCGCGCAACTGAAACTGCATGGTTTGTCCCACTCGAACGGGTGCGCCGAGCATGAGCCGACCATCGTTCAGTGTCGCGCTAACGATTTGGTGAATATGGAAATCACCGCTCTTAAATTCGTCGATTTCCTCCTCGATCGCGAGTCCTGCAAAGATGTTTCCTTCCGCTTCGATCTGCATTTCTTCACCGAGACTTTCAAAGGCTTCTTCGAGAATAGTGAAGGGCTCGCGCTGTCCGAGGGAGAGCACTTCGTTCCCTCTTGCGGCGGTGATCACGAATGGCTTCCCGATTGAACGGCATCCCGGCGAAACGAGGGGTTCAAGCCGGACTCCTCCTTCAAATCCCACAAAGATCTTGTCCTTCTTGCACTTTCCTTCAGCGGTGAAAATGAAGAGATCGTTTTCATCCGGGCCTCCGGTGACGCTTCCGCCCACGAGGGGAACGGCAGGGAGTTGTTCATTCCAGTCGTTTAGGATCGAGTTGAAGGAAACATTGAGCGGATTGCAGAGAACGACGGCTGCATCCGCGCCACGGCGCTTGCCGATCTCCGAAGATACATGGACAGCGGTGGAGGGCATCTTCAGGAAAAGAAGCGTCATTCCGCTGATCTGCTCCTGCTCCCTTCCGACACCGGCGAGACCGCTCGCCGATCCTCCCACAATGGTGGCGGCGTGTCCGTCGATCTGCAGGGTTTGGATCAGCGCTTTGAGATGCGGCCCATAGTCCGAGGTGACAAAAGCGATGACGAGATCGGGATCGGTGCCGAGCTCTTTCAAACAGGCGGAGGCCGCCTGTTGAATCAGGCTTTCATCAAAGGGACTCGCAACAAGGCAGGAAGCGGAGAGATTCCTCGAAGTTTCACTCATAACGGAATCGTGTTGAGAAGACGCGCATCTTTTCCCAAGACGTTTCAGGCGGCCGTTTCATGCACCGAAACCTCTGTGAAGAGGCCATGAAAAGATCTGGACTTTCCGACCGAGTCTGGTCTAGGCTCTGCGCCTTCCTAAATATGCGAATCTTGATTATGAATAAGTTTGTCTTAGCAACCCTCACGACCACCCTCTTTCTCTTTTCTGCCGGCGCCCAACAAGGGGGCGTAGCGGTTCTCGATATTGACGCCGTTGCCCGCCAGTTAGGGGTGGAGGAGAAGGTCCGTGTTGATCTCATCGGCATGCAGAACCAGTTGAATCAGGAATTGCAGAGAACGCAGAGTCAGCTTCAAAACCAAATGACGGGCGTGGAGCAGTCTGCCGGGGCAAATCCGACCGAGGAACAGCGCCGCCAGATTCTCGCGACGAATCAGCAACTCAATGCCGAGTTCAACCGCCTCAAGGCCCAGGCGCAGCAGACGCTCGCTCAGGAGCGTGTCCGTCTCATCAACGAGTTCAGGATCCAGTTGGAGCCGATCGCGCTGAAGGCGGCTGAAGAAAAAGGACTCGACGTTGTCCTCATGAAAGTGACTCCTCCTGTTTTCACCTATGCATCCTCCGTCGACATCACGGAGGCAACTGCCAAGATGGCTGAGGACGCCGGCATGAAAGTGGAATCTCCTGCAGAACCGGCCGCTCCGGTGGCTACTCCTACCGGCGGCATCGAGCCAAGCGGCGGGGAAAAGGCCAAAGGAAAGGCGAAAGAGTAATTTCGGAACTCCCGCCACATTCCAAATTCAGAGCAAATTTTTCATCTATGGCAATCAAAGTAGGAGTGATCGGAGCGGGCGGAATGGCCCACTATCATATCGCAGGATTTCGTCAGGCCGGCGCTGAAGTCGTCGCGATGGCGGATGTGAACGCTGAAGCCGCCAGGGCTTCGGCAGAGGCCAATGACATCCCAACCTCATACGGGGATGTTGCCGAGATGCTCGCGAGCGATATCGACGCAGTATCCATCATCGTTCCGAATAAATTTCATGCCCCGCTTGCGATTCAGGCGCTTGAGGCCGGGAAGCATGTTTTCTGCGAAAAGCCTCCGGCGATCAGTGCTGCCGAGGTTGAAGAAATGATCGTCGCGCGCGACAAATCAGGGAAGCACCTCATGTTTAACTTCAACAATCGTGCCCGTCCTGAGTCGCGCGAGATGATGAAGTTCATTGAGTCCGGTATTGTCGGGAAAATCAACTCCGCCCAGGCGAAGTGGTGTCGCCGCACCGGGATTCCGGGTTTCGGGGGATGGTTCACGACGAAGGCGCTTTCCGGAGGTGGTCCGGTCATCGACCTGTTGCACATGCTTGATCTGGCCATGTATTTCATGGGGAATCCCAAGCCGTCATACGTCATCGGCAACACTTTCGATGACCATATCACGAACAAGGATTTCAAAGGTCCCTGGGGAATCCCTGACCGCGAAGGCGGTGTAACGGATGTGGAGTCTGCGGCTCACGGCTTTGTGACTTTCGAAACCGGCCAGACTCTGAGCTTTCAGATGTCCTGGGCTGAGATGGTGAAACGAGAGGAAGTCTCCGTTGTCTTCCAGGGCATCACCGCCGGTGGAAAAGTGGAGCGCCTTTTCGGCTCCGACGGTGACGACGAGACTGCGATCGATACCTGCGAGTTGTATGTCCAGGAAGACGGCAAGTCCGTCGACAAAGTCATCGAGGTTGAAGAGTGTGAGGACATGGGTCGAATCAACTCAGCCGCCAACTTTATCGAAGCAATCGAAGGCAAGTCCGCTCCGCTCAACAACGCGGAGCAGGGGCTCGCTCTCATGCAGATCATCGATGCGGTTTACGAGTCGGCTGCGAGCGGCAAGCCGGTCGCGATTTAGTCCGTTTTCAAATCCATTTCAAAGACGGGGCGGGGACAGATCCTTCGCCCCTTTTTTGCGTCTCTTGTCCGGTCGTGGTTTCGGCTGTTCCCTCAGGCATGCGCATATCCCTCTGTTTCGTCTTTGCTTTCCTCGTCGGTCTCAGCTCTGCCTTCGCGGGAAAGCATCATGTTTACTTCGGCACTTACACAAAAGGATCGGATTCGGAGGGGATTTACCGGGCGGACTTCGATTCAGAAACGGGAATATTGAGTGAAGCGGAACTTGTTGCCGAAGTGGTGAATCCTTCTTTCCTTGCGATTCATCCTGACAGTAAGCATCTCTATGCCGTTTCCGAAGTGGCCGATTTTGAGGGGGGTGGTGCTGTATTCAAGTTTCTGATCGACGATGAGAAATTGAACCTCATCGGGAAACAGCCATCCGGAGGGAGCGGGCCCTGCCATCTTTCGATCTGCGAAGAATCGGAAGTTCTCGGGGTCGCGAACTATGGAGCCGGATCTGTCGCAAGCTATCTCATTGCCGATCCGTTCATCTTTCAGCCGGCTGTTTCGGTGATTCAGCACGTGGGATCAAGCATCCATCCGAAGCGCCAGGCCGGTCCTCACGCTCATTCCATCAACTTCTCGCCGGACGGTCGTTTTGCTTACGCCGCCGATCTGGGAGCGGACAAAATTTTCATCTATCGTGTCGATAGCGAAACCGGATCGCTGACCGGGGCCGGCGAGGTCGCGATGAAACCCGGGGACGGGCCGCGCCACTTCACCTTCCGCCCCGACGGTAGATACGCCTATGTCATCAATGAAATGACGCTGACCGTGACCGCCTTTTCCGTCGATCCGGAGAACGGGATGCTTTCTGCGATCCAGACTGTGAGCACGCTGCCTGTAGGGACCGCGGCCCAGGGCTCCACTGCCGAGGTCGTCGCTCATCCGGGTGGTAAATTCCTCTACGGATCAAACCGCGGACATGACTCTATTGCAGTCTACCGAATCGGCGAGGAGGACGGAAAGCTCACCAGGGTCGAGAACGAGCCGATCCGGGGAGAGACACCTCGAAATTTTGCGCTCGATCCCACCGGGAAGTGGCTCCTCGCGGCGGGTCAGAACTCGAATACGGTGACCGTTTTCTCGGTGAATCAGGAATCCGGAGAACTGGACTTCACCGGTCAGTCGATCGAGGTGGCGAAGCCGGTCTGCGTCCGCTTCACCACCCCACATTGAGCTCACTCCGCGATGCAGTAGAGCCGGTTTTGAGAGCGGATCAACAGGTTGCCATCGGAGACCGCAGCGGTAGCATTGAAGATCGTGTCGTCTCCTTCGATCTTGTTCTGCGCTACGACTTTGAGCCCGCTCTTCGAAGGCTCGATGACAAAGGTCCCGTTGGCGCGACTCACTGCGTAAATCTTTCCGCCCGCCAGAATCGGGGAAGCGTAGAACGGCTTTCCGCGACCCCCGGCGCCGGCGAGATCGGGAACGCGTTCCTGCCAGAGTTCTTCCGCCTTGCCCGGTTCAGCGGCAAAGGCGATTCCGCTGTCGGAGATCCAGTAGAGAATCCCTTCGTGCTCTACCGGCATCGTCATGTAGGTCGTCGGCTTCTGCGTGTCGTAGAGAATTTGATCCGTGATGTCACCGGTCCCCCCGGTCTTCACGGCGACGCGCGCCGTTCTCGGAAAGCCTCCTGAGACAGTGAGGATGTCACCTGAAACGAATGTGGTGTTCGACATGTTGCCGGGGAGGTTGTAGTTCGCGAACCAGATTTCCTCGCCGGTCGCCGGATCCAAACCGCTCCAGCGGGTCGCCCCGGCGAAAACGAGATCCGTCCTCGAGTCATTGACGTTCACGATCACCGGCGTGCCGTAGGTCTCCTCGGTCGTGGCACTCTCGAAGCGCCAGACTTCCTCCCCGGTAGTCTTGTTGAAAGCAATGATCGCGCGTGCCTCGTCACCGGCAGGAACGATGAGAAGATCGCGGTAGAGAATGGGGCTGGAGGCGGACCCCCAGCGTTTTCCGGAAGATTGCGGCCCGGTCTCTGCGCTCCACAGTTCATTCCCGTCGAAATCGAAAGCGTGGACTCCGGCTTTTCCAAAGAAACAATAGACCACCCCGCCGTCGGTTACCGGTGTATTGCTGGCCCAACCGTGCTCGCCGATGTAGCCCTTGTCGGGGTCCTCCGGGAAGCCAACGGCGACCGACTTTTGCCAGACCGTTTCACCGCTTGCAAGATCGATTCGGAGGAGGTGGCGCATGATACCGTCTCCTTCGCCGGTGTAGCTTGTCACGAAGACGGCATCGCCCGAGACAATGGGCGACGAACTGCCATTCCCGGGAAGCTCGGCAATCCACTTCATGTTTTCCTCTGCGCTCCAGGTGGTGGGAACGGAAACGTCAGTGACCCCGAGTCCATTTGGACCGCGGAATTGTTCCCAGTCGGCAAAAATCGCGGACGAAGAGAAGAGCGAGAGACTGAAAAGGGCAAGGAATGGTCGCATAGCAATAGAACGGCGCAGGAGCCGGTTGGTTGCAGATTATATCCTCAAAAATCGTGAAACGACCCATTGGATGACACGTTAAAGCGCCCCCCGACAATGCTTGCATTGGCACTACTTCAGTTGATTTTGCACGATGGGAAACAAGATTGATCGGCGTCGCTTTTTGCTGAAAACAGTGGGCGCTTCACTGGCCCTGCCCGGGCTGCCATCTCTCATGGCGAAAGAAGTTGCTAAATCCGGTGCAGTTCAGGCTGTCAAGGGGGGCGGAGTCGGAGCGAGGCGCTTCGTCGCGGTGGGGAACCTCCTCGGCTACCAGCAGAAGTCCTTTTTCCCTGAGACCGAAGGCAGGGGTTACGAGAAAACGACGCTCCTCGCACCGCTTTGGGAGAACCGCGACAAGATGACCGTCTACCGCGGCCTGGACCATGGCATCAAGGGCGGACACTTTGCGGTGCATTCCTTTCTTTCCGGGGTGCTCAATTCCGAGGCGCAGAACCGCCCTGACGGCAATGTCTCTCTCGATCAATATATTGCTGATGAGGTCGGCGTTGAAACGCGCTTTCCGTCGCTGACCGTGGGCTCCGAAGGGGGGATTCATGGCGGTTGCCAGATTGCCTGGACGAAGTCCGGAGTGCGCGTCCCGCCGATTACGGGACCGGCCGAACTCTTTGAAAAGCTCTTTGTCGAAGATTCCGCGCAACGCAAAGTCGAACGGATCGAGGAAAACCGCATTCAGGCATCGATTCTGGATTCGGTCCTTGAAGAGGCGAACCGGCTTTCGAAGCGCGTCAATCGCGAGGACAAGGACAAGCTCGACGAGTATTTCACTTCGATCCGTGATGTCGAAAAGCGTCTTGAGCTACGCGAGCGCTGGGCGAGTCATCCCAAGCCGAAGGCGCCTTTTGAAAAGCCCTCTAACGTCAACACCGTCGAGGATCTCCCGATGCTGTATGAACTGATGGCGCTTGCCCTGCAAACGGACTCGACGCGTGTCGCCACGCTTGAAATCGGCGGATGTTTTCTTCCTCAGAATCTCGGGATCGATAAATCCTACCACGGTCTTTCCCACCACGGGAATGACGAGGAGGCGATCGCACACCTCCTCACTCTCGAGACTTACCAGATCGAGCATTTCAATCGCTTCCTCACGCGACTCTCCAAAATTGAGGACGGTGACCAGACTCTGCTCGATTCAACGGCGGTGCTCTTCGGAAGCGGTATTGGAAATGCGCATTCGCACAAGAACAGCGACCTTCCGATCATCCTCGCAGGTGGTGGCTACCGCCATGGTGAATTCAAGAAGGTGGCTGATTCAGGGATCAACAAGGTTCCGCTCTGCAATCTCTACGTGGACATCGCCCAGCGTATGGGAGTTGAGATCGAGGCTTTCGGATCGAGCACGGGCACCTTTTCCTAGTGCACTCGTGTTTCCCGGGATGAATCTTTCTTCGACATTCAGGGCGGCTTGTCTCTTCGGCGTCACTCTTTGCGGGGCGAAGGCGGACGAGGCGGCGAATCAGGAAGTCATTTTCGACTTCGTCGGCAAGTACTGTCTCGAGTGCCATGACACGGCGGTGCAAAAGGCGGACCGCGAATTTGAAAGCTTCGATCTTCCGCTGGAGTCCGTGCATGATTTGATTATCGCCAAGGACATCATCGATCAGGTCACGCTGAGAGAGATGCCTCCCAAAAAGGCGGATCAGCCGAGCGATGAGGAACGCGTCGCGGTGATTCGCGCTCTCCGCGACAGCATAGCCCTCGCACAGGGCAAGATCGAAAGTTCCGATGCGCTCACAGTGATGCGGCGGCTTTCAAGTCGGGAGTATGAGAACACGATCGAAACACTCTTTGATCGACGGGTCGATACTCTCGGGCTGACTGCCAATTTTCCCAAGGAGAAAACGAGCCGCCACCTCGACACAATCGGAAAGTCTCTCGTCACCTCCGGCTTTCTTCTTGATCAGTATTTCCAGTCAGCCCATCGCCTTGTTGAAGCGCGGCTTGGTAAGCCGGAGATGGAGCCGAAGACCTGGCACTTTAAAGATAATTTCGTTCAATACGAAGAGCTGACAGGCTCCCACAAATCGGCCTTTAACTTTGAGTATCTCTGCCTCTACGAGCAGCCGAACACTGACACGAGGCAGGGTGGCTACGGGCACATTGAGGACTTCCTCGAGGGAGTTCCTGTTTCCGGGTTTTACGACATTCAAGCTCTCGCCCAGGCAAAGCATCGGTTTACCCACTACGATCCAGCCATCTTCGGGATCGACTTTTCAGAACCCTTTATTCTCGGCATTGTCCCCGGAGATGTCACTGCGGGTCACATTCATTACCCTCAATCGATCGAACCTGTTCTTGCACAGAAAATCGTCCCCGACGACAAGCCGGAGTGGATTACCTTCCGGGTCTGGCTTGAGAAGGGACAGACCCCGCGCTTCATTTTCCCGAACGGGCCCTACGAGTCACGGGCTTCGGTCATTGCGGTGAACAAAAAGTACAAGGACGAGTTCACCGGGAACATATCTTCCTCCGGCGTGAGTCGCTCCCACATCTTGAAGCAGGGTGCTTTGCCTCGCATTCAGATCGGGGAGATCAAGGTCCACGGTCCGATTCCGGAAAAAGAGGGAACAAAGGAGGAAATTGCCGTTTTTGGTCCCGGTGGATTTCGGGAGGAGAAGGCATTGACGCAGCTGCTCGCATTCGGTGAACGCGCCTTCCGCCGTCCTCTGGAGGATGCGGACAGGAACAGTATCCGAAAGACCTACGAGAGCCGTCTTGGAGAAACCGGGGAAGCGAGACAGGCCGCGCTCGACACTGTGAAGATGATTCTCTGTTCCCCTTCATTTTTGTATCTCGCTGAGATCACCGAAGAGGGTGAGCGACAACTGAAGCCCTACGACCTCGCCACTCGACTTTCCTATGCGCTATGGGCGCTGCCTCCCGATCAGGAACTGCTCAAGTCTGCGGCTGAAGGGAAAATCACGGAGCCGGTTGAACTGAGAAAGCAGGCGGAGCGCCTCCTCGGCGACAAGCGCGCGGAAGGATTCATCACTGGATTTCTTGAAAGCTGGCTCAATCTCCGGGACCTTGGGGGAATGCCCCCTCCGCGGGGCTCTTATCGCTCCTTCTACGCGGAAAACCTTCCTGAAGCGATGAAAAAGGAGGCGGCCTTGTTTTTCGAAGATCTGCTTGATCGGAATGGGTCAATCGCACGGTTTCTCGATGCCGATTATACATTCGTCGATAAGAAGCTCGCAGAACTGTATCAGCTCCCGCAGAAAGACAGCCTGCGACTCTCCGACGGATTCAAACGGGTGAAACTCGCAAATGTGAACCAGCGGGGCGGTCTCCTCGGCATGGCCGGGGTCTTGACCGTGAGTGCGAATGGAGTCGAGACTTCACCGGTGACCCGGGGCGTCTATGTTCTGGAGAATATCCTGGGAGTGCAACCCCCGCCACCGCCCGACGTGGTCCCTGCGCTTGACTCTGATGTCACTGCTGCGACGACGATCCGGGAACGACTTGCCCTGCACAGTTCCGACAAAACCTGTGCCGAGTGCCATCGCAAGATTGATCCGCTCGGCTTCGGTCTCGAGACCTTCGATCCGATCGGGCGCTGGAGATCGAACTACCCGAAACCGAAAGGCGACGCCCCGGCCCCGAAAATTGACACCGCCGGGGAGCTTTCCTCCGGCGAGACTTTCAAGGACTTCCGCGAATTCAGGAAAGTCCTCCTTGAGACAAGAAAGGACGCCTTTGCCGAACACCTCATCAGTCTGGCGCTCAGCTACGGCATCGGCCGGCATATGGAGCCGGTCGATCAGTATGAGATCGATGAAATTCTCAAGAGGGTAAAGGGGAAAAACTACGGCCTCCGCACTCTCATCGTCGAATGCGTTTCCAGTGAGATTTTCCGGTCCCGTTGATCCTTCCGAATGAAGCGTGCTGTTGTCTGTTCTTTATTCCTTTATCTTGCCGGAGGATTCGGGCTCAAAGCGGCTCCCAATGTGCTGTTGATCACGGCGGACGATCTCGGTTTGCAGCTGTCCTGCTACGGCGATCCCTATATTGAGACACCGGAGTTGGATGCGCTTGCTGCGAGCGGAGTCATGTTCCGCACCGCCTATGTGACGCAGGCAAGTTGCAGTTCCTCCCGTTCGTCCATGTTTACCGGATTGTATCCTCATACGACCGGTCAGATTGGATTGGCAAACGGGGGCTTTGTCCTCGATCCGGCGGAAGTTGGAAAGAATCTCACGGTTTACCTGAAGGAGGCCGGATACCGGACCGGAATTCTCGGCAAGCTGCATGTTTCCCCTGAAAGCAGCTTCCCCTTCGACTATCGACCGAAGAAGGGCGACACCCGCGATGTCAAAGCGGTCGCGGCAAACGCCGCCGCTTTTCTGAATGGGCCGGACGGAAAACCTTTCTTTCTCATGGTCAATTATTCGGATCCCCACTTCTACAAAGAGGGGGGCAAAGGGAAGCCCGTCTTTCCAGCGCAGTGGAAGGGAATTCCTGAGGATCCGATCGCAGAGGACACGATCCCGGGTTGGGACTTCCAGGGGTTCGATGAACCGGTCGCGAGGGAACGGGCTTCGAATTACTACAACACGATCAAGCGTCTCGATGTCGGGGTCGGGCTTCTCCTCGACGAGCTGGAAAAGTCGGGCGCGGCGGAAGATACCCTCGTGATTTTCCTGGGTGATCACGGACCGCCCTTCAACCGTGGCAAAACGACCTGCTACGAATCAGGGCTGCGGGTTCCGTTTCTCGTGCGCTGGCCGGGCGTTTCGAAGGCCGGGATGGAAAGCAAGGCTCTTGTATCGGCGGCCGATATCGTCCCGACGATCCTGGATGCGGTTGGCCGGGAATTTCCGCGCGAATTTCATGGAGCCTCACTTCGTGAGGCGGTCACGCAGGAGGAAGCGCCCGAAGGATGGCGTGAGTATCTCGTCGGCGAGTTTCATTATCACGGCTCTGGCGATTTCTTTCCCCGGCGGGCAATCCGTGATCAACGCTATAAACTGATCCACAACCAGCTCGCTGGAAAATCGCGCCCTGTCTATCGGGTCGATGGAGATCCGACCGCTCCGTTTGCTTCGGAGGAAAAATACAGGAACACTCCGGCCGGGAAGGCTTTTCAGCGATACATGGATCCCCCCGAATGGGAGTTTTACGATCTGAAGAATGACCCGGTCGAATTTATCAATCTGGCGGATTCCGGAGAGCACGGTGAGCGGATCGCGAGGATGAAATCCGCGCTTCTCGAATGGAGGGCGGAGACCGGCGATCCGCTCCTGACCGAAGAAGGGGTGGCGCGTTTCAAGTCACTCGGCGATGAGGCGCGGAAACGATCAGGGCGGTGACGCGGCCTTCTGTGTCGGCAATACCAGTGATCCCGCCTTTCGGTCCGGTTGCTTTTCCATCTGATTTTGCTACGGTCTGCGCAGCCTGTTTCAGGAAACCCTCATTAGAACTATGAATCGAAAACTACGCATGGGAATGGTCGGCGGTGGCCGGGGAGCTTTTATCGGTCAGGTACACCGCATGGCGGCAAACCTGGACGGGAAAATCGAATTGGTGGCCGGTTGTTTTTCCTCCGACCCTGAGAAGTCCAAACTCTCCGGGGAAGACTTTTTCCTCGATCCCGACCGTGTTTACGCAAGCTATGAGGAGATGGCGGAGAAGGAATCCGGCCGGGAGGACAAGATCGACTTTGTCTCCATCGTGGTGCAGAACTTTCTTCACTTCGATGTTGCGAAGTGTTTCCTCGACGCCGGGTTCAATGTCATCTGTGACAAGCCGATGACCTTGACATACGAGCAGGCCCTCGAGCTTCGTGACATCGTGAACAACGGCGATCAGATCTTCGCCCTCACGCACAACTACACCGGTTATCCGATGGTGAAAGAAGCCCGCCAGATGGTGAAGAACGGCGATCTCGGACGCATTCTCAAAATCGTGGCCGAATACCCGCAGGGCTACGCCGTCGGCGATGTCGAAGGGGACGGGCAGGGCAAAATCAACAACTGGCGCTCCGATCCGAAGATCGCGGGGATCTCCAACTGCATGGGGGACATCGGCACTCATGCCCACAACTTGATCCGCTACATCACCGGTCTCGAAATCGAGGAAATCTGCTCCGACCTCACCGCTTTCATTCCGGGCCGCGAGCTGGATGACGACGGGAACAACCTCGTCCGCTTCGAAGGCGGGGCGAAGGGGATCATTCACGCATCGCAGATTTCCAACGGGGATGAAAATGCCCTGAACATCCGTGTCTACGGAACAAAGGCCTCACTCGAATGGCACCAGGAAGACCCCAACGAGCTCATCGTGAAATATGCGAATGCTCCGCGGAAGATCTACCGTCGGGGTAACGACTACATCAGCGAAGCGGCCTCCGGCCACGGCTTCACGAGGACGCCTTTCGCGCATCCGGAGGGTTTCATCGAAGCGTTTGCCAATATCTATCTCGCGGCGGCACAGGCGATGGCGGATAAGATTGACGGGAATCCCGCTCCCGAAGGCGGCTACGATTTCCCTGGCGTCGATGACGGTGTCGCCGGTCTGGCCTTCATCAAGGCGGCGGTGGAGAGCTCCGCTTCGGATCAGAAGTGGGTCAAGTTCCCGGCGATCTGATCCCGGGCCCGGTGCTTTCTACGGTTTCGGGCTGATGGGGGGACAACAAGACGAGACGCCTCCGACGGATGTTCCCGTTTGGGCGTCGGAGCCGTTTCGTATCCTCTTCCCTCTGGGAGTTGCCGCGTCCGTCTTCGGTCTCATTCTCTGGCCACTGCACTACGTGGGGTGGTGGCCGATTTATCCGGCTCTGCAGCATCCACGCCTTCTTATCTTTGGATTCGGCACAGCGTTTCTCTACGGATTTCTGACAACGGTCTGGCCGAGATTCCTGGAGTCGTCACCACTGAACCGGTTCGAGGTCATTCTCCTCGTGACCGGCTGGACCCTGGCGCAGTTGGCCTACGCAAAGGCTTTGATCGCCGGCGGGGATCTCCTCTCTGCCGCGACGGGCTGTCTCCTTCTGATCATTCTCACGGGAAGGCTCTTCGAGGGAGGACGGGATTTCCCGCCTTCCGGATTTGCCCTGGCCTTTCTCTCCGTGGGGCTTGGAGTAACGGTGCTTTTTGCGTGGGGATTTCAGGTTCACCGGAGTTCGCCGAACACGGACTACCTCCTGCGGCTCCTGGGATATCAGAGTTTCCTCCTGCTTCCTATTCTCGGTGTCGGATCCTACCTCTTTCCCCGCTTCTTTGAGGAGAAGGCGGTCCTGTCCAGGAAGCGGCGAGCAACGTTTGTCTGGCTGACGGCCCTGTGCATCATCGGGTCATTTCTTGTCGAAGTTTATCTTTCCGTAAGTTGGGGGAACCTGCTTCGCTTGCTCGCGGTCCTTGCATGGACGGTCGGACTGGTTCCCGCCCTGTTCAGGGGGAGGGCGGCGGCAAAAGGGACGCGGCCGTGGGCGGTGAGAGTTGGTTTTGTGATGCTCGGCGCGGCATTCCTGACCCGGGCGATCCTGCCTCAGGAGACTTTTGCTTTCGAGCACTTGCTGTTTCTCTGCGGCTTCTCCCAACTCATTCTTCTCGTGGCCGATCGAGTCGTGGCCGGACATTACCACGACTGTGTACCCGCTCCGAAAAGCAGAAGCTGGCAGTGGATTGTCTGGCTCATGCTCCTGACAGCGGCGACCAGAGCCACGGCCGACCTGGTGCCTTCGACAAGGATTTCGCATCACATTTACGCGGCGGTAATGCTGATCGTGATCTTTGTAATCTGGGGTGTTCTTCAGATGAGAAAACCGCGGGGGGAAATTGAGAAAGAATGAACAACGCGTCCGGCATTCTTCATTACCTGGCCGAGTGCTACCGGGAGAACGGGAGCCGCGCCGGGATTGTCAGCCTGGAGAGCAGCAGGGTTCGGCAGTCACTCATCCTGGAGGGGACGGATCCGATCGTTTCCACCGCAGTTCTCGAGGGGCTCTATTTTGTTCCCGGGAAGAAAGCTGCCGCCCTCGCGACCCAGGCCCGCCTTTACGAAAAAGAACGTGAGCTGTATTGCGGTTCGGTCTTCTTCATCGGAGCACTGGAGGAAGGGAACGGGCGCAGCCGCTTTGGCTACGCGCCCTTGATTCTTTACCCTACTGCCGTCAGTGAGATTTCTGAAGGGGGAGGGGCCGAGTTCGTCATCGACACAAGCCGGGGAATACTCAACTACGCTCTCCTGGAGAACCTGGCCGATGATGACTTTCTCCTCGAGGTGGAGAAGGCGATCGAAACCTCGGGGCACTCGGAAGGTTGCATCGGCGAATTGCGGACGCTCTTCTCACGCTTGTTTCCTGAATCGAACACCGGGGGATTGTTCAACTATCCTAACCTTCTCACGGCGAAAGAGCTGAAAGGATATTTTACGCAAATTTCGAAGAGAGAAATTGATGAATGGCATCTCCATTCTGCCGCTGTCTTGTTTCTCGCGGATAAATCCACGGAAATGCGCGGTGTCATCAACGATTTGCAGGCGATGGCAAAAGTGGAGAAACTCTCCTCCGCAGCCTCGGCGCTCCTCGGTATCGGTCCCGCGAAGTCGTTTCAAGGTCTGCGCCCCGGACATATCCCTGCGCTCCTGAGCCCTGCCCAGAAGCGGGTGGTCGAATCCGCCCGAACAAGAAGCCTGACCCTCGCGGTCGGGCCACCGGGCACTGGAAAATCCTACACCATTGCCGCTCTCGCGATGGAAGCGGTGAGCCGCGGCGAATCGGTGCTCGTGGTGTCGAAGATGGATCATGCTGTGGATGTCGTGGCGGACAAGATTGAGGATACTCTCGATCTCGGCGGCGTCTGTGTCAGAGCCGGAAGGAAAAACTACCTGAAAGAGTTGAAGTCTTATCTCGAAGGACTCCTCGCGGGCTTTCGGGCGGGTGAAATGGAGAGTCACGAAAAGCCCTCCATCGCCGCGAAGCGTTTGAAGCAACAAAAGAAGGCCCTTGCCCGATTGGAGAGGGAACTTCATGCGCGGGTCTCACAGGCGGAACGTCGTGGCGCTGTCCTGATCCGGTCTGGCCGGGGGTTCTTTACACGCTGGCGGCAGCGGAGGATTTTGCATGCGGCGGCAGGAAGGCCTCTGCTCTCCTCTTTGGTGGATGAGGTCTGCGACGGCCTTGCCCGGCAGGTTGAGGAGACTGCGGCCCTCCTCATTGCAAAACGAGGATTCTACCTCAGTGCTGCTCTCCGCCTTGACCGGAAGACCTTCCAGAATTTCTCGAAAAGCACCCGTGCTCGAACCTCAGTGAAGCGCGACGAGTATCTTCTCGACGTCCGGTGGAAAACTCTCTTCAGGGCCCTTCCGGTTTGGCTCATGAACATGAGTGATCTTCACCGGATCATCCCGCTGGAGCGGGAAATGTTCGATTTGGTGATTATTGATGAGGCTTCGCAATGCGACATTGCCGCGGTTCTTCCCGCCCTCCAGCGGGCGAAGCGGGCCGTTGTGACAGGCGATCCGAAGCAGCTCAGGCATATCTCCTTTCTTCCCGTGGCGCGACAGCTTGAGTTTGCGAAGCAATTCGGCCTCACGGAAAGCGAGGCGACGCGCTTCAGTTTCCGGAACGTGAGTCTCGTGGACCTGGCTTCCGACATGATCAGCGACCAGGATGCGGTCATCTTTCTGAACGAACACTTCCGGAGCCGCCCGGAGATCATCGGGTTCAGCAACCGGGAATTCTACGGTGGGAATCTTGCGATCATGACCGGGCATCGTGAAGTCGATCACCGCACCGAAAACGGTCTCAGAGTCTTTCCCTGCAAAGGGCAGAGAGCGGAGAATGGTGTCAACGGGAAGGAGATCGAGGCGATCTTTGAGCAGATCAGCGTTCTTGTGGAAGAGAATGAGGACCCACTTTCCATCGGGATTCTTTCTCCCTTTCGGGCCCAGGTGGATGCGATCATGAAACAGCTGGAGTCGCGCCCTGATGTTCACCGGCTGCTTGAGGTGCATGACATCCTCGTCGGGACAGCCCACTCCTTTCAGGGCGAGGAGCGTGACATCATGTTTCTTTCGTTCGCGCTCGATGATGAAAGTCCCCCGGCCAGCTTTCGCTTTCTCGACAAGGAGGACATTTTCAACGTCGCAATTACCCGGGCACGGATCGAAAACCGGGTCTTTGTCTCCTTCAGCACTGCGGGAAGATCGAGTCGGCTCACGAGTCGTTTTCTCGCCTATGCAGCCGGGGAGAGAGAGAACCGGGTCAAGAGGGTCAAGTCATCAACCCAACCCTGTTTGGTCGATATTCGGGAAGCGGTCGAAGCCCTCGGTGCAGAGGTCGAGGAGCAGTTCGAACTGGGCGGGCGGGCGATCGACCTTCTTTGCCAGCGGGGCCAAACCTGCCTTGCGGTCGATCTGGTAGGGTTTCCGGGGGAGGCGGGGAAGGCGATGAAGCTGGATCACCACCTGCTTCTGCGTCGCGCGGGAATCGAGCTGTTTCCTGTTGCGTTCGATGAGTGGAGCGTGCGGCGCGAGGAAATCCTCCAGCTCATCAGGCAAAGGATCAGTTGAGCTTCGTCGCAAAGTTTTTGAGCCGGCGGACCACTTCCGCCTGTCCCAGAAGAACGAGCACGGGAACGAGGTCCGCTCCGCTCGTGCTCCCCATCACACCAACGCGGCAGGGCAGCATAAGGGCGCCCATTTTCACCCCGATCCCTTCTGCGGCGGCAGTGATCGCAGCTTTGATCTCTAGTTCATCCCAGCCGGTGGAGGAAGCGAGGCCATTAATCAAAGCGGCGAGTCTGTTGGCGATGTCCTCCTGTCCCGCGACTTTGGCGAGGGAAGCTTCGTCGTAGGCGACCTCTGTTTCGAAAATCGTCGCAATCACTCCGGGAATCTCACTGAGAAGCTGAGCGCGGTCACGGGTCAGCTCAAGGGCCGCCGGAACACGCTCGTCCGCTGCCGGAAGCCCGGCACGGCTGAGGAATGGCCCTGCCCATGCCTGGAGTTCACCACTGGGGAGATGACGGAGATGCTCCCCGTTGACCCATTTGCACTTGTCGTAGTCGAACTTGGAATTGGATTTGTTCACGCCGCTGAGGTCAAAGCGCTCTTTCAGTTCCTTCATACTGAAGATCTCCTGATCGTCTTTTGCCGACCAGCCGAGCAACGCCATGTAGTTGTTCACAGCATCGGGGAGGAATCCACTTTCCTGATATTCATGAATGAGCGCACCCTGGTCCCGTTTGCTCATCTTGGTCCCGCTCGGGTTCAGGTTCAGCGGGATGTGAGCAAAGGTCGGGGGTGTCACGCCAAATGCCTCGAAAAGAGCGAGATGCTTCGGGGTATTGGAAAGATGGTCTTCTCCGCGAATGACGTGGGTGATCCCCATCTCGATATCATCGACGACATTCACGAAGTGAAAAATGTAGCCGCCGTTCGGCCGCTTGATGACGATGTCCGGATTCGCTTCCTCTTCCTGCTTCGTCTCCGGGTTATAGCGACGCGAGCCCTGCTCTTTCAGGTTCGTCGAGACTTCCCCGCAGATTTGGTCCGAAACAGTGATGGTTTTGTCAGGGACGCGGAAGCGGATCGCTCCGTCGTCTTCGTAGACGTGTCCCGCCGCCGCCAGTTTGGCGAGGTAGCGATCGTAGATCGCGACGCGTTCACTCTGGTAGTAGGGACCGAAGTCTCCGTCCACCCCGGGGCCTTCATCCCACTCCAGGCCCAGCCATTGGAGACCATCGAGAATGACCTGCATCGACTCTGCGGTGCTGCGTTCCGCGTCCGTGTCTTCCACGCGGAGAATGAATTTTCCTCCGTGACGTTTTGCGTAGAGCCAGTTGTACAAAGCCGTGCGGGCCCCGCCAATGTGAAGGAAACCGGTGGGAGAGGGGGCAAATCGGGTGCGGACGCTCATGGCGTGGAAAGTGGCGCAAAAGCACGAATGGTCAAGCAGGAGCGCTGACGGCCATCACAGCCGCCACACTCGTTATTCGCTTCAGAGAGGAGAGAATCTCTCCTACGCAACGCCTCTCGCGACAGCCTGTTTCGCGGCATCCTCATCAAAGAAAGATTCCATGCGTTTGTTCAGGTCCCGATAGAAAGTCTCGGAAAACTGCTCCAACCGTTTTGCTCTCACGCCGGCCCGCTGGTTTTTCTCCTCCTTGAGGCGACTCTTCTCCGTTTCAATCCGCTCTTCAAAGGCCGTTTCGAGATCGATCAAATTCTCGACGAACTCTTTCGCAGCACGGGAGCTGTCGATCCCTTCAATAACGGCTTTCTCGAGTGGTTTGTTCTGCGTCAGGTGAAGGAGGCGGCCGGAGGAAAGACTCTCCATATATTCGTTGTAGCTCTTGAGCCATGCCTCACGCTCGCGGGCAAAGCGGACTTCGTCGCGGTCGACAAGGGCGTCGTAGGGACCGGGCTGCGAGAAGAATTTCACTACCAGTGGAATCGTGTCGATCAACATGAAGAGTCCTGCGAGGATCAGGTAGGCGATCAGAGCAAACTTCCCGCCTTCGGCATCGTCTTCGAAGAGCCGGTGCAGGGCGAGGGTTTGAGTGAGGATATCCTGCCGCGGCTCTGCATTGATGCTCGCGATCCGCTCCTGTTCCTGGGATCCGATCGCGGCCAGCTCACCCTGCAAACGAGTCAGTTCACCGAGACGGGTATCGATCTGAGCAGCGATCGTCGAACGAATCGTGTTCTGCTGCTCAACAAACTCCCCGGCCTGTGACTGTTGCACCTGGCGCTTGAGGTCGGCGACCCGGGCACGCTCCTCCTTCACGCGGTCTGCTTTGGCTGCCGCAAGGGCGAGAAACTCATTTTTGATTCCTTCTTCGGTCGCCTTGATGCGATCGGAGAGGTCGTTTCGCTGTTCCGTGAGATATTCCAGCACATCTGCGAGGCGCTTCGCCTCATCGCGACGCCAGGCAAGCTGATCCGCCTGAATACTCTTCGCTCTCGGTCCGAGTCCGACGATACCGCTGCGCTGCCCATTGACTTCGCGCTCGAACTCTGTCTGCCAGTGATCCAGTTCGGTCTGCAGGGTCGCGTAGGAAGCCTGCATCGTGGAAAACTCACTGACTGCCGCTTCCAGCTTTTCGCGATAGCCGGCGGTATCGACGTCAAGTCGTGAGGTCATCCGGGCCCGAAGCTCTTCATCGAGTTCGGCAAGCGGATCAGCCTCGCCGACGGAGGTGTCTTCGACGAGGAATTGAGCCGAGAAAGTTTCATCGAACTTCGCGCGCTGCTCCGCAATCTGCGCCTCGAGGGTGACGATCTTTTCTTCGACCGTGGCTTTCTCGCCGTTGGCCGCGAGGCGGACCGCTTCGACTTCCTGCTGCCGCTCTTCATCGATCACTGTGGCAATCGTGTCATTGAAAAGAAGGAGGGTGAGGGGGTGGGAAATCGTGATGCCCATGAGCGCAGCGACGACGATACGGAGAAAGAACTGGCTCACCTTCCGATGAAAACGCTGGTAGGAGCGGTAGATCGAAAGGAGGGCGCGGTCGATCGTCATGATGATGAGACCCCAGGCGGCGGCGACCGGGGCGATCACGCGCCAGTCATCCGTGAGCGTGGAAAGCGCATAGGCGCAGGCCATGAAGGCGAAGACCGTGGGCACGAGAACAGTCGCTCCGAAGGCGACATACTTCCGCTGCTCCCATTCGGGGCACTGTTCCAATGTTTCCGCACCGGCTCCGGAAAGCCAGATGAAGAAATGTTTAACCGGCCCGGAAGGAGCCGAACTCGTGAGGGAGTAAGAGGATTGGTTCATGACGCATGAGTGGCTGAGATCTTGATTGAGTGGATGGGTAACCCGCCCGACACCGTCATGGCTCCGGCGAAGCCCTACTAGATACTTAAGATTTCTTAACCATCTGTAAACCTCTTTATTCCGTGAAGAAGGGGAGACGGGCATAGCCCGAACGGGTTGGGCGACCGGGCCTGCGCGTCGGAGCATTACCGCAGGAACGCCGGGATAACTGAAATTACAGAAAAGCCGCTGACCCGAAAGAGCCCCGGATCCGAATCAGCAAGCAGACTTGAGATAAAATAGTTAAAATTTTAATTTAGCCCCTCTTTTTATTTTAAATCATATAAAATTTTATTCCAAGTGGCCGTGTCTTACGTTTTAGTGGATTTGCTCGGGCCGAAATCACGAATACTTTCACCTCGTCAAGACGGGTTGGGTATCCCTTCCTTCTGCTCTGGCAGCACGTCGTGTGAATTGGCAATTTCGAGCCGTTCCGACCGGATGGAATGCCGTTCGAAACAGTCCTGAAGAACCCATTAAAACTCGGGCCACTCGTGCTTGGGATATCGCCCCCGGAGCTGCGCCCTCACCGCCGGATAACTCCCGGTCCAGAACCCGGCGAGATTCTCGGTGACTTGCACGGGGCGGGAGTTGGGCGCGAGGATTTCGATGACGAGAGGAACCTTGCCTTCGCAAATCGTGGGCGAATCATTCAGCCCCCAAAGGTGTTGAATGAGAACGGATACTCTGGGCTTTTCACCCTCTTGATAAAACACTCGCGTTTCCTTGCCGTTGGAAAGGGTGATCCGCTCAGGGGTGAGATGATCGAGTGCTTTTGCCTGATGTGGTGGAAGCCATTGTTTCAGCACCGGCCAGACGGGGCGGTCTTTGATTTGCTTGTAACTCAGGGCGCCGTCGCAGATCTGCTCGAGCATGAGGAGGCGCGAATCATCATCGATCGCGGGGAATTCGTAGTTCGGGCAGTGTTCGGCCGCGAGGTTGATCCGGGCGATCCAGGTGGAGACCTTATCGTCCCACGCCTTGAGGTTGAGTTCGCCGGAGAGGACGCGGCCCGCTAGCATTGACGCGGCCATTTCACGGGGAGCTTCGCCGGAGGCCCGGGTTTCGAGGACGAGGTCGCGGAAGCGGCGCTCTTTGCGAGCCTCAACGCGGCGAACGGTGCTGTCCCACACCGCGCCGTCGTATTCCTCGAAGTCGTCGGGAAAGAGATCGCGGAGCCAGTCCTCTTCGATGCGGGTGCAAAGATTGAGCTTCACGTTTACCTCGCGGCCTTCGACTTCGATCATTTCCCCGGCAAGGAAGAGCCGGACCTCTTTGTCGTTGGCGAGGCTGCCTTTCTCGAGCTGGCCTTTCCGGCCTCCGATCACAGCGCAGGAGAGGGTCGAGGCGCTGTGGCGAATTGCGAGGCGGTCGGAGAAGCCGGTGAGGAGAACCTTCGCGAGGGTTTCGGGCGATGGATTCGCGTCGCGGTTCGGGTTGGAGTGCCAGCGGGAGGCCATGCGCGTAAGCTGTGCGACGATGCGATCCACGTCGCGACAGGCGCCGGCGTGAATGCCGAGGCGCTCTCCGACCTCGCGGCTGAAACGGTTTTGCTTCATCTGGCTCCAGGCACGAATCAGAGCCTGAAAATCGGTGACGTCATCCGGATCAGCGAAGTCTGCGGCGAGGACGTGATCGGGTTGTCGCTTTCGGGCGGGGAAGAGGGGGCGTGACTGGCTCAGGGCGGTGATGAGAGCCGCGATCTCGAGGCAGCCGGTGCGGGCGGCGGCTTCCATGATCCTTCCGTAGCGCGGGGGGACGGGGAGGTGGCTGATTCTCCGGCCCATCTCCGTGAGCTTTTCGGACGCATCGAGCGCGCCGAGGATTTGCAGCCGGTCAATCGCCTCATTAAGGCCTGCCGGATCCGGGTTTTCAAACCAGGGAAAGTCGCGGATCGATTCGATCCCGCTGGAGGCAAGGATGAGAACCGCCTCGGTGAGGTCCATGCGCTGGATCTCAGCGGGGGTTGCCGGAATGCGTGCTTCGTGGTCGCGTTCGCTCCAGAGTCGGATCGCGGTGCCGGGACCGGTTCGTCCGGCGCGTCCGGCCCGCTGATCGGCCGAGGCGCGGGAAATCTTTTCGATATGAAGCGTCGTGATGGCGCGGCGATGATCAAAGGAGGACCGTCGCTCGAGCCCGGAATCGACGACGAGGGTTACACCATCGATCGTGATTGAGGTTTCGGCGACATTAGTCGCGACGACGATCTTAGGTCGATCACTTCGGGAGACGGCCGCATCCTGTTTCTCGGGGGGGAGCTCGCCGTAGAGTTCGTGGACCGTAAAGGCACTGCTCCAGCTTGCTTTGCGGAGAGCCTGGCTGGTTTTCTGGATTTCATACCGACCAGGCATAAAAACCAGGATATGTCCCTGAATGCCATTGGTTTTGAGATGATCTCTGATCACGCGGGCAGTCTGATCCCAGAGTTCGCCTTTGTGTCGTTCGCGGGGAGGCTCGAACTGCGTCGTTACCGGAAAGGTGCGACCTTCGGAAACAAGATGGGAACATCCTTCCCCGAGGTAGCGCTTGAGCGCGCCGGCTTCGAGGGTCGCGGACATGACGACGAGCTTCAGATCCGGGCGGAGTGCTTTCTGGACTTCGAGACAGCGGGCGAGGCTGATGTCGCCAAAGAAGTGACGCTCGTGAAATTCATCGAGGACGACGGCGGAAACCCCGGCAAGGTCCGGTTGATCGATCAGCTTCCGGATCAGGATGCCCTCGGTCACAAAGCGGATCCGGGTGTTTTCGGACACGGCGCTTTCGAAGCGAACCTGGTAGCCGACTTCGTCACCGGGGCGGCCGTTGCGTTCGTCGGCCACCCGGGACGCCAGCATCCGGGCGGCGAGGCGGCGGGGTTGAAGAACGTAGATTTCGCCTTCGCCACAAAGGCCGGAGTCGGCAAGAAACTGCGGAACCTGGGTGGACTTTCCGGAGCCGGTTGGCGCTTCGATGACGATACGGGCATGCTCCTTCGCGGTCGCGGCAGCGAGATCAATTTCGAGGTCAAAGATGGGGAGCGAGCGGTCGCGAGACATGGATCAGCAAAGAAAAGGACGACGCTAACACACGTCAAGCCTTCCGGAAAACCCGGGAAATGACCGGATCGAAGAAAGGGTTCCCGGGAAGCGACAGGTTTGGTTCCCCGGCAGGAATATCAGGGACGCTCCATCTGAAAGTCACCGAGATCTCCCTTGTCGCTGGAGTAAGTCGCGGTAAAGGAGTCTCCCTGGATCTTTCCTTTGTGCCCGAAAGTCCCGAAGGGTCCGAGCTTTTGCTCACCATCGAATCGAAATGCGCTCCCGCTTTTGACGACCGGATAGGTCACACGATAGCTTCCGGAGAAGACCTTCGCCCAGGTCGCATGGTAGCGGAAATCGTATTCTCCGGGAGTCTTCTTCGACTCCTTCACAATTGCCCGGAGATTTCCGGTGTGACCGTTCGTATTCGTCTTCCACGTCCCGGTCCAGGGACCTTCGGGGCTTTTGACCGCGCCGTTCTCATATTCGCTGACGGCAGCGTTCCATTCTTTCTCAAAGCTGGTGCAACTTGTCAGCATAGCGACTGAAAAGAGGGTGAAACAAAGAGGGGTGAATTTCATGAGACGACTCGGTGTAATGAAACGGATTTCCGGGGTCCTGCAAGTGGCGAAATCACTGCCTGACCTTCGTGTCCGTCTCATTCACGACGTGGCAAAGCTGAATGATCTGCTCGGCGGTCTTACCGAGCGGAGCGGCCTTTTTCTCGGCGTCGGAAGCGTTTCCGAACTTTACCTCATCCGCTCGAACGAGGAAGGTTTGAAGGTGCTGCTGGGCAGCAGCGGGACAACGCGCCTGTTCGGTTGCGATGCGATTGAGAAACTCCTGAGTCGTTTCGAATCGAATCGGGTCTTCAAATTTTTCCGCAAAGTAGTCCTTCAAGGCTTCCGAGAGCGCCATCGCATACTCATTCACGGAAGAGTCAGCCTGATCACGTCTCGCCGCAGAAAGGCGTGCGAGGGCTTTGGACTCAGGGGAGCGTTGCGGGGCGGCGCTCCGGTTTCCTTTCAGAAAATACCAAAGCAACGCCCCGAGCATCGCGAGGATGAGGAGAGCAATCGTGCTCCAGATGATGAGAGGCCAGAAAGAATCCTTTGGTGCTAGAACGACGATATCATAGATGTCGTCTTCGGGCGGGGCGGCCTGCGCGAGGAGTTGGGTGAATTGCAAATTCATCAGGCGTGTTCCGCGCTCGTTCGGCGCTTAAAAAATCCGTGGAGAGCAGGGACGTATTCCTCATCGGTTCGCAGGGAAAGCATATCGATGGAAAGCCGTTTGAACTGTTGTTCAATTTCCTCCTGCCATTCAGCCGCTGCGTTTTGATAGGCCGCCCGGACCCGGGGGCTGGAGGTATTGATTTCCACCTGCTGCCCCGTTTCCGGATCTTCGAGGCGGACCTGTCCGAGAGCCGGGATCGCGAGTTCCGCGGGATCACTGACCTGGATGGCCACGAGGTCGTGTTTCCGGTTCACAATGCGGAGGTCGGATGCGAGATCTTCCTCGAAGAGAAAATCGGACAGGAGAAACACGAGCGAGCGTCGGCGAACGGCATTCTTCAGGATGTGAATGGGCTCTTCGAGCGAGGTTTTGTGCCCCTTGGGCTCATGCAGCAGAATCTCGCGAATGATGCGAAGGGCGTGTCCGGTGCCCTTCTTCGGAGGAAGGTAGAGTTCCACCTCGTCGGTGAAAAGAATGAGTCCGACCTTGTCCTTGTTCTGGAGGGCGCTGAAGGTGAGCAGCGCCGCGACTTCGGCCATCATTTCCCGTTTGCTGGGACCGTGGCTTCCGTAATTGCCGGAGGCACTGATGTCGACGCAGACGAAGACGGTCATTTCGCGCTCTTCGATGAATTTCTTCACGAAGGGATGCCCCATCCGCGCGGTGACATTCCAGTCGATCGAGCGCACCTCGTCTCCCGGCTGATATTCGCGGAAATCCTCGAAGTCGATCCCGTCACCCTTGAAGCTACTGTGATATTCGCCCCCGAAGCTTTCCCGCACGAGCCCGCGGGTTCGAAGTTCGATCTTCCGGACCCGCCTCAGGATTTCAGTGACCTCGGATCTCGTGTGCTCGGAAAGGTGTTCTTCCTCGCGAGCTTTCGATTTCGATTTCGATTTGGGTTTGAAAAGGGACATCAGGGTGCGCAGTCAGTTTCCGGCAAAGGCCTTACTCATCGCATCGATTTCCTCCGGCGTCATTTCGCCCTGGCGAATGGCGAGCTGATACGTGACGGTGAGCGGCTTCTCTTTTGTGACCCCGGTAGCGAAATAGCTGCCAAAACGGCCGTAGTTCCGCTCACTGTAGCGGGCCGGTTTCGGGTTTTCCGGCGAATCGAGGTAGGCGACCGCGTAGGTCTTATCGTTCAAACGAAACGCCATGCCTTTCCAGGGTTGATTCCGGGTCTGCTCGTTATCCGTTTTGGGTGACCAGTTGATCGTTGCGCCCGGCTCTCCGACACCGGACACCGGCCGGATGTAGGTGGTCGCATTCGCGGTCTTTTCGAAAACAGACTGGCTCGCCCGGAATTGAAAGCCGGCATGCTGCGGGTCTCCGTCGAGCCGGAGGGAGGAAACCAGCGGTGTCAGTGTCGAGGTGAAATCCACCACGATATCTTTGTTTTTCAGGGAGAAAACCATGGTTCGCTCTTCGCTCGCAAAGGCTTTTCCGTCATCACCGAGCCAGTCAATCCGCGAAGTGAAGGAGGCCCGGTCCGCAGTAGCTTCCTGCGCGGTGAATTCACGGTGCACCTGGGCGGCTTTGCGACAATGCCAGGTATCGACTTTTTCATGCTCGACGCCTGCCTCATCGGTGTAACTGATTCGCGAGAACCCGTAGAAGATCCCGCGATGATGTGTGTATTTGCCGCCGGGGCCTTTTGTGAGGAAGCTGTCCCGGCTCCACCACTCGTAGAGGTGGCAGAAGGGCTTGTAGGTTTCATCACGCCGTTCGGTCGATGAATCGTCGATGGGTTCGTAGACGTAGCGGGCAATGGAGCGCGAACCGTGGGTGAGATCGAGATATTTCCCCCCGGTGTCTTTCCAGGAAAACTGAGCGTCCGCGAACTGCGGAAGGCAGGCCATAAGCAGGGTGGCAACGAGGATTGGTTTTCTCATGGCGCGACAAGCCCTTTCTCTACCATCTCTTCCTTGGAAAGCCGCGGCCTCACTCTGGCATCGGTGGGGAGGCCCGTGACCCGGTCAAACTCATCGGCGGTGCGCAGTTCCGGGGCGCTGTCGCCGGTCTTCTTCTCCCAGTCGACAAGGGCGGCCCGCATCGCGCGGAGGAGAGGAGCGAAACGTTCGTCTTCGACGAGGTTGTTCAGTTCGTGGGGATCAAGCTTCGTGTCGTAGAGTTCCTCCTCCGGTCGTGGCGCAACAAAACAGGCTTCCTGGGCCGGGGTGAGCTCTCCTTTCTCCCGAAGGCGGAGCAGTTCAACGTAGGTCGGACTCCGCAGGCCGTCTGCCGAGGGAGTCTGAGGGAGATCGGGATAGTAGTTCCGGATGTATTTGTAGCGCTCGTTTCGCACCGCGCGAACGTGGTCCTCGAAGTCGTGCCAGTTTTTCTCAGCGTAAATGTAATCGCGGAGCGGTTTTTCAGGCTCGGTGAGGAGGGGGGAGAAATCGATCCCTTCGAAAGTCTGTCCCGGATCTCCAATGCCACCGAGTCTCATGAAGGTCTTCGCAATATCGACCGTGCTTACGAGCTTGGTGCAGACCGAGCCCGGCGGAACTTTCGCGGGCCACTTCACGAGCCAGGGTGTCCGGATCCCGCTGTCATACATCGTCGTTTTGTCGCGGGGAAAGGGGCGGCCATTGTCGCTGATGAAGAGAATCAGGGTGTTTTCAGCGACCCCCTGGGATTCGAGCTCGTCCATGACGAGACCGACGTAGCGGTCGAGGCGGGTGATCTCATCGTAGTAAACCTGGTAGTCGGCCCGGACTGCGGGAGTGTCAGGATGATAGGGGGGAACCTTGATTTCCTCCGGCCGCGATGGATCGGGGATAATGCCGGAATGATAGGGGCGATGCGGATCGAGCGCGGCGAGCCAGAGAAAAAAGGGTTTTCCGGCAGGGCGGTCTCTCATCATGGGAACCCAGTCGGCGCAACCGCTCTGCGCCTCTCCTTCGAGCGTTTCCTTGAACTTGCCGGTCGTATCGCCGCTGGGAAGCTGGAACCCTGAGGTATCGACTTCGCGAATCTCGTCGAAGCGATCCCGGATTTCATCACCCATGTGCCATTTGCCAGCCGCCGCCGTCCAGTAGCCTTTTTCTTTGAGCTTTTCAACAAAGGTGACCTGCTCCTTCGGCACCGGCCAGTGCAGCTCTTCGGCATCGGTCTGGTGCGGGTAGCGACCGGTGATGATACTGGCACGGCTAGGACTGCAGGATGAAATCGTGACAAAAGCATTGTCAAAGCGCATCCCTTCATCGGCGAGACGCTGCAGGTTCGGGGTCATGATCGAGTCGTGTCCGTACGGTGAGGAATCATCCCACGCGAGGTCATCGGCGATGATGAGAACGAGATTGGGAAGCTTGAGTAGCTCCGCTTGTGCCGCCATCTCCTCCGGCGTGGGTGGTTCCTCATCCCGGGGAAACGCAGGGGCACTCGATCCAACGAGAAAGAGGCAGAAAAGGAGACGTTTCAGCATGGCGGGAATGAAGCAGAATATCCCGGAGATGCCAAGCACCCTCTCGATTGGATCCGTCCGGAATAGCGGCGATGCGTCGGTTATTGCCGTGACAAAGCAAGGAGAACTGATCAATCTCTACGCTATGTTCCGGAGCGCGATCATTGGCCTTTCCCTTGACCGTAGTCTTGGATCGGCGCAAGCGTGTGATTCGCTCGTGACTCTGCTGACGGATCATTGGAAAGGTGGAGATCATTCCGTCCTTGAAGGTGGTGTGGGAGAGTTTCGTTTTGAGGGAGGCAATGGTGCTGTTTATGACGGAGGCCCCAAGCTCAGCGAAGCGATCCGCGACACGGAAGCGTTCACGGTCGCATTCCGGTTCCTGACTGAAGACCTCGAGCAGAAAGGTCCGGCCCGCAATTTCTCGATTTGAAAAGATATCAGCCACCGGAACCTGATAATCGGCCAGGAGGGGGAGACGATTGAGATTCGACTCCGCACCACGAAAACCGCCAGGAACGGGCTTCCCGGAATTTCGTCGGGAGCTTTTCTGAAAAAATGCCAGTGGACCCGTCTCGTCCTGACCCGCCATGAGGGAGGCAAAATGGTCCTGTTTGTGGACGGCAAAAAAGAGACGGAAAAGACGGTGCCGGGAAGTCTGCGAGAGTGGGTTCCGCGATATTCTTTGATTCTCGGTGATGAAGCCTCCGGAGGACGTCCCTGGAAAGGGAGTCTTCGTGATCTCGTCGTCTTTCCGCGAGCCGTTACGGATCCCGGGGCAATGGACCTTTTCAGGGGGCGGGGGATTTCCCCAAGGTGATCGCGCCCGCCGCGTGAGTGATTTCGAACTCGCTTCCCGTCTCAGCTACACGATCTGGGGAAGCGCTCCGGACCGCGAGCTCTTGAAACTGGCGGATGAAAGGCGATTCTATCGGCAAGGCGAATAGGAAGGACAGATGCCCTGGTCAAAGTCGCGGCGCACTCGAGGGAGACGGTGCAGGTTGAGGGTAAGCGCGAGGTTATCATGATTCCGGTTTCGGAGTCCATGACGGCAAAGGGAAGTCATCTTGTAATCGATTACCAAATTCGCGCGGACGGAAAGATCAAGTTAATCGATTTTCGACCGGGCCCCAGCCATCAGGGCACAAAAAAAGCCGCCTCTTGAGGCGGCTTTCGCGAATTCCGGTTCAAGCCCGGAAAGAATCAATCTTCGTCCGAAGAAGACTCTGAGCGGGTGTTGAGCGTCCAGCGAAAACGGTTTTTGTTCCGCTTCGCCGTCGCGCGAGCCTTGCGCTTGGTTCGCTGAGCAGGCGTTTCGAAGGCACGAAGACGACGGACTTCCTCCATAATTCCTTCCGCTTCCATCTTACCCTTCAAACGTTTGAGGGCACGATCGATAGGTTCACCTTTTTTAACTTCGATTTGTGGCATGGTAGCGATGAGGATATTTGAGAGTGCAGAATCTTCCCCTGCGAGGAAGGGCGGAAGTGTAGGGGAGAAATCCCCCTCCGTCAAGCAGGAGAATGAGTGAGGGTGATCTCGTCCTATTTTGAGCCGATGACCCGCTGGAACTCAGCCTGCAACTGAGTCACGACCTCGTTGTCCTCGAGCGTGGTGGTGTCGCCTTTGACGTCGCCTCCGGCAACGATTTCCTTGAGAAGACGGCGCATGATTTTGCCGGAGCGGGTCTTGGGAAGTCGATCCGCAAAGAGAATCTCATCCGGTTTCGCGATCGCCCCGATTTCCGTGCCGACGTGATTCCGGAGTTCCTTCATGAGATCATCGCTCGATGCGACGCCACCTTTCAGAGTTACGAAGGCAACAACAGCCTGCCCCTTGATGTCGTGAGGACGTCCCACGACCGCCGCCTCCGCGACCGCATCATGTGAAACAAGGGCGCTTTCGACCTCGGCGGTTCCGAGTCGGTGCCCGGAGACATTCAGGACATCGTCGAGGCGCCCCACGATCCAGAAGTAGCCGTGTTCATCGACTCTGGCACCGTCGCCGGCAAGATAGATACCCTCATATTCGTTCCAGTAGGTTTCCTTAAAGCGCCCGGGATCCTTGTAGATTGTGCGCAGCATACTGGGCCAGGGGTGACGAATCACGAGCTTTCCGCCTTCGTTGGGACCACATTCGTTGCCCACTTCATCGAGAATTGCGGCATCGATGCCGAAGAAAGGACGTGTCGCCGTGCCCGGGGTTGTCGGGGTTGCGCCCGGGATCGGGGAAATCATGATCGCCCCGGTCTCAGTCTGCCACCAGGTATCGACGATCGGACAGCGACCGCCTCCGATCTTGTTGTGATACCACATCCAGGCTTCCGGATTGATCGGTTCACCCACAGTTCCAAGCAGTCGGAGCGAACTGATATCATGCTTGTCGACATGCTCATCACCGGCCTTGATGAAGGCCCGGATCGCCGTCGGTGCCGTGTAGAATACAGAGACTTTGTAGTCGGAAATAATCTTCCAGAAGCGATCCCAGTCAGGAAAGTTCGGCGCGCCCTCATACATGACCTGCGTCGCGCCGTTCGCCATTGGACCGTAGACGATATAACTGTGTCCGGTGATCCAGCCAACGTCTGCGGTACACCAGTAAATGTCATCCGGCTGATGATCGAAGATGTATTTGAAGGTCGAAGCAGTGCCCGTGAGGTAGCCTCCGGTCGTGTGCAGAATCCCCTTGGGCTTCCCGGTCGAGCCGGAGGTGTAGAGAATGAAAAGGGGATGCTCGGCATCAAATCCTTCTGCAGGACAGTCCGCTGAGACTCCCGCAGTCGCCTCATGCCACCAGACGTCGCGCCCGGCAACCATGTCGACTTCGTTCTCACAGCGCTTGAGCACGAAAACCGTCTCGACACCGCCGTGGGACTGGAGCGCATCGTCGACATTTTTCTTCAGCGGAACGACCCCGCCACGGCGCCAACCGCCGTCGGCGGTGATGATCGCAGTGGCTTCGGAATCCTCGAGGCGATCCTTGATTGAGGTTGCCGAAAAACCACCGAAGACCACGGAGTGAACCGCTCCGATGCGGGCGCAGGCTAGCATCGCCACCGCAGCTTCCACAACCATCGGCATGTAGATGAGAACACGATCGCCGGGCTTGATGCCCTGGGCTTTCAATGCGTTCGCAAAGATACAGGTCTCGTTGAGCAGCTCCGAAAAAGTGACGTCACGAGTGTCGCCGGGCTCGCCCACGAAGTGGATCGCAACATCGTCGCCTTTGCCGGCAGCAACATGACGATCAAGGCAGTTTTCCGAGGCATTGAGTTTTCCACCGACAAACCACTTCGCAAAGGGGGGCTCCGACCAATCGAGGACTTGATCCCAGGGTTTCTGCCAGGAAAGCGCCGACGCCTGCTCGCTCCACCAGGTCTCAGGGTCTTCGATCGACCGCTTGTGCATTTCCTCGTATTCCTCCATCGATTTGACGTGAGCTTTGGCGGAGAAATCAGCGGATGGGGTGAAGACCCGGTCCTCTTTTTGCAGCGATTCGATGTTGTTACTCATGGGACAAAAATTTCAGAGTCGCGACCCTAGCAAGGGGTCTGAAGAATGGAAATGTAAAAATTGGCGTGATTGCAGGAGAGGCGGAGGGCCGTTCGCCCCGGGGTCTTGCATGACTCCTGTCACACGAAAGGCAGGGCCGGGCTCGATCCATCAAAAGCCCTTTCGCCAGAGGAAATCGAGCCCGTAGTCCGGGTAGTAGGTCTGGACGATGAAGGCGACGAGGAAGTAATCGACGATGAGGTGGACGATGAGCACCCAGAGAAGACTCTCGGATTTCTCGAACATGGATCCCTGCGTCCAGGCAAAAAGAAAGACGATGAAAATCCCGCAGCCGACAAAGGCCATGTCGAAGAGAACCGCCGTGTAGATCACGGCCTGCATCGCGTTGGCAATGCGAAAGCGAAAGAGGCTGCGGAAGAGCGCGAAACAGGTATTCACGAAGAAAAGCTCGTCCCAGATTCCGACAAGATTGATTCCGATGAAAAGACGTCGGATCTCGCCGGCATCAGCTTCGGGCGGCATGTACCACTGCTTGAAGAGTTCGTTGTCGAAGAATTCGCGGTTGCCCCACTCGTAGGATTTGAGGACAACCCAGGCGAGGGGGATCGAGAGAATGGTGTAGATCACATCATGCTTCCGCCAGTGCACCGGCCAGAAACGGTAGCGGATCACGCCCCGGTCGCCAAAATGCTGAATGATTGCCGGCACGACGATAACGAGAGTGAACGGGATCGTCAGAGCGATGAAGTTTTCATTCGAGAGCGAGGGATTGATATCAATCGCCCCGAGGAGAATGACGCAGCCCATGAGGATCCCCATACGGCGGCGGAGTTTGGTCTCCGGATCGGTGGCTATGAGCCAGGTCGCCGCAATGGCGAAAATCCCGCCAAGAATGAACTGATGCGCAGGGATCAAAAGCACCGTTGCGAGCGCAAAGCAGACGAGCATCGCTTTGCGCTTTGGTGTCAGTTCGAGTTCAAGACTGTCGATCACGAAAGAACATGGCGGGGGATGGATGGGGGTCAAGCAGATGCGGGCGCAGACGTATCGATTCCTTCGGTCTCACTGAAAGATTTTGGCTCTTTTACGCTGTTCCTGCGCATTGACCGGAGGCTGTCGGCATGAGATACCCACTCCATGAGAAATTTGATCTTCTTCCTCCTTCTTGTGGTCACCGCAGGGCAGGGGCAACACGCGCCGGGCATTGTCGACGATAAGAAGGATGCCAAATATCAAATGATCGACAAGCCGGAGCCCCCGCGCGACCCGGCCCTCGCCGCCTATGGCATCTATGCAGAGAATGCGCCGACACCGGAGAAGGGAGCGCCGGCGACGACAAAGCTGCCTCTCGTGCTGGAAAAGGGAGACCGGATCGCTTTCGTCGGAAATACCCTTCTCGACCGCGGCGGGCAGTTCGGGTTCTTCGAGTCAATGCTCTACCAGGCGCATCCTGACCTCGATCTGGAGATCCGGAATTTCGCATGGTCAGCAGACGAAGTGGACCTCCAGCCGCGCCCTGACAATTTCGCCACCGTAGCGCAGCACCTCACCCGCGAGGAGGTCGATGTGATTTTTGCGGCCTTCGGCTACAACGAATCATTCGGCGGAATCGAGGCACTCCCTGCATTCCGCGAGCGTCTCACTGCTTACCTCACGGAGATGAAGGCCTCGCTCTTCAATGGAGAGACCGGCCCGAAGATCGTCCTGATTTCCCCGATCGCGAATGAGGATATCGCATCAGTTCCGGGTGCGGCGATGAACAACGAGCGTCTTGCTCTCTACGTCGAAGCAATGGAAGAAGTCGCTGCGGAAATGGGGGTCGGCTTTGCCAATGTCTTTGTCGCGACCCGAACCGCCTTCGATGACCCCGGCACGGATCTCACGATCAATGGAGCGCACATGACGGAAGACGGCTACGAGGTTTTCGCGGAGCAGCTTTTCAGTGAGACCTTTGATGAGTCTCCTCCTCAGGTGAACGAACAGATTCGTGAACTGGTGGTGGACAAGAACCGCCAGTATCAGCGCCGCTACCGCCCGGTGAATTCCTTTTACTACACCGGCGGACGGAAGAAAGACTACGGCTACCTCGATTTCCTCCCCGCGATGCGGAATTTCGAGCTGATGACCACGAACCGCGAGGCGGCGATCCACGCGCTGTCGAAGAATCCTGATGCGGTGATTGAGGTCGACGATTCGACGATCCCGCCGCTGGACGCGGTCGTCGAGGCGCGTGGGGCGAATGAGTGGATGTCCCCGGCGGACGAGTTGGCTGCTTTTCAGGTCGACCCGCGCTTTGAGGTGAGTGCCTTTGCGACCGAGGAAGAGTTTCCCGAGATTGCCTGCCCCATTGCCATGCGCTGGGATTCGCGCGGGCGGCTCTGGGTGAGCACGTCGAAAACCTATCCGCATGTCTATCCCGGGGACGAGCCGAATGACACCATTGTGATTCTCGAGGATACCGATCAGGACGGGAAGGCTGACCATTCGACGGTCTTTGCCGAAGGTCTTCACATCCCGCTTTCCTTTGTTCTCACGGACAATGGCTGCTACGTTTCGGACCAGCCCCATCTGCTCCTGCTCGAAGACACGGACGGGGATGACAGAGCGGATCGCCGCACGCAGGTGCTGACCGGATTCGGCACCGAGGACAGCCATCATTCGCTGCACGACTTCGTCTGGACGCCGGATGGGGATCTTATCTTCCGCGAATCGATCTTTCACAATTCACAGGTCGAGACAGCGTATGGCCCCGTCCGGGCGAAGAACTCGGCCTGGTTTCGCTTCACCCCGCGGACACAGCGACTGGTTTCTTTCGGCAGCTACCCGAACACCAATCCCTGGGGCGTCACGTTTGACGACTGGGGAAATCATGTCGCGAGTCACCCCATCTTTGCCTCGGCCTTCCATTCGCTGAATCCGCTCTACCCGGAGCAGCAGCCAAAGGCGGCGGGGATTCCGGCCTACTCCGGAGTCTGTGGACACGAGTTTGTCGACTTCCCGATGTGGCCGGAGGAAATGCAGGGCGGCATGGTAAAAGTTCGCTACAAGCCGACGAACCGCGTCGAGTTCCACCAATGGGTCCGGCACGACGATCACTACACTGAGGAGTACGTGAGCGATCTGATTTTCTCGACCAACCTCAGTTTCATCCCGGTCGATCTTCGCTTCGGCCCGCGTGGTGCCATGTATATCTGCGACTGGTACAACCCGGTGAAGGGTCACGCCCAGTATTCCCTGCGCGATCCGCGACGAGATCGTGAGTCCGGCCGCATCTGGAGGATTGTGCCGAAAGGAGCCGAACTTCAGGATCCTCCTGCGATTGACGGCGCGCCGATCCCGGCTCTGCTCGAAAACCTGAAACGTCGCGAGTACCGCTACCGCTACTGGAGTAAACGGGAACTGCAGTTCCGCGATCCGGAAGAGGTCGTGAGTGCGCTCGACGAATGGGTGCAAACGCTCGATCCGGATGCGGACCGCTACGATCACCATCGCCTCGAGGCACTCTGGAGCTATCGCCGCGTCGGGGCCTATCCGGCCGAACTGGTTCAGGCGCTCCTCGCATCACCGATCGCCGACGCACGGGCCGCCGCGACCCGACAGCTTCGCTATGGACAGGAGACCTTTGCCGACGGCGGCCTGAGCCTGCTTGCGCAGTCGGCCAACGATGAAGACGGCATCGTCCGGATGGAGGCCGTCATCGCCGCGACCTATTTCGGCACGAGAGAGGCGCTGGAAGCCGTCACGCCTGTGTTTGGACTGCCGATGGAGGCTCATTTGAAATTTGCGGCGCATACGGCCCTGATTTCCGAAGCGCTCGCCGAAGACTGGAAAGGGGACCCTGACTTTGCCGCAAAGTATCCCGCCGTCATCGCCGCTTACGAAGCATGGGGAGTCCATGAAAAAATGGCTTCGTCGAAAAGTAAGCGCACCGCTCAGGACGCCGACTTCGACAGCCAGAAGGACCTCTTTTCCATCGAAATCAACTGTGTGCCGGAGCGGATGATGTTTGATAAGACCGCCTTCACGGTGAAGGCGGGGCAGCCGGTCAAGCTCGTCCTCGTGAACCCCGACGCGACCCAGCACAATCTCGTCATGGTGAAGCCCGGGGCGGTGGAGGAAGTCGGCATGGCCGGAAATGAGATGGCCAAGGATCCCAAGGGCTTTTCGAAAGGATTTATCCCGGAAAGCGACAAGATCCTGCATCACACCAAGCTGCTCGAGCCGGACACAGCCGAGGTCCTGCGCTTCAAAGCCCCGAAAAAGCCGGGGGTCTACCCGTACCTCTGCACTTTCCCGGGACACTGGATCATCATGAAAGGGGAAATGACGGTGGAGTAGGAAACCAACGCGATTGTCATCGGTGAGCCGTGCGCCGGAGGGGCGCTTTTCACGTCATCAGTGATTCGCCGGGCTCACTCCCGGCAGCGACCTGTATTGATTGCGGGATTGCGAAAGGGGAGCCGGATGCGTTATCCTTACCGAGCTTGAGGAGATTCCTCTCCATCCTCCTGCTCGCGGTCCTGAGCGCCTCTTCCGTTTTCTCGCAGGCGTTCAATGACTTCCAGGTTCCCCCTCACAACTACAACGCAGAGGTCCCGGATGATCCGATGACACGACTCATCCTGCGCGCCGAAGCAGGGGACTACGATTTCGGCACAAAAACCGGTCTGCCTCTGGTGAAGAAACTGCTCGCCGATCTCGACATCCCGGAGTCCTCGCAAATCCTCGTTTTCTCGCAGACGAGCCTCCAGCGGGAACTGATCGGACCTGACACAATCCGAGGGCGATGTATTTCAACGAAGACACTCACCTGGCCTGGATGCCCGGAGGGAAGGTCGAAATCATCTCCTTCGATCCGGATACGGGGGGACGCTTTTTCATCGAAGAGCCGCCGGAAGAGCCCGGAGAAAAGGTTCGCTTTGTGCACTCGGGCCGCTGCTTTGGATGCCACGGAGGATCGGCGACGAACTTCCTTCCGGGCCCGCTCGCACGGTCCCACTTCACCTCGGAGACAGGACGGCGTCTCGGATCCGTGAGCGGCCACATCCGCCTCGGGCACAAGGTGCCGTTTCAGGATCGATGGGGCGGATACTCTGTGACGGGCGCGCCGAAAACGCTCAAGCATCTCGGGAATGTCTTCGCCTCCCGGAATGAAAAGCGCGAGGTCTTGCTCGATACGGTCAGGGATCGGAGCAAGGACAGTCTCAGTGACTACTTTGAGCCGGAGAAGTTTCCACGGGGAGATTCCAACGTCGTCCCGCTGCTGCTCCTCGATCACCAGATCGAGGGGCACAACCTCATCATGGAGGCCCGCTACCGGCAGCGCCATCTCGACTATCAGACCGAAAAGAAGGGGAAGCCTGAATCAAGCGCACAGCGGTCCGCCGATTCGCTCTTCGAGCGCCTCACCCGGTATCTTCTCTTCAAGGAGGAAGCCTCGCTCGCCGGTCATCGGATCAACCGTCATCCCGAATTTGAAGAGGACTTCCGTGCCAACCGGAAAACGACGGCCGATGGATTAAGCCTCAAAGACCTGAGCCTGAACGGCCGCCTCATGGAGCACCGTCTCAGTTACCTGATTCAATCACGCCCCTTCCTCGAGTCCCCGCAGAACATGAAGGACCAGATCTACAACCGGCTCTGGGCGATTCTTTCACCTATCACAAACGAATTCCGAACTTGTAGAGGGATAGGTAACACCTAAAACTGAACGGGCATAGGAAGACGAGGATTTCAAGCCCGGTCAGGCCGGCATCTCTCGAACAGTTTGGCTGAAAAGAGAGACTTGTCCCAAGCAGTACCTGCTCGTATCTTGGGAGCATGTCCACCTTGGAGGAAATTGAAAAGGCAATTGAAAAGCTGCCTCCGGAAAAAATCTTTGAACTCGGAGACTGGCTTCGACAACGTCTTGATGATCAGTGGGATCAGCAGATTGAGTCCGACGTTCGTTCCGGTCGCCTCACTGATATCGCTGCTCAGGCAATTGCAGCGTACCGTGCAGGAGATTCCAGGGATTTCCCCGCCAAATGAACAGCAAGGCAGTTCCCGGTTTCTGGGAGGGATTTAATCGCCTACCCGAAAAGGTTCAGATAGCGGCGCAGAAGCAGTATGATCTTTGGATTCAGGATCCACATCATCCTTCCCTTCGATTCAAGAAGGTGGGAGATTTCTGGTCCGCCCGTGTGACCGGCAGCTATCGAGCTCTTGGAGTGATGGACGGAGATACGATCATCTGGTTCTTTATCGGAACTCACGCTGAATACGAGCACCTGCTTTCGTGATTTGGCCCCAAGATGACTCATGAAGGCGAACAAGATGTTCCATCGCGGCCCCACCCAAAAACGAAAGAGCCGGAAGGCGGTTTCCCGCCTTCCGGCTCCGACTATGGCTACGAAGAATCAGACGGTCGCCGTTCAGGACACTGCGAGGGAGCGATGAATCAGGTTATCGAGAATCGCGCCCCGATCAAAGTTCATCGCAAACTCACGGGCGCGCTGTGAAAGGTCGAGGCGCTCCTCCTCGGTCATGAAGTAGGCTTTGTTGAGGCACTCCCGCAGCTCATGCACATTGCCGGCGCCATGTTCAAGGCAATGTCCTCCCGTGGCTTCCGGAATGCCGCCGGTCCGGGTCGTGATGACGGGGCCGGGACCCCCGGCGAGCATTTTCTCCGCCACCGCGATGCCGAAGGTCTCGATGAACTCGGGCTTGGGTTTGCTGGGAAGGCAGTAGGCAAAGGCAGCATGCATGAGGACGCCTTTTTCCTCGTCGCTGATGTCGTCGAGGACGCGGATGTTGGTGTCCGTGTCGGCCATCGCCTGGATCTCTTCTTTCATCGGACCGTTGCCGCAAATGATGAGCTTCTTCTGTCCATAAAGCTCGCTGCTCTTGTAGGCTTCGATGAGATCATCGACTCCTTTCGCGGGAGCAATGCGGGAGAGGAACATGACGTAGCCGTCCTCTTCGAGCTGGCGGGCTTCCATGATTTCAGCAATCCTCTCCCGGTCATTCTCGATCGAAGTGTAAGCGCTCGTGTCGATCGCGGGGAAGCTGATCTCGACCCGCTCCCGCAGTTGCGTTGCAAAATCGGTTCCCATTTCGGCGTCCACTTTGTGACCGGCGTCAATGATCATGTCCTTGGTGAATTGGCTCACGGCGACAGGGAGATCATGCTGGAGGTAGTTGGAAAGAACGACCTGAGCGGCCCCGGTCCGGCCGGCGGCGAGAGCATTCGTGACGACATTCGTGATGTCCGATCCGACCGCTTCGCCGACGGTGACGACGTTAGGCTGCTTCTTGAGGCCCCGGAAGCTGTCGATCGCGTTGAGCACCATCTGGCCGTGCGGAACGAGGTAGAGATCCATGATCATCGTTTTTCCGGGCAACTTGTGAAGAAGATCGACCAGTTGTCCGCTGATCGCGTAGCCGAGGCGGCCATCGAGAACCTTGTAGTCGCCGATCGGCTCAGGACGGTCCACTTCGATCCCCTCTGAGTAGACGGAGATCGTATCGAGCGGTTTGAGCGGAAGACCGCTGTTCTGCAGAGTCTCGATGGGATACGTGACGATGTGAACGGATTTAAATCCGCGTGCGATCGCTGCCTCAGCGAGGTTGCGGGCCTCAGTCGAGTGTCCGCAAATGATGGGGTCGGCCCTCACCACAAGGATGAGATTATTGACTTCCTGATCGGATGAAATCCGGCCGGGATACGTGTCGATAGTAGAATCAGTCGTGTTGAGCATGGCATCAAGTATTGGGAGCTTCAGAACGATTCCCGGAACGAAGCACGTTGCGTGCCAACTTTGATTTATTTAAGGAAGATTAAGCTTTTCCGGCGTAGCAATTCCGTTACATCACAAAGGATGGCGGACGGGTTTCATTGGCCCATTGCGAAGGTTCCGGCCCCATTTCGAGGACGAGAGAAGCTTCGGCGGAAAACTCGGAAAGCTTCAGGTAGCAGCGGTTCAGCGGCTTGCCGTTCAGCCACGCCTGCTGCACGTAGTAGTGATCCGGAGCCTGATTGAGCGCCGTCACGGTGAAGTCACCGCCATGGAGCTTGAGGGAGGCCTTATCGAAGATGGGGCTGCCGATGAGCATGATGGGAAGACCGGTCACGGGAAAGATCCCGATTGCACTCCAGACATACCAGGACGAGAGGCCACCTGAATCATCGTTGCCGGGAAGTCCGCCTTTCCCCGTCGTAAACTGATATCGCATCACTTTGCGAACGACCTCGGCGGTCCGGTCATGGCGCCCCGCGAAGAGGTAGGCATAGGGCGACTCCATGTCCGGCTCGTTGTTGAGGCCTTCGAAATGATGGACGACCTGCCCCGGCTCAGGATCCCGGAAGCCGAAGAAAAGGTCGAGAAGTTCGACGAATCGCTTCTCACCACCGGCGAGTTTGATGCGACCGACCATGTCGTGAAGAAAGCGGAAGGAGTAGTTCCAGTACTCCCCCTCGTAATAATCGGAATCTTCGCTGAGGAGACCGGTCTGGGGATCAAAGGCATTCACCCAGTAGTGGGAGAGGGGAATGCTCTTGTCGTAGATCACCTGGTCGCCGGTGCGCTTGGCCATCTGCGAGATGCACCAGTTCGCGAAGGCGAGATCGAGCGTGTGCGAAAGGGGCTCCACGACATGGTTCCGCGCAAACTCGGCAAACTTCCCGCCCCGTCCTTTGCCGCTGAGGCTGGTTTGCCAGAGGAGCATGAGGACTTCGTCCCAGTTCGCCTCGATTCCCCGCATCTGTGCGTCAGTTAGAATCATGTGACAGAGTCCGGTTGCCTGCTTCGCGAAACGCTCCGGGGCGTTGTCCATCAGGTAGCTGATCGGGAATGAGCCTTCGCGACGCGCGACCCCGACGAGGAATTTGACGAAGTCGGCCCCCAACTGCGGCCAGAAGGTCATGAGGAGGGGGAGTTGCGTTTTGTAGAGATCCCAAAGGGTGGAGAGGTCGAAAAAGAAGGGCCCCGGTTCCGGGGAAAAGGGGCTTTCATCCATGAAGTCGCCCGGCTTGATCGTCGAATGGTAGAACGCGGAATAAAAGATCTCCCTGGTGGCATCGTCTCCTCCCTCGACTTCAATCCGCGAGAGAATCGATTCCCAGATTTCATCGATCTCTCCCTGCACTTCACCGAAAGGAAGTGCCTCCCGCATTCGAACCGCCTCTCCGGGCCGCTCCGCCGTGTGGAGGGAAAAGCCGATCCGAACCTCAACGGTGCCTCCCGGCTCGGCCGCTTCAAACCAGATGCCGTAGGGCTCCTGTTCCCTGCGGGTTTCTTTCCCGGGCCTGAACTCGCCCTCGCAGGAGACGGGCTTTCCGTTTTCCCAGTAGCCGGACGCTTTCACCGGCGTCGTGACTCTCGCATGAAAGTAGAAGGGGATGCCTTCGATCGTGACACAGCCTTCGCACGTATTCGTGTCGAGGAACCGGGCCCGGGCCTTTTCCGGATAGGTCTTCATCCCTTCAATGAGAAGCCCACCCGAAGTGAAATCGATCACCACCTTGCCGGTCGTATCGGAGGGAAAGGTGTAGCGGTGCAGCGCAGTTCGCTTCGTACAGGTGACTTCAAAATCGACTCCCGTTTCGGCGAACCTTCCGGTGTAGAGGCCGGGGCGTGAAGTCTCATTCTCGAGCAGGAAGCGCGAGCCGATGCCGTCCAGCCGGTCTCCGGTCAGAGGCGTCGTCAGAAAGTAGTTGTAGTACATCCGGATCCGGCCGGTCCCTGACTGTTGGAAATGGGCGATGCCCATCGCAGTATGGTCGTCGTAGAGCGTCTCCGGCTCGTCTCCGGAGAGGGAAACCGCATAGCGACCGTAGCCGGTCACGTAGGCGCCGGAGTAGGCGCAGACGGAAACCATCCCGAAAGGCATCGTCACCCCGGGGTGGGTGTTTCCGATCGGTGGCTTCGCGCACCACCACTTCGCGGCAAGTTCGTCGGGTTCGGGAAGTCGGGCCGGCTCGCATCCAAGAAATGGATCAACCCAGTCTGTCAGTCTCTTTTTCTCAGGGGGATTTGACATGCGGAGTTCAATAAAAACTCCCTGATTCAGCAAAATGAAGGCCAAGAGGGCGAAAAATCGTGACCGCTGCTTGATGGTCAGGCAGTCCCACGAGAAGGGACGCTCTTATTCCAGTTCACTCACCCCCGCAAGAAAGGCTTCCCACTCTGCGGATTTCATTGTCACAAGATGCTCCTCACCGGGAAACTGCCCGCCGGAGACATCGGCGACATACTCTTTGAAAGCGGCGATACGTTCCTCTTGAAGCCTTTCATATTCCGCCCGGAAATTGCGGTAGGCTTTGGCATGACGGGGGAGTCGTTCGTCGTAGTCTCCCAGAATGTCGTCGGAAAAGAGAAACTGGGTGTCGCATCCGGTGCCGCTCCCCAGGGACATGAGCAGCATCGAAGTCTTCGACGCCAGGTAGCGGGCGAGTTGATGAGGAACAACTTCCAACTCAGCGGCATACGCCCCGGCGCTCTCCAGTTCCTTCATCCTCGCATAGAGCTTTGCGGCCTCGTCTGCCGTTTTCCCGATCGCACGATATCCTGTCCAGGTGACATGCCGGGGAACCAGTCCCAGGTGGCCGACGACGGGGATACCCTCGCGGGCCATTCCTTCGATGATAAAGGGACTCGCGGAGCAATAGACCGAGCTGGCACCCGCTTCGAGTGCCTGAAAGGCAATGCGAATCGCTTCCTCGCGACTGGCGAGACCGTGCGGTGTCGCACCCGAGAGAAAACTGTTCGGCGCCGCTTCCACGAGAAGCGGAAGGCGGGCCTGCGCCCCGGGGGAATCATAGCTGCAACTGAGAAGATCCAGCCCTGCCGCCTCCGCTGCTGCGGCCTCTTCGGGGGACTTTACGTGAATGTGACTGAGAACCCGTTTTCCTTTGAGCTGCTGGAGATCGTAGACGGTGTATTTTTTGCGGGGACGGAGCATGCTTCGATGTAGCAAATTCGCCGGGGGAATGCAATCAAGACGAAAAAAGAGGCAGCCGTTTCCAGCTGCCTCTCTCGTAGGGGGAGGGAAATTCTCCGATCGGCCTAAAGCTCGACTTCGCCTTTGGCGCCGCGATACTGAACTTCCTGCGTGTGCTTTTCGTGGCCGACTTCGACGTCGCCTTCGATGCCGCGATAGCTGACATGCTCAGTGTGCTTGCCTTCATGCATTTGCCTGGTGTCCTCAGACTGCTCTTTGGAAGCACCGCGGTAAGTAATTTTTTCTTCGCTCATACTATTGATGTGGTTGAATGTTAGGGGGAGATTGGTGGATCGGCGGATTACAGCTGAACTTCGCCTTTGGCGCCGCGATACTGGACATTCTCCCTGTGAGCCTTGTGGCCGACCTGAACGTTGCCCTTGGCTCCGCGGTAGCTCACAAGTTGGGTGTGCTGTTTCTGCTGGAGCTGCTGAGTGCGCTCGGACTGTTCAATGGAAGCGCCGCGATAAGTGATTTTTTCGTTTTTCATGATCGTTATTTTCTGTGGTTGGTGAATTGTTGAGTGCGGTTATCACTCTTGACCGATGCTATTGCATTCGCTGTGCCAACTTTTTTCGAGATGGCTCTAACTGATTGACAATCAGCACGATAAAAATTTCGAGTTTTTTCCCGGTCGTGATTCCCGGCCCGCTGTTGAGCAATCGACAACCAGGGGGTGATAACTGACTTACCGGTCATCCCGCCACCTCTGGACCCGGGGATATCCTTTCCGTTGACCATGCCGGTCCGCTTTCGTAGTTTCGCGTCATGCCGCCGATAAAAGTCCTGTTTGCCTTCTTCTTGATCTCTTTGCCCGCCCTCTCCACCGCTGCGGAGAAGCCGAACATCCTCGTCATCCTGACAGACGACCATCGTTATGACGCGATGGGATTTCTCGGCCATCCCTTTCTTGAGACCCCGGCTCTGGACCGCCTCGCAGAAGAGGGCGTCTATTTCAAAAATGCAGTCGTGACGACGTCCCTTTGCTCGCCGAGCCGGGCTTCGATCCTGACCGGGCTCTACGCGCACAACCATCGTGTCGTCGACAATTACAACCCGATCCCAGAGGGGCTCGCGTATTTCCCGTCCTCTCTGCAGGAGGCCGGCTATGAAACCGCCTTCATCGGAAAATGGCATATGGGAGGGGAAATTGATTATCCTCAGCCCGGGTTCGATCACTGGGTCGCCTTCAAAGGGCAGGGCGTTTATTTTGCCGATCCCTCGCAGGCGAAAGTGAAAGGGCGCTATGTCCCGCAGGTGAATAGTGATGGATTCAACGTCAACGGAACGAGAGTTCCCCAGGAAGGTTACATCACCGATGTTCTCAGCGACTTTGCCGGGGAGTGGCTCAACGAAAGGACAGGGGTCAAACCCTGGATGCTCTACCTTTCCCACAAGGCGGTTCATGCCGACTTCCTGCCATCGAACCGGCATGCCTACGTTTATGAAGACGAAAGCTTTGATCCCCCGAAAACCTGGAAAGAGATGCCGGAAGCGTTCCGCGATGTCCCGATGTGGGTTCAGAATCAACACAACAGTCGGCATGGTTCCGTGTTCGCCTACTACACGAATCTGGATCTGAGCACCTACTACAAACGCTATTGCGAAACGATCAAAGCGGTCGATGAAAGTACGGACCGGATCCTGAAGCTTCTCGAAGAGCGGGGTGAGTTGGACAACACCGTAATTCTTTACCTGGGCGACAATGGATTTCTCTTCGGGGAGAAGGGGCTCATCGACAAGCGCAACGCCTACGATGCTTCGGTCAGGATCCCCATGTTGATGCGATATCCGAGGGAAGTGAAAGGGGGGCAAACGCTCACTGAAGTCGTCGCGAATATTGACGTTGCCCCGACGATGCTGGATTTCGCCGGAGTGGAGATCCCGGAACACATGGATGGACGCAGCATGAAGCCGCTCGTCACCGGAGCGTCGGACGAGTGGCGGGACTACCTTCTCTACGAGTATTACTGGGAGAGGAATTATCCGCACACCCCGACGACCCATGCAGTGCTGGGGGAGCGTTACAAATACATCCGCTATCACGGAATCTGGGATGTCGACGAACTCTTTGATCTTGAGAAGGATCCGGAAGAGCGGATCAATCTCATCAATGATCCTGCTTATGCCGATAAAGTCGCCGAGCTGAACGAGCGCCTTTTTCAACTCATCGAGGAAACCGGCGGCAGCGAAATGCCATTGCTTCCGGATCGGGGAACGAAATTTCTCCACCGGAAAAAAGGAGGAAGTGAAGCGGCCCGCTTTCCGGAATGGTTCTATCGCGAACCGGATGCGCCGCTTGAATGATCCATTTTCCACTCGACCGTAACCGAATTCAGTGATTAGGATGAGAAAACCTTTTCACTTATGAAGTCCTATCAGATCCTCCTTCTCTGCCTTGTCGGTCTCAGTTCGGCGTTGACGAGCTGCACGACAAAGAACCAGGACGCAGATCCCGCAGTTCAGGGAATCAGCGCTTCCCAATCCGGCTCCATGACCCGGGAGAACATCTACAACTGGCAGGATCGTACCTTTCGCGAACTGGCCTACTGATCCTCTTTTCGTTTCCCGTCAGCTCTCCGCAAGGGAGTCGCGAGGTCATTCATCCCCCTAGGATGTCGGTCGATTCTTATAAAAACTAGACTTTTTGGGTTTATTAAGCGATAATCGAAGCGCTTATGGCCCTTTCACAGCCCGAATTTGTCTACCTCTACGTGCTCCCGTTTTTCGCATTCGTGATCGGAGCCAGCATCGGATCCTTTCTCAACGTGGTCATTTACCGGGTCCCGAACGGTCTCAGTGTGAATGAGCCGAAGCGGTCTTTCTGCCCGAATTGCAAGACGCAGATCCCGGCCCTCTACAATCTTCCCCTCATCACCTGGCTCATGCTTCGCGGGAAGTGCATGTGGTGCAAAGAGCCGATCGCGTTCCGCTACTTCATGGTGGAGCTGCTTACAGGAATCTGTTTCCTCGCGATCTGGCAGAACTCTGTCGGGGGCGTCGGATTGGGTGGAGTTGTCGCCCTGTGGGTGCTCGCTTCGCTGCTGATTTCAGCGACGTTCATCGACTTCGACCATTTCATCATTCCCGACGGGATCACGATCGGCGGAACTGTCGTCGGGATCCTTGCGAGCCTTGCTTTCCCGGTCCTTCACGGTGAGGAAATCTGGTGGAGAGGAGGCCTTCAGGCGGTCTTAGGGGCCGCCGCCGGATTCGCACTTCTGTATCTCGTCGTCCTCCTGGGGAAGCTCGCTTTCGGAAAGATCAAACACGACTTTGAGGAGCCGACAGACTTCGAGATTTCACAGCCTGGCGGAGAAGACGCTCCCATCATGATCAAACTCGGCGAGCACGAGTATGAGTGGGGGGACGTTTTCTTCCGAAAGTGGGACCGTTTGCTCATGGAGATCAAATCCCTCTCCATCAATGATGAGGCGAAGGATTTCGACTCCTTTGTTGTCCTTGGTGACGGCTTCGAATTGAATGGAAAGCGCCTCGAACTGGAATCGGTGAAAAAGGTTTCGGGAACAATCACGAGCGCGGTCGTTCCCAGAGAGGCCATGGGATTCGGTGACGTGAAGTTCGTCGCCATGATCGGAGCCTTCCTCGGCTGGGAGTCCGCCTTTTTCACCCTTTTCGCCGCCTCCATTGTGGGCGCGATTGTCGGCCTTGTGCAGAAATTTATCGTCAAAGAGGAGTGGTCCCGTCCTCTCCCTTTCGGTCCCTATTTGGCGCTCGGTGCCTTCACCTGGCTTTTTGCCGGTCCCGCAATCTGGGTTTGGTATATCGGGGCCTTGCGCTCCGGCCTTGGTGCAGAGTAGCCTATCGTCATGTTAGTCGACGGGAAACCCTACCGGACAGTCTGGCTTGAGCCTGAAACGAGATGCGTCGGGATCATCGACCAGCGGAAGCTTCCGTTCTCGTTCAGGACGGTTCAGCTCACCTCGACGGCGGAGACGGCCAACGCGATCCTCGAAATGTACGTCCGCGGGGCGGGCTGCATTGGCGCGGTCGCCGCCCACGGAATGTATCTGGCCGCCGAAGAATGCCGGGATGAAGGACGGAACGCCGGCGACTTTGATCAACGCTTCCTCGAAAAAGGGCGTGAACTCTGCGTGACTCGCCCGACTGCCGTCAATCTCGAATGGGCCGTGAAGCGGCAGATGGAGGCGGTGCGGCGGGAAACTGACGCCGATGCAAAGGTTTGCACGGCGAGAGAACTCGCGCAGACCATTGCGGACGAAGACGCCGCCTGGTGCAAACAGATTGGCGTCCACGGGCTCCCGTTGATCCGGGATTTATTTGAGAAGAAAGGGAGCCGTGAACCGGTTCAGATCCTCACCCACTGCAACGCCGGCTGGCTTGCCTTTGTCGATCATGGCTCGGCCACCTCGCCGATTTACGCGGCCCATGACGCGGGGATTCCCGTTCATGTGTGGGTCGATGAAACCCGCCCGCGGAATCAGGGGGCGCGACTCACCGCCTGGGAACTGGGCAAACACGGCGTCCCGCACACCGTCATTCCGGACAACACCGGCGGTCATCTCATGCAGCGGGGCATGGTGGACCTCGTCATCACCGGAACCGACCGGACGACCCACACCGGCGACGTCGCCAATAAGATCGGAACCTACCTGAAAGCTCTCGCGGCCAGCGATAACGGGGTCCCTTTCTACGTGGCCCTGCCGTCTTCAACGATCGATTGGGAGACCCGCGACGGGGTTGCGGATATCGTGATCGAGAAACGGGGAAGCGAAGAAGTCGCCATGGTCAGCGGCGTGACTGATGAAATGATCTATGAGGAAACCGATGTCTGGATTGTCGCTCCGGGCAGTCCCGTCGCGAACTACGCCTTTGATGTGACTCCTTCACGACTCGTGAGCGGACTGATCACGGAGCGGGGGATTTGTGAGGCCCGGGAAACCGCAATTCGCGCGCTTTTTCCAGAGAAATAATCCGATTTTCGGCGTAACGGTCTGCGCGAACGAATCGAGAGATCTCATGCCTGTTAAAATCGATCCTACCCTGCATCAAGAAAAGAAGCCGCCCTGGATTCGGGTGCGACTTCCCAACAATCCTGTCTTCTGGGATACCAAGGGATTGATCGATGATCTCAATCTCGTCACGGTGTGCGAAGAGGCGCAGTGTCCGAATCGCTGGGAATGCTGGGGACAGGGAACCGCGACAATGATGATTGCAGGGGATCGCTGCACCCGTGCCTGCGGATTCTGCGCGGTCGATACCCGTCGTCCCATGGCTCTGGAAGAAGACGAGCCCGACCGCGTCGCGGAGGCGGTCAAACGAATGAAGCTCAATCATGTCGTCATCACCGCGGTGGCACGGGATGACCTGCCCGACGGGGGAGCCTGCCATTTCGCGAATACCATTTACAAAACACGCGAGGTCAATCCCGGCACCGTTATTGAAGTTCTTGTGCCTGATTTCATCGGCAAAGACGATGCTCTCTGGGTCGTGATGGAAGCCACCCCTGAAATCTTCAATCACAACATGGAGACGGTCGAGCGGCTCACTCCGGTGGTGAGGTCCAAAGCGGAATACTGGCGCTCTCTCTCCGTCCTCAAGTCCGCGAAGCGGATGGCTAAGGAGATGGGGAACCGTTGCGCGACGAAGAGCGGAATCATGCTGGGTCTCGGAGAGAAGGAGGAGGAGATCCTCAAAACGATGGACGACCTTCGTGATCACGACGTGACCGTCCTGACGATGGGGCAGTATCTGCGTCCTTCAGAGAAGCATTTGCCTGTCGTCGAATACATCAATCCGGACTTGTTTGATCGCTACAAAGAGATCGGGTTGGAGAAGGGCTTTCGCCACGTGGCCTCCGGCCCGCTCGTGCGGAGTTCATATCACGCGGCCGACTTCAAGCCGGAACTGGATCTTGAAGAGTGAGGTTAGAAGGACTTTTCGTCCTGGCATCCAATCAGCTGATGACGTGATACGATTCGGTTTTTGTGATGAGTCGTCTGTGGTATCATTCCGATAAAACCGAAATGAATCAGACCAACCAAAGCCATCCACTTTCCGAAGCCTGATTTGTCATGAAACCAGCCGGTTTTCTTTTCCGAACAGCTCTTCTCGCTCTGTTTACGCTTTCGCTCCTCGCCGGGGCGATTGTGACCGATTACTACCTTCGGCACGAAGTGACCCGCCAGGCGAAGCGGTTCCTCGCTCAGAACGAGATTGAACTCACTCCCGCGAGTGCAATTGCGGCGGCCAGAAAGGGTGAGGTGGTGCTGCTGGAAAAATTGGAGCAGGCGGGGCTTGAACTCGGCCTTTCCGACGACGGCGGAAGAACCCCGCTTCTTGCCGCGGTTCAGGGAAGAAATCTCCAGGCCATCAATTTCCTCATCAACCGCGCCCCGGTCAAAGAGAGCATCAATCAGTTCACGGCGACGGAGAGAATCACCCCGTTGGCGGCTGCGCTTCTTGACCGGGATTTCGAACTCGCGGATCGCCTCATCGCCGCCGGGGCCAGTCCGGATGTCGATAAAGAGGCAGGGCTGCCTTTTCTGAGCTATGCCGTGAGAAAAGGGGATGAGGAGATGATCGATTACCTTCTAGCCAACGGGGCAAGCGTGGAATATCGAAGCGCCGAACCTGTCGGCGCTCTTTCTGTGGCCGCTTCCAACCGGGACTTCAAAGTCATGGAGCGTCTCCTCAAAGGGGGCGCCACGCCGAATGCACGGGGCCTCTCCGGCAAACCGCTGCTCATCGAAGCGGTGAAGGGGGAGGACGACCAACTCTTCGACCTCCTCATTGCGAACGACGCGGACGTCAACGCCACTGTCGGAGAGACCGCCGGACGCGACATGTCAGCCTTGAGTTACGCTATTGAGAGCGGGAACCGCCGTATGCAAACGGTGCTCCTCAAGAAAGGGGCTTCTCCCAATGTTCACAGTGTGAACGCAGAGCCTCTCTTTCACGAAGTGGTCTCCGCCGGTGATGCTGAAACCGCCGCACTGCTGCTGCAACACAAGGCCGATCCGAATGTTTCCTCGAGCGACGGGATGACGCCTCTCAAATCGGCGATCCGCCAGGAGTCGCTCGATTTGATTGATCTCCTCATCGAGAACGGAGCGGATCCTTCCTTTGCCACGGACAAAGCGGATCCACCGCTGCTTGCCGCGATCGAACTCGGGAACATCGCCGCCGTGAACCAGCTCATTGTCGCGGGCGCGAAACTCGATGCGGCCGCGCTGCTCGCCGCGTCTTATGAACGTCGCGATGATCCGCTCATGAGCCTGCTTCTCAACGCCGGGGCGGATCCGGAGTCGCTTTTTCCCGGCACGGAGACCCGGGTCTTTGATCTCGCGGTTCAGGACGGGGCAACCGGTGCGGTAAGAACCCTGCTCGATGCCGGAGCGAAGATCGGTGACAATCTCTGGGCCGCCCTCCTCACGGAGCAGGATGACCTCATTCGACTGATTCTGGAAGCCGGCGCTGACCCGCGTCAGCCCGGACCAGCGGGACAGGATCCCCTGAATTACTGCCTCACCAATCATCGTTACAAAGCGACCCGGATTCTCCTCGCCGGTGGCGCTGATCCCGATGCGCGCTTTGATTCCGAGGAAACCTGGCTTTCCAAAGCGGTTCGAGAAGGGAATGCCCCGATTGCCAGGGCGCTGGTAGAGGCAGGAGCCACTGTTGAGGGCGTGAAAGCCCGTGATGGACACACTTTGCTGGGCTGGGCGGTTGCCCACCAGATGGCCGATGTCGTGAAGGCCCTTCTCGAAGCCGGTGCCGATCCCGACGCCGATGAGCGGAGTCCTGCCCGATCCGAGTTCCGCGATATGTTTGAGAGCAAGACCTTCCGATACCATCTCCAGGTCGATCGTCGCATCCGCCCCATCATGATGGCGGCAGCGCATCGCAATCATGAAATCGCTCAGATTCTCATGGATGGGGGAGCCAACGGCAGAGCTTACACGCCGAAGTATCTCATGGCGGCGATTATCGGGTCCTGGTACAAAGATGCGAAAATGCAGCAGATTGCGCTCCTCGGAAAAGTGCCGGAAGTTCAGCCGCGCAAGGTGGTCGTCGATCTCTCGGCTCAGCGGGTCACGCTTTACGAGAACGGCGTGGCGACCTACTCGACGCGCTGCTCAACCGGAAAATCCGGATACCGCACCCCGACCGGCGAATATGTCATCAGCGACCGCAACCGTCACCACACTTCGTCGATCTATGGATCGAGCATGCCTTATTTTCAGCGATTCAGCTACAGTGCCTTCGGCTTGCACCAGGGCTACGTTCCCAATTACCCGGCCTCACACGGCTGTATCCGTCTGCCGTACGAAAGTGCCCGCTATCTCTTCGGCAAGCTTCAGGTCGGAGACTACGCGGTGATTCAGCCGTAGTCGGGGCTATTGTCTGCTCAGGCGTACGGTTGACGTTCAGGATTACGCGCTGCGTCGACGAAGGCCGTTCCCACAGGGCACGGTGGAACCTGCCCCTCCGCAGACGACCACAAGAGGTCACGCCGTCTCGTAGGCGTGAGCCACCTTGAGGAGCTCAACTTCACCGAGCGGTTTCCCGAGAAGCTGAAGTCCTACCGGCAGGGCTTTGCCATCGACATCGACCGTCCCACAGGGAACGGAGATCCCGCAGATTCCGGCGAGGTTGGCGGAAATCGTGTAGATGTCCGCGAGATACATGGAAAGCGGATCGCTCGTCTTTTCCCCCACCTTGAAGGCGGGGGTGGGGGACACCGGTGAGGCAATCAGATCCACTTCTTCGAAGGCCTTGATGAAATCCTGACGGATCAAGGTTCTGACTTTCTGCGCCCGGAGATAGTAGGCGTCATAGTAGCCGGAACTCAAGACGTAGGTGCCGAGGATGATACGGCGCTTCACCTCGGCCCCGAGACCTTCTTCACGCGAATCTTCGTAGACCCCGAGGAGATCGTCCGAGTCGGCCCGGTGTCCATAGCGGACCCCGTCGAACCTCGCGAGATTGGAGGAGGCTTCCGCCGTCGCAATGATGTAATACGTGGCGACGGCGTGCTCGGTATTCGGCAGGGAAACCTCAACCGGTATCGCTCCGAGGTCTTCAAGTTGCTTGATCGCCGCTTCGACCTTCTCCTTCACCGCCGGGTCGAGACCTTCGGCGAAATACTCCTTCGGGAGGCCGATCTTCAGACCCTTGATATCCTCTCCGAGTGCCGCCGTGTAATCCGGAACGGCATCATCGAGGCAGGTGGAATCGCGATCACAACTACCGGCAATAGCCTGGAGCAGCAGGGCCGTGTCCGCAACCGTCTTCGTCATCGGGCCGCACTGATCGAGCGATGAGGCAAAGGCAACGAGCCCATAGCGGGAAACCCGGCCGTAGGTGGGCTTCAAACCAACGACGCCGCACAAGCCGGCCGGCTGACGAATCGAGCCGCCGGTGTCAGTTCCAAGTGCGGCTACCGCGGTATTCGCCGCCACGACCGCAGCGGAACCACCGGAGGAACCACCGGGAATACGATCGAGGTCATGCGGATTGCGGCACGGCTTGATCCCCGAGTTCTCGTTCGATGAGCCCATCGCAAACTCATCCATGTTCGTGCGACCGAAAGGAATCGCCCCGGCGGCGCGCAATTTGCGGACCACGGTGGCATCGTAGGGAGCCACATAGGTGCCTTCCAGCATTTTGGAGGCACACGAGCAGGGATGCCCCTCGACATTGATCAAATCCTTGATCGCAATCGGAACCCCTCCCAGCGGCAGGCTCAAATCAGCTTTCGCGGCATCCGCGAGCGCGAGATCGAGATTGTAGGAAAGATACCCTCCGATGTCGCCGTCGGTTTTATCGATGGCGGCAGCAATCGAACGGATCGCTTCTTCGGGGGAAAGATCACCGCCGGCATAGGCGGATTTCAGTTGGGCGATGGAAAGGTCAGCAGCGTTCACTGGAGGCAAAGAAGCTCAGGTTGGAAAGGAAAAAGGGGGGAGGAGACTACTCGACCACCTTCGGCATTTTGATCTGACCGTGCGCGGTGGCGGGAGCATTCGCAATGGCTTTCTCCTGCCCGAGGCGATGCTCAAGAGACGCCCTGTCCTCCCTCATCACGTCGAAAACGGCCCCGGCGTGAGCGGTCGGCTCGATGCCTTCGACGTTGATCGTTTTCAGTTGCTCAACATACTTCAGAATCTGTCCGACCTGATCCTGATACAGTTCGACCTCATCATCGGTGAGATGAATGCGGGCGAGGCGGGCGACGTCTCTTACGTTCATGGCTTTCCGGAAAAGGGGGGACTTAGAGGATCTGTCCGGAATCTTTCCATTTCTCGTGGAACTCGGCGTAAACCTTCGGGGAAATTTCGGAAGGTTTGATCTCACTGCGGCCGCCCCAGAAGACGTTGGTGTATTCCACTGGAATCCCCACCTCTTCAAGATGAGCATCGATCGCCGCTTTGTGCTCAAGGACGCGGGCTTTATCGGTGCCGTGAATCACCCCCATGATGTTCACTCCGCCGAACCGGGGGCCACCCTCACGCCAGTAGGCATGAGTCATGATCTGGTGACGACCCACTTCAGAACCGGCCTGCTGCTGCATTCCTTCGGGAACTTTCCAATGGAAGAGCGCATTAAATTTCGTGACGCGCTTCCCGGTATCGCTTGGCTTTACATGCTCAAGAAAAGTGGAAAAACGACCGATAGCCTTCTTACGGTCAAGGTTTTCCGCGATTTCGAAAAACTTCTCCCGCTCCATTCCGATGGCGTCGGCCCGGGGACCCCACGGATCCTCGTTGATTTCGTCGAGGGTAAGTTCAGTTTTGATGGCAAGAAGCACCTCCCACTCGTCCGGGGTGAGTTCGATCGTCGTCGTCGTGTTCATCACGACAGGAGCGTCGTAGCGGGCGCCCGGTTCCATCGACTTACGGCGCATGTGGCCGACGCCGAGGGCAAAGATGCCGTGAGCGGGCATGAGAACAAATTCATGAGCCCCGGTAAGCTTCCGGAGCACTTCGGCGTGTTCCTCAAGCGACTCGCCCTGCGGGACTTTCAGGGTCGTCCAGAGCTTGTAGTCACTGCCGGAGATTTCACGGTCAGTGGATCGCGTGACAACGTGACCACTGAATGGGTCCTCCTTGAACATGAAGTCAAAGGTCGCGTCAAGCTTATCGGTATCGACCTTCCAGGCGCAGAGGGCACCATGAGCAAGCTTGGTGGCGAGAAGGGTCTGCCGGGTCCGGCGAATCACACCGGCCTCCTGCATCGCATGAATGCGGGTGAGGACGACGTCGAGGGCAACGCCCGACTTCTCGGCGATATGTTGGAAAGGGAAGCGCTGAAAACCACTCACAAGATCTTCCGAGACCTCGAGGATTTGCGTGTTGATGGGGTCGTCAGCTTCGACAGGGATTTCAGAAACGGTTTCGGCGCTCATGGTCGCGCAACTTAGACATGCCCTAACGATCCGGCAAGTTTGAGTTGGCTCGTTAGCGGGAATCGGTATGATGGCAGTGATGCAGGTTCATACGATAGATCTCCGGTTCCGGAACCGGGCGCGTGCCATCGCTTCCTTCCTCGTGGAAGGCCCGGACGGGTTCATTCTGATTGAAACCGGACCTGAATCCTGTCGGGAAACGCTCCTCCGTGAACTGGCGTCCCGTCAGATCAAACCGGAAGAGATTGCGGCAGTCTTCGTGACCCATATTCATCTCGACCATGCGGGATCAGCGGGCTGGTGGGCAGGGCAGGGCGTTCCGGTCCACGTTCACCCCAAGGGCGCGAAGCATCTCGTCGATCCTGAGCGACTCGAAGCGAGTGCGAGACAGGTTTACGGGGAGCAGTTCGATGAACTCTGGGGGGCAATGGTTCCGGCGCCGGAGGAGTGTATTGTCGCTGTCGCGAATGACGAGCTCATTGAAGTCGCCGGCTTACAGCTCCGGACTCTGGAAACACCGGGCCACTGTTTTCATCACCATGCCTACCAGTTGGATGACGTCATTTTCGCGGGGGACGCCGCCGGAGCGAAAATCGATCACTCTGATTTTATCTCCGTCACTTCCGCCCCTCCGCAATTTCACCTCGAGCATACCCTTTCCAGCATCGGGCATCTCAGCGCCCGGGGTCCGAAATCACTTTACCTGACTCACTTCGGGGAAGTTGAAAATCCCGGGCCCCATCTCGATTCCTACCGGGACGCTGTGGAGTTGAACGCCCTCTTTGTTCAGCAGCGCCTCGCGGAGGGGATGGATGCCGAGGCGCTCCGGGTGGCCTACGAAGCCTTTCAAATGGAGCAGGCCTTTCGTGCTCAAATTCCTTCAGAGGTCTGGAGCACCCTGCAGGAGATCAACGGAACCGCGATGTGTGCCGACGGGATTCGACTTTATTGGGAGAAGCTTACTGATCATCGGGCTTGAATTGCATCCGCTGGGGGTGTTCAATTACGGAGATTCTGAAATCAATGATGAAAAAAGCCACCGTCGTTCTCTGCCTCGCTCTCGGTGCCTTGTTAATTTCTGCCACCGCGCAGGACGAAGAGACTACTGCGACACCGGAAACGCTTTCGGGGCGTCCGCTCGATTTCAACAATCTGGCCCGCCTTCCGTATCAGCATCTCATCAAGATCGCCCAAAGCGACGCCCGCTCGGACAAGGATGCCGAGGAATACCGTCTTCGAATTCAGAGTCGCAATTCAAGCGTCAAGTCAAAGGACATCGAGCTTTTTCTGGACCTCGAAGAAGGACCTCTTGTTCTCGTTGTCGACAACGATGGTTTCGTCACGGTGCCGTTTCGTGAGGATCTCATCGAATCCAACCCGGACCTGGTTGCCAATCAACCCCGTGGTTCGCTGAATATCTACGTTGAACTCGAAGTTCCCAAAGTCACGCCGCCCGAGATCAAAGACGGCAAGGTCACGTATCAGGAACTCTTCCGCCCGCTCGTCGAAATTCAGAACGAAATGCGCAAGGTGGACCCGACCTTCGGGTTATCCGGCCAGCAGTTCGTGCTTGAGATCGAGACGGGGGAAGAGCCGATCAAAATCACCCGTGCCCTCGGATCGAGAACCTTCCGCCCGAACAGTCGCGGGAAGGTCTACATGATCATGGAATCGTATCTCTACGAGGAGAACCCGGAAGTGGAAATTCCGAACGAAGTGAAGATGAACGTTCTCCCCGCGACGGAGGATGAGATCAACGACATTCGCTCCCGATAAAGAGAAGGCCGGTGGTCAGGCGCCTTTTTTCTTCGAGACCCGTGACTTCACTTTGAAGACAAAGGGAAGTCCCTCCATCGGATATTCCTTCCGAATCTGATTCTCGAGGAAACGCTCGTAGGTTCTCGTGAGAAGGCTCGCGTGGTTGACGAAAAGCATGTATTCGGGAACGGGGACAGGGCCGGCCTTGTCGTCTCTCCTCTGGGTCGCGTAGAGAAGCTTGAGACGTTTGCCCTGGCGCACCGGCGGGGGATTTCTCTCAATCGAAGTCTGCAGGAGCCGGTTGAGGATACCCGTCGAGACGGGGTGCTCGGCGGTTTCGATCACCTTTTCCACTGCATCGAAGACTTTCGTGATGTATTGGCGGTTCTTCGCTGAGATCGCGACTTTCGGGGCGTAGGGGATGAAAAAGAGATCGTCCCCGAGCTCCTCGCGAAACTGATCAATCCGGTCCTGAAAGTGAGCATCGGGGTGGTAGAGGTCGAACTTATTGAGGAGAACCAGACACGGCTTGTTCTCGTCGAGAATCATTTTCGCAATGCGACGGTCCTGAGAAACAACCCCGGAGGAGGCGTCGATGACGAGAAGGCAGAGATCAGCGCGGCGAATCGAGCGCTCCGACCGCATCACGGAAAACTGCTCCACGGATGTATCGCGCCGGGTTCGCTGGCGAATCCCTGCGGTGTCGATCAGGATGTAGGGCTTGTGATTGCAGCGATAGGGGACATCGACCGCATCCCGGGTCGTTCCGGCAACATCCGAGACAATGCTGCGCTCGTCGTTCAGGATCGCATTAATCAGCGATGACTTTCCAACATTGGGCCTTCCGACAATTGCGATCTTCACGGGATCCTCCTTCGCCTCTTCGTCCTCCTCGGCAGGGGCGGGGTAAAGGTTGGCGAGATGATCCTCCAGCGCGCCTTCCAACTGATCAAAATTCCGTCCATGCGCTGCGGAAAGGCCGATCAGGTCCGGAAACCCGAGCCGGGTGAATTCATCGACATCGTTGTCGGTCTTCGCCGTGTCGACCTTGTTGGCAATCAGGAGGACCTTGCCGTGCCCGGCCTCCTTGCGAAGCACGTTGGCCAGCTCTTCATCAATCGGATGAATTCCCTCACGGGCATCCACCACGAATAGAATCACATCAGCGGAGTGGATCGCAATGTCCGCCTCGGCCCGCACCTGCCCGGCAAAACCATCATTCAAAATCGCTCCGATTCCTCCCGTATCCGTCAACTCGAAGGCAAAGCGTCCGCGCTTGCATTCCGCGGCGATCCGGTCACGGGTCACTCCGGGCTGATCATGCACAATCGCGATTCTCCGCCCCGCGAGGCGGTTGAAAATAGCTGACTTGCCGACGTTGGGGCGGCCAACAATGGCCACACTGGGAAGATGTTTACGGGACATGCGGATCTGGAGTGGTGTGGCCCTGTTCCCGCAACTGCCTGAACCCCCGGGAGGCATCTTGACAGCCGGAAACGAAGGTGAACGGAGCCGCCGGAAAAGTGAGGGTGACCGGCGGAAGAGGGCGGGCCTCAACCCTCCAAAAGTCGACCAAAACCCCGCAGACGCAACTCAACTGTCGAGAGGGGTGGATTTTATGCGGAACCGGGGCTCTACCACCCCTGTGCCGGTGGCGTTGTCAATGAATCCGGGGCTTCGCCGAGTCATCATTCCGCCACAGTTGAGCACCGCTCAAACTGCGAGTATAGTGAAGAAAGCTTAAGGATTCGACATTCGGGCGAATTCGGGTAAGATCCCCCTGTCGAAAAACGGTAGTCTAACGCCCATGTCCGAAGGTGAAGAGTCAGAGAATGAAGTGCTGAAAGAAGCGCTCGCCCAGGGGAAGATCCGGTTTTTTACCGCCGGGCGCGGATCGGCCAGCGGAAAGAGCGGTCGGGAGGATACGGCACTCTTCGCCGAAAACCTGATGACGCTGCAGGAGTGCGCGATCCTTCTCGGGGAGCAGCTCGGAATGCACGCGGTTTCTTCCGCGACGCTTTATGAAAAAGGGGAAACCGTGGGATTTTGTTTCGACCAGAATTCAAACCCTCAGGATCCGCAGGTGGCAGGGGGGATGGTGAACCGCCGCATGTCGTTTCGCGAATTTAACCGCTCCATCCGCGCCTTTATCAATCGATGAGCCCGGAATCCCTCATCGCCACCCTCGGATCCATGCGTCAGGCGGGATCTGTCTTTGGCGTTCTCTTCTCGAAAGATACCGAGGAGATTTTCTCAGACCTGGCCTATTCACCCGAGCGGGTCGAAGCGATGGTCTCGGTTCTGGATGATATCGTGGCCTACTTCAATCAGGAAGGCCGCAGCCCTGAAATTCTCTCTTTCTGCTACGACGGCGGAAATCTTCTTCTCGTTCTCTCGAAGGGGCATCGCCTCGTTGTGCTCCATCATCACGCCGATGAGGTCGATTTTATCGCGAAAGCAGCCGGAGCCTTCTTGAAGGACTATTTCACGGGGCAGTCAGTTCAGGAGTGGGCCGGAAAAAAAGAAGTCATTCCCGGTCCGCCGAAAGAGAAAAAGCCGAAGGAAAAAGAAGGGAGCAAGAGTCCCTTACCGCAGAGACCGGTCGACCCAACCGCTCCGATCACACCGGTCCGCTGACCACTGAATCGAGGTGAAGAGAGCCGCTTTCCCGCGATCCGGATGTCGTCAGTAGACGTCGTTGGTGATTTCGTCCGCGTAAAGATTCACGTGGCTGATGATCTCGTAGGAGGCCTCCTCACTGACACCCACTTCCTTGAGGGTTTCGATGAGATGCTCCGTGAACCTTCCGAATTCCCGTTTGCTGATCGCCATGTTGCGATGCACATCCCGAAGTGGTCTTCCGCTGTAGGTCAAGGGACCGCCGGTTGCTGCGGAAAAGAACTCTTTCTGCATTTCCAGGAGCTTGCCCGTGGGGGCATGCTTGAAATAGGGGGAAAGCTCGCCGTCAGCGAGGACTTTCTCGTAGAAACTGTCGACGAGGCTGGAGATTGTCTCAGCGCCGCCGATGCGGTCATAAAGGGATAATTCGGATTCCATGGGTGAATACAATGAGCACGATTCAATCCAGTTTTGCCACGCGAATATTGCGGTAATCAATGCCCATGTCGCGCTTTGCGTGAAGCTGGAGGCCAATCGGCCCTTTTGCCTGCCCCGTATCGGTCGTGTACGTCATGACCTTTTTCCCGTTCAGGGAGACCGCGTAGTCCATCCCCTTGACCTCGATCTTCATTACGTTCCAGTCTTCCATCTTCAGCAATTCGGCGACCCCTTCCGCTTCGACGGGATACCCTTTTTTGGGGATGTAAGGTGACGCCGTCATGTCGCGCTTCAGGGAGCCGGAGATGCCGATCTGGATCTGATCCTCATTCCGGAGGTGCACGCCGGAATCAATCGTTCCGCTGACGAACTTGAACTCGAGCGTGAGCACGAAGTTCCCGAACTCCTCCTCCGTCCAGAGGATCGATCCCTTCTGCTCCGGGCCGCTTCTGACTTGCAGGACACCATCCTCTACGAGCCACCAGATGTTGTCCGCCGGCACCTTCCAGCCGGAAAGGTCCTTTCCGTTAAACAGGAACTCTTCGGCTTGAACCGTCGAGACAGGGAAAGTGGCAGCGAGAAAGAGAGCGACGAGCAGCGGGGGGAATTTCATACGGAGAGGAAACCTGATTCCGAAGTTTCCTGCAACCCTCATCGTCACCACGATGACGACGTGATTCCTGCGATTTTTGGCTCGAAATCAGATCAGCCCTTCTGCTGCGTCTTCGCCCAGGAATCGCGGAGCCCGACGGTGCGGTTGAAAACGGGAGCCTCCTGCGTGCTGTCTGTGTCGACGCAGAAATAGCCGAGTCGCTCGAACTGAACCGTTTCCCCCACTGGAACCGCCGCGAGATTGGGCTCCAGCCTGGCGTCCGCAAGAATTTCCAGCGAGTCCGGATTCATGTGATCCAGAAAGCTGCCCTCAACGCTGTCCGGGTTCTCGGTGTTGAACAAACGATCGTAGAGACGCACCTCGGCCTTCAAGGCGTGCGCCGCACTGACCCAGTGGATCGTGGCTTTCACTTTGCGACCATCCGGGGGATTCTCTCCGCCGCGTGTTTCAGGATCGTAAGTGCAGTGAAGTTCGGTGATATTTCCAGCCTCGTCTTTGATCACTTCGTTGCAGCGAATGAAGTAGGCGCAGCGAAAGCGGACCTCTTTGTCAGGCGCGAGGCGGAAAAACTTCTTCGGCGCGTCCTCCATGAAATCATCCTGCTCGATGTAAAGCTCACGGGAAAAGGGGACTTTCCGCGTTCCGAGTTCCGGCTTCTCCGGGTTGATCACCGCATCAAACTCCTCGACCTGATCTTCAGGATAGTTTGTGATCACGATCTTGAGCGGCTTCAGCACCGCCATGAACCGCGGGGCATCCGCATTGAGAACTTCGCGAACGGAACTCTCCAGCAAAGAGATATCATTGGTGCTCTTGAACTTCGTGATCCCGATCGTCTTGCAGAAATTACGGATCGATTCCGCAGGATAACCGCGACGGCGGATTCCCGAAATCGTGGGCATGCGGGGATCATCCCATCCTGAAACATGCTTCTCTTCCACAAGTTGGAGCAGCTTGCGCTTGCTCATCACCGTGTAGTTGAGATTGAGGCGGGAAAATTCGATCTGGCGGGGACGCGAGGGCACCGGGAGGTTGTCGAGAAACCACTCGTAGAGCGGACGGTGATTCTCGAATTCGAGGGTGCAGAGGGAATGGGTCACATACTCCAGCGCATCACTCTGTCCGTGAGTAAAATCATACATCGGGTAGATGCACCAGGTGTCTCCGGTCCGGTGGTGCTCCGTGTGCACGATGCGATAGATGACAGGATCCCGCATGTTCAGGTTCGGATGCGCCATGTCGATCTTCGCACGCAGCACCTTTTCCCCGTCTTTGAATTCACCGGCCTTCATCCGGTTGAAAAGATCGAGATTCTCCTGCAGCGAACGATCGCGAAAGGGGCTTTCGGTTCCGGGATTCTGGAGATCCCCGCGACCGGCCCGCATTTCTTCGGAACTCTGATCATCGACGTAGGCCTTCCCGTTTTCAATGAGATGAACCGCCCATTCAAAAAGCTTCTCGAAATAGTCGGAGGCGAAATAGAGGTGATCCCCCCAGTCGAATCCCAGCCACTGAATGTCCTCCTTGATCGAGTCGACATACTCGGTGTCTTCTTTGGCCGGGTTCGTGTCGTCAAAACGAAGGTGGCAACGCCCTTCATACTCCCGGGCGATCCCGAAATTCAGGCAGATCGATTTGGCATGGCCAATGTGAAGGTAACCATTCGGCTCAGGCGGGAAGCGCGTCACCGTCCCGTCATGCTTCCCCGTGGCGAGATCTTCGTCGATGATCTCGCGGATAAAGTCTTTGGATGGTGAACGGGGATTACTCATAAGCGGGGCAGGGGCGGGAAATTAGCCGTTTTTATCAGAGGCGCAATGGATCAAGCGATCTTCATCGAATACCGCGCAAAAAAATATAGCGCCATTTCGCAGTTGCCAGAACGGAACATTCGAAGAAGATTCCGCTATCGAGATTCATTCTCAATAACGTCATGATCAAAATCCTCTCCACGATCCTCATTCTCGGTGCCGCTCTGCAGGCCTTTGCTGAAACCAAAGAAGTCACGCTCTACACCCAGCGTCACTACGCCTTCGACGAAGCCGTTCATGATAAGCTTCTCAAAGAAAAGGGGATCAAGGTCAACGTCGTGAAGGCATCAGCTGATGAACTGATCGCCCGGCTTGAAGAGGAGGGGGCGAACACGCCTGCCGACCTCTTCATGACCGCGGACGGTGCCGGCCTCGACCGGGCGCAAAAAGTCGGCCTCCTTCAGCCGATCACTTCCCCGGTAGTGCTCGGGATCGTTCCGGAGACGCTGAAAGATCCTGAAAACCACTGGGTCGCAATCACGAATCGCGCCCGGGTCATCATTTACTCGAAAGACCGCGTCAAGCCGGAGGAGCTTTCCACCTACGAAGACCTTGCCGATCCGAAGTGGCGCGGACGTATCGTGATCCGCTCTTCTTCCAACTCCTACAACCAGTCTCTCATGACCACGATCATCGCCGCCAACGGCGAGGAAAAAGCCGGCGAATGGGCCGCGGCCGTGCGAAAGAACATGGCCCGTCCTCCCCAGGGAAGTGACCGGGATCAAATCCGTGCCGTGGCTGCCGGTCTTGCCGACCTTGCCGTTGCCAACACCTACTACGTGGGACTTCTCGAGACATCCGAAGAGCCGAATGACCGCGAGGCAGCCACTGCCGTGGCTCTCTATTTCCCCAACCAGGAAGGGCGGGGGACCCACGTGAACATCAGCGGCATCGGAGTCGTCAAGGGCACGAAGAAAGCCGAACTGGCAGAACAGGTCATCGAGTTTCTGCTCTCCGAAGAGGTGCAGTCCAGGTACCCGGAAAACACCTTTGAGTATCCTGTCAATCCTGCCGCGACCTGGTCAGAGAATCAGGAGCGCTGGGGCAAATTCAAAGCCGATCCCGTGCCGCTCTCCACGCTCGGGGAGTTGAACGCAGAAGCGGTCCGCCTTTTCAATCGCGCCGGCTGGGAATAATCCTGCCGGCTGAAACGAAGGATGGAATACGCTGAAACGAATGAGGCCCTGCGGTCTTCTTCCCCTACAGGCGGGAGGTTTTGGCGAAAGCTGAAGTTCCCCGACTCCTGGGGAATCGGCGTCGGTGTGTTTACCGCGCTGCTCTGTCTTCCCATCGTTGCCGTTCTCATCCATCTCACCAAAGCCGGTCCGGAATGGGGGCATCTTGTCGAGACGGTCCTGCCCCGTTACCTGATCAACACCGCCGTCCTCGTCGTTGGCGTCAGTGCGGTCGCACTCCTCATGGGGGTGCTGCCGGCCTGGCTCGTAACGATCCACGATTTTCCTGGTCGCCGCCTCTTTTCCTGGGCCTTGATTCTCCCGCTCGCGCTGCCGAGCTACGTCGCCGCCTTCGTCTTTTATCAGGGCCCTGAAGCCGCGATTCCCCTGCTGATCTGGCTACGGACGAATGTCAGCATCGAGGCCTTCCTGAAGACGGAACTCGTGATCCGCTACGGACTCCTCATTCTCATGATGGGGGCGGTGCTGTATCCCTACATCTACCTCGCCTGCCGCGCCGCTTTTTTGCAGCAGGGGAGAGCGCTCATTGAATCGGCCCGCTGCCTCGGGGATCGCCCCGGACAGGTTTTCTTCCGTGTTGCGATCCCGCTGGCACGGCCGGCCATGGTTGCGGGGGCCGCACTGGTCGTCATGGAAGTGATCAATGACTATGGCGCGGTCCATTTCTTCGGCGTCCCGACGCTGACGGAAGGGATCTTCCGGACCTGGTTCGGGATGGGGGATAAAGTGTCGGCCCTGCGGCTCGCCGGCATCGTCATGCTCGCTGTGGCGATCCTCCTCATCGTCGAGCAACTTCTCCGGGGTCGCGCCCGTTACGTGGAAGCAGAGGGAACCTCCGTCCCCATGGTGCGAAAGCGCTTGAGCGGAGGAAAGGCGGCGCTGGCTTTTCTCTGCTGCCTTCTTCCCCTGGCGATTGGTTTTCTTTATCCCGTGGGGCGCCTCCTTCACTGGTCGTGGCTGAATCTCACCTCCGACCGGGGAGTCAGCCTCGCCTTCGGTGACTCGCTCACGCGGGGGCTCACCCTTGCGGGAACCACCGCGGTCATCGTCACGATTTTCGCTGCCATCTTCGCTTTCGCAGTTCGCCTGAGGGAGAATCCGCTCCGCAAGGGCTGCTTTCGCCTTTCCGGCCTCGGTTATGCGACGCCGGGTGCGGTCATTGCCGTGGGCGTTCTCGTCGTTTTCGGCGGACTCGATCATCTCGAAGTCTCCTGGATACCCCTTTTCAGCGGCACCGTGTTCCTGATCGGGTTCGCTTATCTTGTCCGCTTTTTCGCGATTCCTCTGCAATTGAGCCGGGCCGGCATGGATCGACTTGGACCTTCCCTCGGCGAAGCGTCCCGGCTTCTCGGACGATCCCCCCTCGCGACCTTTCTCCGCATCGACCTGCCTCTCCTGCGGGGACCTCTCCTCGCCGCCGCGATGCTTCTCTTCGTGGATATCCTCAAGGAGCTTCCCCTGACCCTGATCCTGCGCCCCGCCAACTTTGAAACCCTCGCGACGAGTGCCTTCAGCCTCGCGAAGGAGGCCCGTCTCCAGGCTTGCGCGGTGCCTTCCCTCATGATAGTGGCAGCAGGGGCAGTGGGCCTGTTGATCATGAATCGATGGCTTTCCCCGGCAAATTCGCATGAGTGAATCGGAACCCATCCTCAGTTTTCAGAACGTATCGAGGCAGTACGACGCGCAAGCCGTCCCTGCTGTGAATGACGTCAGCCTCGAGGTAAGGGAAGGGGAGGTGCTCGCCCTCATCGGGGAGAGCGGCAGCGGAAAAACGACTCTCCTCCGGCTCGCGGCAGGACTCGAGTTCCCCGATGTCGGCCGGGTCCTCATCGGAGGCAAAATGATGGCCGACGCCGCCCACCCACGAGCCGAGATCCCGCCCGAGCGCCGTCGACTCGGCCTTGTCTTTCAGGACGGTGCGCTCTTTCCGCATCTTAACGCATCGAAGAATGTCGCTTACGGATTGAAGAAGCAGAACCGTAGCGAGAAAGCCGACCGCGTCGCGGAGTGCTTCGAGCTGGTGGATCTCAAGGGGAAGGAAAACCGCTTCCCTCACGAGTTGTCCGGAGGCGAACGACAACGTCTTGCCCTCGCCCGTGCCCTCGCTCCCCAGCCGAGACTGATTCTGCTCGATGAGCCCTTCAGTCATCTCGATCCCGCTCTGCGCCGGAAATTGCGGGAGGAAATCCGTTCCATCCTTTCCGCCCTCGGACAGACTGCACTCATGGTCACACACGATCCCGAGGACGCCCTCGCGATTTCTTCACGGGTTGCCATTCTTAACGAAGGCCGCGTCCTTCAGACCGGCAGCCCGACCGAGGTCTATCGGGAACCCGTCGACCAATACTGCGCCGAACGCTTCGGCCCCGCCAATGGGGTTCGGGATCCCGAAAGCGGGGAACTCTGCTGGAAACGCCCCGAAGACGCCCGCTGGATCTCCTGCGAAATCGCCGATGAAGGATGCATGGTCACCGTCGAGTCCGTCCGCTCCATGGGACATATCTGGGAGGTCCGGGTCGCTCCGGACGGCTACGAAAACGAAAGCTGGCTCTGCTTTCTCAAAGAAGGAGCCCGGATTCAACCCGGCGAACGCGGCCGCGTCGCCTGGAGAGGCAATCCGAATCCGGTCGCGTGGAAGAGCTGAGACAGGGAGGGGCCCTCAATCACCCCGTAGCGGAACCGGCCACGGTTCCGACCCCACACAACCCCGGCCGAAACCGC
>JARGOP010000070.1 GCA_029233965.1 Verrucomicrobiales bacterium | reverse complement strand
CACCGACAACGGTTTTGAAGACCGCGGGGCCCACCAGGTGCCCATCTCTCTCCTTTCGCGCAGAGCGGAAGTGTGCGCCGTTACGCAGGAAACGTCAATGAAGATGACGAGACGATTTGCGGAAGCTTACACAGTACGAGCTGGAGCGAGGCCTTCAGGCCTTTTCAGAAGCATCGCAAAAGGCCTGAAGGCCTCACTCCAACACCTGCGAGCGGGGCGCTCGCAGCTACCTCAAAACCTTCTCACCTTTCACTTTCCCACCTTCCCACGCCGCGAAGCGGCTACCCCAACACGTTCGCGAGGATCTCAATCGCTTCATCGACCTCTGCTTCGGTCGTAAAAATGGAAAGACTGAGACGCAGGCTGCTAAACGCTTTTTCATCGCTGAAACCCATCGCTTTCTGCACATGACTCGGCTGATTTTTTCCGGTCATGCAGGCGCTTCCGGCGGAGCATTGGAGACCGGCGGCATCGAGCTGCGGGAGCATTTCGGCGGCGACTTTTCCGGGAAAGGAAACGTGGGCGACGTTGCCGGTGCGATGTTCCCGGGATCCGTTGAACTCAACCCTGTTGAGTCGCTCTCCTAACCCTGTTTCGAGTCGATCCCGCAAGGCGGCGACGCGGTCGAGGCCGCCGTTTTCCGCCTCTTCCTGCATGATCGCAGCCGCCTCGCCGAGCCCGACGAGGTAGGGGACGTTTTCGGTCCCGCTGCGATGGCCGCTTTCCTGCCCCCCGCCCCGAATCATGGGTTCGAAGGGGGTATCGCGCCGGATAAAGAGAGCCCCTACCCCTTTGGTTGCGTGGAACTTGTGCCCGCTGATGGATAAAAAATCGACCGCGACCTGATCGACGCGAACGGGAACCTTTCCAACAGCTTGAATCGCGTCGGTGTGAACCCACCATCCGGCCGCTTTTGCAGCTTCGGCCGCTTCCGCGATCGGCTGGACGACGCCGGTTTCGTTGTTCGCCCACATGAGGGAGGCAAAGCCGGGTTTGGAAGAGTCGACCGCCTCCGAAAACTGATCGAGATCGAGTCGACCGTCTTCGTGAACGCCGACTTTTTCGACATCGAACCCGACCGCAGCCATCGCCTCAGTCGGGCGCAGCACGGCGCTGTGCTCAATCTCACTGACGACGACCTTGGAAGACTTTCGTCCGATCTCCCGGGCGAGAGATTTGATGACCATGCTGTTTGATTCGGTTCCGCAGCCAGTGAAAACGATTTCTTCCGGATTCGCGCCAATCAGGCTGGCGACCTGCTCGCGGGCCTTCTCGATCGCGGCTTTCACTTCGCGCCCGGCGCGGTAACCGCTCGAAGGATTGTGCCAAAGCCCCGTGAGGTAGGGCATCATGGCATCGACGACCCGCGGATGAACCTGCGTCGTGGCATTGGAGTCGAAGTAGAGGGACATGGGGGAAAAGGGAAAAGAAGGTGAGGAGGGAAGAATCAAAGGAGAAGAGGAGGCCCCAGCTTGCTGATTTCTTTTGCGGCGGCGGCGATCGAGTCAGGATCGTGTGAACTCAGCGGGACAGTGGCGGAAGGAACGGGATAATTGCCGGAGCCGTCAACGGTGTAACGGTTGTCGTAGTGCTCCGTGAGGAGTTCGGTCACAAAGGGATGCCACTCCCCTGCCTCCGTCATGGTTTTCCATCGTGCCAGGGTCGCTTTGGAGTGGAAGCCGGAGAGGCGATCGATGGTCTCGTGGACGCGATCAAGATTGCCGACCCATTCCCCGTAGTCGCCGGCGAGGTAGCGGGCCCGGGCCTCGACGGGTGAATCGACTTCGATTACCGGGGAGCTTTTCAGCTTTTTCCAGATCGGATTCGGAAGATTGAGCCGCCCGATCTTGGCGCTCTCGGCCTCGATGTAGACAGGTCGATCAAGATCAATCTGTTTGAGCTTCTCATACAGGAGCGACTCGAATTGCTTCTGTGCGGGTTGAGGGGCATGAGGATCGCCACCGAAAACGGAGCCCTTGTGATTCGCCATACCCTCAAGGTCAATGACTTGCTCCCCGATGCGATCCAACTCCGCGAGGAGAAGGGTTTTTCCCGCCCCGGTGTATCCGTTGAGCACGACGAGCTTCAGTGCCGGTGCCCTCGTTTCGATGACTTCGACGACCAGGGAGCGGTAGGCTTTGTAGCCTCCGCTGATGAGACTGACATCCCACCCGACATCATTCATCACCGTAGCGAGACTGCCCGAACGCTGACCGCCGCGCCAGCAATAGACGAGTGCGCGATAGTCCTTCGGCTTGTTCGCAAGGTGGGTCTCGAGGTGATGGGCAATGTTTCGCGAAACGAGGGCGGCTCCGATTTTCCGGGCATCGAAGGCCGAAACCTGTTTGTGGATTGTTCCGACCTCAGACCGCTCGGCATCGTTTAAGACAGGGAGATTCACCGCCCCCGAGATCCTGTCCTCCGCAAACTCGCCCGGCGAGCGGGCGTCGATGATCTCGTCAAAGGCACTGAGATCAGCAGGGAGGGAAATATTCTCGACGTGGCGGCTCATAAAACAGTTCGAACGACACCCCTTGCCTGGGAGCGTTCACGAAAACTTACAACTTTATTATCACGAATTTACGGAATTTTCTGGCACGACAGAACCTCTCATCCGTATACAATGAGGTGGCAGGGTGGATGAATGCCGTCCTGCCAACCAATCAATACTATGAAAAAATTAATCGCAACACTTGCTGTGGCGATCCTTGCACTTGCTCCAGCAGCAATGGCGGGTGAAGTCACCTACATTGCCGGTATGACCGGCGTAACATGAGGCGGATGTAAAAGAGATGTCAGTTCGGCATTCTCACAGCTTCCGGGAGTTGTTCTCGACGAGGACGGAAAAGCTAAAATCACCATTGAAAACGGTGAGGAAGCGGGAACTCAGAAAGTGACCGTGGTCACCGACGGTTCCGAAAAAATTGATCAGGAGGCCGCGATCGCGGCTCTCGGCGACAAGGCGAGCCGCTATGTCGTTCAGACATGGACGGCCGGGAAAGCCGGAAAAGATTCCTGAACCCGGCTGACCGGGTTACCGGTTAACGAATTCGTATAGAGGCCCCGCTGTTCGCGCAGCGGGGCTTTTTTTTGCAACCGAATTCCGCCGCAACTATCGGAAAAGCTTCATGGCGCGGAGCCCCTCTCTATGGTTAAATAGTCAGTTGAAATGGCGGACCCTCCCCACAGTTCAAAGGAGATCGTTGATCCGGATACCGGATTGCGACTTCCGCCACATTTGCAGGCGAAGCTTGAGGCTTTTCAGCAGCGACTCTGGTCCATCAAGATTGCCGAAGGGGCTCTCGTCGGCATCATCGGATTGGGGGCCACTTTCCTGGTCGTGTTTGTGATCGACCGCTTCATCGACACGCCACTCGTGTTGCGTTTCATCCTTCTCGCGCTTGGTGTTGCGGTGCCTGCCATCTCCATTCCTCTTCGCTGGAACCGGTGGGTGAAAAAGCAGCGGTCCCTTGAGCAAATCGCGCGACTCCTCCGGCGTCAGTTTCCGCGACTTGGCGATGAACTACTCGGCATCGTCGAACTTTCCAAAACAGAATCAGGGCAATCGAGCCGCGTTCTCGTGGAAGCCGCGATGGCTCAGGTCGATGAGAGGGTCAAGGCGCGCGACTTTGCTGAGGCCGTTCCTGCCAACCGGTACGGGATTTGGTTGGGATCAGCGCTCTCGGTACTTGCCATTTCTTTCCTCCTTGTTTTTTTCGTCTCAGACGCGGCACGCAGTTCTCTCGCGAGATGGATCGCACCAGGCAAAGGCGTGGAACGATACACCTTCGCGCAGATCGAGCCCCTCCCGAAGGAAGTGGTTGTCCCCTACGCAGAGTCCTTTGATCTCAGCCCGAAACTCACCGGAACTACTGAATGGCGACCGGACCATGCCTCGTTGAAGCTCCCCGGCAAAACGAAACTTTCAACCGACCGAAACGGGGATCATTTCGATTTCACGGTCCCTCCGCAGAAAGAGGACGGCTCACTCGCTCTCCGCGTCGGGGATGAGCATCAGAAAATCTCTGTCACTCCCCTCTCCCGACCCGAGTTGACCGGTTTGACCGCGAGCCTGCGACTTCCTGACTACCTGCTCTACGAACGGGATCTCGTCATCCCTGTTCGTGGCGGCTCCCTTCCCGTCGTGAAAGGAGCCCTTGCGGCACTCACCGGCGAGACCTCGCGGGAACTCGCGTCCGCTGAGGCCGCCCCCGTCGGGGTAACGGTCTCGGGGAACGCGTTTTCCACAGCGCCCATCAAGGTCGACGAACCCGTTTCGCAAAATGTCACCTGGAAAGATATTCACGGCCTCACCGCAAAGGCTCCCTTGCAGCTGGAGTTGACTCCGGTCGAAGATCGCGTTCCCGATGTCTTCGCCCGGCAGCTGACGAAAGAACGAATCGTGCTTCCCGATGAGGTCGTCTCTTTCGATGTCTCCGCCGCGGACGACTTCGGTATTTTGACGATGGGCCTGGAATGGCATGGACAGATCGCCGCCGACGGAACCCACTCCGTCAAAGGCGAAAAAGCAGTCGCTGCAGGCGGTCCTGAGAAGCGGGACCTTGAGACTCGCGCCACCTTTTCCGCGGCCCGCGAAGGGATATCTCCCCAGACCATTCAAATCCGCGCGTTTGCCGAAGACTACTTTCCGGAGCGCAAGCGCAGCTACTCCCCAACGTTCATTCTCCATGTCCTCAGCCCGCAGGAACATGCGGAATGGCTCACTCAGGAATTCGGAAAATGGTTCCGCAACGCCCGCGAAATCTACGAGCGCGAGAAACAACTGAACAAGGCAAACGAAGCTCTGAGCAGTCTCTCCTCCGGAGAACTCGATTCACCCGAAAACCGCCGCAAACTGGCCGAGCAGGCCTCCGCTGAAACCGCGAACGGCAAGAAATTGGACGCTCTCAGCGAAGCCGGAAGAGATCTCGTCAAGCAGGCGACGAAGAACGACGAATTTGATGCCGACCGCCTCGAATCGTGGTCTGAGAAAATGCGGACCCTCGATGACATTGCAAACCGGAGAATGCCGTCGGTTTCCGACAAACTGAGGCAGTCCTCGCGAGCCCGGGGAGCAGGACCTGCCGGCAGGCAGGGCAAAGCATCAGCTCAGGCAGAGTCCGACCTCACACCGTCCGATGGTAAGGAGGAGGGCGGCGACGACTCCCCCGGCCCGGCCCGGGAGAAGCTCGATGAAGCGCTCGAAGAGCAGGAGGAATTGCTCGCTGAGTTCGCCAAAGTCGCCGATGAGCTGCAGGAAATTGTTTCCAGTCTTGAAGCGAGCACCTTCGTGAAACGCCTCAAAGCGGCGGCGAAAGTGCAGACGGAAATTGCAGGAACGTTTGACGGCACGCTCAATGATGGCTTCGGCCTTCCGCGGCATCGGATTGAGCAGAAGTTGCGCGATGTCGGCACCGGAGTCGCCGGGACGGTAGAGGAGCAGAGCAGCCGGGTCTATGAAATTCAGACCGATCTGGAAGCCTACTACCAGCGCAAGCAGGACGTCGTATACAAGAATGTGCTCGATCAAATGAAACAATCATCGGTGGTTTCGCGATTGAAGGAAATTGGTCGTTCCTCCGAAGGGAATCTCAGTGGCCTCTCAATCTCCTCCGCGGAATACTGGGCCGACACGCTCGACCGGTGGGCCGAAGAGCTCGTCGCCGCAGCCGGGGAACAACAAGAGGGCGAAGGAGAATCCAAAGAAGGCCTTCCACCGGAAATCGTTCTCGATCTCATGAAAGTGCTTCAGGAGCAGATGTACTTGCGCGACGAGACCCGCGAAATGGAATCCGTCAAACCGGCCCTGGCTTCCGATGTCTTTCAATCAAAGGTCAGGCCTCTGGAACTCACGCAACAGGATCTTCGTGAGCGAATTGATTTCGTTCAGGATGACATTCGGGAACTCCCGGACGGGGAAGCAACGTTCGGCTCCGAGCTGCAACTTCTCGCCCTCGTCTCCGACACCATGCGCCAGGCCCGCGGAATCCTCGCCCGTCCCGACACCGGGCCGGAAGCGATCGCCGCGCAGACGGAGGCAATCGAACTTCTCCTGCAATCCAGGCGTCAGCAAAGCAAAGGAGGCGGAGGGGGCGGAAGCTCGCCGGGGGCAGGCTCACCGTCGGGCGGAAACGGGGCTTCCGCCCTCAGCGACATCAGTCTCCCGGAAGGGGAACGGCGCAACTCGAATGCCGGTTCCCGCGATGTCGAGCAATCCACCGGAAACGCCGGGCGTACCCTTCCCGAGGAATTTCGTCGCGGACTGGATACTTATTTCAACACGATTGAATCAAACTGATGAACTTTCACTCCCCCCTCCTCCTGCTTTCGGGGCTTTGCTGCCTTCCGGTATTCCTCACTGGCAATCTGGAAGCGCAAATCAATGAGCCGGATCCCTTTGTCGTGGTCGGAGACAAGCCGGAAGATCCTGCCGCGAACACGGAGGAGGAAACCGAAAGCAGCGTTTCCCCCGAGCCGCTCAGCGCCCAGATTTCCCAGCACATTCTGAAGCTTGCTGAAGGTGAACGCGACAAGCGCCTGAAGTTCATGGCGGTCGTGATTGATGACGTGGCGCGCCTTTGCGAGCTCGACCCCTCCCAGCAGGAGGATCTTCAACTCGCCGCAAAAGGGGCCGCCGAACGCTCCATGAAGGACTGGCACACCCAGGCGGAGCGCTATTTCCGAACCCGACTCGATGGAGCGGATCGGGACGCCGCCAAGGAAATGCTCGAGGGAATGGGCAGCGTGAGCTTCGGGGGAAACCGCTCCGAAGAGGAGGGCGAAACGCTCGATGTCTGGAAAGACACGCTCAAGACGGTGCTCACGGACGATCAAATCAGCCGCTATGAGGAAGTGCTCGAGCAGCGGCAGCATGACCGCATCGAGGCATTCACGCTCATGTCCGTGACCACTCTGGATTCCTTTCTCCGCTTCACCCCGAAGCAAAAAACGAAGATCAACGATCTCGTTCACGAGGCGACCACCGCTTATCTCGACGATGTACAGCGCTACTGGGGCGATTACTTTGAGCGGGGCATGCTCATGTCACTGGCCAATGCCGCCGAGGAGAATGAACTGCGAGCGATCCTAACAGAGGAACAATATGATCGCCTCAAGGAGGAAACCGCCAACTTTGACCACTTCTGGGATCAAAAGAGAAGGCTCAAGCGAGCCAAGGAAAAGGCGGCGCAGCGCCGCGCCGAAAAGGCCGAGGAGGAAACCTACAAAGAGGAGGAAGCGGCACCGGTGAAGGAGTCGGTTCAGTGATCCTAATTCCGTATTCAATCATCATGCTCAGAGCAATTCTCGTCACGACCGTTTCCTTAGGCCTGAGCGGTTTCGCTTTCGCCCAGGGACCGTCGATTCGTTACGGCAACGAAATCCCCGCCGAGGTGGAGACGATCTACGAGCGTGGACTTACCTTTCTCAGCGAAACCCAGAGCGAAAACGGAACCTGGAGAAATCGCTCTGAGCACGGGATCACCGGCCTCTGCCTGATGGCCTTTCTCGCGAGCGGCGAAGATCCCAATTTCGGCCGGTATCGCCAGAACATTAAGAGCGCGATTCGCTCGATCATTCAGGGGCAGGACGCTTCCGGCTTCATTCCCAACAGCATGTATCACCACGGTTTCGCGATGCTCGCGCTCGCCGAAGCCTATGGAGTCGTCGACGAGGAAACTCTCTGGGACAGCAGCGAAGACATCAAGAATCGCCAGTCCATTGCGGTCACCTTGCAGCGGGCGATTGAGCTCACGGTGAAAGCGCAGAAGGCCAATCGCTGGGGCGGCTGGCGCTACTCCCCCACCTCGACCGACGCGGATACCTCGGTGACAGGATCGGTTCTCATGGGCCTGCTCGCCTGCCGGAATGCCGGGATCGAAGTCCCCTCCGAATCCATTGAAAGCGCTCTTGAATACATGCAGCGAAACACGGCTTCTTCCGGATTTGTCGCCTACAGCGGAGGCATCGGCGGCGGGGGTGAATCCATGGCCCGCTCGGCGGTTGCCACCCTTGTCTACTCGGTCGGGCAGAAACGCGAATGGGAGGAATACGAAGCGTCCCTCTCCCATATTTCGGAACGACTCGATCACAAGGAATCAGCTCACACTCATTACTTTTACTACTACATGGCCCAGGCTCTCTTCCAGGGGGATCCCGAAGCGTGGGACATCTGGAACCGGAACACAGCCCGCATGCTTGCCGATCAACAGGCCGATGATGGAAGCTTTGTCGGCAGCTACGGCGAGGCCTACGGAACGGCTATGTCACTTCTTGCGCTCGCCTTGAACTACCGCTTCCTACCCATTTACGAGCGCTTCTGATTCTTCCATGTTCCGCCCTTTACAACCCTGTATCCTTCGCCGCCTGACCCTCCTGGTTCTCGCTTTGTCAGGGCTTTCCCTCGTTCCCCGGCAAAGCGCGGCCACGGAACCGTCCGCAGCGTTACAATGGCGAAACGGCGACATCCTCGATGGCAGGATACTCAGGGGCGACGGCAATACGCTTCAATGGGACGCGGAACCGTTCGCCGGCCCCCTCAGCCTCAGTCTCGATCAGCTGGAAGGAGTCCGCTTTTCGACCATCGCTCCCAAAACCGATCCCAAGGCGAGGCCTCCTTTCCGGCTTCTCCTGAACAACGGAGACCGGCTCGAAGGGACACTCGAAGCGATCTCCGTTGAGACCATCACCTTCCGAGCCCGTTCTTTCAACGAGGTGATTGAGATCCGGAAAGAACACATCGCCCGCCTCATCCATGTCGGCAGCGACTACCTTCGATACTCAGGCCCCAAAGATCTTGAGGATTGGACCTCATCGGGGCGGGATCGCAAGACCTCGGAGTGGTTCACGGATCTCACCGGTGCCTTTGCAACCCATCAATGGTCCGGGAATTTGTTCCGCGAAATTGAATTTCCGAACTTGGTGGAGATCCGTTTTGAAGCCGCCTTTCCGATGGGCCTGCCCAATTTGGAAATCGGTCTCGTCCGGGGCACCGATATCGGGCCGATGCTGGAAACGTGGGACAACTCCCTCGTCCTCACCTATCGGAGCCGGTTCGTCCCCGTGATGGAGTTGAATGAGGAAACCCGCCGCCTCGACTTTCGACTTTTCTGGAATCAGACCACCGGGGATGTGCTCCTCTGTGATCCTTCCGGCCGCCGCCTCGCTTCGCTCGACAAGGCTGTCGTCGACCGCCGCCAGCCTGACTCCAGCAAGTCTCGCCAGACCGATCCCCTCGTGCGGGGCTTTTCGATTTTGAACCGGACTCCGGAACTCAAACTCCTTTCACTCTCGGTCCAGGAGTGGGACGGCCGCGCTCCCGCCGTGATTGACCTGGCGAGGCCCCGGGTGCTTCTCGCCGGACTTGAACCACGATTCGAAACAGACCGCATCACCTACACGAAAGGTTCGGATTCCGTCCGGATCGGCTCGCAGTCGTTTCCGTTGGAGCAATTTCAGGAATTGATTCTGACGGCCTCCCCTGACTCGCCCGAAGCTCGTGATGGCATTGCCGCGACCACACTCGCCTGGCATGACGGAAGCAACGTGAGTGGCAGCCTCGAATCCCTTACGGTTGACACGATCCGTATCGTCACCGAGTGGGCCCCGGCTCCGCTCTTACTCTCGCTCAAGGGAGCGAAAGAAATCCGCTTTCCCGACTCCGAAATCCCACTGATCGCCGGCACTGACAAACTGGAAGGAGACGGCTTTTCCCTGCTCGGAGCAGCCCGCCCCCTGGCTGAAAAGACGGGGCAAAGTCTTGTTGGCTGGCTTCCTCCCGGTGCTGCGCAGCCTGTTCCCTTTGCTGACGACGTCAAAGCAACGATCACCCGCTTTCCCCATGCTTCGGCAAACCCGGAGCTGTCCACGCTCATCGGACAAGCCCGCCTCTATCTTTCGAACGATGAGATCCTCGTCGGCTCACTGATTTCGATCCGTCCGGAAGAGGTGAAATTCACGAGCCGAATCACCGGCCCCATCACGATTCCGTCCTCCCATTTACGAGCAGTCGATCTGGGAAGCTCGGGACGAATCCTCGACGGCTTCAACGACGCGGAATGGGAAGAGATTGAGGAGGACGATACGGACGTCGAACTCACGCGGGATTCCGCCATTATCAGAGCAGGAGGATTCGGAAATCCCTCTCTCGTCCTCGGCGATCGGATTCGTTTTTCAGCGCAATGGAAGCAAACCTACGGCGCGGTTACCCTGCGGCTCTTCACAAACGGTTCTGACGAGAATTCGCCCTCAACCGACCTCATCATTGCGGCGCAGGGAAACCGCCTCTTTGTCGGCAAGCTCAAAGAGAGTGGTGCCTTCTCTTTCTCCGGCGATCAGATTCCCATCGTTGGCGACACTGCCAGCTTTGAAATCCGGCTGCTCGGGGAGAAAGTGGAAGTCGTCGTAAACGGAAAAACCTCTCTGGATATTGAAGTCGATGCCGATCGTGTTTCCGGAAACGGAATCTATTTCAAGATGGGCGGCGGCTGGCAGGGCTGGAATCAATCTGAAAACGAGATCGCGATTTCTGACTTTCGGGTCGAGAGAACCCCCGGAAGCATCCCCCGGCGAGTCATTGATCCGGTCGCGCGGGAAATGTCACTCCAACTCCCACGCTCCCGCCGAAGCCCGGTCCCCACACATCTTCTCATTGCGCCGAATGGAGATCTGCTCCGGGGGACCCTTCTCTCAGCCTCGGCAAAGGGGGTCAGTTTTGATGCCGGTGAATCCATCGTCGAACTTCCCGCTGAACGAATCTCCGCCATCGTCTGGCTGCAAGTACCTGCGGAGGATGGAAGCGGTGCGGAACCGCCCGAAGACAAAGCCCCGGGGGGCGGGACCGCTCCGGGAGATCCATTTCCGGTGACCCATCAATTCGTCCTCATGGATGGGAGCCGGCTGAACTTGAACGCCGAAAAGCTCGAAAACGAGCGCTTCGTTGGGAAATCGAGCCTCCTCGGGACGTGCACGATTGCGATTGAGAACATCCGGGAAATGAAGCGCGGGCCCGAGACTCCGCTCGATGAACTCGACACGATGCCTTCCGAAACCTTTTCCGACTGGGTTCTCAAACCGACCCCGGCCCCCGTCATTCCGGGTTCAGAAAAAGAGGCGATCTCTCCTCTCATCGGCAAGACCGCTCCGCCGCTGGAACTGACAATGCTGGACGAATCGATTTTCAAGCTCAGTGACCATCTCGGTAAAGTCGTCGTTCTGGACTTCTGGGCGACATGGTGCGGGCCCTGCATCAAGGCCATGCCGGATATCCAGAGGGTCGTCGAGGCCTTTCCGAGAGACACCGTTCAACTTTGTGCGGTGAACCAGTCCGAGTCACTCCCCATCATCAACCGCTTTCTCGAATCGAGAGAGTGGACCGGCCTTCCCGTCGCGCTCGATTTCGATATGAAGGTCAGCCAGAGCTACTTCGTCGAAGCGATTCCCCACACCGTGGTGATCGGAAAGGACGGAAACGTCGCGTGGGTCCATTCCGGTTACTCGGAAGACTTGAAGAATATCCTCTTCGAAGCCATCGCCAAAGAGCTTCAACAGTGATTATTTGAATTATCATACTGGACTGAATCTCAATTCCAGCCATCCTGATTGAGAAAAGTCTCATTTTCGAGACCAAACCTTGCTCAATTATGAATCAATTCCTGCCCGTTTTTGTCGTTACCGCCCTTCTGGGTGCCGCCATCATTCCAGCTGAAGCCGGGGGCACCGGCTACTACACGGCCCGCTCTTCGACCTGTGCCACCTCCAAGTTCCAGACTCCGAGATACAATCAGCCCCTGCCCTATCGCCACTACGAGGATCGGCGTCGCTACAATGCCGCTCCCTGCAGCAACGAGGTTCGACGTGAGCACCCTTACCTTCTCAAGACTATGATCGTGAATCGTAAGAAGGTGCCTCACTACAGCTACGATGGCAAAGGACGCTGTTTCTGCCACCAGGTCGTGATGGTCACCTACAAAGACCTTTATTCCGACGGCAGCTGCCGCGTCTGGACACAGCGCGGGTGAATAATTGCGATTCTTTTGTCTCTTTCAGAATCCCGGCAGAGGGACGGCTCCCTGCCGGTGGGCATAAGGAACCGATACTCTAACGGTGCCCGTCTTCGGCGCCCTCTTCGTCATTGTTGAGATAATAGGCGTTCTTCACCACGGAAAGCGCATAGTTGCCGATCAGTTCGAACTGATTGTGAATTTCCACGGTAATCATTTCCGTTTTCACCGAGCTTTCCGCTTCGGCCATCCGGCTCATCGATGCTTTGTTGTAGAGCTTGCGTAGCTTGTCCGTTTTCACCTCAAGAGCTTCAGCCTGATTCACCGAATCTTCATTGGCCCCTCCGGATTTCAGGACAGTTTCATAGAGGGTGATCATCTCGACGACGGCTGAAGCGAGGTCAGTCACATTCATGGTCGCCTGTTGTCCGAAGGCCCGTTCCTTTCGGTATTTCCTCGCCGTAATCTGAACGAGGCGATAGATCACATCGGAGATTTCCTCCAGTTCAGAGGCGATTCGCACCATCCTGCTGACAGCTCTGGCATTCTCGGGACTAAGCTCAGCGGCTGAAGTTCGAACAAGATACTCGGTGATATCGTGCGTGAGGACATCAGCATCATCCTCGAGGCGCTTCAGAAGCTGGACATCTTCGGTCAGATCCTTTTCCGGTTGATCGAGGACCTTGAGATAGCCTTCGAACATTTTCCGGGTAATCGCCGCCAGTTCACAAGTGGCCTTTTCCGCCTCGGGTAAATTCAACTCCCCCACATCAAGCAGAGACTGGGAAATAAACTGAAGGCGGGGAGCGCGTCCCACCTTGTCGTCCTTTACCCAACGGGTCACGATCTTTGCAATCTGGGGAACAAAGCCAACGAGGAGAAGGATGTTGATGAGATTGAAGAGGGAGTGAAAGATCGCGAGTTTAAACCCGACATCGGAATCATGTTTCTCGGTGCGAAAACTGTCCGGCAACATATCGCCGAGCCAGTTCACCCCCGCCGTGAACGGATAAAAGATTACCAGCATCCAGACCACCCCGATCACATTGAACATGAAGTGCGCGCGCGCTGCACGTTTCGCATCGGCGCTTGCCCCGATTGAAGCAAGCCAGGCGGTCACCGTGGTCCCGATATTCTCACCCAGAACAATCGCGGCCGACTCATGAAATCCGATCCAGCCCTGAAGGGTAATTGTGACCGTGATCGCCATCGCGGCAGATGACGACTGAACCACGAGCGTGAGGAGAACGCCGATACCGAGAAAGAGCAGGATCGAAAAATACCCCTTGCCACTGATGCCGGCGACAAACTCCCGGATGCTTTCCGCCTGAGCTTTCATTGCCGGGTCAGTACTGGCGAGCATGGACTTCAGATCAGGAACCGAATCTTTCAGGAGGGAAAGCCCATAAAAGAGGAGACCGAATCCGATGAGGACTTCTCCGATACTCCGCCAGCGGTTTCGTCCTGCAAAAAAGAGAGGCAGACCAACCCCGATAATGGGTAGAGCAATAGCCGAGAGCGAAAATTTACCGACGAGGGCGATGATCCATGCCGTCAGGGTCGTCCCCAGGTTCGCCCCCATGATTACCCCGATCGATTCCGTGAGAGTGAGCAGGCCGGCGCTCACGAAGCTGACCACCATCACTGTCGTAGCGGACGAGGATTGAATCATTCCCGTTGTTGTAACCCCCGTGAGGACACCGGTGAAACGGTTGCGGGTCATCGTGGCGAGGATGCGACGCATGCGTTCACCGGCGGTTCGCTGCATTCCCTCGGACATGACTTTCATGCCGTAGAGAAAAACGCCCAGTGAACCGAGGATTTTAAGAATGAGGACAAGGGTATCCATGCGAAGAATAGCAAAGTGGCGAGCTTGCCAAATGTGACGGCTTTGTCACACGAAAAATCAGAAAAGAATCACTTTCCCGATGGTGACCTATTCCTCTTCACTGAGAGCGTCCGGGCCCACGTGGCGGATATCTGCGGCACGATGGATGTAGACGACTTCTTCGCCAATGTTCACGGCATGATCGCCGATCCGCTCGAGGCACCTCACGACAAAGATGCAGTGCAGGAAAATGCGTAGATTTTCGACGTTGTTCTCCATTGCCTGGGTCAACTTCTTGATCGTTTTCCGATGCAGTTCATCCAGTTTCTGGTCCCGGTTGTACAGGGTAAGTGCCAGTTCGACATCCCCGTCCGAGAAAGAACGCATCGCGTCTTCCAGGAGGGCTTCAGCGAGCCGGAAGACCGGCTCGATCAATTGAACTTCAGGAGCATCCCCTTTTTTCTGCAATTTGATCGCCCGCCTTGCAATGTTTTCCGCCTCATCGGAAACCCGCTCCAAATTGGTCGCGATCTTCATTGCCCCGACGACAGCGCGCAGGTCTGTCGCCATCGGATTGAAACGGGTCAGAATCTCCATCCCCTCCTCCCCGATTTCACGCTCGAAGTCATTCACCGCTTTGTCCTCCCGAATCGCAGATTCACAGAGTTCATCGTTTCGCGTCAGCAAACCTTGAAACGCATTCGAAAGATTCTCCTGCGCGGTGCTCCCCATCAGAACGATGGACCTCTTCGTTCTCTTGAGCCCCTCTTCAAACTGCGAGAGTGTGTGCGGAATTTCAGACATATTGGTGATGGAGAATCGTTTCATCTGCTGTAAAAACAAGCGGGAAACAGGAGCATTGGCGGATGCAACTCAGGGTCAAGGAGCCAAAGCGCACCTCCGTCCTGCTGCGAGCACTGATCAGGCGGGACCTCCGGTGACGGGAGGGAATCCGCAGGCAGGAAAGCGTCTCAAGCGGAACACAGGGAAGGATAGAATTCCGAAAGTGAGCCCGGGAACAACCCCGAAATCGACAAGCACCCTGCCACGGAAAAGGCGAAACCCGAACGAGGACGATGAGGAGGAACATCCCGGGAGTCAGGCCGACTGAGGCGCAAAACAGAGAGAAATCAGGCAGCCTCACTGACTTCGGCTTCGACGGGGGCTGCAATAAAGTCTTCGAGAAGAGCAAGCTGGTCCTCAATACTCACGACGAGAAGTTCCAGTTCATCGAGTTCGGCATCGATGGCCACGAGTTGAGCCGCAATCGGCGCGCCGAGCACTGCCTCCAGAGAATCAGAAGCAGGGGCGGTCTCCGGGGCCGTGGAAACGAAAGCATCCGTCTCACCTTCGAAGGCAGGCGGACCATCGAGCAATGCCTCGATGTGATCCATGGCCTCGCTGATGGAGGCCATTTCTTCAGGAACCGTCTCCTCCTCGAATTCGGCCGGCGGAGATTCGTGATTGACCGACGCTTCCACAGCGGCCCCGGTTTCACCTTCTTCAGCCGTCTCAACAAGACTCTCTTCCTCAGCGGCGGACTCAGCGAGGACTTCATCACACGGGATAGGGAGGCTTTCTTCGGACTGAATCGACTCTTCAGATGAGACGACCTCCTCAAGCTCGGAAATTAATTGTTCACCTTCGGTCTCTTCCTCCGCCGCCGGCTCGAAGACGACGGGACCGGGTCGTTTCTGCGCAGGTGACGAACGCATCAACATGGCAAGTCCTGCGGCAGCCTCCTGCAATTCGTCGAAATAACGGTCTTCACTCTTCGAAGGCTCTTTCTCCGGCTCTTCGCCATTCGAATCATTGCGAACCGGCTTCAGATCCATGACAACAGGATCTGAAACACGTTCGAAACGCTCCTCGAAAGATTCGGAAGCCTTCTCTTCATTCTCGAAGCGTAACATCCCGAAATCCGCCGGCGCATGATGAAGGGATTTCTCTCTGGAACGCGCCGCAAATCTCGCGTAGAGCATGGAAGCTGTCAGCACAATAAGCGCAGCAATGAGAATCAGATAACCCCAGTTATTCATATTTGATTCCAGATCATCAAGAATTCTTAGATACTTTCAACCCTAAATGATAAGCATTTTCAACGAAACGGCATTATTTTGGGATTTTTCGTGAGATTATGAGCATTTATTCGCGCGATTACATGAGGGACGGCAGTTCCCAGCGTCCCGGCAGCCCTGCGACCTGGAATGTGGTGACCTGGCTTCTGGTGATCAACGCGGCCGTGTTTCTGGTGAATTTGATCTCCGTAGGTAAGCTCGGCAGCTATCTCGGCCTGACGGTCGATTCGCTGAGATCGTTCTGGCTCTGGACCCCGATCACCTATCAATTCACCCACTTCGGGCTTTTCCATTTTGCCGGGAATATGCTGGGACTGTTCTTCATCGGTCGCCTCCTTCTCGGCATCATCGGTCCCCGGCGACTGCTCCGGGTGTATCTGCTCGGCGGGCTCGCCGGAGGTTTCCTCGAAATCCTGTTTCATCTTGCCATTGGAAAAGGAGGGCTCGTCATCGGCGCATCAGGCGCGGTCCTCTCCATCCTCGCAGCTGCCGCCACGATTCTCCCTCATCAGCGATTTCAGCTTCTACTCTTTTTCATCATCCCCATCAGCATGACTCTCCGGACCGTGCTCTGGCTCTCGATCGGATTCAATGTCGTCACCCTGATCATGGTTCTCACCGATCAGGGCGGTGGAATTGCCGTCATGGCACACTTCGGGGGAATGCTCTTCGGCTGGCTCTACATCCAATACTGGTATGAGCGAGATGACGGGGCCTCGATGAAGAAGCGCTTTCCGATTCGGATTCTTCGCGATTCGGACCCGGCCCCGCGAGCCCGGAAGCCGAAAAAGAAAAAGGCCTTCGTTTCCAGCGATGTCGATGCAATCCTCGATAAGATTAATGAACAGGGCTTTCAAAGCCTCAGCGACGAAGAGAAGAAGCTACTCGAGAAATCGAGCGAGAGGCTCTCAAAGAGGATCGAAGACAGAAAGGGTGATCAATGAGTCAAGCTTCGCCTGATCCCTCCGCCGCGCTGAAATCAAGAAAGCGCGGACTCGACTTTGTCCTGCGGGTTCTCTTCATCCTTGCTTTTACCGGGGGAATCTACTTCTCAGGTCGTCTCGGCATCCACATGGCCAAAAGCAGGATTCCGGAATCTCAGAACCGGACCGAAAGCGCCCCCTCCCCTGTCGGTGCGGAACTCACTCTCGGTTCGACTGGCGAACCGGTCTATCTTGGGGACAGCCCCGAAGCCCTGCGCCGCTTTTTTACAGCCTATTCATCCCCCGGAGAACGCGCCAGCGCAGACCTGACCGGACAAAATATCCGACGCCTCAATGCCTATCTCATCGCAACGACCCGACGTGCTGAAGCAGACGCCGTCGAGGTAGAGATCAAATCCGGAGCAATCGCCGGAGCAGTTTACTGGGTACACCACACGCAAGTTCCCGATCGCACCGCGGTTGATCCGGTCATCTCCCCCGTACCCGTCGCCGAACCTGCGGAATAAGTCCTATTCGGGGAAAAAGCGCATTTTTCGTTTGTTTGGAGGGCTTAAATACCTAATCTGACTGTCATGCTTGAATTAGCGATCCTTGGAAGCGGCAGTTCTGGAAACAGCGCTCTCGTGTGCCTTGGTGAAACCCGGGTATTGGTTGATGCGGGACTTTCCGCCAAGCAGCTCTGCCTTCGCCTCGAGGCACTCGGGGTGGATCCTGATTCACTGACCGGAATCATTCTCACCCACGAGCACGGCGATCACACCCGCGGGATCGAGGTGTTCTGTCGGAAGCGCCCGCTTCCGGTCTATGCAACCACTCACACCTGCGCCGTGGTGCGGGAAAATGTCAACTCTGCCGTGACCTGGCGACCGTTCGAGTCCGGCAGCCAACTCTCCATCGGGAACATAAAAGTCGATTCCTTCTCCGTCCCTCATGACGCCGTCGACCCGGTGGGATTCGTTTTTCGCTGCGAACAAAGCAGCATCGGAGTGCTGAGCGATGTCGGCCACGTCACCCGCATGATTGTCGAGCGACTCAAGGGAGTGGACACGCTTTTCACCGAAGCGAACTACGATGAGGTCATGTTACAGAATGACACGAAGCGCCCCTGGTCGACCAAACAGCGCATCAGCAATCGACACGGGCACCTCTCGAATGATCAGACCGCCGAGCTCGTCTCCGGGATTGCCGGGCCCAATCTCACCCGGGTCGTGCTTGGGCACCTCAGCAGCGACTGCAACACTTCCGAACTGGCTATTTCCGTGATCGAAAGAAAGTTGGCCGATTCGGGCCTTAACGAAGTCGCCGTCGAATGCGCTGACCGGGCGAAACCGCTGCCTCTCAGAGCAGCGGCGCGGGCCTCTGCAAAGATCCCCGTTCCGGTTGAAGAAAAACCTGCGAAATCGTCCCGTGTGTGCGAGCCTTCCACACCGGAACCTCAGACCGACCTGCCGAATGACTGGAAGCAGACGGAATGGGCGTTTTAATCCGGATTGCAACGAACACCGCCGCCTTCTACGCCCGCGATGACTGTGCTGAAACCGTCTTTTGAGGAATTTTCGTCTCTAGCCCAAACCGGGAACCTGATCCCTGTCTGGACTGAGTTGGCGGCCGATTACGAAACTCCCGTGTCGGCGTTTCAAAAACTGAGCGAGGGGAAAACGACTCCCTGCTTTCTCCTTGAGTCAGCCGAGAACAGCGATCAGATCGGCAGATATTCATTCCTCGGAGCCGATCCTCGTTTCGAGATCCGGGCGAGTGGCCGGACCATTTCCACCCGCGAACAGGGAGAGTCTGAATTCTCTGAGCGTCTCCTCCCCGAAACGGGTGGCGACCCTCTGCATGAGGTCGAGAGAATCATGGGAAAATTTCAACCCGTCGCCGTCGAAGGCCTTCCCGTCTTCACCGGCGGTGCTGTCGGCTTCATCGGCTATGACATGGTCCGCTTCTTTGAGCCAACCGTTCCCGGACCTCCGGACGATGGACTGGGCCTCCCGGACATGGCCTTTGTCATCACGGACACTCTCGTGATCTTCGATCATCGCTTTCGCAAACTCCAGGTGGTCGCCAACATTTGCACGGATGATTTCGACTCTCTCGAGGAGGCCTACAAGGCCGCCGCGGAACGGATCGACGCGGTCATTGAAGGGCTATCAAAGCCACAAATCTCCGCTCCGTTTTCTCTCATGGAGGAACCGGCCTTCCCCGACGAGGTGAGCAGCAACACAACGAAAGCGGAATACGAGGACATGGTTCTCCGCGCTAAGGAATACATTCACGCCGGGGACATCTTCCAGGTTGTTCCTTCGCAGCGATTTGAGAGTGACTACACCGGTCGCCCCATTGATCTCTACCGGGCCCTTCGTCACGTGAACCCTTCTCCCTACATGTTCTGTCTCGAATTCGGGGATGAGTTCTCACTCGTGGGAAGTTCTCCTGAGGTTCACGTTCAGGCGATCGATGGGCAGATCAAGATTCGACCGATCGCCGGAACACGCTGGCGCGGAAAAACGCAGGAGGAGGATGACGCCCTTGCCGACGAGCTTCTCCATGACCCGAAAGAACGCGCCGAGCATGTTATGCTCATCGACCTCGCGAGGAACGACGTCGGGCGCGTCGCCGAATACAAATCCGTCGAAGTCAGCGAATTCATGATCATTGAGCGCTACAGTCATGTCATGCACATTGTCTCAAATGTGAAAGGAAGACTGCGCGATGACCAGAGCGCCTACGATGTGATGCGCGCCACCTTTCCTGCCGGAACCGTCAGTGGCAGCCCCAAGGTTCGCGCGATGCAGATCATCAATGAGTTTGAGAAATCAAAGCGGGGGGCCTATTCCGGAGCGGTTGGTTACTTCGGGTTCGACGGCAACCACGACAGCTGCATCGCGCTTCGGACCGTCGTGCTCAAAGACGGTAAAGCCTACGTGCAGGCAGGTGCCGGTGTTGTTGCGGACTCTGTTCCGGAGAATGAATACAACGAGACCGTCAACAAAGCCAAAGGCATGATGCGGGCGATCGAACGAGCAAAGTTGCTGGGGCGGGATTCGCAGTGACTCAGAGTCGTTAAAGGAAGCATCAGAGACGCATCTCCGTGACGAATTCGACTCGGAATTTGTTCTCTATTTCGCGAGACTTCGGCCATCTTTCAAACCATGGACGAAGAGGCATTTTTTAAACGGGTTCGCGAAGAGTTTACCGACAACTTCGATGAAGAGCTTGAGATTGAACTCGGCGATTTCTCCGACGAGAATCGCTCCGATTCCAGGCAGGCCGGTGAGCTTTCCGATTTCAGGCGTCAGTATTTCCGCGAGTTACTCCGACTTCAGGTTGAACTCGTAAAGCTGCAGGACTGGGTCGTCGCCACGGGCGAAAAGATTATCGTTATTTTCGAAGGTCGGGATTCCGCTGGAAAAGGGGGAACGATCAGCCGGTTCACTCAGCGCTTGAACCCACGGGTCTGCCGCGTCGCCGCCCTTCCCGCGCCAAATGACCGCGAAAAGACACAATGGTATTTTCAGCGCTACGTAAGTCACCTTCCCGCAGCGGGAGAGATCGTCCTCTTTGATCGAAGCTGGTACAACCGCGCCGGCGTCGAAAGGGTCATGGGTTTCTGTACCAAAGAAGAATACAGGGAATTCTTCCGCTCCGTTCCGGAATTCGAAAGGATGCTCGTTAGATCCGGGATCCGCGTCATCAAATACTGGTTCTCGATACAGGACGAAGAACAGAAATTCCGGTTCGCCGCACGGATCCATGATCCTCTGAAGCGGTGGAAGCTCAGCCCCATGGATCTGGAATCCCGCCGCCGGTGGGAGGAATATACAAAGGCAAAGGAGGTGATGTTGAAAAAAACCCACATTCCCGAAGCGCCCTGGTGGGTCGTGCCGGCTGACAACAAAAAGAAGGCCCGACTGAACTGCATCAACCACTTCCTGAGCCAGATTCCCTACGAGGAGATGGAGCAGGAAACCGTCGAACTGCCCGCCCGCGAGCACTTTCCCGACTACCACCGCAATCCGGTTCCGGAATCAATGATCGTGCCGCAGAAGTTTTAAGCGAGCGGGACATTCGAATGACGAATGCCTTGAAAGACTCAAATCCAAAGGAATGACGAAAACCGAATTCCTTCTCCAAACGAAAAATTCCAGAACGTTTTCCGAAATTAGGGTGTGTTCGAAAACCTCGAAAAGATGGAAAATCTCCTTGTACTTTTGTTAGTTTCAAGTAGGTTCCGGCACGGAAGAAATTCGCATCCATCCGAAGGACGCCGCCAACGCAAAGCGGCTCAAAAAATTAACGAAGACCGAGCGAGTACCTGCACGAACGCAAAGAGCTCGAAGGGAGGAAGGCCGCCTGCCGATACCGAGCGCATTCTGCAAGGGATTCTTTCCGGCTGCGGGAAGG
>JARGOP010000069.1 GCA_029233965.1 Verrucomicrobiales bacterium | reverse complement strand
ACCCGCGTTCTGAAAATATGTCACCGTGACCCGCAGCGGTCCGGAACCGCGTGCCCGACGCATTCCCGACCATCAGCCGGGTCCACTGCGACCAAACGAAATCGCCTACTGGGAGAAGCGGGGGAAAGAACGCTCGGCATCGGTCATGTCTTCAAATATCCCCACAGTTACTACGATCTCTTCCGCCGGGTCGATGATCCGGAGCTGAAGCGCGAATGGGAGGAAAAAGCTTTCGAACTGTTTTGAATTTCACCGGCGGTGCGGTGACGTCCCTCATCGAGACCGGTAGTGCCACCCCCCGAACCTCGATGAATGAAGGCTCGCGCTGCTCGCCATTGCGGAGTAATCATTCGGTCAGCTCGTCCACCCGCGCCGTCGATATCCACACCGCCCGGATCATCAGGGCAGCGAGGCAGGCACCCACAAGATTGGAGACAAGATCCCACCCCGTGTTGCTGTAATCGCCAATGTTGTTGTGGGGGAGAGCCATCGAGGCAAAAAATTCGATCACCTCATTAATCGCTCCAAATCCCATCCCGGCAGCCGCGCTGAGGGAGAGCATCCCGGGAGTCGGAACAATATTCTTCCCGTCAGTCCCCCGCAACCGCCCTGCAAGAGCCTGCCAGCACAGCCAGGTGACGAGCCCGACTCCGATCCCGTGAACGAGTTGATCATACTTCAAGGCGCCCGGAATAATCCGCCAATTGTAGACAACCGCAGTCGTATCAGAGGTGTGCCAATCATCCGGAATAGGAACCAGGCCGCCAACCATATGGAGCACGCCCCAAAAACTGAATCCCCACAAAACCATCGGGCCTAGACCGGCCCTCTTGTAAACCCCCAGCACAGCGACAATAATCGCCATCATGACCATGAGGTAGAGCAGGAACTCATAGTTCCGGCTTTTCAAAATATAAACGGCAGCCACCGCAAGGTAAGCTCCGCTGAACGCCAGGATCTGCTTGATCTGGTTCCGTGTCGCAACGTGACGCATCCCGTGTCTATCCTCTCAGCTACTTTGCTCCTTCTCTACCCGTTTTTTTCTCATCAAAATCGAATGGGCCACCCATCCAACCAGCATCCCGGCACCGAAGAAGGTCAGAACCAAGAGGGCCCGACTCACGACGAACGTCCCGAAGATGAAATCGACCTCTGTGGTTTGACGGTTCAGAAATAGAAAAACCAGCAGCAGGAGAAGAACAACCGCTCCTGACGTCGCCTGTATCTTGTGGGGCATTGTCATGAGGCAAACTCGCCCCCATTGGATCTCTTGCATCCCATTTCCGTTGCTCGACGCCAATCGGTGATGAGGAGGACAAATAATGCAGACTCTTTCCACTCGTGATCACTTTCTTCAGGCAGTAGTTTTCCCGATGAGTGAGAAATTTGATTCGGAGAGAAAGCATCTGCAGCAGGAAATCGACGAACTGAGGATACAGCTCAGCCTCGGACAAGCCGACGCGATCGATTACATGGAAAAGAAGAAGGCTGAATTTTCAGGCTTCATCGACGAGACAAAGAAACAGCTCAAGGAATCCGGAAAGCCTCTCACTGAAAAGCTCTCCACGGCGGAGGAGAAACTCGACGAATTGAAGTTGCAACTCGCACTCGGTCGCATGGAGAGCGCAGATGCCTATCACTCGCAAAAAGAAAAGATCGGCACCGCCATTGATCATGTTCAGAAGCACCTTAGAGATTTCGGCGAAAATGTGGAAACCGATCTGGACCGGGCGCGTGATGGTTTTGAACATCACGCCGAGTCATTCAAGACAAAGCTGGATGCGGCAGCGCTCAACGTAGGAGCGGGGATGATGCTGGCGACGGACGAGGTGAAGGATCTCTTCAGCTCTATCTCCGACAAACTCCATCACGCGAAGACCATGACGGCGGAGGAAATCAGGGAAGCCCGCCGCTATGTTCGTGAGAGAATTGAGAAGCATCGCAGCTGATGCCCCGGCAGCCCTTTGTTGAGTTCACAGGCAGGATAAGGTGAGCGCGATTCCTCGCCGCGCGCAAAGTGTGAGCGTCCGAAGACAATCCGCGACGAGCATTACCGGTTAAGGTATTCGAGAGTCTCAGAAACCCTCACTCAAACTCATGACCACTCGATCCGGGCTCTCACCAAAGGTCGACCACTATCTCAGATCCTATCTTGCGAGCGAAGCCAGGAAGGAAAAGGAAAAACGATTGGCCATCACCCTTTCCCGTGAATCCGGAATCGATGTCGAAACCATTGGCCGGCTTCTCACTGACTACCTGGATGAGGTGACTGACAACGATCCCCTCTTGAACTGGGTCTATCTGAACCGGAATCTGGTTGAGGCAGTGATCGATCGGTATGAACTGCCTAAAACGGTCACCCCCCATTTGCTGGAAAAGACAAAATTCCCCGTCACCGATGCCCTTGAGGAGCAGCTACAGCTTCATCCCTCAGAGTGGACTCTCTTTCATTACACAGCCGCAACAATCCGCAACCTCTGTCGACATGGCAATGTCGTCGTTGTCGGACGCGGGGGAAATTTTGTAACCTTCGATCTCTCCAACACCTTTCATGTTCGCCTTGTCGGAGATGAACAAAAGAGAGCCGAACAACTGGCAGGCGACACGCAACGTCCAATTGCAGACGCACTGAAACTCGTGAAATCGCAGGACCGGGAGCGCGCCGCCTATGTGAAGCGGTACACCGGTTCCGCCATCGCCGATCCGAAATTCTATCACCTCACCCTGTGTATCGATAATTTCGAGCCTTCAATTCTTGCGCACATTATCGCGGACAGTCTGCTAGAATGGCATCATGGCAGATAACCCACCCTCCAACTCCGGCTCTGCGATTCAACCTGAGGAGCAGGAAAAGATGCTCCGGGAAGCGATCACGCAACGTGCTACCGATATACATATCGATCCCAATCACAACGGATACGAGATTCGCTTTCGCATCGACAGTCTCCTCACTACCTGGAAACACCTCTCGAAAGAATCCGGAACAGGCCTTATCAATCAGATCAAAGCCTATACAGGCATCGAGACCGGAGCAACGTTCTACCCCGTAAGTCAGCGGCAACACCTTACCGTTTCGGGTCGGCCCGTTGAAATGCGCGTTACTCTGGTGCCCTGCATCAGCGGCCCGAAAATTGCAATTCGCATTCTCGACCGGGAGACTACCCGAAAAACCATTCACGAACTCGGACTCCCCTCCTGTTCCCTTTCCGGCCTTCAGGAATGGATCACCAGTCTCAACGGAATGTTTCTTGTGACCGGCCCCACCGCCAGTGGAAAAACGACGACCCTCTACGCGATCCTGAACGAGATCATTGAGGAATCCCGACATGTTGTCACGATCGAGGACCCGGTCGAGTATGAGATCGACGGAGTGAATCAGATTCAGGTCGACGAGCGTCACAACCTCGAGTTCGCCGATGGAATCAAAGCCGCCCTTCGCCTCGACCCCGATTGTTTGATGATCGGCGAAATTCGAGAACCTGGAGCAGCGATTCAGACCATGAACGCATCAATTCAAGGGCACGTGGTCATGGCGACCATGCACAGCCGCGATGCCGTCAGTGCCGTGACCCGCCTCAGGAATTTCAACGGGGAAAATCATCAGATCGCCGCTTCGCTCGGACTGGTCGCCAATCAAAGACTCGTGAGAAAGTTGTGTCGTGAGTGTCGACAGGAAAAGAAATTAGCCGCCCATGAAGAGAAATACTTCAACCGCTTCCAACTGGATCCACCCGATACGGCTTTCGGTCCGAAGGGATGTGAATCCTGTCGGATGACAGGCTATTTTGATCGAACCGGCTTGTTCGAAATCTGGAGACTGGACGAGACCGCTTACGAGCTGATTTCAGGGAACGCTGACGAGGAAACGATTCGCGAGAAGTCGAAACTCTCCGGGAGGTCCTCGATTCATGAACACGCGAGAGACCTGATTGAAGAGGGAGTCACCTCGATCGATGAAGTGATTCGACTTGGCCTCGACCTCCCCTGGTCGGAATACCACATGCTCAAGTGAAGACGCTACTTCTGGCGACCTTCTATTTCCTTGCCGTTTTCGCACTCGGCTTTGCGTTCGGCATCGGCCGCGAGCGGCCCTTTTTGCCGGAATTCTGTCGCTTGCTTTCCTTCTCACCGCAGAAGTCCTTTTGGTCCTTCGGGTTCGCGGAATTTCTTTCAGCGACTACTACGCGGAGAGATCAATTCTTTCCCTTGTTGTTTGTAGCCTGTCCTTGCTCACCTTTGCTCTGATGCCCGCGCTCCTGGCACTGCCGCGACCCATCGCGCTACGGCAGGTTCTTGACCACATAGACGGAACTGCTTGAGTTCATGACAATGCGCTCGGCAATGCGACCGAGAATCATCGACTCAATACGACTGCGCCCTCTCGCGCCAATCACCGCCAGATCGGCGCCGGATTCCTTGATGTGTCCGAGAATTCCTTCGCAATGCCTGGGAAACTGTTTCGCGATCGTCTGAACCTCAATCGAATCAACCAAACTCTTCTCACGGGGAACGAGCTTATCGAGCCGACCCTGGAGGAGGGCGCGATACTCCCTCTCAAGATCCTCAAAAGCCTCCCCGTTTTCTCCATCAATCGACAGCTCGGATAACCACGGAGGATAGAAGACGTGAAGAATATCGAGGCTGGCGCGTTCCGCCCGGCAAACCACTTCGGCCGCTCTGACAACAGCTGAGTCGTAGGCGGAAAAATCAACGCATGCCACAACGTGATGCACTTGATTCCCTTTACGATCCCGCACCAGCAAAACATCGGACTTTGATTCCTGCAGGATCTGTCGGGCCGTCACGCCCATCAACTCGGAATCGTTGCGATACTGACACCATGCACCGAGCACCAGTAAGTCGGGCTCAATCTCGTCACAGAGCGATGAAAAGGCCCTCACGGGATGACCAATCCTAACCAATCGCGAAAGCTTCCTGTCGACCAACCCTGCCTCCCTGCAGAACACCTTAAGGCGTTCCTCAATGCTGGAAACGATTTCCGCCTCCTCCAACTGAGAGTATTCCCGAATGTCACTGAGGAGATCTTCATCAATAATGTGGACGACCTCAATCAGGGGATCTTCCTCTCCGGCGATTCTTCCGGCCTCAAGCAGCGCTTGAGAGGAGCTTTCGGAAAAATCGACCCCGACGAGAATCTTCCCCGCTGGATGTGAAATTCTCATAGGATATGTTTGGTGTGCATTCGGCAAACGACTCGCCACTTGAAAGAGTTTACCAAGCCATGGGAATCCTTCGATGCATCTATGCCGCGATTGATGCGTGTTGATCATCGCTTGTCATTTCCACTTCTCCGTCTTCCGCATTTTCGAATGGCAGACAAATCTCAAACTCGATCGGCTCTGCGGGAACGCCACGAAAGCACCCCGCCAACCAATCGCAGACTTCGGCCGGAAGAGGCGCTTTTCCACCCTCATACAGACAGAAAAACTGCCTTCCCGTCCCGTCGCCAATGACCCTAACATACGCATCAGGCCCCAGCACTCTCTTCAGGGCGATGGCCACAGCATTGCTCGTCGTGAGATCGGCCATTCCCGAATCAAAGCGATCCAGCATCATCTCAATGTCTTTCCCCGTGACGGCACAGGAAACGTTCATCCATCCATCAACAAACTCTGCATCTCTTTTCATCACGAAAGATCCGTTGAAGTTATGAGGCAATCGCGAGTTGAACCGCAGGACGAAAAGTACTTCGCTGCCGGAAACGGGTTGGCGACACGCCCACATATTTCCGGAAGCACCGATTGAACTGGGAGAGCGACTGATACCCCACATCAAAGGCGACTTCGACAACGCGGCTGTCAGGTTCCATGAGCTTCACCTTGGACCACTCGATCCGGCGGCGATTCACATACTCAGTAAGCGTCATCCCTGTCGTCCTCTTAAAGACTTTGCAGAAATAGAACGTACTCACCGAACACACCTTTGCCAGTTCGTCGAGGCAAATGCGCTCCTCAAGGTTCTCTTCGACATACCGCTTTGCGGTCCTGATCAGGTCGGGCTCATGATTCTCTTCCTCGAGAAAAATCCGATTCTGCAGGTCGGAAAGCTGAATCGCAAAGGCGGCCAGAAGCGTGACCGCACCTTCATAGTGCTCGCGAGTCACCACTTTCGCCTCTCTCCACTTCATTTCGAACTCGGCGATCTTTCTCCCGTCGCATCCCTGCTCCTCAAGAACTGCCCGCGCCCGGTCAAAGTCTTCAGCCGAAGGGGTTTTGAGAAAAACCTGACCGGTCCGCAAAATCGCGAGGGTTCGGCCCCCGGAGCGAATCGGAACAGCGGTCTCTCTCAAATTGGCGAAACAGGTCACCGTCTTCGCACGATCCCCGCCCTCACCCCGAAAGCAGCGGTCCACCATCTGACACTCCCGGCACGCCGAGTTGCCACCATTCAGCGCGTGACAGAATGCATTGACAGTCCCCTCCTCCAGATCCTGACAATGATCCTCTTTATTCACAGGGATGATCGAGAGGGGGAGCCCGGTCGCCTGGACGAAGGCCTGTCGATAGGTTTTGAAAAGTGCGGAATCCGCCAGTCGACGAAAGATGCGAGCCTGCGGAACTTGTCTTCGAGTATCGGAACTAATATTCATGATAGGTGGGGGTTCGCTGCCAACTTACGAATACGGGGCGATATCATCTATTCGTTGAAAGAATGATCTCCCCGTCACCTTATGTCTGAGTCCCAGTACGCGAATTCCGTACTCCCTCCTCAGCATCGGCGGGGGCGCAATTCGGGCTTTTCTTTTCACAATGAGAGCGATGCCGTTTCTCTGGCCGAAGAGTCTACTTTTGTTCCCCCCACCTTCTTTACCTATCCACAAACACCATGTCTGATTTATTTGGAAGCGATGCCTACTCTCCTGCACAGATCGCGGATCGTGTCGAAAAAGTCGGGATAGCAAAAGCTCACCTTCCGTTCGTGAAACTCTTCGCTCTCGGGATATTGGCAGGCGGCTTCATCGGGCTCGGGGCTCTCTCCTTCCTCATCGTGGTGTCTGACGCATCTCTCTCTTTCGCAGCTTCCCGTGTCCTCGGCGGGGTGGCATTCTCCCTCGGCCTAGTCCTTGTTGTGGTTGCAGGTGCGGAACTCTTCACAGGAAACAACCTCATGGTCATGGCTTTGGTGAACCGCAGAATTACCCTTCGGCTTGCACTGAGAAACTTTACCCTCGTCTATCTCGCCAACTTTGTCGGAGCCGTGGGCCTCGCGTGGGTCGTGGCACGTTCGGGTCATCTCGAAATGAATGAAGGGGCGATCCGTGAAGCTGCCGGGCATATCGCTGCCGCCAAACTTGACCTCACCTTTTCGGAGGCGTTTCTTCGAGGCGTCCTTTGCAACATCCTTGTCTGCCTCGCGGTCTGGCTTTCCCTCGCGGGAAGAAGTGTCACCGATCGAATTCTCGCGGTGATCTTCCCGGTCTCCGCGTTTGTCGCCGCAGGCTTCGAGCACTGTGTGGCAAACATGTATCTTGTCCCGCTTGCCATTTTCTCAAATCCGGAGGCGGGAATCGGCTGGGGGGACTTCCTCCTCAGCAATCTTCTCCCGGTCACTTTCGGAAACCTCTTCGGCGGAGCGGGAATGGTCGGCCTCGTGTATTGGACTATCTACGGGCGCGACGAGGTGACTAGGACTGAGACTCCGCCCATTGAATCGCCCGATAGGTGACTTCCGCGGCGTCCCGTAACCCCATCTTGTCTTTGATGTGTGTGCGATGCGTGTCAACGGTGCGAATATTGATATTCAAAATCCCGGCAATCTCCCGGGTTGTTTTTCCTTCACCGATCATCCGGAAGATCTCCAACTCCCGGTCCGTGAGGGCGGAGACGCTTGATCGGCTGCCCAAACCGGCGATCGATGCCATCATTTTCGCCATCATGTCCTCGCAGACAAAAACACCTCCGTTCACGACCTGGCGCACGGCATCGACAAGTAATTTCGGTGCCTGATTTTTCATCACATACCCCCGTGCTCCCGCACGCAAGACCCGCTCTGCATAAACGTTTTCATCGTGCGAAGAAACGACGAGGCATTTTATCGTTTCATCCATCGCCTTCAAATCCTTGATGAATTCAATACCGTTCTTGTCGGGAAGCGCCATGTCAACAATCACCAAATCAACATGCTCCAGATTCTCTAAAAGCTCACTCCCCTCACGGGCCGATCCAGCCTCTCCGCACACTTCGAATTCACCCGTGCTCGTGAGCAATTGGATGAGTCCCATTCGCATCACGGGATGATCATCGACAATCACAATCTGGACCTTGTTCGAACTCATCCTCTCTCCTGTAAAGGAACAACACACTTGATCCTCGTCCCTTCATCCGGGGACGATGAAATCTGGAGTTCACCCCCCATCATCTCAGCCCGACGCCTCATCGTGAGCAGCCCCATTCCAGAATCCCTCAAGTCGGGCATGAATCCCTCCCCATTGTCAAAAACAACCAGCCAGACCGCCGAGTCATCCGTCGAAAGATCGAGATTTATTTGCGAGGCATGACTGTGCTTACATGCATTATTCATAGCCTCCTGGATGATACGATAAAGGTGGATCGCCGTCTCATCGTCCAACTCATCAAGGAGCGATTCATTCTCGAAGTTGAGGCTGAACCTGATCGGCGAACCGGCCTGCCTTGTTTCCACGAGAGATCGAATCGCGGTGGTAAAACAGGCCCCCATCATCTTTGAAGGGGCCAGCCCGGCGGCGATGCGACGCGCAGTTTCGCCGGCCTCACAAATCATCGCGGCAATTTTTGCGAGTGAACGCGCTTCGTTCCCGTTCGAGAGAGAAGCATCCTTTTCTAACACTTCGACAAGGCACCCGATCGCTGCGATTTGAGAACACAGATCATCGTGAATATCCTGCCCGATTCGTCTTTGCTCGTTCTCGGCAACGTTCACAATTTCAGCTTCGAGACGCGCTTCCCGGGTGATGTCGTTGGCGAGCCAAACCGACCCGCGAAGGTCGCCCCAGGTTACCGGCGCTCCTTTGAGCCGGAGACGTTTCGACTCTTTCGAAGAAATCTGATAGGTCACAGTCTGCTCAAACCTGCCGGATTTCTCCACTCTCGGGATCAAATCACCGGCAAAGCGGCGATCGCGATCCAACGTGATAAACTGATCGACTCTCCTTCCCATGACTTCCTCCTCGGCTACGTCAAACATCGAGGACGCGCCCGGATTCCAGAAACAAACGCGCCCCGTATCATCAAGAAAGATGACGGCTTCATAGAGCCTCTCCATGACATCGGCAAGAAAAGCCAACTGGCTCTCATTCTCCTTCTTCTCAGTGACGTCAGTGATCGTAGCGATGACATAGATCCGTCCTCCGCACGGCAGCGGGGAAAACGCCATCTCCAAGGGCACAGTTCCGCCGTCACTGCGCCGAGCCACTCCCTCGGAATGAATCGTCGCGGTATCAACTTTCCCTACAATATCAAGCTTAGCCGGGGGCATCGGAAGCCCGCCTTCGATCACGTCGGCGATTGTCAGGCCGCTCAACTCCCCGCCTCTATAGCCAAAGAGGTCTTCCGCAAACCGATTCACAAGAACAATTTTCTCATCGCTGCTCGCAATTAGAATCCCGAAAGGGGACGCCTCGACAAGGAGACGGAACTGCTCATTCCCGATCTCAACGCGGCTCAGGAATTCACTCTTCGTGGAAATTTCCATTTTTCACCATTAGGCAGACCCGTTACTACCCGAATCCCCCCCTTCTGTCGAACTCCTTCGGTCGGGGAAAATGATGACAATGACAATCGGGACCAACACCTCGGCAACGCGGGCGTGGAGAAAAATCGATTCCCGCCGAGCTTTTCGGTCCGATGAATAAGGGCGAAAGGGAGTTTGAGGAGGGAGGCGGCCTCGAAGCGATCTACTCGAACCCGGCGGTTCGGGAACGCATTTTCGACTATTTGGGGGGCGACGCCTCTCGAGAGCCCACCGCCTATTGTCTCGCCCGCTGCGATGGCCGACTCCCCACTGAAATCGAACGAATCCCGATCGAATCCTTGGAAACCGCTCTGGAGGCTCCCGGAGATTTGGCTCGATCGCTGGCAGATCAGGAATCACTCATTGCCCATCTCGACGTCGAATACGTCAATTTCGACTTCCCCGAGGAGGCATACGTTGACCCCTGGCGTATCTTCAAACTTCAAGAACCGGTCATCAATATCATTGAGGAAGAGCTCTCACGCTACGGGATCCGCCCGCTCCATCTGCTTACCGGTCAGGGACACCATTTCGTTTGGCAGATTCCGCTCGATTCCGGGCCTTGCCGTCGTTTTGCCGGGGAGATCAATCCGGCATCTCTCGCGCACGCTTCATCCACTTCTTTGCCGGAAAGTATCGGGGAACAGGCATTCCGCGGGCTTGGTCTCGTCATGGAGTTTCTCGCTCATCGGATCAAACTGCTGGCTGCGGGCCCATCGGAGATTCCAGTCGATATCACCGCCGTCGAAGTAGGAAAACTCAAATCGGGCCGCCGCGAAATGATCTCCCTTGACGTCTCCGAGTATGGCGACCCTCTCACCGAACGCATCATCCGAATTCCTTTCACTCACTATGAGAAGCCCTGGCTCAGCGGAATGGTGGAAAGGCTTTCTCTCGAATTATCGGTTCCCAGATTCGTAACCCTTCCGCTTCACGAGATCGATGTTCAGCAGGCTCTTGTTCTGCGCCAAAGCTCGAATGAGGTCATCGCCCTGGCGAAAAGATCAGTCGTCCGGATTCCGAACCAGGAGCGCGGTGTTTCCCATCTCATCGAATCGTATCTCGCCTCTCCACTTCGAGCGTTTCACCAGGACTATTATTGCGAAATCATCGATGAGCTGTCGTCCTGGCCGGACACCTATGACCAAACCCCTCTCGAGTCTTTCCCGCCCTGTGTTGCCAATATACTGGCATACCCGAATGACCTGCTTTTGAAACCCGCCGGAATCCAACTGGTGACGCGTTTTCTTCTCGCGAACGGCTGGCACCCACGACACATCGCCGGCCTCATTCAGAGCAAGTTTGAAAATACTTCCCTCAACTGGCTCCCTTCCTATTGGACAAAATACAGTCCGGAACGGAGAGCCGATTTCTACGTTCGACTCTTCTCCGGACAGATCATGACCCGTCTCGATCAGGGCATTGATTTCAATTGCGTCTCGACGCAGGAAAAACACTCCTGTCCGAACGTCCCCTGTGAAACAAATCTTGCAACTTATCAGGAAAAAATCGACTCCGAGTTCTCATGAATCTTCCCCTCAAATTCTCTATCTCCACAGGCTGTTTCTATTCCTCTCCCATTGAAGAAGTATTGCCTTGGTTCGCGAAATATGAGTTTACCGATCTTGAAATCTGCTCCTACCCCGCTCACCTCGATTTTCATCAGTACGCAAAATTGCAGAGCGCCGGCAAACGGATCCGCGAGTCCGGCTTGCGTGCCCTCTCTTTTCACGCCCCCTTTGCTGACAGCATCGACATCTCCTCCTGGGACGAGTCGACACGAAATCGATCCATCGATGAACTCCGCCTTGCCTGCGACGCGGCAAAGGAACTGGGGAGCCGGTATATCGTCCTCCACCCCGGCCCGGAGAAAGAACGGAACCTGTCTCCCCACGAGTGGTATCCCAAGGTGCAACTCGCGGCCGAGTCTCTCAATGACGTCGCAAATCATTGCGCCCGGCTGAACGTGACTCTTTTGCTGGAGAACATGCTGCCCCACCTCATGTTCGGTCATATCGCCGACCTCATGTATCTACTCGGGGCGATCGAATCGACAAACGTGCAGACCTGTCTCGATACAGGGCACGCCTTCCTCTCCGGAGACCTATCACGAGTCGCGAACAAGCTTTCCGGCCACTTGAGTATGATTCACGCCAATGACAACCGTGGCAAATGGGATGATCATCTCCCCCCCGGCGACGGGGATATCGCCTGGCGACCACTCCTCCAACAACTGACCCGCGAGAACTTTGAGGGCACATTCGTCCTCGAATTATCCGGCAACGGCGAACCTGACGAAATTCTGAGCGGAGCAGTCAGGGCAAAGTCATTTCTGACCGACCTTGCTTCTGAGCCCGGAGAATAGAACTTCCGACAACGCAATCGAGCCAATCGCCGTTAGCCCCGGAAAGGCCTCAGGAGTTTCCGATGTGAACCCGGTGATTTCCCGTCAAACCGGGCGGATCACGAAGAAAGAAACCGCTCTTCCAGATTTTTCAGCGTGTGTTTTGTCAGGTCAATCGCCTCCGTCGCCACCAGGGTCCGTCCCGTCTCATCGGATAGCGCCTCAGCGATGAGAGGAAGCCATTTTCCAGGAGCCAAGAGCGCCCACGATTTCGGTGATTGCTGAGCGATCGTTTTTTCCACGGCTTCGGCCAGGGCCCGGCCCTGTCGCTTCTCCCATTCCTGATCCGCTCCATGGCGCTCCCCGTGGACGAGGTTGTTTCCGCTGCCGGCACGCCCTCCACTGTCGAATCGACCGGGTCGATCACTTGGAATAGTATCCTCCTTTGCCGGAAGCTTGATGGAGGGATCCAACGGAACTTCCTTGAGGTGCGATGGCTCACCGCCAAGTTCAGTGTCTCCACCCGTCCTTCGACAAACCCGAATCGAACCGGCGTTCGCGATGACATATACCTCTGCTGATTTCATGCCCTGCTCCGTCTCGAATTACTCATCGAAAGAAAATTGCACAGGTCCCTCTACGATTCGCGGCAATGCTTGGCATCAGCCACGCCATGATTGCTCCCCGGTCAGCATCCATTCATTTCAAAGCCGGCGAAAACAAAAAAGGCCTGATCTTCGGCAACCGGCGGCCAGAAGGTCGCAACACCCGTGCTACCGTCGTTCCATGAAGAAGTCGTTGAAACAAATCCTTGTTCCACTCGATCCCTCGATCTATGCGGAGGCAGCGACCCGAACCGCCTGCCAGATCGCAAAGAAGCACGGCGCGGGGGTGGCAGGAGTGGTCGTTCTCGACTCGGCGGAGATTCGATCCAACATCATCCCGGCGATCGGCCCCTACTACCCGATGATGATCGACGTGGTCAAAAACAAAGTCGACCACGCCAGAGATGTTCTCGATGACTGTCTCAAAATGTTTGTCTCTGAATGCGAAAAAGCAAAGGTTCCCCACCTTGAAACGGCCTACGAGGGCATTCCGGCACAGAAACTCTTAAGCTCCGCGATGTTCTACGACCTGCTCGTCATCGGCCTGGAAACCTCCTTCCACTTTGAAACAAGAGGTGGCCATGGTGACACCCTCGACAAAATGCTGGAGGAAACCGTCACCCCGATTCTAGCCGTCCCCTCAGATGGACTCATGGATCCCAGGTCGGTTCTGATCGCTTTCGACGGCAGCCATGCCTCGGCGGGCGCTCTCCACGATTTTCTCCCCTTTGCCTCTGCCTACGATTTCGATATCATGATCGTCGTCGCGGAAAAAAACGAAGCCGAAGGCGGGTTCCTGGCAAAGTCAGCAGCCACCCTGCTTGAGACACATGGGCAGCGCGCGGGAAACCTTCTCGTCAGCGAAGAACCGATCGAAGAGGTGGTCACCGATGAATTGATCGCAAAAACAGACCTTATCGTCGCAGGGATTCACTCGAAGCGCTTCATCAAAGACCACTTCGTAGGCAGTTTCACCGAAAAGCTGATTCACGATGGCACGACGGCTCTTTTTCTCTCACATTAAGTTGATGATCTGATCGATCAGGATATGACCATACCTGCCACCACGCTGATCGTCATCGGCGCCCTCGTCCTCATCATCCTGCTCTGGCATCTGTTCGAGTTCACGTGGGACAACCGCCAATTCAAGCGTCGTGAGAATGGAAGCTTCGCGAAAAATCTTCACACCACCGGGGCACTGCGCATTTTCAAACAAGAAACGGAACTGACGCCGGTGGATGTGAGACCTTCTGAGCAGTTTCACAAAGTCCATCTTCCCGGCGCCGTCAACGCTCCCTTTGAGAACGGGAAACTCGATACAAAGGGCATCGCTGAACTCGACCGGTCAAAGCCAATTTTACTGTATTGCGAAGGTGGCTACCGGAGTCGCCGGGCACTCCCCGCCATTCTCGAAGACGGCTTCACCGAAGTCTATCATATCAACAGAGGGATCAAGATGTGGCGATTCTTCGGCGGCGCTTCTGAAACACCGGATCCGTCCACCACCCCTGACGCATCCTGATGTCCTGGTCCTTTACGATTGCGAAAATTGCGGGGACGAAGGTGCGAATCCACCTCACCTTCATTCTCCTTCTCGCCTGGGTGGGGACCTCCTTCTGGGTCAACGGCTCCCCTGCCGAGGCTCTGCTCGGGGTCGCTTATATTGTCACGATCTTCCTTTGCGTGCTTGCCCACGAATTCGGCCATGCCGCGGCCGCCCTCCGCTACGGAATCACGACTCCCAGCATCACCCTGTTTCCGCTCGGCGGGTTGGCGAGGCTCTCCCGCATTCCGAAAGAACCCGAGCAGGAACTCTTCATCGCCGCCGTCGGCCCTCTCGTGAATCTGGTCATCGCGACAGTCCTGCTCCTCTTCCGGTCTCAGTCATCAGGATGGGCACTGCCGGCGCCGGGCGAGATGCCGGGCAATGTTCTCGATCTCCTCATCTGGATTAATCTGATACTCGCTCTCTTCAATCTCATTCCTGCATTCCCCATGGATGGAGGAAGAATTCTCCGCGCCATCCTTGGATACTTCATGACCCGGGAGAGCGCGACAACCATCGCCGCTGCGATCGGCCAATCACTCGCGGTGGCAGGCTGTCTCATCGCCATTCTCACCGGACAACCCATCCTCTTTCTCATCTCATTGTTCGTCTTTTTTGCTGCAAAATCCGAGGCGACGATGGTGCAGACAGAACATCTTCTCGTGGGAACAACTGCCTCCGACGCCGCCGTCACCGAGTTTCACTCCCTTCATCTCACGGAGTCGATCGAGGAGGTCGTCAAATGCCTGCTCGATACCTCCCAAGTCGATTTTCCTGTCGTCAACGACAAAGGGCAGTGCGTTGCGATCGTGACTCAGGCGCAGCTGTTCAGAACTCTCCGGGAGCGGGGCAATCATGCTCTCGTGAGCGACATGATCGATGTCATCCCATTTCAAATTGAAGCCGATGCACCACTGCTCGAAGCCTGGGAAAAATTACGAAACTCCAGGCTCACTGCCGCTGCCGTCGTGGATAAGGAAGGTCGGCTCACCGGTTGGCTTACCATGGCCAACATCACCGAATACATTCTCGCTCAAACCGCCCTGCATGAATTCGCGACCCACCACGGCTCGACCTCATGACAGGGTCAGGTCAATGATCCAACAGGGTTGAGTGAGCCCCTCGTGCACGATCTCGAAGAGAATGGCAATCCCCACCGGCCACCCCTCGCAGAACTCAGTTTCGAATTTTCACCCGGGCGCCTTCGGAAATACGATCTCCGGGATGAAGAATCACTTCAGCCCCTTCGCCAATTCCTGAGAGCACCTCGGCAACGTCTCCATTGTTTTGACCCAACTGAAGAGAGCGCATCACGGCCCGGTTCTGCTCAATCACGAAAACGCACCATTCGCTACCGTCCCGGAAAAGAGCCCCCGCCGGCACTTGAAGAACCCCCTCATCCTCCCAGGTCACGATGCCGGCCTCAATTCGGAAGCCATCTCCGAGCCATTCATCCCCTTCCGGCCGGGTCTCAAGATCGATAATGACATCGACTCGCTGCTCGTCGACACCGAGAGCGGAAACCTTCGTATACCCGGACGGCTCAACTCGCCTGACAAAGCCCTCAAGAGGTTTCTCCCCGCCCCAGTGGCGGACAATGACCCGCTGCCCCGGACGAATCTTCACCGCATCCTGCGAAAGAACATCAACCACCATTTCGAGATCACCGGGATCTCCCACCTCCAGCAACGGGGCTCCCATCGGGACGACCTGACTACTCTCTTCGTAGAGACGAAGGACGACCCCGTCGACCGGAGCATGAATCACGAAATTCCAATCATCGCCCGCCCCGGAATCCTCCCGCTCACCCGGATCTCCCGTCCTCAGAAAAGCGGCTCTGGCCTGTTCGAGTTCGAACTCTGCGATCAAAACCGAAGCCTCCGATGCGGCATTCCCATGACGGGCTGCAAAAACGGCCCGCTCCGCTTCTTCAATCTCCGCTTCCGCAACCGAATTGGTTTCGCTGAGTTTCAGATATCGTTGATAAGACTTCTCGGCCCTGTCCAGGTTCGCCTTACTGATGTCCAGTTCCCGCTTCGCACGATCCACCGCCAACTCTGCCGCCGAAACGATGGCCTCCGCCTGCGCCCGCGTCCGCGGATCAAGGAGATCCGGAGCAAGCGGGTCAAGAGTCACGAGAACGTCCCCCAATTCCACAGGATCACCCGGATCCAGCTTCACGCGGAGAAGCCTTCCCGCCAGCGGTGCTGAGATCACATAGCGCTCACGAACTCTCGTTTCTCCATCGTCATCAACCGTCACCTGCATCGGTCCACGAAGGATCTTTCCGGCATCCACTTCCACCGGTTTCGGTTTTGCAAAATACCAGGCAAGGGCTCCGATCACGATCAGAGCAGCGGCCCACTTTGCGACTCGCTTCTGTGGCCGGGAATTTGATTTTTTCTTCATTTCAGTCTCTCACTTTTAATGCCGACACCAGATTCAGGTGTTTGACTTTCTGCTGGATAATCAACCCCGAAACGACGGACGCCATCAGGATAACCACTCCGGCAAATCCGTAGCTGGAAAGATTCAACACAAAAGGAATTCGGAAAAGATCCGAGCTCATGGCGACAGACATCCAGAGACACAGTCCATAGCCGATCGCAAAACCAACCGGGATTCCTACCAGAGTCACAATAGCCAACTCCCCGAGAAGCATTCGTGACACTTCGCCCCGGGTGAAACCGATCACCCGGAGAGTCGCGAGATCCCGGCCCCGTTCCGAAAATGAGATTCGTGCACCGCTGTAGATCACGCCAATCGCAATCGTGATCGCAAAGCCAACATTAAAGAGGCGCATCCGGAGGATATTCTCCGCGATCGAGTCCATGAAGCCCTTCATCGTCGCCTGCTTCAGGGAAACGCCTGCCACACGCGGGCGCTGTTTCAAAGCAACGAAAACAGATTCGGCCTGATCGGAATCCAGACTGAGATAGGCACCCGATACCGAGCGCCCTTCGCCGAGCAATCTCCCAAGCGCCTCCAGATTCATGTAGGAGGACATCCCTGAAAATTCAGCGACCAGTCCGGAAACCTTCACCCGAACCTTTCGCCGCTCACCCTCAAGAATATGAACCTCCACTTCATCTCCAACCGAGACCTGCAGGAGGTCGGCCACGACCGTGGAGAGGATCAGCCCATCACCCCGCACCGGAATCACCTGTTCGTTTTCGTCAAGGAGACGATAGAGCTCTCCTCCTTCCGCCATCCCGATAACACTCAGCCGTTCTTCCCGCGGCCCTTTGATCATTTTAACCGGAACCGCTCGAAACGGCTCTGCCCGAATCACTCCTTCGATGGCATCGAGCTCATAGATCGCCGGGTAGGAAAGAGCTTCGACAAACTGGATCCGGGCATCATCCCGCTCGGCAAGACCATACTGAAAATCAATCAGGTAGTAGATCGCATCCTTACCAAAATTCCCGATGATCAGGATCCCGCAGGAAAAAGCGACCCCCAGTGACATAAGAAAAGCACGCAGAGGGCGGCGGTAAATCTCCCGGAGAACCATTCGGGTCGTCTGTGTCAGCGAGGCATACCAAGCTGTCTTTTCAAACGCCGCCGACCGATACTTCGCAGGTGGCTCCGGTCGCATCGCCTCCGCCGGAACGAGCTTGATCGTTGCGTTCAAACCTCCCGATACACCAAGCGCACCTGCGCCCAGCGACAGGACGATCGCGATCAGATAGATTCTCAGATCGAAGAGATACTCCGTGAACGGAAAGTGAATAAACTCCCCGTACACTTCCGTATTCCCCTTTCCCATCCAGCTTCCGAGAAGACACCCGCCGATCCCACCTATCAAAACAATAACAGCGACCAGCTTGCAGTAGTGCAACGCCACCTCTCCATTCGTGTAGCCAAACGCCTTCAAGGTTGCAATCTGCTCACGCTGCAACACGAGCATGCGGCGAAACGAAATATTCAGAAGAAAGGCCGCCACACCCAGAAAAATGGCCGGGGGAATGGTCGCCATGGTGCGAAGCTGCTTCAACTCGTCCTCGACGAAACGGGCAGAGTAGTGATCGTCGCGGGTATAGGCACCCGTGCTTCCGTAAGGTTCAAGGAGGCGGTCGAGTTGCCGGATCACTTCCTCCGGCATCGCTCCCCTTCCGAGACGTAGCGTAAGATCATTGAAGGCGCCCTCCATGTCAGAAGCGGCCTCCAGTTGGCGGTGGCGAATCCAGAAGACTCCAAAGCGTTTGTCATCCGGAAAGAATGCTCCCGGCTCCGTTTGGATCAGATACTCGGGAGACAGCGCGATTCCGACCACCGTGAAATCCCGGAGCCTGCCGCGCAGAGTGGCTTTGATCCTGTCTCCGGGCTGAATCCCGTGAGCCAGAGCAAAAGTTTCACTCACCGCAATTTCCCCCTCTCTTTCCACTTCAGGCCAGCGTCCCGCGCGCAAATACAAGGCGTTGAGTCCGCCTCTCTCCGTTTCCGGCAAAGAGATGATCCGCCCCGTCGCGGGTTCGTTCATCCCGGGCATATCCAGAGTGAGAGCTTGAATGACACGGTGATCGGCCGCCGAAACGCCTTCGATCTCACGAACCCTTTCCACCAACCGGTTGGGAGCCCGTTTCAGAAGGACAAAGATATCGGCGAAGCGATAGGCAGAATAGTAACTCTCCTTCGCGGATCGGATCGACACCATCGTCGACATCGACATGACAAAGACAGCGATCCCGCAGGCCAGCACCGCGGCAACGGCAAGAGCCTGTCCCCTCATGCCATACAAATCGCGAAGTAGTTTCCGGTTCAGCGTCTTCATGCCTGCTCACCATTTCAAATCCGAAGGAGGCAACCGTTTCTCATTCTCCTGGACCCGGGCGATTCGACCATCCGATAGCGTGATGACTCGATGAGCCATGTCCGAGATGACCGCGTTGTGGGTAATGACCGCAGTGGTCGTTCCGAGATCACGGTTCACCCTGTCGATCGCTTCGAGAACCGCCACTCCTGTCTCCACATCAAGGGCGCCCGTCGGTTCATCACAGAGAAGAACATCGGGCTGCTTCGCAATGGCACGGGCAATGGCGACACGCTGCTGCTCCCCACCGGAAAGCTGTGACGGAAAATGGTCCAGTCTCTCTGTTAATCCCACGAGTGCGAGAGCGTCTTCCGGAGTCATCGGATCCAACGCCACTTCCGTGACGAGAGCCACGTTCTCCCGGGCGGTCAGGCTGGGAATGAGATTATAGAACTGAAAAACGAAGCCCACATTCTCGCGGCGATAGAAAGTCAGTTCACGCTCAGAAAACTCTCCAATGTCGCGCCCGGCATAGAGGACCCTTCCCTCAGTGGGGGTATCAAGCCCGCCCATGATATTCAAAAGCGTTGATTTGCCGCTTCCGGACTGGCCTAAGAGAACGACGAAGTCCCCCTTGGACAACTCAAGGCTCACCCCGCGGAGCGCATGCACTTCAACTTCCCCCTGAAGGTAGACTTTTGTCACCGAGTCAATTTCAAAGACGGGAGCAGCCACTGCGCCCGACGGATTGTGGAAACCGGGGGCATTGTCTGTGTCAGGGAGCATCACTCCTTACCTTAGTGAAGACGCGATCCCGACTCTCTGCGAATATTGCTATTCTGCACTCCCCCTTTCTCCTCACGCGCCATCTGCCGCCGGACGCTCGACATTTTCCGCACCCCCGTGCAGGGAACAATTGTGTTGCTCAGCCGCTGAGAACAACCGGGGCAAAGCGGAAGACAATTGCCGCCGCGCCGCCCCGGAAAAACGCGGTTATCCTGCCTCCCTGAGATGAGAAAGCTCACGGTGAGATTTTAGAATCGAAAAGCAGGATGATGATGATGATGAACCGCTCCGTAACCCGCACAACTATCGTTCGCACCCTGCAAGCCTGCGTCGAACCCTCTCTGCTTGATCTCGACGAACTCAGCGAAGCCACCGGGATTCATCGCGATCTTATCAGGGAGTTGGAACATGCCGGGATGGTTTCCGCGGCCTCCTTCGATCGGAGAGGTGATCCTGTATTTCGGCGTGAGGCAATTCAACGCTGCCGCCTCATCGCGAGGCTCCACCAACGGGAGAGCATGAGCTTCCACCTTATTCGCCAGTGGCTTGAGGTGCTCAACCGGCTAGAGAGAGCCGAGATCGAACTCGAGAAATACCGCCGAATCTGACCCCACGAAAGTGAACCCGCTGTGAACCCGCCGTGACCCGCTCCCCAACGCTATTCGAAACTCACCCTTCCGGTTTTCATGAACACCATGCTTCGCCGTTCCATCACTCTCATTGCGGTCCTCGCCATCGTTGCCGTCTTCATTGTCATTCAAACGCAGACCGGCGAAGACAATCTGCCAACCTGGCCCACTTCCGTTCCCGCCGGGAAGATTGATTTCAAAAAGAACGTCCGACCGCTCCTGATCATCAACTGTCTGGAGTGCCACAACAGTGAAGACGCCCCCGCAAACGGCAATCTCAATCTCGAAACCCGTGAACTTGCTATGACCACCGGGAACAATCCCCCGATACTGGTTCCCGGAAAGCCGGATGAAAGTCGCCTCATCACCGTGCTGACACTGGAGGGAATCCATCAGAAGGCAATGCCTCCGACGCCCGACAAAATCTGGGGCGTGAGGATGGAAATCCTCCGCCGTTGGATTGAAGAAGGCGCCGACTGGCCGGCAAGCGTCCGGCTCGTCCATCCTCGTGAGATTAAGGAATGGTAGGACAAGAGTTCCCGGCGGTTGTCCCCGGATTGTCAAATCGCTGAAGCAGCGTGAGGAATTACTGAAGCGCTTCACAACGGCAAACGACTTTTCCAACCGTAGAAGCGGAAACCCGGAACCGGTGTCGGAGCGAAGAGCCTGTCGAACAGCCGTCCTCTGCGAAGAAGCCGCTCCGGCAAGCACGCGTGCCTTGAGAATTTAATTCTTGTCAGGCTCTGCATCGTGGCCGCTCCCGCCATCGTCCTTTCGGCAATGGATGTCGACATCACGCCTCACGTCGCCAGCATCGGTCGCACGTCCTTCATCCTCTCTCTCGCAGTCCAGGCCAACCCGAAATTCTCCCCGCAAACGGCCTACCGGGTGTGAAGGAAAGTGCCTGTTATGCGGCTTTGTTCGACCAGAAGTCTTTCCAA
>JARGOP010000004.1:41217-127066 GCA_029233965.1 Verrucomicrobiales bacterium | reverse complement strand
GGAGAGTTGCGGGTGCTGCGGGATTTGCAGAGAGGCGTAATTTCTGAGCCGCAGGAGTGACAGTCTAAGTTTCCTCTTTCCTTCGGAGTGTTGTCTAAATCGGGCTTTCTGCGCTATGGTGGGGCCCTGCCTGAGAGCACCCCCGTCTCATGACCCGTCTGCATCCAATTCTCGTGGTGAACGTGATTGGCGCGATTGCCGCCTTTTGCATTTTGCGGGTGCAGTTTTCGGCAACTTTGTATGAAATGCTGCCGGCGGATCTTCCGGAGGTTCAGGGAATGGAGCGGCTGAATCGCTACTTCAGTCGTGACGGGCAATTGATTGTGACCGTAAAAGCGGAGGAGGCGTTCCTCGCGGAGGAGGCAATTCTGTCGCTTTCGGCAAAGATGGAGGAAACGCCTGAGTTGATCAGCGAAGTTTTCCGCGAGCTATCCCTTACCGAACTGGTGACGGAGGGTGGTGGGCTGCTGGCCTGGTTGTGGATGAATGGCCCGGCTCCCAATCTCGCTGAGCTGGAAGCGAGACTCTCTGCCGATGGTGCAGCGGTGGCGATCGGCGAAGCAATGGCATCGCTGCAAAGCGGCTTCTTTGATCAGGATGTGATCGTGACGAGTTACGATCCTCTCGGGTTTTCAAAGATCGGGGAGCTCATGGATGCAGAGGGGGGCGGGGCCTCGGGTCCGGATCCGATGACCTCGCCGGATGGAACTTTTCAGGTGATGTATGTCGAGGGTGCCGGGGTCGATTTTACCAACTACCGCGACGCCGATGTCTGGTTGAAGAAAGTGAAAGTTCTCGTGGAGGAGTGGGAGCGTGAGTGGACTGCGGCGCAGGCGGACGAAGCGGTGATCGAGGTGGGGCTCACGGGAACTCCGGCTTTCATGGCTGAGGTCGGAACGGAGATGGAGAGAGACATGACGGTTTCAGTGGTCGCCACGATGCTTCTGATCTCTTTGCTCTTCTGGATCATGCACCGCCGGACCCGCCCCCTTGCGTGGTTAGTTTCGGCGATGCTGGCGATCCTTGCGATCACTATTCTGATTGGTGGAGCTTTGTTTGGTGATCTCAGCGTCATGAGCGCCGGTTTTGCCGCGATCCTCATGGGTCTGGCGGTCGACTACGGCATTGTTCTCTACCGGGAGGCGATGGATTCGGGAGGGGATGCCAGGGCGCTCCGTCGGTCGGTGGGCCCCGGAATTCTCTGGGCGGCCGCGACGACCGCAGTGGTCTTCCTTTCCCTGAACCTGAGCTCGCTTCCGGGTCTGGCGGAAATGGGAAATCTCGTGGCGATGGGCGTGGTTGTCGGGGCGCTCGTGATGCTCTACGGGTTCGGGCCGGTTGCGGTAAGCTTTAACAAAGATGTGGTGAGGAAACGCGGTGTCGAACTTTCAGGCAAAGGGGTGACGCGGGTTTCCGCGGGGGTGCTGGCGATCCTCGTTCCGGTTGGGGCGATCCTTTCGATGGGATGGAAGGAAATGCCCCACCTCGAGGCTAATTTTCATCCTTTCAGAATTCGCGAAAGCCCTTCGATGGTGGCCTGGCAGCAATTGCAGTCCGAGTTGACCGGTCGTGAGAATGCAGTACCGACGGTGATCACGGGGGATTCGATCGAAGCGCTCAATGCAGAGCTCAACGCGGCCGCGGAGCGCATTGAATCGGCGAAAGAGGCGGGTCTTCTGACGCAGTATGTCCTGCCGACGGCATTTCTTCCCCAGCCGGAGCAGCAGTTCGAGAATCTCGAGACGATCAAGTCATTGCTCACGGACGAGTCACGGCTGCTTTCTGAATTGAATGATGCGGGTTTTTCTGAAGAGGGAGCGCGCCTTACGGGTACGGTCTTCGCGGCGTGGCGTGACTATGCGAACCTACTCGCGGACGGTGAACTGGCGCTGCCTACGGGGAAACTTGCCGAGTGGTCGATCGACCGTCTTTTCGCGGAGAAAGAGGGAGTCTACGCGGCACTCGCCACCGTGAAGCCGGCCAACCCGAAGGACCGGGAATGGGTGGCTTCGGTTTGCGGTCCGAACACGGTGGTGGCCAGCCTCGGATCGCTGGGGACGGCGCTGAATGAACGAATCGGACAGGACATCCTGCGGGTCTTTCTCCCCATGATGGGTCTCCTTTCCCTCATGCTCGGGGTGGTCTTCCGCGAATGGAAGGATCTGCTCCTCAGCCTGTTTTCCCTGGTGTTCACGGGCTGCATCATCGTCCTGCTCACGGTCTGGACGCCAATGAGCTGGAACTCGTTTAACATTTGCGGACTCCCGCTGCTTTTCGGAACGGGGCTCGATTTCAGCATTCACATGATCTTCGCGCTGCGAAGAAGTGGCGGCGACGTCGGAGAAGCGAGGCAGGGGATCGGAAAAGCGCTCGTCTTCTGCGGTACCTCTTCCGCCATCGGGTTCGGTTCGCTGGCGAGTGCATCGGCCTACGGCCTCGCGAGTCTGGGTGTCGTTTGTGCCATTGGTATTCTCGCGAATATGATGGCAGCGGTCTGGCTCCTGCCGCGCTGGTATCGTTGGGCGCATCGTCTTTCCAGCTGACAAATTGTTAAGATATGTTTAGTATCTCCAGATGATGGTTTCTTTCAGACGGCACTTGTCTCTATTCCTTGCCGGGTGCCTTGTTCTCGTCGCGTTCCCTCTCGTTTCCAATGGGGCCGATTTGTCCGTGGTCGAACGCTGGATGTCGACGAACAGCGGCGTCCGCACGATCCAGATTGACTTCACCCAGACGAGAACGATGACATCCATCAAAGTTCCGATTCGTCAGTCAGGATCTCTTTGGCTGAATTACGGGAGCAATCAGTTTCGTTGGCAGGTCGGAAGCCCTCCCCAGACGATCGTGACGAAGCACAATGGTCAGCTATACATCATCCGGACTGCGATGAAAAAATACGAGCGACGTTCTGCGAGTTCCGGGGATGTTCCTCACGGTCTCATGGCGATGGCGACGGGCTTTCCCCGCTCCACAAGCGAGTTTCAGCGCAGATACAGTGTGCAAAGCATCGACACATCGGGATCGACCTACCAAATCGTGACGCAGCCGAAGGGGCAGGCGGGCCGGGGGGTAAAGACATTCACCTTCATCGTCGGTCGTGATGACTATCGTCTGCGCGGCATGGAAATCGTTCTCTCGGACGGCTCTTACGTGAAGACAGCATTCAATCGGGTCATTCCGAACGTGGGAATCCCCGGCAATCTCTTTACGCCGGACATCACGGGATTCAAAGAGACCCGATTTTAGAATCCCTTCCTCGGAAGCTCTATCTTTTCGAAGGGCGCGGTCACGCCGGGCGTGACTGGCGCAGGCTTCTCTTTTGCCGTAATCTCTGTTTCTCCGTCCGGATTGTTGAGTTCCGAAATCCGCGCGTTCAGCTCAGCATTTTTATCCGTGAGGACCTGGATTTGGTCTTGGAGCTGAATCATGACTTTTTCCTCTTTCGTGAAGACGCTTCCGCTGGCGACACGTTTCCAATAGATGCCATACAGCCACCCTGAGACAGACAGTCCCAACAGAATCAGCAAAGCCAGAGACTGAGCGGGGGATAGCTTCATCAATTCCCGTCGGGCAGGGCGGGTTCACCGGCCTCTAGTCTTTTTTCCCGAAGAGTCGTCCCAGGCCGAGACCTTTGCGCTTTTCGGAAGTACCGTCGTCGGTAGTGTTCTGCTGCGACGCCTGCTCCTGATTCTGAGGAACGGCCTGCTGGTTGGATTTCGGCTGACCAAAGAGTCCCCGTTTCTCAGGTGTATCCGCAGCGGCAGGGGCCTGCTCCCCGGGGAGTGGTTCTTCGGTGATGACGAGTCGGAGATCTGCGGGAACGTTCGCGACGTAGTCCCAACTGCGAGCGGGTTTCTTAAGTCCCTGTGGCGTGTATTCCTGAACTTTTCGTCGGATCAGGGTGCCCTGCGCGTCGTAAACCTGCTCTTCTACAAAACGACCAAGGGTGTCGTAGAGGAGGAGGCCTCGATATTTAAACTGATCACGGCCATCGTAGATCATGACTTCGGAAGGGCGTCCGGATTGATCCAGCATGACCATGCGTCGTTGAAGTCGGGTTCCGTTCTTGCTCTTGGTCTCTTGCTCTAAAGTATTGGAAAGGTTGTCCTGCTTGGACTCAGTGTAACTTCCGTCGGTGTGGTGAATGGCGCGTCCCCAGATTTCCGCATTCTTCCCTGCCATTTGGCTGATACGGGGATTCCACTGTCCCAGTGCCTGACGTTTCCCTTCCGGTAAAATCATGTCGCCACCGGAGAACGCTGCGCCGGCGTGAGCGTGTGAGCCCGCTGATTGAACACGGGCCTGCTGAATGGCCTGTTGATTGATCGCGGCCTGACCGGTTTGCGTTTTGTTGTGGAACTGTGCTTGAGCTGCTGGAACAAAAATTCCAGCGGCTGCGATTGCTGCAAAGGTTATCGTTTTCATTCCACTCATAGTTCAAGGCCTGACCGCAACGATACGACCAGAGGGCTCGCTAGGCAAGCCAATCTCGGGGAGCGGAATCTTCGCGACTTTCACAGAGCGGCAAGATAGCGCTCGGCATCAAGAGCAGCCTGACAGCCGTTGCCCGCAGCGGTGATCGCCTGACGGTAGACATGGTCAGAAACATCGCCCGCAGAAAAGAGGCCTTCGATGTTCGATTTCGTATCGTGGCCGTTCTGGATGATGTATTTCTCGTCATCGAGTGCGACGCCGGAGCCGTCGAGGAAGCCGGTTGCGGGGTCGTGACCGATTGCCACGAAAACGCACTTCACTTCGAGTTCGGACGACTCGTTGGTTTTGTTGTTGAGAAGCGTAACGGCGCGGACTTCACCCTCGTCGTCGGTAAGGTATTCTTTTACTTCGGAATCCCAGACCGGCTCAATTTTTTCGTTTCCGAGAACGCGATCCGCCATGATTTTCGAGGCGCGAAGCTCATCGCGGCGGTGGACGAGGTAAACCCTGCTCGCGAACTTGGTGAGGAAATCCGCTTCTTCGCAGGCAGAGTCTCCCCCACCGATCACGGCGACGGGAACGTCGGGGTAGAACGCACCGTCACAGGTCGCGCAGGAAGTGACGCCATGTCCGACAAGGGACATTTCGTTCTCGAGGCCGAGGTAGCGCGGGATCGCGCCGGTGGCTACGATGACTGCTTTCGCCTGATGCGTCGTTCCGCCCTGCGTCTCAAGCGTGAAATGACCCTCGTTCTCTTTCTTCACCGAGCTGACGAGATCGTATTCGACGCGGGTGCCGAATTTTTCAGCCTGCTTCTGCATGTTCATCATGAGCTCGGGCCCCTGAATACCTTCGGGGAAACCGGGGAAATTTTCGACTTCGGTCGTTGTCGTCAACTGGCCGCCGGGCTGCTCACCGGCGAGCACGAGAGGATTCAGATTGGCGCGTGCTGTGTAGATTGCTGCAGTCCAGCCGGCGCAACCGGTACCGATGATGATGACGTTTTCCATAGGGCGGAATGTGAGGGGTATTAGGGGTTGAATCAATCGTTAAAATGTCTCAAACCGGCACCGCTTCGCGGAGAGCAGCAGTCTTCTTCCAGAAGCCGAAGAAACCGGCGGTAGCGAAGTTCATGGCCGCGACATCGCCGGGACGCTGAACGAGGCGAAGCGAGATGTTCTTCTGCCGCAATGCTTCACGGACGTGAGGAATCTGGTCAGCAAGTGGTCCTGTAAATGGCTGCATCGTGACGAGGGTGGAAAGGTGGTTGTCCATCGCGCTTTGAACCAGCGCTTCCGCTAAGTCGCCTGTCGTTGAAATACCTGATGCAAGATTGAAATGTTCACTGGCCCGGCGGATGCCATCACCCAGCGTCCCGGTCAGAAATTCACGCTTCGTTGCACTGTATCGATGTGTGTCCCAGAGCGATGTCGGGACGGGGGCAAGGAGGGCGGATGGTTCCAATTCCGCGATGGGTGAGTTTTCGACGAGCAGATCCTCATCATGGATCCAGATTCCAACCCGATTTTCGAATAGAGGGACAGACCTGCCATTGGGAGGCTCCTTACTTTCGAATAGAGGGACAGACCTACTATCGAGAGGTTCCTGATACTCCAGTTCGGCAGGTTGGGCTGATTTCTCCAATCGATTGAGGCCCTTTGAGTTAGAATTGAGAAGTACCGCATCGAGGTAGCGTTCGAGATTCGAGCGACGGACGAGATAGCTCTTTCCTTTGGTGTGAAGACCGGCGACCCAACGCCAGGAAAGCGTGTTCGAGGCGGCGTCACCGTCCAGAAGATGCCGCAGGAAAAAATCGGCTCCCAGCTGCCAGGGTAGCTTTTCAACATGGATCCAGAAGGAGGCCCACCACATCCTTGCGTGATTGTGGAGATACCCGGTCTCGATCAACTCTTTCGCGAAATGATCCATGATCGCGACGCCGCTTTCGCCGGCGGCTACTTCGCGGGCGCGATCGCTCCACTCAAGGCCTGAGAGGTCGGTCTGGTAGTCTCTCCAGACGGAAGGACGCATTTCGAGCCAGCCTTTCCAGTAGAGCCGCCACCAGACCTCCTGCTCGAATTTTTCGATTTGATGAGGCGGGAACATCTCCCGTGCCGCTTCACAGATTTCCGTTTCGAGGAGAAGCCGCGTGCGGGTCGCCGGAGAGAGGCGCGAGACATTGCCATGGCCCGGGAGGACATGATTTCGGAAGTGGGCGTAGTTTCCGGCCGACTCCGCGAGAAATTCGGAGAGGCGTTGCCGCGCTTCGTGACGCGTTGCGGGGAGGAAAACCGACGGCTCAGGGTTCATTCGACCCAGCGTTACGAATGCTGGAGCGATTCCGTCGACACCGTTCCGAGCAGAATTTCACCTCGTCCCAGCATTTTTCCCACTTTTTCCGCCAGGTGAAGGGGAGTCCGCAAACGGGACAGGTTTTCGTGGGAAGATCGGATTTGGAGCGTTGTTTCATTTGGAGTGAAAGACGTGACCGCCGCAGGCGTAGTGGTTACGATGCCAACCATGACCTCACGCCTTCGGTTCCTGTTGTCTGTTCTCGCCATGCTTGTCCTTGGAGTGATCCTCTATCGGTCCGGCGGATCGATCTGGCGTCCGGTGTTTGCGGAGGTGAAAGAAAACAAGACCGTGAAATCGGTGGTCGCCGAAACCGTCGCGGCAGGGAAGGGGCTCACGGCTGAGGAAGAAGAGGAAGCGGCGGCGCTCGTTCTCATCGGGCTGAAAGAAGAGCGCGAACTCGAAGTCTGGCTCACCGATGACGAGGGAAATCATCGAAAGATCCGCTCCTACCCTTTCACCGCCTTCTCCGGAAAATCAGGGCCGAAACTTCGCGAGGGCGACCTTCAGATTCCGGAAGGAATTTATGAAATCGAGTATTTGAATCCGCAGAGCCGCTACCATCTTTCGATAAAACTGGATTACCCGAATGCCTTCGACCGGAAAAAGGGAGCGGAAGAGGATCGCGAATTTCTTGGCGGCGATATTTTCATTCACGGACGTGCCGTCACGATCGGCTGCATTCCGATCGGCGACGATGCGATCGAAGACCTTTTCACGATTGTGTCTCAGATCGGAAAATCGAACGTGCAGACCATCATCGCCCCCCGGGACTTTCGGACCTCGAGAGAGTTTCCGGAGATCGCCCCGGTGGACTGGGAAGAGGAACTCTATCTTGGGATCGAAGAAGCCCTGGACCCGTTCCGTGAAGTTGGGGATCAAGGGTAAGATAAGGAGCAGGACTCTCCTTTACTCCACTTCCGGCAATCCAAAGGCCATGACGCTGCCGAGAATACCGAGGATCGCAAAGACAAGGATGACCACCTGCTCGCCCACGGCTCCGGCCAGCAGTCCGAAGGAGCCACTCGCGAGGAGGACCAGCCCCATCAGGGTGTTGCTCACCGCGACGAGCCGGGCCCGATTGTCGTTCGTGGCGTGATCGACAAGGTAGGTCTTTCGTCCGAGGCGAATCCCGGTGTGGGCGAGACCGATCAGGAAAAAGAGTCCGCCGTAAAGCCAGAGCGAGGCGATTCGATCCAGTTCGATACCGGAGACGCCGGCAGTGAGGCAGCCAATCAGCCCGGCGCTCAATCCTGCGATCCCGAGGGTCTTGCGACTGCTGCGATCCGAGAGCTTTCCCCAGGTGGCCCCGCTAAGCGCAGTGGCGAGACTGCCGGCGATCATGAGGAGTCCGAGGCTGGCGGCTTTTCCATCGGTCGCGCGGTGCGCGAGGACGACGTAGAAGGGCATCGAAAGGACGGTGCTGGCGAGGAGGGCGCGGGCGATACAGAATTTGAGAAAGACGGGATCTTCACGAAGAAGTTTCAGGCTCGCGAGGGCATCGAGAAAGGGATTTCCCTCCTTCGTGGTTTCGCTTGGCTCTTCAATGAGCGTGCTCATGACGCTGGCGGCGAAGATCCAGAGTGCCCCGGCCACGAAGAGCAGAGTGGCGAAAAGTTCGACCGGAAGTTCACTCGCGGGATTGAGGGCAAAGAAAATGCCGACCGCGACCGCGACCCAACCGGAGATCGATGACGCAATGCCCGTGAGACGCCCCCGCTTCGTTTTGGGAATTGTCTTCCCGAGAAGGTCTTTTCCGGTGATCGAACAGATCCCGCGGGAAAGGCTGAAAAGAACGAGCAGTCCGATAATGCACCATCCCGCCATGGCACCGGTGAGGAAGAGAGCGACAAAGCCCATTCCGAGAATCGCAACGCCCTGCAGGGCACTTCCGACCACCCAGAAGCCGCGCCGGATTTCGTATCGCCTCAGCCACTGACTGATGACCATTTGGGGAACGAGGGAACCGGCTTCCCGGATCGGGACGAGGAGACCAACCAATGCAGTGGGAGCCCCGAGGGCGGCAAGCAACCAGGTCAGGATGAGACCCGGTTTGCTGAGATGATCCCCGGTTTTCGACCCGATGTAGGCAATGACCTGCTTACGGAAATTTTTGGAGATGGTGACTTCGTCGGGCATTGGTTACTGTTGTTACTCTTGCACTTTGGAGCCGACTCCGGCCAGCTCCCGGGGGATTCAGAGCAAGATTAGGATCAGGATCAAGATTCAACAGGGTTAGCTCATCCACTCAACCGGGTTAAGTCTCCTCCCGCTTTCGATTTACAATTTCGTTCACCATCTGCGTGAACACGAAATGGTGAAAGGGCAGGACCGCGAGCCAATAGAGCCGTCCGAGAAGACCGCGAGGGCGAAAGGTCGCGGTCTGGATGAGTCGCCATGCCTTGTCGATGGACGCATTGCGATTGGGTTCGATTTGAAATTCCAGCCAGGCGTCGCCGGGGAGTTTCATCTCGGCGTAGAGAATGAGCCTTCGATTATCGCGATCGGATACTAACACACGCCAAAAATCGAGAGCGTCTCCGGGATTGAGTTCGCTGGGGTGGCGTCGTCCCCGTCTCAATCCGGAGCCTCCGATGAGGCGATCCATCATCCCGCGGAGCTTCCAGGCCCAGTCCATCGAGTACCACCCTTCCTTACCCCCGATTCGCCAGATGTTTTCGGCAACTTCTTCGGGATCGCGGTCGAAGGGGAGAATACGCTGGTCAGTGTAGACGCCGTGGCGCGGGACTTCGATCCGGCGGAGAAGATGAACATCCATGCGTCCGGACGAAAGCGAATCGATCCAGCTCGATTTGACCTGATTCTGCTCGATCATGGAAAAGGCACGCTTCACCGCGTCGGGGTAGGAAATGAGGTCCAGCGGGACGATGTCGCGGATGCGATCCTCCGAAGACGACATGTCATAGGTCAGACTGTCGACGAGACTGCGGGCGAGGGGATAGCTCGCATTGGTCATGAAGTAGAGCCAGTAGCTCGAGAGCTTCGGAGTGATCAGAGGTACAGGAAGAAGAAAGCGGCCGAGGCCCCGCACTTCTGCGAACTGCATGAGGAGATCCTGATAGGAATAGGCTTTCGGCCCGGCAATGTTGAAGGTGCCGTGGAAAGTTTCCTCTTTTCCGATCACGCCGGTGAGGTAGTCGATGACATTGCGCACCGCGATCGGCTGACAGGGATTGCGCAGCCATTTCGGAGCGATCATGACGGGAAGTTTTTCGACGAGATCCCGGATGATCTCGAACGACGCGCTGCCGGCCCCGACAATGATCGCGGCGCGGAGCACGGTGGCGGGAATCGCTCCGCTCAGCATGATTTCCTCCACGTTCAATCGTGAGGCGAGGTGCGGGGAAAGTGATTCCTTGGGGTGGTTGACGATCCCGCTGAGGTAAATGATTTGCTGCACTGCAGACCCTTCGAGAGCGCAAAGGAAGTTCCGTGCGGAGAGGTCTTCGAGGTCGTAAAAATTTTTCGCGCCGCTTCCCATGGAATGAACCAGGTAGTAGGCGATCTCGATGTCATTCGGGATATCGGTCAGGGAGTTACGATCAAGAAGGTCCCCCTCGATGACTTCAAGTCGACCGGGTTCATTCTCCCGGGTTGAAAGTTGGGCGGTCGGAAAGCGCCGGGCGTCACGGACGAGACAGACAACGTGGTGTCCCTGATCGAGGAGCACGGGAAGCAGGCGCATGCCGATGTAGCCATTGGCGCCGGTGAGGAGGACTTTCATCCGATTGCGAGATACTGACGAAGGTGTTTCCCGGCGGCGAAGCCGGTCTCAATCGCGCGGGGGATGCGGCCTTTTCCGATGAAGGCGTCGCCGGCGAAGAAGAGCCCCAGCTCGGCTCCCGGCTTCATCGCTTCGAGGCTCGCGGCTGAGTAGGGGTGGGCGTAGCGCCAGCGCTGGGTGTCGGCCCATTGCAGGGGGGGAAGTTCTGTTGGGAGGAGCTTCTTTACCGCCTCGCGGGCCGCGGCGATGATGTCCTCCTGTGGATCGTGGTAGTGGTCCTGCGTCCACGCGGGTGCCATCTGAGCAATGAGAAGAGTTTCCCCTGCGGGAACGTGTTCTGCCTTTTGATTTTCGTGGCTGAGCCAGGCGACGGCGTGTTCGCGATCGCTGTTGATGAGGGCGTAGGCGTTGCCGGGGAGAGTGACGGTGCCGGCGAGATTAAGGGCGACGCAGAACTGGCTGTGATATCGTGACTGAGCGAGCTCCCCGGTGAGGTGCGCGACGAGGTCTTCATCGATTTCGCTCTCGTTCAGCAGGGCGATCGTTTGCGGTGCGGGCGGGGTGAGGAGGACTGCTTCGAACCCCGAATGAGAGTTCAATTTTTCATCAATCAGGGTCCACGAGCCGTCTTCGTATTCCAGTTTCGTGATCGTTGTTTCCCTCGTGACCTGGAGATTTCCGACCTCGACCAGGAGCTTCCCGAGCGAACTGATGCCGCCTTTGTAGCTCCATTTCGCGCCGGCGTTCAGCTTCGGATCACCGGGTTCGATCGTGCCGTCGGCGGTAAAGGTCCAGACGTCTCCCATGATGCGGCAGAGGCCCTCGGTGGGAAGATCGCGAAAGAGAAGGGCGGCGACGTCGTTGCAGTTCACCTTGAAGTAGTTCGCTCCGTAGTCGTAGCGGCAACCGTTTTTGGTCCGGGACGCGGCTCTTCCCGAGAAGCCCTTGCTCTTTTCGAACAAGACGACTTCCGCCTCCGTTTCAGCAAGTTGGAAAGCGGCGGCCAGTCCGGAGAGACCGGCCCCGATGATAGCGATTTTCGGCATAGCGGACAGACCCCGTTACGCCTCCCGTTGGTTTCGCGGATTGATTCCCGATCAGTAGCTCTTCGCAAAAATGACACGGCCTTCGGCCGGTTTTCCAGTGAGGATGCAAGTGCCTGCTTCTCCACGAAGCGTTTTGTCCTTCGGGATACAACGCACGGTGACTTTCAGCTCCTGCTGAAGCGCTTCCTCTTCCTCGACGCCGCCGGCCCAGTGGACGAGGGCGAAACCGCCGTGAATCTCCGGTTGGTCTTTGTTCTCCGGCGTGAAGAACGCGCGGAACTCATCCATCGAGGTGATCTCGACGGTGTGCTCGTTGCGGAAATCGCGGGCGCGCTTGAGGAGCGTGTCCTGAATCGACTGCAGCGTCTCGACAATGCCGGAGACGACCTCTTCGTTTGCGATGAACTGCTTGTCCTTCGGCGCACGGTCACGACGGGCCATCGCGACGGTGCCGTTTTCAAGATCGCGCGGTCCGATTTCGATGCGAACGGGGACGCCTTTTTTGATCCACTCCCAGGTCTTGACGCCACCACCGAGGTCACGCTTGTCGATTTCGACGGAGATCTTTTCGTCGTGGAAAAGCTGTGCCTTGATCTCAGCAGCGAGCTTTTCACAGGCCTCGTGGACGGGCGCTTCGTGTTCCGGCTTCGGCGTCACGGGAATGATCACGACCTGGGTTGGCGCCACGCGCGGCGGGAGGACAAACCCGTCGTCGTCGGAATGAGCCATGAGGAGCGTGCCGATGAGGCGGGTGCTCACGCCCCAGCTTGTCGTCCAGGCGAATTCGCGTCCCTGCTCGCGTCCTTCGAATTCGATCCCGGCTGCTTTCGAGAAATTCTGTCCGAGGAAATGCGAGGTGCCGGCCTGGATCGCTTTCCGGTCCTGGACCATCGCTTCGACCGTGAAGGTATTCAGCGCACCGGGGAAGCGCTCGGCCTCCGTCTTTTCACCGGCGATGACCGGCACGGCGAGGTGATCAGTGAGAAAGCGTTCGTAGACTTCGTGCATCTTCGTGGTTTCTTCCATCGCCTCTTCAGCGGTTTCGTGGGCGGTGTGGCCTTCCTGCCAGAGGAACTCGGCGGTGCGGAGGAAAAGACGGGGACGCATCTCCCATCGCATCACGTTGGCCCACTGGTTGATGAGAAGCGGCAGGTCACGGTAGCTCTGGACCCAGCGCGCGAAGGCGGCCCCGATGATCGTTTCCGAGGTCGGGCGGATCACGTAGGGTTCGGTGAGTTTACCGGCGGGCACCATTTTGCCGTCCTTCAACTCGAGGCGGTGATGCGTGACAACGGCGCATTCAGTTGCGAATCCCTCGACGTGGGTGGCCTCTTTTTCGAGATAGCTGACCGGAATGAGGAGAGGAAAGTAGGCGTTCTTGTGACCGGTGTCTTTGAACCACTGATCGAGCTGTTTCTGGATCTGCTCCCAGAGACCGTATCCCCAGGGCTTGATCACCATGCAGCCGCGGACCTCCGAATTCTCGGCGAGGTCGGCGGCGCGGACGACTTGTTGATACCACTCCGGAAAATTTTCCTCCCGGGTGGGGGTGATCGCATTCTTGGGTCCTTTGGCCATGGTCGTTGAAAGTGAGGGTAAAAAACTCAGCCCGACCGTATCCACCTGGGGGCGAATTGCCAGCAGGGAAATTCGGACTACCTTGGAAGGGTGAAAATCACACGCATCTTCATTTCGCCGAACCACAACTATGTAGGTCACTATGGCAAGCCTGCGGGCACGAACCCGATCATCGAGGTCGACGAGATCGAGTGTGTCGCCGGGAGCGGGATCAAGGGGGATCGATATTTCGACCACAAGCCTGATTACATCGGGCAGATCACCTTTTTCGAACAGGACACGCATGACCGGCTTTGTGAGGAATTTGCCCTTTTCGACAAAGGCCCGGAGAGCTACCGCCGCAACGTCATCGTTGAGGATCAGGACTTGAATGAGCTCATCGGGAAGGAGTTCGAGATTCAGGGAGTGAGGTTTCTCGGCACCGAGGAAGCGAAGCCCTGTTTCTGGATGGAGGAAGCGCTCTGCAAGGGCGCCTTGAAGTTTCTGGTCGGAAAAGGCGGCCTGCGGGCAAAAATTCTGGAGGGAGGGGTGCTTCGGAAGGGGTGATCATTCATGACTCTCGATATCTCCACTCCGGCGCTGTTATTTCCCGCGGTCAGCCTTCTTTTTCTGGCCTACACGAACCGCTTTCTCCACCTCGCCGCCCTTGTCCGGAACCTGCACCGTGACTGGATTGAACTGAAGGACGAAGCCCTTCGCGCCCAGATCGATAATCTCCGTAAGCGCCTGAAGCTCATCAGGTGGATGCAACTGCTCGGTGCGGTCAGTCTCCTCTTTTGCGTGATTTCCATGGTTGCTGTGATCGGGGATCAGTCCGGGATCGGGCTTGTTTCTTTCGTCCTTGCCCTGCTCCTCATGGGGCTCTCGCTCGTCTGTCTCGCGCTTGAGATCTGGTGCTCCGGAGGTGCCTTGCAAATCATGCTGGATCGGGTCGAGGATGAGTGAGCCTCTTTAGGTTGGAGTGAGGGCTTCAGCCCTTCTCTGTGCCCGGGGGCGCAGGCATCGAAAAGGCCTGAAGGCATCACTCCAACAGCCCGACCTCCGCGAGTTCTACAAAGGCTTCACGCTTTTATAATCGAAAGTGCTCTCGCATTTCGATAAAGTCGGCGCATCTTTTCGATGATGAAGCCGCCCTTATTTTTTCCACTCCTTGCAGTAATCGCGGCCGCAACGGCTGCCATTTTCCCGGCCACTCTGAGCGCTGAAGTCGCCTACGTCGAACCGGCCAGGCCCTATTCGGCATCGTCCTTTCTCAAGGAAGTGAAGCCGGGCAAAGTCGATCTCTCCCGGGGTACCGTGAACATCCCGCTCATCACCTGGGCGGCTGACGGGGTCACCGTTTCCAGTAATGACGGTCTCGCGCCGAACGCGAATTCGAAACTCGCGAAAGCGATGGGGGTGAACGCGAATCTCGAGCTCGTCGATAACTTTGACCAGCAGGTTGCGAACTATCTCTCCGGACGGGCCCCTTTTCTGCGCGGCACGGCCGGGATGATCAACCTCGTGACCGAAGCGGTGAGCAGCTTTGGCCCCGACTATGAGCCGGTCGTCATTTTTCAACTCTCCTGGTCGACGGGAGCAGATGGATTCGTTGCGAAAGGAATCGATGACCTCTCCGATTTGAAAGGGAAGTCAGTCGTGGTGCAGGCATCCGGTCCCCATGCGGATCTCGTTCAGGTCCTGCTCGAAGATGCCGGCCTCGCCCCCGGCGATGTCGAAATCAAATACGTCAGCGAAATTACCTACAACGAAGAAGTTGCCGCCGACGGTCGGGCCCACGATCCTGCAAGTGCCTTCCGCGAGGATCCTTCACTTGCCGGAGCGGCCTGTATTTTTCCCGACATCCTCACCCTGACCGCGGGTGGAAAAGTGGGAACCGGTGCCGAGGACAGCGTCAAAGGGGCGAAGCCGATTCTGACGACACGAACCGCATCCCGGGTCATTGCCGATGTCTATGCGGTTCGCGCGGACTTTCTCAACGAGCATCGTGAGGTCGTTCACGGCTTTGTGAAGGCCCAGCTCGAAGAGCAGAAGTTGTTTGAAGAGGAATTGGCTAACATTGCGAAAAAAGCGAATGCGGACCGGGCGAGGCTGGAAGCCTTCAAAAAGCAGTGCGCGCCGCTTGCCGGGATCTTTCTCCTCGATGAGGGCGCCGTGAATGACTTCATCGCCTGGGTTGGTGTCGATCTCGATCTCGCGGGGACTGCCGGGAATATCGATTTCTTCAGCAATGACAAAAATCCGGTTGGTTTTGTCGCGAGCAGCAAACGCAGCCAGGCCTACTACGCGGCCACGGGAATGGTTTCTGCCGTGACGCTTCCGGATGCGGCCGGTTGGAATTTCGCGACCGACTTTGGTGCGGGCGCGGCACCGGTCGCGAAGAAGACAGAATCCACTTTCACGAGCACCCAGATGGTGCGTGAGGCCGCCGAGAGTGAAGACGCGAGTCTCCTCTTCTCCTCTGAGTTTCTCTTCCCGGCGAATGCTTCGGAGATCCAGTGGCAGAATCACCGTGATGTCTTCGACACCCTGCACGAGAAAGTGAGCCGCTACGGCGGAGCGGTCGTGCAGCTTCGCGGTCATGCGGACAACTTCTTCTACACCTTCGTCGTCGCGAAGAAGGGCCAGGGGGAATCTACCTACAAGCGCCGTATTCCGGGAACCAACGACTTTCAGGAACTTCCCCTGCCCAAACTCGAGCAGGTCGTGAATTCCGCGAACCAACTGAGTTACGAGCGGGCTTTCGCGATGAAGCGTGCCTATGCGCAATACCTTCGCGAAGCGCAGGGCATGACGAATGACGAGATCGACCTTTCCCGGTTTGATGTGAAAGGCATGGGCATTTCCGACCCCATTCACGCCAAGCCGACAACTGCGGACGAGCGCTCTGCGAACATGCGCGGGGAGATGTATATCTACGCCGTGGAAGCCGAGATCCCGCTCGATTTCGGGGTCGATGATTTGCAGTAAGCCCCGGACCTGAAACGACTCTCTCATGAAATTTTTTTTATCAGTTCTTCTTCTTACCTTCGGTCTTGTTTCCGCGCGGTCGGATGAGCTCGACAACGCCCTCACGAGGGAGCGGGACAGCCAGACGGCCACGGCGATTTCGATCATCTTCGACAGTTCCGGTTCGATGCGGGACGATCAGAAACTTGAACAGGCTCAGCGTGCCTTCACGGCCTGGTTGGCGAGTCTTCCTGACACTTACACCCTGGGTCTCGTTTACTTTGTCCGGGGGGCAGCGCAGTTGGCGGTGCCGCTGGGTGCGGGAAATAAAGAGGCGATCAGTCGACAGGTCGCAAACGTCAAAGCTTACGGCAAGACTCCGATCGCCGACTGCCTGCGAATCGTTCGTGGTCAGATTGAAAAGCGCCGCGCGGAGTTTTCGCCCTACGAGCGCCACGTTGTCGTGGTTTTCACCGATGGCGCCGAGACGGTCGATCCCGGAGGGAACCGCGCCGTGCTCAACGAAGTGATCAAGCTGCGGAGTTCCATCGTCGAAGTGGTGGGGATCGGGTTCAAAGGCCAGGGTGACTACCTGTCGCAAGCGGCCACGCAGTACTTCAACGCGAACGATGAGCAGGAACTCGTGGCCGGTCTGTCCCGGGTCGACGCGGAGATCGGTGATTCGTCGGATCTCGAAATCAGCGACAAGGATCTCGCGGTGATTCGCGAGACTGTTATCGCGACGCCTCCGGCGCCGATTCGGTCATCTGAGTGAAAGGAAATTTGAGTAGCTGGTGATGCGGAAATTTTTTGTCTTTGTTTGTATCCTCCTTCTTCTTGCCATGATCGGCTGGAAGTTGAGTGAGCCGCTTCGCGAGAAATTGGCGCAGGAAAATCAACTGAAGCGCACCAGTGATGCCGCGAAGATCGAACACTACCTGACCGTTGGTGGTGACGAGTGGCTTGGTTACCTGATCTTCCGTTCCCCCAAATTTCGCCAGGCACTGGAGGAGGAGGGGATCGCGCTCACCTTTGAGGTGGAGGCGGATTTCCAGGCACGGTTTAATAAACTGGCCACCGGGGAATTCGATTTTGTCTGCGCCACGATCGACAGCTTTCTCGTGAACGCGAGGTCGAGCAACTTCCCCGCAGTGATCGTGTTTGGAATCGACGAATCCTACGGGGGCGATGCGGTTTTGGCCCGCTCGGGAATTGAAAGTCTCGATGATCTCAACCGTGAGGAGATCCAAGGAGCGCTCGTGGGATATTCGCCCTCCGAGTTTCTTCTCAAGTCTCAGATCGCCCACTTCGGACTCGATCAGCTCAAGCCCAAAATGGGTGAGTTCCGCACCGACGACGCGCAGTCTGCCTATGATCGGCTCGCAAAAGGAGAGGTGGATTTCGCGGTGCTCTGGGAGCCGCTCGTCTCGAAAGCACTTCGGGAGATTCCGGAGGTGAAGAGGCTCATGGACACCCGGCAGGCACGCGGGATTGTCTACGACGTCGCGATCGCCTCCCGGTCCCTCGTTGCGGAGCAACCGAAGGTGGTTCAAACGGTGACGCGTCTCTATTTTGAATCGTTGAATGAGTATCTCGCGTCGCCCGGCGAATTTACGAAGCTCGCTCAAAGTGACAGTGGCGAATCCAGGCCCGACGCCGAAGCGATGTTGAGCGGAGTCCGGTTTCTCAACCTTCAGGACAATCGGGAAATGATGTCGGGAACCCGCGACCTCCGTTTTACGGATGCGGTGTCTAACATCACCCGAATTCTGGTGGATGTCGGGGACCTTCCTTCCGATCCGCTCAACGGGAACCCGCGCCTTGTCATCAACAGCGGGTTCATCGAGCAGGTCGGGGGTGGTCAGGCTGTGGCGACCGGCGGCCGGGAAGTCCAGCCGATGAAGCGATTTTTCCGTCCGCTCTCCGGGGCGCAGTGGCAGTCGCTTTACGAGATGAAATCGGGCACGTTGCTCGAGGAGCCGATTACCTTCGGGGTGGGGCAGTCCGAGATTGAGGCGGAGTTTCAGACGTCGCTCAAAGAGGCGTCTCAAAAGCTGGTTCACTACCCCGGCCATCGCATCATCGTGCAGGCACACGTGAGCCCGGGATCGGATCCACAGCTCGACCGGGAGCTTTCGCAGGAGCGGGCCGACGCGATCCGTGACTTCATGGTTGCTCAGGGCGCCGTCGACAAGAATCGAATCTTCGCCGTCGGAATGGGTGGAGACGAACCCGTCGTGCGCAAAGACGGCGAAGGAATTCGCTCGTGGAAAAGGCGTTGTCGCAGAGCGAGGATTTATCTGGCAGAGGATACCTGATCAGTTAGCCTTATCGTAATGTCGCTTCCGAAAGACAGACCCGGCCCCACTTTCCCCATTCCCTCTTCACGCCTTGTCGCGAGGAAGTGGAAGATCGCCCTGGAGTCCCCGGTGACGTGGGCCCCGTATCTGCCGGTGGCGGGTGCATTTGCCTTTCTCGACATCGGCGTCGGTTGGTTTGCCGGACTCGCCGCCGCTGTTACCGCGGGAATTGTGACCTACTGGAAGAGCCGCCACACAAAGCTGGAAGGCAGGCTGATCGAAGACCTCGTGCGCGAGAGCAACGCGGAGCAGGACAAGCAACTCGTCAAAGAGGTCCGCTATCTGCAGAAGAATGGCCACGGAAACTATGCGACGACCCTGGGCAGCTTTCTTGAAAAGAAGCAGCAGGTCGAGAAGGCGATCCATCACGACGGCTCCAGTCTCAGCCCCGGGAAGAAGGAGATTGAGTCGCTGATTGATTCGATCATGTTCGGAGTCGCGGATCAACTGCACCGTCTCTCGCAGTTTGATGACCGATTGAATCGTCCGGTCATTCCGCTCAGTGATGAGCAGCGCTTCCACCTGGAAACTTCACGGGAAGAGGTTGCCGGTCGGGTCCACGAGGCCTGGCATCTCATCAACGAAACCTGGGACAACCTTGGAACCCTTTTGAATCCTGCCGCATCCCTGACGGGAGAGGATGCCTCTCACCTTGAGCTGGACAACGCCATCAGTCGTCTCAAGCGTGAGCACGAGATTGCGGACCGCGTCCGTGAGCGCATGACGGCGGAGTGGGGTGAAGCATTCGGAGAGGCGGAAACCGTTTCGCGGGAGTTGCCGCCGGAACTTGAGTGAGAGTGAAGACACCATGGGATTTTTTGCCGACATCGACGACGAGCTGACCCGCGATCTGGCGGATGACTACGCGATGCTGTTCCTCGCGATCCGTAAACTGACGGATCTTCTCAATGTCGATTCCTACGACGAGATGGGTGGCGGGCACGAGCACAGCGCCCGCCTTTTTGAAAGTGAGCGGGCCCTGTCGGACGAACTGCGCCACGAGTTGCGTGAGGAGATTCCGGAGAATGCGGACCCCGGGATCCTTGCTTCGTTTTTGAAAGCCTACCGGCTCGAAGCGATCTACCCCGATACCGTGGGGCCGATGGAGGAAACAGCGTCCACGATCCCGCTCCTGACCCTGCCCAAGTTTCAGGCGCGCCGGATCGATGCGGCGAAGCGCGAGGAGGTTTATGAGAAGCTCGCCCGGGAATTCGGCGTCAGCGAAATCTGCCGGAAGAAGATCGACGAGGATTTTTCAAATTCGATGCAACGATTGAGGCGTCGTCGTCATCTCGTGGATGCGGTGCGCCGACGGGTCCTTGATGAAAACGGAGCGCCGCGCCCGCGCCCGGAGATCAAGGCTGTCTTCGATGAATGGTTCCCCGACAATCCCTTGCGGGAGACCGAGGTCGAGATGGTGATCACGCGGACCTGTCTCTACTGGTGCATTCCTGCGAAGGCTGACGTGGAGCCCCGTGATTCTGAGGAGGAGACGAAGGCGGTGGAAGCCTGGCGAAAACTGACCGGCCGTTTTGCCTTTCAATACTTCAGCCATTTCCCGACCTTCAGTTCCTTTGATGCGCGCGATGCGAGTCCTGCCCTGGTGGCCTCCCTTGTGGCTGAACTCGGCTGGTCGGAGTCGGATATCATTGACGGGCTCAATTCCACGACGACGATCGAGCGGACCCGCGAGATTGAAAAGTACCTCATCCACGACACCTGGGGGCACATGTGGCAGGGCGACTTGACCCGTTTGCGGCAGCTCTACGATACGATGGAGAGCCTCAAGTCCCCGGTCGATGCGAATGAGCATCTCACTCTTCCCGATGGGAATGTTCTCTCGATGCTCGACCTCATGTATCTGAACATGCGCGGTCAGATTCGCTATGACGAAGAGCTCGCGACGCGATATATGGATCAGTGGATTCGTCTTCGCATCCAGGCGCTGCTGGCTCCCATCGTCGCGGAGCTCACTGCGGACTGCGTCGAGTACAAATTCAAGATCGACAATCCAAAGGAGCGGAGCCTCCTCCCTTCCTCCTCGATTTTCGAAGAGAATCCGGCCAAGCTCGATTTCGCCTGGGTGGACCTTGGTTACTTTGTCAGGAGTCTGCGGAGAACGATCGCCGCTTACACCAAAGATGAGGCATTGAAGGAAAGTCTCATCGATCGGATCTGCCTGCTCCTGAAAAACAAGTATCCGCGACAATATCGGAAAGTTCCCTGCCATGATGATCTCCGGGTTCAGGTCGAAGCGACCGTTTCACGATTCCTGGCCGACTTTCTGGAGCGGCAGGATCTCCATTTGAATCAGGAGATTCTCAATGGAGTCACGGAGCAGTCCCCCATGCCGGCGGTGAATTCATTCTTTCTTCTCTTCACGAATTTTCTTCGCGTGCAGTTCACGCTGAATCATCTCGTGCAGCGAGAGATGGAAGAACGACGGCCCGAGCTCGGCAAGCTCTTCAACGTGCTGATTCTCTTTATCGTGATCCACTTTGAGAAAGATCCGCTGCATCGCTTCTGGGATCTCGATGAGACGTTGGGTGACTATGGTTTGTCAGTGCTGAGTGAGATTTCACGACTGGAAGCGTAGTAGGATCGGAACGTGGAACGTTTCGCTACTCCGTGGCAGCAAGGGCCTCATCGACCTGTCTGCTCCGATCGCCCGGGCTTCCGGAATGGCGGGAGACGAGTCGGTAGGTGACGGGGACAACGAAGAGGGTGAATAGCGCGGAAAGCGCGACGCCGAAGAGAATCACAATACCGACGACGAACCGTGTCTCAGCTCCGGCCCCGCTGGAGAGCACGAGGGGAAGCGATCCCATCACCGTGGTGAGTCCGGTCATGGCGATGGGGCGAAAACGGAGGACCGATCCATCAATGACGGCTTCGTCGAAGTCGGTCCCTTCGCTGCGCAGCTGATTGATAAATTCGACAATGAGAATCCCGTTTTTCGCGGCGAGACCAATGAGCATGATCATCCCGATTTGACTGTAAATGCTCTGCGCCTGACCGGTCAGGTAGAGTCCTAACAAAGCTCCTACCACTGCGATCGGAACCGCAAGCATGATCGTGAAGGGATGAATAAAGCTTTCGAACTGCGCGGCGAGAACGAGGTAAACAACCAGAAGGGCGAGGATGAAAACAAAGACGACCGATCCACCCGAGTCCCGCAAGTCGAGCGACTCGCCCTTGTAATCGATGACCGTTTCCTCCGGAAGAACCCGGGCGGCGGCATCGTCGAGAAAGTCGAGGGCTTCGCCGAGGGAGTATCCGGGAGCGAGGTTGGCCTCCAGGGTGATGGCCCGGATCCGATTGTAGCGGTTCAGCGAGCCGGAGTCTGCGAATTCCTCTGTCTTCACCAGATTGGAGAGGGGAATGAGTTGCCCCGTGGTGTCGGAGCGAACAAAGATGTTCCGGAGATCACCGGGGGAGCTTTTTTGATCCCACTGCCCCTCGAGGATGACGTCGTACTCCTCGCCTTGATCGGTGAAGGTCGTGACCTGGCGGGAACCTAACAGGGTTTCAAGAGTTCTGCCGATGTTGTCGATCGGGACTCCGAGGTCAGCAGCACGAGTGCGGTCAATGTCGATCCCAATCTGCGGCTTCGTTTCCTTGTAGTCGTAGTCCATCCCTGTGATGCCCGGGTTTTTTGCTGCTTCTGCAAGCATGAGGTCGCGCCAGTTCGCGAGGGTCTCGTAGTCGGGGCCTCCGATCACAAATTGAATCTTCTTCGTGAGACCCCGGGAAAGGCCCTGGCGCATGATAATGAAATTCTGGACGCCATGGAGATCGGAAAGCTTCTCTTTCACCTCTGCCATGACTTCATTCGCGGGACGACGCACGGACCAGTCTTCCAGGTTGATGATCGTGATGACCTGATTGTAGTCAAGCGCTTCTCCGAATCCGCGCGGAACGCGGACGAGAAGACGCTGAACTTCTCCGCTCTCGGTGAGATACATGAGTCTTTCTTCGACTTTGTGAGCGATATCGAGACTGTATCCGTAGCTCGTTCCTTCGGGCGCTTTCGAAATGATAAAGAAGGCACCGCGGTCCTCTGTCGGAGTGAATTCGCTCGGGATCAGCCTGAGAAGGAACCATCCTCCCGCGAGAACGCCGATGATGACCAGGGCGCTCAGCCAGACGGCGTTGATCGTTTTTTCGAGGAGCTTCCGGTAGAGTGATTCGAGGCGACCGAAGACGGCTTCGACAGTTCGAGTGACGAAGTTCGAACGTGTCGCATCCCCCGGACGCAGCACCTTGGAACTGATCATGGGACATAAGGTCAGGGCGACAAAACTGGAGAAACTGACTGCGACGGCAAGGGTGACGGCGAACTCGGTGAAGAGCTTCCCGGTTTCTCCCGGAAGGAAAGTGATCGGCAGGAAAACCGAAACGAGAACCAGCGTGGTCGCGATCACCGCGAAGGCGACCTGGCGCGCTCCGAGAAAGGAGGCGACGAGCGGACTTTCTCCCTTTTCAATACGGCGGTAGACATTCTCGAGAACGACGATGGCGTCGTCGACGACGAGACCGATCGCGAGGACAAGGGCGAGAAGCGTGAGGACGTTGACCGAGAAGTCGAGGGTATAGAGCAGGATCGCGGTGCTGATGAGGGAGACCGGAACGGTGACGGCGGGAACGAGGGTGGCGCGCACGCTTCCGAGGAAGAGATAGATGACGAGGACGACGAGACCGACGGCGATAAAAAGGGTGCTTCGCACTTCTTTCAGACTGGCTTCGATGAAAGTGGAGGTGTCGTAGCTCTGTTCGAGCTTCATGTGGTCGGGCAGAATTTCCCGGATCCGCTCTGCTTCCGCCTTCGCGTTCCGGGCGACCTCAAGGGTGTTGGCACGTGATTGTTTGATGATCCCGAGACCGACCATGGGCACGCCGTTCCCACGGAAGGAGAGGCGGGGCTGAGCGCCTCCCAGTTCGACCTCGGCGACTTCCCCGAGGAGGACCTGGTAGCCGTCGTCGCCCCGTTTCAGGACAAGGCTTCGGAAATCGTCTTCGCTTCGAAATTCGCGCTGGAGTCGGACTGTGAATTGACGGTCGAGGGACTGTACGGTGCCGGCGGGAAATTCGACGTTCTGCTCGCGGAGAGCGTCTTCGACATCGGTGACGGTCAGGTTGCGCGCCGCGAGTGCTTCGCGGTCGAGCCAGACGCGCATGGCATACCGGGATGCACCGCTGATGCGGACGCGCGCGACACCGCGGAGGATCGAGAGCCGGTCGACGAGATAGCGGTCGGCGTAGTCGGCGAGTTCGAGGGGAGTCATACCTTCCCCGGTGAGGTTGAGCCACATCATCACTTCGGTGGCGGAATCCTGTTTCGTGATCTCCGGCGGATCAGATTCCTCGGGGAGACTATCGAGAAGTCCGGAAACCGCTTCGCGGAGGTCATTGGCGGCGGCATCGATGTCACGATCAATGAGGAATTCCACGCTGACCAGGGAGACTTCGTCAGTACTGGTCGATGAAATATTTTTGATTGCTTCGACGGTGCTGATACGGTCTTCCACGAGTTGCGTGATCCGGCGCTCGACCACCGCGGCGGAGGCACCCGGATAGACCGTTTCAATACTCACGATGGGTGGTTCAATGTCAGGATACTCCCTGACTTGAAGCCGCAGGTAGGACACCGCCCCGAAGGCGACGAGGAGGAGGCTCATGACGCTCGCCAGAACAGGACGGCGAACGGAAATGTCGGAAAGTACCATCGCTTAAGGAACGGGGTCAGCGGTAGGGTCAAAAGGGGGAGTGGTTCCTTCGAATTGGCCCGCGACAGTGACTTCGGAGCCGTCCTTCAAAGAGAGAACCCCGTCGGTAACGACCTGCCTTCCTTCGGTGAGACCCTCCAGGATTTCGACATAGCCGGGAATTCTTGCCCCCGTTGTGACCTCGACGAGGCTGACAGTCCCATCGTTCAAGAGGTAGACCGATTGGGTGGAGCCGACCGGTACGATGGCACGTTCCGGGATCACGATTGCCTCCCGTTGATTTCTTTTCAGTTCAACCGTCATGAGCATGCCGGGATGGAGACGTTTTTCGGGATTCGGAATCAGGGCCCTCACCGCGATCGACCGGGTCACGGGGTCGACTCTGGAGTCGACCATGCTCACGGTGGCGTCGAAAGTTTCCCCTTCGAACGCGGCTGACCTGGCCTGCAGCTTCGTGCCGGTCTCCAATTTGGTGAGGAAAACTTCCGGCACCTGAAAGTCCAGTTTCATCGGGTCGATTTGATCGATCGTGGTGATAATCGTTCCGGGCTCGGCCATGGCACCCGGGCTGATGCGACGCAGGCCCACGACTCCGTCAAAGGGGGCCACGATGCGCCGGTCATCGAGCATCGCCTGCATTCTCGCGAGGCGGGCAATCGCGATTTCGCTGCGGGTGCGCCGCTCATCGAGGGTGACCTCGGCAACTGCATCGCGTTCGGCGAGCACCTCGAGGCGGGCGACTTCGCGGCGTTCTTCGGCCAGTTCAGCGTCGGCTATCTGGATCGCAGCGGCCTCCTCTTCGTTGGCGAGCTGCGCGAGGAGTTGCCCCTTCTTTACTTCCTGCCCGTCATCGAAGTGGAGGCTTTCAACGCGTTCGGTGACGCTGGAAGACACATCGACTGACTCCTGCGAGCGCAGGGTTCCGATCGCAATTGTTTCATCGAAAAGTTCCCGCTTTTCCACCGGGGCGATGCGGACGGGGACGGCGGACGCCGGTCCGCGGACCGGCGACGACGTTCCCTCCTCGGTGCAGGAGGTGAAAAGGAGAAGGCCGAGGATTGAGAGGGAGAAACAAAGACGCATGTTGCCGCGGGCATACTGCCTCCGGAAGTTACGCCCCGGCGAAGGACATGGTAAATGGCGGACTTACTCCGCACGGTCGTACTTGACGATGCGCCCGAAAAGACTGTACTCGGTCACAAAGAGGTCGCCGTCTCCGTTGAAAGCAACCCCATGCGGAGCATTGACGATGCCGGTGCGCCACTTCTCCGGTTCCGTCTTGTTCGTACCGACCTCGTCCTCATTTTTGTTTGCACCGATTTGTTTCACGATGTTCCCCTCTTTGTCGAGGAAGGTGACGCGACCGAGGATTTCACCGACGGCGAGAAGATCATCCTGGACCACCAGAGCAGCCGGTTTGAGGAGATCGGTCGCGACATTGCCGAGGAATTCCCCGTCGAGAGAGAGATGGACAACCCGACCGTCAGTCCGGCTCACGCCAACGATGCGGGGTGGGTCAAAGCGGGTGTCGATCGCGATTTTGTGGAGGGTTTGGAAAAGGTAGGGCGCTTCTTTTCCGCCGAAGGTGGCGAGGTATTGACCGGTCGGGCTGAAGCGATGAATGAGGTCCGAGGAATAACCGTCGGTGATGAAGATATCTCCGTTCGGAGCCACATCGCAGGCGGTGAGGCGAATGCCGGCCTTCTTGGTCTTGGGATGAACTTTCCAGTACTCCTTCGGAATTGCGTCGGCAGGGATGTCGAGAACGACTTCACCATCGAGCGTCATTTTCAAAATGTTTCCAGCCGAGAGGCGCGGACCGTAGATATACTCAACGCCGTCGGTATCTTCGTGAATGACGAAGCCGTGAAAGTCATTGGGTGCTCCTTCAACGACTCGCAGGAATTTTCCGTCGGCATCGTAAACCTGGATCCCCGCGCGAAGTCCACCCGTCAGGCTGATGTAGACGTCGCCGTTCTTCGCGACCGCGACATCGCCGTGGGCGGCACCGAGAGTTTCCATGCCCTCGGGGAGTTGAAGCCAGTCCGCGACCGGCGACCATTCGAGAGGTTTCGGTGTCGGCTCAGCCACTTCAGCAGGGCCGGAGCAGGAGATCACAGTGAAAGCGAAAAGGAGAAAGGCTGAGGCGCTGCACAGGGCAGGCATGAGGAAACGGTTCATTCCTATGCCTTTAGCATCTTCAAAGGGGGATCGTCGAGTCGATCCCCCGGCTGATTTGCGCCGGATTCCCGCCGTAAGAGCGTCAGTCTTCCGGGGTCAGGCCGATCACCATATCGAAGCGGGCCGCGAGTTCGCCGGTCTCTGATCCGGGGATGGGCTGGAAATCACAGATCAGAAGATCGCGAAGGTTTTCCGGAGTGCGATTGAGGATTCCGTCCTTCGCATTGAGCTCGTGGCCCTTGATGTAGCATTGTGTCGTGAGGACACGTTTCCCTGTTACGCTCACGGCGACATGAATGTGCGGTGTGCGTCGGGTATAGGGAGTCGGCTTGATGCAGCGGAAGTAGTAATCGCCTGTCGAGCCGGTGAGAAAACGACCGTAGCCCTGGAAGTTGGCATCGCGTCTTCCTCCGCCGCGGCTGCCGCTGTGAATGTAGTTCCCGTCGCTGTCGGCCTGCCAGATTTCGACGACGGCATTCCGGACGGGGCTGCCGGCGGTGCTCTTTACCGTTCCGCTCAAGTGCGTGATTTCACCAACGGCGGGAGTGATCTCATCGTTGATGAGAATGAGATCGTTGTCGGTATCGAGCGGAAGCTTATCGGGGTAGAACGGCCCCTCGGTTTGACGCGGCGTTTTGACCAAAGCCTCCGCGAAAGCGCCCGGTGTAGTCAGGAAGAGTGAGGAGGCGAGAACGCTTCGCTGCAGAAACGTTCTTCTTTGCTGGATAGAGCGGGTAGTGTTCATGATGGGACTGTTTTTCTTCCACGATGGAACTCTCTCCGGCATGAGTAGTTTCGCGATAAAATTCGAGTGCTTCGACCCAGTCGGTCATGGCGTGAAACACCCGCTCGCGACCGGCTTCCTCCAAAATCCAGTGACCGTGATCGGAGAACCCATGAAACTCAGCCTGCGGATAGTGATGGCAGAGGTTCATCGCGTCGCGAAGGGGAACGAGATTGTCCTGTGTTCCTGACAGAACAAGAATCGGTGCGGCAATCGATCCGGCCCCGACGTGTAGAGAATTCGGGTTGATAAGACCGTCCAGGCCCAACTCGAGGCACGACTGTTTCCATCCCGGGATAGGAGTCGCGATGCGTGACGGAGTGCTGAAGAGCAGCCATCGCAGCCCCTGCATCACGATTGTACCTGAAATGCCGCGGGCGGGTGCGGGCGAGTTCATGAGAACGAGAGGTCCGGTTTCAACGCCTGCGGCGACGAGTTGGGCAATCAAACCGCCCATGCCGTGCCCGATTACAACCGGGGGCGCATCAAAGCGCTCATTCAGGATAAATGCTTCCACAGAGCGCACCCTTCTCCGTAAGCTGCGATGGCCACGAACCGGGGGAACATGAAAGGCATGCCCCTTGTTTTCGCAGTGTTCCCGCAACGGGAGAACGGTTTCAGGCGAGTGCCAGAGTCCCGGGATGAAAACAATATCTGCCATGGCTGAAAAGGAGAATTAGAGAAACATTCAATAATTTTTATAAAATAAGAGATATTTAATATTTAACAATATTTAAATGAATATTTCATGAGTGAGGGAGTGAACGGGCGAGAGCGGAATTACGCTGCCCGTAAGCCTACTCTGCGACCGCGATAGGGTCGGAAGATCTGCCGGCAGGACAGTTCTGTGCCCGCGAAAACCGAGTCGCCGGGTTACCCCACGGTAACGGGGATCAGGCGTCCGGATGAATCGAAAACAGGGTCACGCTGAGGGAGCCGGGGACGCCGGCATCGATTTCCTCCCAGTGAAGGCCGAAATCCCCGTTTTCATCGAGTTTTCGAAACTGATCGCTGAAACTCACATGTTCGGTGATGAAGAGAACCGCTTCGTCTTCAGCAATGGTTCCGTCACCATTTTTGTCGAGGGCGTTGAAGGCGGGATCGTTCTCGCCTGCTGAAGGCCTCGCCGCCGCCCATTCCGCTGCTGAAATTTTCCCATCATCATCGAGATCGAATTCGGCGAGCGCCTCGCGATGCTTGTGCGTTGCCAGTTCCCTCTTTGTCAGCTTGCCGTCATTGTCGGAGTCGGCCATGGCGAATGCGGCCGGGGTCATCCCGGCTGATGCCACCGTTTCCTCTTCCAGGGTCCGGCATCCCGCGAACAGGAGCACAGAAAGAATTAACAGGACGGAGTGTTTCATGTTCATGGGAATCGCGCGGTTAGGCAGAATCAGGTGTTGTCTCGTCAGTCACGATGTCATTCAATCCCTTTCATGAAAAAGCTTTTTTCTCTCCTCGTGCTACTACTCTTTTCTCTACCGGCTTCTGGAGAGGACCAAATCGATCGTACCAAGGTAAAACCCGACATGACGGAAGGGATCCATGTCGATGGTTCTTCTATCTTCAACTATGTCGATGAGAAGAAGCGCCGCCGACTCTCGCTCGATGTCTATCGTCCGGCGACCGGTGAGGGACCATATCCGGCGATCGTGATGTATTTCGGCGGTGGTTGGCAGAATGGCCGCCCCGCCCTCTTCGCCCCCCTGGCGCAGGCTCTTGCTCAGCGCGGTTATGTTTGCATTGTCCCGGAATACCGTCTTTCCGGCGAGGCTCCTTTTCCTGCTGCGATTCATGATGCCAAGGCGGCTATCCGGTGGACGAGGAAGAATGCGAAACGTCTCAGCGTCGATCCCGGCCGGATTGCGACGATGGGAGGATCAGCCGGTGGACATTTGTCAGGATTTATGGGTGCCAGTAACGGCATCGAACGTTTCGAAGGAGACGGGGAACATCAGGATGCCTCCTCGGAGGTGCAGGCTTCAGTGGTCATGTGCGGGCCGATGGATATGCTTTCGGGTGGTGTCGCGGACCGGGCGGAGGCAGGAGCGAAAACAGAAGTCGGCGATGCCATTCTCGATTTTATGGGCGGGGTCGTTCCCTCCGCTGATCCTGATCTTTACCGGGAAGCTTCGCCCCTCACCCATCTCAGCAAAGCGTCTCCTCCGATGCTCTTTATTGATGGAGAAAATGACCGGCCAAAGCTTCGCTATCCCGATTTCTGGAAGAAAATGGATGAGTTGGGAATCCCTCACGAGTTCGTGCTCATGCCTGATGCGCCCCACCCATTCTGGGTGATGCGGGAATGGTTTGACCCCACCGTGGAGGCGGTGGACGGGTTTCTAAAAAAACACCTCTAGCCTTGTTGTCGCCTTGTCCCGCGGACCATTTGCTGCCATTCTATACTCATGAAACCCCATTTCGGTATCCTCGGAATTTTCGCGTTCAGCCTTTCCGCCGCAGTCTCTCAAGAAGCCGCTCCCAGCCTCACGCCGGATCAGATGCGCGAGTCGATCGCGAATCTGGAAGCTCACATCACGCAACGGGAAGAGCGAATGCAAGAGACCGTGGACGACATTCTCGATCTCGATGAACGCGTCGAAGATGGAATCGATGATCTCGTTGATGTGCTCGCGAACTCCGCGGATTCGGAGGAATCGAGGACGCGCGTTGCCAACGTCAAAGAGGAGGCCATTGCCGGCTTGAAGAAAATGATCGAATTCTACCGGCAGAAGCGGGGAACCGTCAGGGAGGAACTGAGGACAGGAAGCACCAATATCCCTGCCGGGACACTCGAGAATGACGTAAACATTTTTGACGAGCGGATCGAGAAACGGGTGAAGCAGATCGTTGCCCTGACTGCTTCCTTTACTCAGAACGAAGAAGTCGAGAAGTACGAGGTCACAGACAGCTACGCAGGCTGGTGGGGAACGACCTGGAACAATGAAGAAATCAGCGAAAGCTGGAAGCAGAATCGTCGCGATGTTCACAAGACAGACGTGAATCGCAAAGAGGTCATGGAGGCGCTTTCGAAAAGCCTTCAGGATCTGGATCAGCGTCAGAAGTATCTGGAAGAGAAGCTCAAAGGGGATACCATCACCGACACGGAGCGCGCCCTCTATGAGTCCGATGTGAGGCGAATCACGGAAACGATTCGGTCGAGACAGGATGAGATGATCCGGTTGAATTCAGCGGACCGGCCCGATACCCGGAAAATCGGACGGGACGAAGCATATGATCTGGGCAGGATGCTCGAAGACACCCGGTCCGATTTGCGGTCCGATTTTTTCCTGATTTTTCAGCGCTATGACGAACTCAATAAGCTGCGTGCCCAGATCGCGACGATGAAAGAAAGTCTCGCAGCCCGGAAAGCCTACCTTGCCGAGCACGGCGGTTGATTCCCAACCGATTTCTATTCCGTAGTCGCCGGCGATCTGCTTCAGGATTACGCTTTCCTCAGGGGGCGGTTCGACGGGTGCCCTCCGGCAGTCCGATCACGGTCGTCCGGTTTTCTGAAAGAGGTATCGCTGCCTTCGACTCTCTCTCTCTCCAACTTCCAACTGAAAACGATCAAAGCCGGCGGGCATGCAGATCGTGAACAGTTCTGCTTCGGCATCCGTTTCGTTTTCAGGAAAGTGTGCAACGCCTCCCCGGATGACTGGATGGAGTGCGTCACTCATGAAAAGAAGAATCAGGTGACGAACACCCTATCCGAAGTCATGATCTCTGGAAAGGAACTGATCAAGGCCTCTTCGAAAACCGTAGACCTTGCCGACCGCTCTGTCCCTGCCGCGCTTCCATGGCTCGTAACATCCCGCTTTTCATTGCCTTTCGCCTCCTCTTCAACGCGCGATTCTATTACCCGGTCTTCGCGGTGATTCAGCTCGACTACGGGCTGACGATGTCGCAATTTGCGCTTCTCAATGCGATCTGGGCCGTGTCCATCGTTCTGCTGGAGGTGCCTTCGGGGGCACTCGCGGATCGCATCGGGCGGAAGCGCATGGTCGTCCTCGCTTCGGTGCTCATGGTCCTCGAAATGGCGGTGATCGCTTTTATCCCTTTTGGAAACGCCACCCTTGTCTTCTGGGCCTGGGTCATCAACCGGATCTTATCCGGAGCGGCGGAGGCAGCCGCGAGCGGAGCGGATGAAGCGCTCGCCTACGATTCGATTCCGGTTGATGAGCAAAAAGCGAAGTGGCCCGGAGTCCTTTCCCGCCTCATGAGGTTTTCCTCAATGGCCTTCATTGTTGCCATGTTAGTAGGTTCCGCGGTCTACGATCCGAATCTCGCGAACAAGGCGCTCGGATGGATCGGGAGTGAAATTACGGTCGAGAAGGCAACCGTGATCCGATTTCCGATTTACCTCACCCTGATGACGGCCATCGGTGCTTTAGTCGTCAGTGCCTTGATGAAGGAACCGCCGAAGGATTCCGGCCACGATGAGTCCTGCTCCATGTGGCAGGATATCTTTGCGGTTGGAAAATTGATTCTCAAAAGTCCCTTCGTCTACGCGCTGATCCTCGCGGCGCTCGTGCATGACAGTGTCGTCCGCATATTCCTGACGACTGCATCCGAGTACTACCGGCTCATCGACATCCCGGTGGTCTGGTTCGGAGTGATCGGCGCTGCTTTTGCGGGCCTCGGCATTTTCACGCCGAAGATGGCGGAGTGGCTCGTGAAGAACCAGTCAATCCGTTTTAACTATTTGTTAGTCTCTCTCGCGACGATCCTCGGGCTCTTCGGAATTTCCCTCGCGATTCCGCATTGGGGTGTCGCGATGGTGGTCTTCTTCGGAATCAGCTATGGATTTCTCAATTTCTTCGGATCGCATTACCTCAACGCCGAGGTCGATTCGAAACGGCGCGCTACCGTCCTCAGCTTTCGCGGACTCGCATTAAACCTCGGCTTCGGGGCGGTGAGCCTGATCTACGGCGGAATTTTGAGATGTCTCCGCTCCGAGGGTTTCGAGGAAACCGGGCAGAACAACGAAGTGTTTCGTCAGAGTCTCTCATGGCTGCCCTGGCTCTTCCTCATCATGCTCGCTGGATTCCTGATCTACTACTTCCGCCGCGTCCATCGCGCCGTGCCGGAGGAGCACGTGAAGCCCGGTTCAGTCTAGCGGCGGTATCGAGGCACGGATTTCGTCGAGCAGTTCGCGCGTTCCATGTTCGTAGGTCCGGCTGTGAATGTAGTCCCGGTCAAAGGCGTCATCGCCCTGCACCGCGATGACGTCGCGGATGTCCTCGCGGTCTTTTCCGCGTTGCGCGATGTAGTAGCAGCGGAGCTTCATCACGATGACATCCTCTGCTGTGGGAATGGACGCAGTGACTCCGTTGAGATGATCCAGTCTCACCGGAACACGTCTTTCAAAACGAGACTGGTCATGCGGGTCCGTGCTCAGCAGAAAGAGCTCTATCTCGAATGTTGTGTCGGCGATGCGCAGATGATATCGCATCGTTCCTGTCACCATCTCGAAAGTGCCCTGCGGATCCAAAGTGAACTCGTCACCGAGCTCCGCCGTGAGCCGATCCAAGTCGCCCGGTCCAACCGCCATCACCAGATCAGCGTCTTTTGTTGCCCTTGGTATCCCATAGGCCATGCTCGAAAGGCCTCCGACAAGCATGTATCCCAGGCCAAGTTTCTCCGCCGTCTCGATCACGAGTTGTGTGGCCTCGAATCCGTCCATCGCAGTTAATTCTCCGCTCAGTTTACGATTTTAAAAAGATCCCGCTCGTGGAGCTTCCTGAGTCGGCGGAGACGAGTCGTGAGGATTTCCTTCTGCTCTTCAGCGGAGGCCTCAGGAAACTGGGCGCGTATTCCTGAGATCATTGCTTTCTCAGCAACGATGCCGAGTTCAATGCCCGTCTCGATGCGCTCAGCTACGGACATCTTCCGCGCTCGCAGTACCTTCTCGCGATAAATCGCGTCGGCCAGTTCCTGAATCGAGTCCTCCATTTCTTAGACACTCTAGCCTAATCCTGAAACCGGCTCACTCCCTTTTTTTGTGATGAGATTTCCATGTCGGATCTCCAGCCCGGGCGTAACTTCAGTCATGAGTATCCAAGCCTACGCCGCCACTGAATCGAACGGAAAACTGGAACGTTTTGAATACGATCCCGGCGAGCTCGGGCCGGATGAAGTGGAAATCGCGGTCGATTTTTGCGGCATCTGCCACAGCGACCTCAGCATGTGGTCGAACGATTGGGGGATAAGCCAGTATCCTTTCGTCCCCGGTCACGAGGTCTCCGGTCGCATTTCCGAAAAGGGAGAAAACGTGACCCATCTCGAAGTCGGGCAGAAAGTCGGTCTCGGCTGGTACAGCAAGTCCTGCCGGAAATGCGAGCAGTGCCTTGGTGGAAATCAGAACCTTTGCGCGAATAATGAATCGACGATCGTGGGACGTCACGGAGGCTTTGCTGATCGGGTCCGGGCGGACGCGCTTTGGGTCACCGCGCTACCGGAAGGGCTTGATGCGGCGGCAGTCGGACCGCTCTTCTGCGGAGGGATCACCGTCTTCAACCCCATCGTCACGAATCAGGTATCCCCAACGGATCGCGTTGGTGTCGTCGGGATCGGTGGCCTCGGTCACATGGCGCTGCAGTTTCTCAATAAGTGGGGCTGCGAGGTCACCGCCTTCTCGACGAGTCCGGATAAGGAGGAACATGCCCGCGGTTTCGGGGCTCATCATTTCATCAACTCCAAAGACCCGGATGCGCTCGACAAGGCGGCGGACAGTTTCGATTTTCTCCTCGTCACCGTGAATGTCGAGCTCGACTGGGACAAGTATGTCGCGGCCCTGCGGCCTAAAGGAAAGCTACACCTCGTCGGGGCCGCGCCGAGTGTCAGTGCGGCGGTGTTCCCACTCATCACGGGAGACAAATCGATCGGAGCTTCCCCGCTCGGGAGCCCGGTCACGACGCAGAAGATGCTCGATTTCTCCGCCCGTCACGGCATTGCACCACAGACGGAAGTGCTGCCGATGTCGGAGGTCAATGAGGCGATGAAAAAGCTGCATGATGAGAGCCCTGCGCACCGGATCGTGTTGCAGAACGATTTTGAGTGACCGGGTTTTTTCGAGACGTTGAATCAGGGCGTCGACAGGAAGGTGACGAAATCTTCACGGCGCTTGCGGTGAAGATTTCTTAACGAAGGAACGCTGGTGGTTCGGGCGTTCTCCATAAACGTTTGCGATAGAAAACGATTTTCTATCACGAAACGTTATGAATGAGTCCGTCCCTTCCTCTTCCGAACCGATCCTCCGCCTCACGGGAGTGGGAGTCACCTATCCCGGGGGAACCAAAGCGCTCTCTCCACAAGACCTTGAGATTCACGAAGGGGAAGTGACAATCCTGCTGGGTCGTTCCGGAGCGGGAAAATCGACCCTCCTCCGCGCCATGAATCTCCTCGTCAGTCCGACCGAAGGAACCGTGAGCTGTCCCGTATTGGGAGACTTGTCAGGAGTTTCAAAGATTCGAAAGCACCGCCGTCGCACCGGGATGGTCTTTCAGCAGCATCAGCTGATCGGAAGACAAACCGCGCTGACCAATGTCCTGACCGCGAGGCTTTCCCGATTTTCCACCCTGCGATCTCTTTTTGCCCTTCCGCGCCCTGACCGCGAAAAGGCGCTCTCCTGCCTCGACCGCGTCGGCCTGCTCGACAAGGCCCTGCAGCGGGTCGATCAGCTGAGCGGCGGCCAACAGCAGCGGGTCGGAGTGGCCCGTGCTCTCGCGATGGAGCCCGGCTTGATTCTGGCGGACGAGCCGGTCGCCAGTCTCGATCCCGCAACCTCCAGGCAGCTTCTCACTCTCTTGCGCGATGTCTGCCGCCGCGATGGCATCACGCTCGTGATCAGTCTTCACCAGGTGGAGTTTGCGAAGGAGTTCGGAGATCGAATCGTGGCCCTCGCCCATGGCCGCATCGTTTTTGACGACACGCCGGAGCAACTCAACGAAGCCGCGCTTGCATCCATTTACGAGGGAGAGACACCGGTGGAAAAGAGCGACTCCCGGAAAACCGGAGTTGATGCCTCCTCAACGAAAGACCCGGCCCTCGCCGCAGTCCGCTGATCCCTTCTTCCCCGTTTCGACGAAACCCAACCATAATACCCTAACAAGAACTCATGATGAAAAATACCATCTCTCTGATCGCTGCCTTTTTTGCAGCACTCACCCTGATTGCTCCCGGCTATGCCGATGAAAAGAGTGATCCTGATACCCTCCGCGTTGCCCTTCTCCCTGATGAGAATGCTTCGACCATTATCAAAGCCAACGAAGGCCTCAAAAACTACCTGGAAGCGGAACTGGGTAAAAAGGTCGAAATCGTCGTGACGACGGACTATTCCTCGATGATCGAAGCGATGCGCCGTGGACGGCTTGAACTTGGCTACTTCGGCCCACTCTCCTACGTTCTTGCGAAAGACAAAAGCCCGGAGCTGGAGCCTTTTGCGGCTCAGATGAAAGACGGGTCTCCGACCTACCACAGTGTTTTCATCGGAAGCGTTGAGGCGGGCATTGAAAAACCTGAGGATGTGAAAGGGAAGACGATGGCCTACGGAGATCAGGCGTCCACTTCGAGCCATCTCATTCCCAAGTCGCTCCTGATCGACCGGGGTCTCGAAGCGGGCCGGGACTACTCGGAGCAGTTTCTGGGATCTCATGACGCCGTTGCGCTTGCCGTCCAGAACGGAAATGCAGAAGTCGGCGGCATGAGCCAGCCGATCTATGAGGCACTTGTGGCGAAGGGAACGATTGACCCCGCGAAGGTCAAAGCGATCGAAGTCTCTCCCGCCTATCCCAACTACCCCTGGACGATGCAGGGATACCTTGCGCCGGAACTGAAGGAGAAAATCAGGAACGCGTTCTACAACCTCAAGGATGAGGAAATTCTCGGAAAGCTCAAGGCCGACGGTTTTGCGGAAGCAAAAGACGAGGACTACGAGAAGGTGAGAAAACTCACCTCGATCCTTGATTAACATTCCCCTATTTCACGGAACGCTGAGACCCCATGGAGACCGCCTCTGATCCTCAATACGCAGCTATTCTCGACGGTGAGTCCCGCCAGCGACGGCGGAACGCAGTTGAAGTGGGGGCGGTTCTCATCACGGTCCTCGTGGCCGCTTGGTACGTTGACCTTTTTGATTTTAAACGTCTCTGGGAGGGGCTGCCTGACATGGGCAGTCTTTTCCTCGAGATGCTGCCGCCCGATTTTTCGAACTGGAAGGAGTGGGTCAAACCGCTCATCGACACGCTCGGGATGAGCATTGGCGGCACCGCATTAGCTCTTGTCTTTTCCGTCCTGATCGGATTCTGCGCGGCTCAGAACACGACTCCTCATCCTGTCGTCTATCAGATTGCGAGAGCGATCTTAAGCCTCACCCGCGCTGTCCCGGAGCTCATCCTCGGTATCGTCCTCGTGGCCGCCGTCGGATTCGGAGCCCTTCCCGGCGCCCTCGCACTCGGAATTCATTCGATAGGAATGGTCGGGAAGTTTTTCGCGGAGTCGATTGAGCATGTCGATCCCCGACCCGTCGAGGCGGTCGAAAGTACGGGCGCGAACCGACTTCAGACGATCATTCACGGTTACCTTCCGCAGGTGATTCCTCAAATGGCAGATACGGCGTTCTACCGGTGGGAGTACAACTTCAGGGCTTCGACTCTTCTCGGGATCGTCGGTGCCGGGGGAATCGGATTCCAACTCATCGGCGCGTTGAGAATTTTGCGATACGATGAAATGTTCGCGATCATCCTCGTGATTCTGGCGATGGTGATGATTGTCGACGCGACCGGTGCGCAACTGCGTCGCCGGTTTAAGTGAGCCGTCCGGTGCCTATGATTTCAAAGAAACCGAATCTCGTCGTCACCCATTGGATTCATCCGGAGGTCGTGAGCTTTCTCGAAGATTTCTGCGACCCGATCCTCAACGAAACCCGGGATTCCTGGCCGTTGGAAACCCTCATGGCGAACTGCAGGAGGGCTGATGGTCTCATGGTGTTCATGCCCGATACGGTTGATCAGGCCTTTCTCGATCAATGTCCCAATCTCAGGATCATCGCCGGGGCGTTGAAAGGGTATGACAATTTCGACGTCGGGGCCTGCACCGATTCGGGAGTGCTTTTCACCAATGTCCCTGACCTCCTCACGATCCCCACCGCCGAACTCGCGGTGGCGCTTCTTCTCGGGGTGGCGAGGAAATGCGTGCCGGGCGACCACCATATTCGAAGCGGTGCGTTCCGGGGGTGGCGACCGATTTTCTATGGCTTCGGTCTCGCTGGAAAAACGGTCGGACTTGTCGGGTTGGGAGCGGTCGGCAAAGCCTTTGCCCGTCGTCTCAGCGGGTTTGACTGTCGCTTGATCGCCACGGACGAAAATCCGGTCGCGGAGGATCTCCTCGACGACTTGAAGATCTCCCTGCTCGGGCTCGACGAGATCCTCGCGAATGCGGATGTGATCGCCCTTTTCCTTCCTCTCAACGATGAAACGAGACATCTTGTGGATGCCCGGTTTCTGGAACGAATGAAGCCGGGGGCCATCCTCGTCAACGTCTGTCGCGGTTCAGTCGTCGACGAAGAAGCGGTGGCCGATTCTTTGGAGCGAGGACACCTCGGAGCCTACGCGGCCGACGTCTTCGAACTGGAGGACTGGGCTCTCCCTGACCGACCCCGAAAGATTCCGGCCCGGCTTCTCGAAAACAGGGAGCAGACTTTTTTCACTCCTCACCTTGGTTCTGCCGTCGAGGAAGTGAGAAAACACATTGCGATGGAGGCCGCTCAGCAGTTGAAATCCTTTTTTGCGGGGCAGATCCCCGAACACGCCCTGAATCCATCCGCTTTCGAATGAACCTGACCCAAGTAAAAAGTCTCCTCGCCGTCATCGATACCGGTAGCTTCGCGGCCGCTTCGAAGAGGCTCGGAGTAACCCAACCGGCGGTTTCCCAGCATGTCCGCAAGCTGGAGGAGTCTCTTGGCTCCCGCCTCATTGAGCGGGGAACGGTTCGCTGCGAAGTCGCGGAGCGGGCTGAAGAATTCGTACGCCATGCGAGGAGTTTGATCGAGCTGGCGGAACTCGCGCAGCGAAGTCTCGATCAGTCACGGCTTCGTGTCGGTGCCTCCTCCAATGTGGGCACGTATTTGATTCAGCCCGTCTTCAGCCGGTTTCTCGGCGAAGCGGACGTCTCCGGGAGTATCTTCATCGACACGAATCCGGCGATCGCGGGGAAGCTTCAGAGCGGTGAGATCGATGTCGCAGCGATGGAGTGGTGGAACGACGAGGAGGACCGGAGCGGGAAATTCAGGAATCTCCTCTGGAGGGAGGAACCCGTCGTCCTCATCGTCGGGCCGGAACATCGCTGGGCGGGCCGGAAGACGATTCGGCCGGAAGCCCTCGTCGAAGAGAAGATTCTCGGAGGGGAAAAAGGAACGGGGACGGGGCGCATCCTCAGCGAATTTCTCGGGGATCTTGCCGCGAGTCTGACGATTTCACAAACGCTCGGTTCGACGGAGGCAGTCAAGGAAGGGGTCAAGGCGGGTCTCGGGGTATCCCTCGTCCTCAAAGGGGCGGTGCGGGAGGAACTGCTCCTCGGCTCACTTTGCGAAATCTCTCTCCGGGGAGTCCGGCTGAAAAAGGGAATCAGACTTGTCACTTCGTCGGACCTTCCCGCTTCCTCAGTTGCGAGCCGGTTTTGTGAATTCGCGAGGAAAAGAGCCGCCTAGATCGCCCCGTTTTTCCGCAACCTTGTCCACGAGGCGGGGTTAAAGGCTCCATGAAAAAATCCACGGCCGCCCCGGTGATCCTCCTCTTCCTCGTTCTCCCTTTCCAGGGGCAAAGTCAGGGCAGATTCGATCAGTGGGATAAAAACGGTGATGGTCAGCTCGCGAAAGAGGAGCTGCCGGCACCGTTGCAGAAAAATTTCCAGCGGGTGGATCAGAATGGGGACGGCTTTATTTCGCGTGCCGAGGACGAGGCGATACGCAGCAAAATGGGGCAGGGGAAAAGTCGGGGCGGAGCCTCTGAAAACGTCACCGTCGTTTCCGACCTCGACTACGCAGGAACCAATAATCCGCGCCAGGCGCTCGATCTGTTTTTACCGAAGGATCACAGCAAAGACAGTGAACCCCTTCCTCTGCTCGTCTTCATCCATGGAGGCGGCTGGGCAAAAGGGGACAAGGCTTCGGGTGGTCGCCGCATAAGCGAGTATGTCGGTTCCGGCGAGTATGTCGGTGCCTCGATCGGATATCGTCTCACGGATGAAGCACAATGGCCGGCGCAGATCCACGATTGCAAAGCGGCGATCCGCTGGCTCCGTGCGAATGCGGGCGAGTATGGAATCGCCCCGGATCGCATCGCGGTCTGGGGCACCTCGGCGGGCGGTCATCTCGTGGCCATGCTAGGTGTTTCAGGTGACGTCCCGGAACTGGAGGGCGAAATTGGACCGCACCCCGGGGTGTCCTCCGAAGTCACCTGCGTCGTGAACTTTTTCGGTCCCTCCGAGCTGCTCACGATGAATGACCATCCGGGCAAGATCGATCACAACGCTCCCGATTCCCCCGAGTCGAAACTGGTCGGCGGAACGTTGCAGGAAAATCCTGACACAGCGAAAAACGCGTCTCCAATTTCCTGGGTCTCCGCAGCGGACGAGCCCTCCCTGATCGTCCATGGAACGAAGGATGAACTCGTTCCCTATCCGCAGTCGGTCGATTTTGAGAAAGCGCAGGAGGCCGCAGGCGTGCCCACGATCCTCCTGACCGTGGAAGGCGGAGGCCATGGCGCCGGATTCGGCCCTTCTGTGGACGAGGCGGTGAAGGCATTCCTCGGGCAGCAGCTTCACGGCAAAGAAGTCGACCTGAGTGATGCGACGATCGTGGCGGGCGAGTGAGTTTGCGCAGTTTCCGTGGCCTGTTGAAGGGTCATTCCGCGCTTCGATTTTCCCGCTGATTCAATAGGGTTAAGTCCATGACACAACCCTGTTTAAATTTTCGTTTTCTGGCCGGACTGCTCTTTCTCGGATCCATCACCGTGGCATTGGCCGGGCCGAAGACCAGTGATGAGCCGACGAATGGGGAGGAAGCCGCGGCTCAAAAGGCGAAAGCTGAAGCGGAAACCGACGCACAATATCAAGCTCTCGTTTTGACCCTTTCTCCGGAGGAGCAGGCCTGGGAGAAAACGCTGCAATCCGAGCTCGGTAGCTTCTATCTGCCGATTCACCAACGGGAGAAAGTGGCCGGCAAGTCGAACGCCTGGGATTTTGTGCAAGACGATCCGGAATTGCCCCGTGTTCTTCTCATTGGTGACTCCATCTCCCGCGCCTACACCCAGACGGTTCGGAAAGAACTCGCGGGAAAAGCGAACGTGCATCGAGCGCCGGCGAATTGTGGACCGACGGCGACCGGACTGAAGAAACTTGATGTCTGGTTGGGCGACGGGAAGTGGGATGTGATTCATTTCAATTTCGGAATCCACGACCGGGCGACGCCCCTGGATGAGTATCGGCAGCGCCTTGAGCTGCTCGTCACCCGGATGAAGGAAACCGGCGCCAAGCTCGTGTGGGCGAGCTCCACTCCGATCCCTGATCTTCCGGAGAAGAAGTGGACCGCGTCGTCGATCGTGGAGCGGAATGCAGTGGCCGCTGAAGTGATGAAAGAGAACAGCGTTGCCGTGAATGATTTGTTTTCGGCGATCACCCCATTGGTTGATGAACTTCAGAATCCGAATGATTGTCACTATCAAGAACCCGGAAACCAATTCCTCGGAAAGCGGGTTGCTGAATTTTTAGATCAGCAGCTCAAATAAATTCAACCAACGTGATCTCATGAGTCTTGATTACCATTCCCTCGTCGGCTTTCGCGATGGCGCGAAGAAACTGCACATTCATCTCACCGAGATTCCGGATACGGCGTCGCATCCGCCCTATCAGCATGAGCATAAAGCGGAGGAGGCCTTTTACCTGATTGAAGGCTCGGCGGACTACACCTTCGGCGGAAAGACGATCACGGCAGGGCCTGGCGAAGTCGTGTTTATTCCGTCAGGGGTCTATCACGCCGAGATCAAGTATCACACGCCCACCATGAAATACCTCACGATCCGGACGGTGGAGGAGGAAGATGAACCTTGCTGCTGCGGCGAGGACCGGGAACCCGGATGATAAGAACAGGGTTGGCCCATTCGAGCAATCCTGTTCAAATTCCGCTGATCGTGCACCCGATCGCTTCGGTCTTCGGAACGGGGACCGGCTCACCGTTGAGGATGGCGGTGAGAGCGTTCTTCAAATCGTGCGTCGTCACCTCTTTCTGCTTTTGCGTCGGGCCGAGGTAGAGGTCGTTGATGCGGCCCTGATAGAGGGTTTTTCCATCGGGATCGATGACGATCGCCTCGGGAGTGATGGCGGCCCCGAGTTGCTTCGCGAGTTTCTGTTCGCCGTCCTTCAAGACAGGATGCGTGATTTCCATCATCCCGGCGTGCACCGCGCGATCCTGATCGCTCACCGAGGTGTCCGAGTGAATCGAGAAAAAGGCGAAGTCTTCGGAGAAGGCTTCCGAAATTTCTTTCATCGCCGGCGCAAAGGTGTTGGAAGTCGGGCAATAGGGGGAAACGAAGAAAAGAACGACGGCTTTTTTGTCCCCGGCGTCGAGTGGATTGACCGCTTTCCCTTCGAGGTCGGTGAGCAAAACGGGGTCGGCCGCAACGACGGGTGCGGCAGCCATGAGTGTCAGGAGGATGAGAGTGGGAAAGGAAGGGATCAGCATTCGCATGGGAAACCGATAGCGGATGAACTGCTACGATTCAAGAGCTGCAACCGCGTCAGGCACCGTCGTTGGACAGCCGTCTTTTCGTGATGGCTGAATCGTCGACAAAGCGTTGACTTGTTGGAAGGTGAGAGATGAATACTGAAACGGATTCGAGTCGTCGGCAGTTTATCGCTCACCTCAGCCTGGCACTGGCGGGGACGGGGATAGCCCGCTCAGAGGACAAGCCCCGTCACATCCTGCTGCGTTCTTCGTGGCAGACCGTCAACATCGGGGACATCGCCCACACTCCCGGTGTGCTTCACATTCTGGAACAGCATCTTCCCGAGGTGACAGTCACTCTCTGGCCGGGCCGGATCGATAACGGGGTGGAGGAATTGTTGCGGGAGCGCTTTCCGAAACTCCGGTTCGCGACGCGGGGATCGGAGGAGCTCAAGGCTGCCTTTGCAGAGTGTGACTTTCTGCTGCATGGCTCAGGGCCGTCTCTCGTCGCCGAACGCGATGTCATTCAATGGCATGAGGAAACGGGCAAACCGTTCGGCGTTTACGGGATCACCCTGCCGTTGAAAAAATCGTCTTCAACGACGGTCACGGCAGCGGACGCGATGGCGCAAACGGTGGATATTTTGAGCAAAGCCGAGTTCGTCTTTTTCAGGGATTCCCACTCGCTCGCGTTAGCCAAAGAGCAGGGTTGCATCTCACCGGTGATGGAATTCGGCCCGGACGGAGCCTTCGCCTGCGATCTGAAAGAGGATGAAAAGGCGGAAGCGTTTCTAAGCGCGAACGGTTTGGAGGAAGGACAGTTCCTCTGCTGCATTCCCCGGCTTCGTTATACACCCTACTGGACGATCAAGGATCTCCCGAAGGACGAAGTGAAGCACGCGCGGAACGAAGCCATGAAATTCCACGACCACGATCCGCACATCGAAGCGATCAAGCGGGTCGTGAAAGAGACGGATTTGAAAATTTTACTCTGCCCGGAAGACCGGACCCAGATGACGGTTGGTAAAGAGGTGATCTATGACCGTCTCCCCGATGAGGTGAAAGGCCGGGTCGTCTGGCGTCCGGATTACTGGCTCACCGGTGAAGCGCTGAGCGTTTACGCCCGCAGTGCCGGGCTCTTCGGGAACGAGATGCATTCGCCGATCATGTGTATCGGTCAGGGCATTCCCGCGATCGTTTGCCGTTGGGAGGAGCAGACTTCAAAGGGATACATGTGGGAGGATATCGGACTGGGGGATTGGCTTCACGATTTTGATGACGAGGCTGACGTCGCGAGGCTTCCGGAGACGGTCCTGGCAATGGCGCACGACCTGCCGGCAGCGAGAGAGAAAGCCGCCGCCGGGCGGGCCTTTGTGGAGAAGCGTCAGCGTGAGACTGCTGCGGTGATTGCTAAGGTGACGGGGTAGTTAGGATGTGTTGATTAGCTTCATTTGTCATCCGTATTGCCTCTTGAAACCGGCCCCCGGTGAACCTATCTCTTGAGACCGCTGATCTTTTTTGATCAGTGGAAGCACCGAACACATGAAACCTACCCGAGCCGGGGCATCCGCCCATGGCAAAATGGCTACTGCCCTATTTGCCCTTGTCTTTTCGCTCCTGGCGACGAGCTGCTCAACGGTGAACGTGCGGACTGAGAAAGGAATCCTGACGCGGGAGAGCCTGAAGTCGGCAAAAATTCTCCGGAATCTTGGCGAGCGCGATGGTCCGAATCTCGCCTCAGTGAGCGAGCGGTGCATCTGTCTCCTGCGAGACGCGAAGCGTAACGAATCCTTTGGAGCGCGCGACAATGCGTCCTTCGGCTATCTGAAGGCAGCCGTCGAAGCGCGGAAGATGCTTGTCGGAGAGGAAGCGGCGGTTGGATCGACTGAGGAGAAGAAACTGATCGATTTGCACAATCACGCCCTCGCAAAATTTGCCGAGATCTGGTCTCAGGATCCCCGTCGTAACGGGCCCGGGCCCTATCGTTTTTCTCTTCACGGGGAAAAATTCGAGATCAAGCAAAGCCCGAATTCGGATTACGACAGCCATTTTTTTGACCGGGCCGTTGCCACCGAATCGATCAAAGGAAAGGGAGTCATCGACAAGCATCGCAAAGGTTTCGGCGCCTCTCTGGTAGGCGTTCGGGAGCAAAGGCCGGAGCGTGCAGAGGAACTCGCCCGTTTTCCGAAACGGGGCATGCATTTGCCGGTTTCTCTGACCATAGACCGCATTGAAACGGTTGAAGATACCCAGGTGATTTCGGTGGCTCTCCTCGACCCCGTGCAGCGCCAGTCGGTAAACGTCGGGGGGCGTAATTATCCGCTCGCGGCTGATTTCTCCGCTCCGGTGGAGTTGATACTCAAGGGAAGGAATGAGGTGATTTGCGGGCTGGAAGGATTTTTCGATGCCAAAGATCGCATCAAAGAATCCGGTATCTTTCTGATGGAGCCCTACGATCCTGACCGTATCCCGGTGATTCTTACCCACGGATTGATTTCAGTGCCGATCATCTGGCGCGACATTATTCCGGAGTTTCTCTCGGAGCCGGAAATTGCGAAGCGCTACCAGTTCATGGCCTTCACCTATCCGAGTTCCTTCCCGATTCCGGAGTCCGCTCAACTCTTCCGCCAGGAACTGGCCGCATTGCGGGAAACGTACGATCCGGATGGGAATGATCCCCTTTCCAACAATATTGTGGCGATGGGTCACAGCATGGGAGGAGTCCTCACGCATCTCCTTGTCGCTGATATCGAAGACCGTCTTTGGAATGAAGTTAGTGACGTGCCTCTGGATGAACTTCCGATCAGTAGTGAGGCGAAACAGGAATTTCGGGATTTGGTCTACTTTGAACCCGACAAGGCGGTGAGCAGAGCGGTCTTTCTATCGACCCCGCATGGAGGGGCGGAAATGGCGACCCTGTCTGTTGTCGATGTCGTGTCCAAGTTGGTTCGTTTTCCTTCCGATGTTATCGTGACCACTTTGAGCACTACGGCTGATCTTCTGGATCCGACCTCGGGCGTTCAGGTCGATGGGTTGAAGATGGATATGACAAAGCCGACTACGAGTGTGCAGTCACTGCGTCCAGATTCTCCTGTCTCAGTCGCCCTGACCACCTCCCCCTGTAAGCCGGGGGTGAAGTATCATTCCATCATTGGAGATCGCGGGAAGGGAGACACTCCCGACAGCTCCGACGGGGTGGTCGAGTACTGGAGTTCTCATGTTCCGGGGGCGGAATCGGAGCTAATTGTTCCGACCGGCCACACCACCTACACTCATGAAATTGCGATTGCCGATTTGAAACGAATTTTACGTCTCCACGTGGGGCTCTGATTTGGTGAAGCGGTTCAGCTATGAGTCTTCGAAACTCTTTTCCTTCTTCCGTATCTTTGTTCTGGCGGTTTGTCAGACGTTTTTTTTCTTTGATCGGGGTTGCTCCTTCGAATCGCGCTGAAGAAGGTTCCGCTTGTTGTTCTGAGTTTCGTCAAGCTCTTTGGTGATCGCCATGTGTTTCTCAAGAGCTGTTTTTAGCATTTTGTAAGTTTCCAGATCGCGGCCTTCGAGGATCGCAACATCGATGGGTTTCTTTTCATTGAAGTCATCGACGATGTCGAAAAATTCGCCGTTTCGATAGAGCTTGAACTGCTGCGTGCGGGTGTGCTCGCTTGATTTTTCGCGTCTGCCATCGCGTTCATACCAGCAGTAGATATAGTCGCGTTCTGCAGCACCTTTGCCTTTGATTTCGGAGGCAAAGCTCAGCCCGTCGATGGCCCATTCGTCCGGGACCTCGATGCCGGCGACCTCGGCAATGGTCGGTAACATGTCAGAGAAGTCGACGAGGCTCTGGCTGACCCGACCTTCCGGTGTCGTCCCCGGCCAGTTCACGATCAGTGGAACCCGCGTGCCGCTGTCTCTCGGACTCCCTTTTCCGCCGATCCAGGTCCGCCCCTGGAATTGGGATTCCATGCCCGCGTAGGTGCCGTTGTCACCGGTGAAAATGATGAGCGTGTTTTCACGCAGGCCCAGCTCCTCAAGCTTATCGACGACTTTGCCGACGACTTTGTCCGTGTATTTCACCATGTCCTGAAACCACTCGTCGCGCCATTCGCTTTTGGGATATTCGCGGCTTTCCGTTGGGTCCCATTCTTCACTGTCGGGGGTGGGCTGAAAGGGAAAGTGCGGGGGGATCATCGGGTAGTAGGCAAAGAATTCTTCGTCTTTGTTTCGCTCGAAGAAGTCGCAGAGATAATCCGACGCTACGTCGGGGCCATACTCTCCCATCGTGAAATCCACTTCTTTCCCGTTGATCTCGAATCCAGGATTGGGAAAGCGGGGGGGGCGACGGGTAAGCTGCCAGAGGCAATACTCGTCGAAGCCGAAATTGTTTGGACCGGTAAAGCCACCCTCAAGCTGCCACTTGCCGGCGATGACGGTTTTGTAGCCGGCCTGCTGAAAGAGGTGACCGAAGGTTTTTTCGTCAGGGTCAAGGACACCGAATTTGACGTAGTTTCGGTTGTTGTAAATGCCGGTCATGATCTGAACCCGCGACGGTGTGCAGATCGGCTGCGCGTGACAGTGCTCGAAACGGATCCCACTCGCTGCGAGGGCATCGAGACGGGGCGTTTCGTAGGTCTCCCCGCCGTTCGCTGCGAGGCACTCGTAACCCATGTCGTCCGCCATGATGAGGACAATGTTCGGGCGTCGCTCCGCCAGGGCGGAGAAAGTAAAACCCAGAAGGGTAAGAAAAAGAAGGATGGATCTCATGTGTCGAGCCTGCCTTTTTTCGTCCCTCGCGACAAGAGCGTGAACAGGGAACTCAGGAGCTACTCACCTTGTCTCCGGAGCGAAATCATGCGCTCGGCGTAGCGCAGTCCAAGCAGTCGCATACTCGGGGAATCAAAGTGGGCGGTGTCTGTGGCGGTCAGCGTTTCCGAGCTGACGTAAGCGGAATCCGGAATGTATTTGTGAATTTCAGTCAGCCTCTCGTTGAATCCGATCCTTGCGGGTTGATCGGACGGGGCAAAGAGTTGTCCGGCCACGAAGGGGACGTTGTCGGCATCCAGTGCGCGGCGGAGTTCCGCAATGACATGGGCGAGCTCCCTGAGGTAGTTTTCATTGGAAACATCCGCCTCACCCTGGTGCCAGAGAATCCCTTTCAGCGTTGTGCCGGGCATTTCGAGAGCTGCTTTGGTCCTTGCGACCGCCTCCGCGAAGAACACCTGATCCGGCTGCCATTCAGCAACGGCTGAGCCTCCTTTCGCATTCACGACGAGACCGATTTCCCGGCCCGGATCGAGCACATGCATGCCCCGGGCAAACCCATAGCCGGGACCCATGCGCTGCATCTTGATGTCTTTCCGGATCGTCGAAAAACGGTTGAGAGGATTCTCCGCCGGTTCCCATTCGCCTTCGCCGTTGAAAAGGAGGGCTCCCGCGATGGGACCCCGATCGGATTCGCTGAGTTCCGCCCTTCCCGCCATGTTCGACTGTCCGATGAGGAGGTAGACGTCGATACTTCTTTCCACTTCATCCCCCCGAAGGGAGAGAGTGAGAAAGAGCGCGGCGAGGACGGTGAGCCAGAGGCGCATTCGAATGACGGGAAAAGATCAGATCGGCATTTCCACGATGCACTCAATCTCGACGTTGGCGCCGAGAGGAAGCGCCGCGACCTGGATCGTGGAACGGGCCGGCTTGTGCTTTCCGAAGGCTTCTTCGTAGAGTCCATTGACCGTCGCGAAGTCACCGAGGTCGGTCAGGAAAATGGTGCACTTGGCAACATTTCCAAAGCTGGCCCCGACCGTGGTGAGGAGCGCCTTGATGTTGGCGAGGACCTGTTTCGTCTGAGCTTCGATCCCGCCGTCGACGATTTTCATCGTTTCAGGATCGAGCGGAATCTGGCCGGAGCAGAAAAGAACGTTCCCGACCTGGGCGGCGTGAGAGTAGGGGCCAACGGCGGCGGGTGCTTGAGGGGAATTAATTAAGGTCATCCCCAATTGAAACACGAGGGGATCGAAAAGGGAAAGAATTTTACCCGGCTTGATTCAATCTCTGCCAGGGCGGAGATACAATTCGTGCGATTCCCGTCAAAAATGGCTCATAGTCTCCTACTTTGCTGATTGCTTGAATCCATCAAATCCGGTTCATTCAGGCTTATGAAACCCCTTTTCACTCTCCTTGGTGCCTTCGTGCTCTCGGTCGGCAGTCTTTTCGCGGATGATCGCCCCAACATCGTTTTCTTCTTCACGGACGATCAGACCACGAGCACGATCGGTTGTTACGGAAACCCCATCGTGCAGACTCCCAACATCGATGCGCTTGCCGAGGGCGGCATTCGTTTTGAAAATGCCTTCGTCAGTCATTCCATTTGCTGGGTGAGCCGGACCACCATTCTGAGTGGCCTCACCGGGCGCAGCTACGGGACGCCGGACAATCCTGATCAGGCGCGACCGGATGCAGTCGAGACGCTCTACTCTGATATCCTTCGCGAAAACGGCTACCGCACCGGTTACTTCGGCAAGTGGCATGCGAAGATGCCAAAGGGGTATGATGAGGCTTCTCACTTTGACGAGTTCGAGGCGATTGGGCGCAATCCGTTTTACAAGGAACAGCCCGATGGGACGCTCCGCCATGAGACCGAGGTAATCGTCGATCGCGGGATCGAGTTCATCAGGAACCAGCCGAAAGACAAGCCTTTCGCCCTCAACATGTGGTTCAACGCCTGTCATGCGGAGGACAGCGACCGCCGCCCCGGGATTGGTCACTTTCCGTGGCCGCGTGCCGTCGATGGGCTCTACGACGATATCGAGATGTATCCCCCTCGTCTCAACGATCCTGCCATTTTCGAGAGCCAGCCTGACTTTCTGAAAACGACGATCAATCGCGAGCGCTACTTCTGGCGCTGGAATACGGATGAAAAGTATCAGACGAACATGCGGGCCTACTATCGCATGGTGACCGGTATCGACGGTGCGATCGGGCGTTTCCAGGAAGCGCTGGAGGAAGCAGGCCTCGCCGATAACACGATCATAGTGTACTCGGCGGACAACGGTTACCATATGGGGAATCGCGGCTTCGCCGGAAAGTGGTCACACTACGAAGAGTCGCTCCGCGTTCCCCTCATCGTCCATGATCCCCGCGTCGCCGATGAAGAAAAGGGCAAGGTCACCGAATCGATCGCCCTCAATCTCGACCTGCCCGCCACCTTCCTCGACTGGGCCGGAGTGGAAATTCCGGATCGTTATCAGGGGCACAGTCTCAAGCCGATCGTCGAAGCGAATACGCCCGATGACTGGCGAACGGAGTCCTTTCACGAGCACTTCGCGGTCCGAAACCGCATCCCCGCTTTCGAGGGACTGCGGAATGCGAAATTCAAGTATGTCCGCTACTTTGACCACGACAATTACGAGTTCCTTCACGATCTCGAAAACGACCCTGATGAACTCGTGAATCTGGCGGGCGATGCAGCCTTTGCGGAAACGCTGAAAGAAATGCGCGACCGCACCACGGCCCGGGTCGCCGAGCTCGGAGGCCCGCTTGATCCTCTCAAGCAGCCTTTCACGGCCTCGACCGTCCCGCACCCGGAGGCGTCCGCCGCGGTGACGGTGAAGCCCGGACAGGATGGATTCGTGAATCTTCTCGCGGGTCGAAACCTGAAGAGTCAGTGGGACGGCGATCCAAAATACTGGTCGCTCAAAGACGGAATCCTTACCGGAGTGACGGACGGTTCCCTCAAGATGAACCGGTTCATTACCTGGAAAGGATCAACGATCCAAAACTTCGACCTGCGGGTGAAGGTGAAAGTCACCGAGGGCGGCAACAGTGGTCTGCAGTATCGCGGCAAGTCAGCTCCGGAAATCGACCTCGATATCGTGACCGGCTACCAGTGTGACGTCGTCGCGAACAATCCGAATTACAACGGGATGCTCTATGAGGAAAAGGGCCGCCGCATCCTTTCCCACACGGGCGAGAAGGTCATTGTAGATGAAGAGGGGCAGCCGTGGGTCATCGGCACGATGCCGGTGAAGGAATTTCCCGCGAACGAGTGGCACGAGTATCGCGTTCTCGTGAAAGGGAACCACCATCAGCACTGGATCAATGGTCATCAGACCGCTGACCTGATCGACCTCGATAGAGAGGGTCGCTCTCTCGAAGGCGTCCTTGCGGTGCAGGTGCATGTCGGTCCTGCGATGACGATTCAATACAAAGATTTCAAGATCAAGCACCTCCCAGACGATCTTCCGTTGCAGACCGCCGAAGATCATCCCATTCCGGCTGGAGCCTATGGCGTTCGCCCTCAGGGTAAACTTCCGAAAGATTGGAAGCCGCCCGTCTACGGCGAGTAGCGGGACGATCTTTGCTGTTGGAGTGAGGGCTTCAGCCCTTTCTTCATCGGTCCGGCCCCGGGGCATCGTAAGGGCCTGAAGGCCCTACCCCAACCTTTTAAGAAAGCAGATCCTTCACGACGTGGCCGTGTACGTCGGTGAGGCGGAAGTCGCGTCCCTGAAAGCGATAGGTCAATTGCTCGTGGTCAAAGCCTAACTGATGCAGAATCGTAGCCTGGAGATCGTGCACGTGGACCGGCTTCTCGGCGACGGAGAAGCCCAGCTCATCCGAGGCCCCGTAGTCGAGCCCGCCTTTCACGCCGCCTCCGGCCATCCACATCGTGAAGGCATCCGGAAAGTGATCGCGACCAAGCACGTCTGAATTGGCGGTGCGTCCTTCGCGGAAGGGGGTGCGCCCGAACTCACCGCCCCAGACGATGAGCGTTTCGTCGAGAAGCCCGCGTTCCTTCAGGTCATTGATGAGAGCCGCGACCGGCTTGTCCATCGTCGCGCATTTCTTCGTGAGCCCGTCGGTGATCCCGGAGTCGGCCCGGGTGCCGTGAAAGTCCCAGCCCCAGTCAAAAAGCTGCACGAAACGGACGCCGGATTCCACGAGCCGCCGCGCGAGAAGGCAGTTGTTGGCGAGGCTGGCCTCACCGGGTACCGCTCCGTAGGTTTCGAGCGTTTTCGGCGACTCCTTCGAAATATCCATCACTTCCGGCACGGCGGTTTGCATGCGGAAGGCGAGCTCGTACTGTGAGATGCGTGTCAGGGTTTCGGGGTGCCCCATTTCTGATGCCTGCAGCTCGTTGAGGTCGCGGATTGCATCGAGCGTTTTGCGGCGCATCTCGCGATCCATTCCCGGGGGGTTCGAAGAGTAGAGAACCGGGTCTCCCTTGGAGCGGCATTGGACCCCCTGATAGACCGAAGGCAGAAAGCCGGACCCGAATGAGGCCTTGCCTCCGTTTGGCTGCACCCCGCTGGAAATCAGGACGACAAAGCCGGGCAGGTTTTCATTTTCGCTTCCCAGTCCGTAAGTCGCCCACGAACCGAGCGAAGGACGTCCCGCCCGTGGCGAGCCGGTGTAGACGAGGAGCTCGGCGGGAGCGTGATTGAACTGATCGGTGTGCATTGAGTGCACCATGCAGAGATCGTCGGCGATGCCGTGAAAGTGAGGCACGGCATCGGACATCCACATGCCGCTCTTCCCGTGTTGCGACCATTCCCGCGGTGAGCCCATGAGCTTGGGGGTACCGGAGGTGAAAGCGAAGGTTTTGCCTTCGAGAAACTCGTCCGGGCAATCCTTCCCGTCGAATTTCGACAGCTCGGGTTTGTAGTCGAAGAGGTCGAGGTTCGGAGGCGAACCGGTCATGTGCAGGTAGATGACCCGCTTCGCTTTCGCGGCGAAGTGCGGTTTCTTTTCCGAGAGCGGTTCCGGCGCTGCTCCCCGCGCGAGATCGTTGGCCATCATCGCGTTGAGGGCGATGCCTCCAAGTCCCGCCGTGGAGTGGCGAAGAAAATGCCGGCGGGTTTGAAACTGAATGCGTTCGAGCTGGGGATTCATGATCGTGGGTCCTTAGCGTTTCAGGAAAACTTCATCGAGGTTCAGGATAACGTTCGCAACGATGGTCCACGCGGCTTGGTCGATCGCGTCGGCTCCCTCCGGAAGCGCTCCGAGAGGATTCGCGGCGATTTCAGTGGCCATGTCAGGGATCGCGGCATACTCGTTTCTCGCCGACTGGAAAAGGTCGCGGAGTCTGGCGAGTTCCTCCGGTTTTGGATCTCTGGCGAGACTCTCGCGGATCGCAAAGGTGATCTTCGCATCGAGCGATTCACCTCCGTCGCTGAGAGCCCGCCTCCCCAGAGCCTGCGCGGCTTCGACGTAGACAGGATCGTTCAGGGTGACGAGCGATTGCAGCGGCGTGTTCGTGCGACCCCGGCGCACCGTGCAGACTTCTCGATTCGGCGCGTCGAAGGTAGCCATGGAAGGGTAGGGGTTGCTCCGTCGCCATGAAGTGTAGATCGCCCGGCGATAGCGGTCCTCTCCTTTGCTGTCGGCCCAGTCGGTTGCGCTTCCGAAGGCAGCCTTCAGGCCCATTTCCGGCTGGGGTGGCTTGACCGGGGGACCGTGCATCTTGTCGCTGAGCAGCCCGCTCACGGCGAGGGCGTTGTCGCGAACCTGTTCGGCGGAGAGGCGGAAACGCGGGCCGCGTGCGAGGAGGCGGTTGTATGGATCGGCATCGTGAGCTTTCGTCGTCGTCTTCGAAGACTGGCGGTAGGTCGCGGAGAGGGCGATCTTGCGAAGCAACTGCTTCGTGTCCCAGCCGTTTTCATGGAGCTCGACCGCAAGCCAGTCGAGAAGGTCGGGATGAGAAGGCGGCTCTCCCTGGGAACCGAACTCTTCGCTCGTCTCGACGATACCGATTCCAAAGAGCTCTTCCCAGTAGCGGTTCACGATGACACGGGCGGTGAGGGGGTTGTCGTCGTCGATGAGCCACTTCGCGAGGGCGAGGCGGTCGCGCTTGACCCCTTCCTCAAGCGGGTGGAAAGCGGCGGGAACTCCTGCCGAAACCTCTTCGCCGGGACTCAGGTAGCTGCCGCGGAGTTGCACAAAAGTCTTGCGATGTTTTTCAGGCGGCAGATCCCGCATGATCGGAACCGTGGTTTCCGGCTTCGCTTCCGCGAGCTGTTTTTCGAGTTTTGTCAGGGAAGTTCGTTCCTCCCTGAGGGAGGGGGCGATGCTTCGAAAGTAGGAGGAAACTCGCGCCGCGTCCTTTTCCGACAGTTCTTTCGCATCCCGCTTCAGGAAAGTTCGCACATCAGCCGGGAGCGCCGCCCAACTGGAGATCTCTTTCGCGTTGGTGAAGGATGCCGAGAGGTGCCGGATGAGATGCTGTTTGTGTTCCGATTCCTGGGGAAGGGTGAGGACCAACTTTCCGCCCGTGAGTTCGAGAGGGGACTTTCGCGTCAAGGTCAGCTCCTGCGCTTTTCCGGTGCCCCCGGCGATCGCCCATCCTTTTTTCGGATCCGGCTTCGCGGCGAGAATGGAGGAAGCTTCGAAGCCCTTCTGCTCATGGGTTGCGTAAACGGCATCGAAGGAAACGGGGACCGGTCCTCCCGGAGTGAGGACGAGACTCGGAGCGGGGAGATCGGGAGGGCTTGTCTTCCAGATCGGCTTGCGCGCTTCGTCGAGAAGCGAGACTTCGAACCCTTTGAGGCGGTCGCTCACGCTTTCGTCAGTACGATTCCAGATCGCGATGCGATCAATGGAGTGAAGTCTTCCGAGATCAATCTCGAGCCAGGGGTTGGCCTCCGTCGCGGTGTGGGAAACGGAGAGGTTGGCATAGAGGCCGTCCGTGTTTCCATCGTTTGCCCGTTTTGCTTCGCCGCCGGACCCCAGTGAACTCTGGGTCGCGGTGCCGGAGAGGGCGAGGTTGGTTTCACCTGAGAAAACTTCGATTTCAGCGAGATGAAGAATCCGGTCTTTTCCGGGGAGCGAAACCCGAACGTAGCGGGCTTCCGGCTGTTGGTTCTTCGGCGGGATCCATGTCGCACTGAGGGAGGAAAGGACAAAATTTGAGGTCTGATCTGCCGGAATCTCAAGACGGAGCGCAGAAAGGGTCGTCGCCTCATTCGGCAGCGCGAACTCAATGCGGTAGCGGTCGGTCGCGGCGATTTCACCGGAGGCCCGGATCGTTCCCCCTTCGTCGATCGTGAGGTTCATCTTGTCCGCTTTCGCGGAAAGGGGTTTCAGGGAAGACCAGGCCGGCTCCTCGCTGAGCCCGTTTCGCCAGGTGAGTTCCTCCGCCGCGAGTGCTTCGGTCGGGGTCGCGAGGACTTCTTTGAGGCGGGAAATTTCGTCGCGCCAGTGTTGTTTTTCCTGCTCCTGTTTCTCCGACCAGAGATCGAGGATCGGCAGTTCGTCTTTGTGGTCAGCGTCCTCGCTCTGGTTGAAGAAGTCGAAGAGCTGAAAATATTCGGCGTGTGTCAGGGGGTCGAATTTATGGGTGTGGCACTGGGCGCAGGCCATCGTCGTGCCCATCCAGGTCGCCATCGTCGTGTTGACCCGGTCGACGACGGCTTCGTTGCGAAACTCTTCGTCATTCGTGCCGCCTTCGCTGTTGGTCATTGTGTTGCGATGAAAGGCAGTTGCGATGAGCTGGTCGCGGGTCGGGTTTTCAAGAAGGTCCCCCGCAATTTGCTCGATCGTGAATTGATCGAAAGGCATGTTCGCGTTGAAGGCATTGATGACATAATCGCGATACGCCCAGATTGTCCGGACCCGGTCGTCAGCATAGCCGGCGGAGTCGGCGTAGCGGGCGAGGTCGAGCCAGACCCGGCCCCAGCGTTCGCCATAGGCAGGCTTGGCGAGAAGGTGATCGATGTATTTTTCGTAGGCGTCGGGCGACTCGTCGTTCACGAAGTGAATCACCTCTTCCCAGCTTGGGGGAAGTCCAATGAGGTCCAGTGAGGCCCTTCGCGCCAGAGCGTAACGGTCCGCTTCCGGGGACGGCTCGAGACCTTCGCTTTCGAGACGGGCGAGAACGAAATCGTCGATCTCGTTCTTCGGCCAGTCGGATCGTTTTCCGGTCGGCACCTCAGGGCGTTGCGGCTTATCGTAGGACCAGTGATTCGCGTAGTGGCCGTCCTGCTCGATCCAGCGCTTGATGAGTTCCACTTCGGATTCCGTAAATTTCTGTCCCTTGCCCTCGGGGGGCATGAGATCTTCATGGTCTGCATCGAGAGTGATCCGGTAGAACAACTCGCTCTCATCGGCGTTGCCGGGCGCCAGCGCAGCGTAGCCGCCCAGGTCCATGAGGGCCCCTTCCCGTGTGTCGAGTCGGAGGTCGGCTTTCCGCTCGGCCTCGTCCGGTCCATGACAGGCAAAGCAGCGATTGGATAAAAGCGGACGGATGTCGCGATTAAAATCGATCACTTCCGCCGCAGCCAGGGGAAGCGTGAGAAAGCTGAAAAGGAGGGTAAGCGAAGTTTTCTTCATCCGAAGGATCCACCCGATAGTTTACGGGTAATCCCTTTAGAATGAAGAGAGGAAGGATGGCGTGACTACGGAACAGCTTTGCCGTAATAGAATCACGTTGCAGGCTCGCTCAGATTCTGGAAATCATACCGTCCTGCTCAAAACGGACTTTCGGAAGGCTTGCGTATTTGTCTTCCTCCGAGCGGTAGCCGGCCGGGCAGAGCACTGCGGTCGTCAGGTTCTTCTCTGCGAATCCGAGAATCTCGTCATACTTTGCCGCGACGAATCCCTCCATCGGACAGGCATCGATTCCCATCATGGCCGCGACCGTCATGAACTGGCCGAGTGCGATGTAGGTTTGGAGTTTCCCCCACTGTTTCACGCCCTCGGCGTCGAGTTGATTGATAAAGCCGACCATCATGTCGCGATAGCCGGAGAAGCCGGGCTCGCCGCGAACTTCCTCGACCCGCTTCACGAAATGATCGACGTAGGCCTCGTCGACGTCGGTGCGCAGAGCGATCACGAGCAGGTGCGAGGCATCCGCGACCTGACGCTGATTCCAGGAGTGTGATACAAGCTGCTCGCGAATCCCGGCGTCTTCCACAATGACGAACTCCCAGGGCTGAAGACCAAACGAGGAAGGTGTCAGAACGAGCGATTCCTCCAATGCGGCCCACTGATCAGCAGGAATTTTCTTCGCAGGATCAAAAACTTTCGTGGCGTAGCGCCATTTGAGAGCGTCGAGGATTGTGTCAGGGGACTGGGTTTCCATGTCGTCAGAGTGTCAGGAGGTTACGTTCAAATGCATGAATCAATAACCGAACATCATGATCGACAATCCGATGAGGTCAAAACCTGATTTCGTCCATTGTCGATTCTCTATCGGAGTAAAGCCGAGTTCCCATGGCACGGATTGTGCGGCTCTGGTCGGCGGACACAGAGATTCGTGGCGATCATTTCATCGTGCGCCGATTGCAACCTGACAGAACAACATGACGACGGCAAAATCAAGTGCTCCGAAGACGGCGGCAGCGGCGACACCTGTGGCAAAGACGGTGGCGGGAAAGACAACGGTGCGGAAATCAGCGAAGACTTCCTCAGCGATGGCGAAGGCTTACCCCATGGTTTCCCTGATTAATGAGGTCGTCGAAAACCAGATTCCACCTGAGTTGGTTGCCCGCGTCAAAGGAACGAAGGACAAGAAGGAGATTATCAGCTCAGTCTATCCTTACAAGAGGGTCATGAACTCCAATGAATATGAGAGGCAGATTGCCCTTCTTCAAATCGAGCTCGTCAAGATGCAGGCCTGGGCAATTCACAGCGGGGAGAAGATTGTCATACTCTTTGAGGGACGTGACGCAGCCGGCAAGGGAGGAACGATCACCCGTTTCACCGAGAATTTGAATCCACGGGGCGCTCGCATTGTCGCGTTGGCAAAGCCGACGGATCGCGAGAGAGGACAATGGTATTTCCAGCGCTATGTCTCTTACCTTCCAACAAACGGAGAACTCGTTTTTCTCGATCGGTCCTGGTACAACCGGGCCGGAGTCGAGAGAGTCATGGGATTTTGTCCTCCGAGAGAATACCTGGAGTTCATGCGCCAGGCGCCCGAGTTTGAGCGCATGATCACCCGCAGCGGAGTGAAGCTTTTCAAGTTCTGGTTTTCAGTGAGTCGGGAAGAGCAGTTGCGGAGATTTCTGAGCCGGGCTCAGGACCCCCTCAAGCAATGGAAGCTCAGTCCGATGGATCTGGAGTCTCTGGGACGGTGGGATGAATACACGGAAGCGAAGGAATCCATGTTGTTCTACACCGACACTGCAGATGCTCCGTGGACGATTGTCCGTTCGGATGACAAAAAGCGGGCGAGGTTGAATGCGATCAAATATCTACTGAACCATGTCGATTATGCAGGAAAAGATCATGCGCTCCTGAGTGACATGGATTCACTGGTCGTCGGATCAGCAAAGACAATCTATGAGCGGGGAGAGAAAGTGAGAAACTCCGCAGACGCGGCCGGCGATTAGAAAATGAGTGTGATCTTGGAATCGCTTGGTGGAGAGATCAGGTTGAAGATCCCCTCATGATGATACTTGCCGAAGTCGCTGAAATTACCGAACGCACCACGGAAACGATTACCCGGACCGGAATTGGTCTCGGTTCCGCCCTTGCCGTCGTTTGTTCGTGGGAGCGCAACCGATCCATTCTCTGGGCGATTCTCGCCGGGGTCCTTTCCTGGTTCTACGTGATCTACTTTGCGATCACGCGAAAAGAGGACGGGAAAAAGTAGTCCGGCTAGAGGCTGATCTTTCGCCAGAGGCGAATGCCGAGGAGGACGGCGGTCATCGTCAGTCCGATCGTAATGCCCCACCACATCCCGGCGGCTTCCCAGTCGAGTCGAAAGGCGAACCACCAGCCGACCGGAATAGAAATCATCCAGTAGGCAAAAGCGGCGAGCCAGGCGGGAATGTTCACATCGTCGAGTCCCCGCAGTGCTCCGGTGGAGATGATCTGCATGGCATCGCTGAACTGAAAGAACGCCGAAATGACCAGTAGGGAAGCGGCGAGGGCGCGGGCTTCCGGCTCGGTAACGAACCATCCTGCGATGACGTTTGGAAAGAGAAAGACGAGGGTCGCGCTTATCAGTGAAAAGAGTCCACCCATGAGCCAGCCACTCACGACGATCGGTCGCATCCGTTCCGTTTGTTTTGCGCCCCAGGCTTCGCCGATACGAACCGTCATCGCCATGGAGAGGCCCAGGGGAACCATGAAAATCGTCGCGACACAGGTGATTGCGATTTGGTGAGAGGCGAGCGAAATCTTCCCGAGGGTTCCGATAAGGATCGTCGCCATGACGAAAGCGCTGACCTCAGCGAGAAGTTGAAAACTTGCGGGGAGTCCGACTTTCACCAATGAACGAATCGAGGGCCCGTCCGGTCGCCGGAACCAGTTTCGCGGGACCCACTCGTGAACGGTTCGAGACTGGCGGCACCATTGAATGAGGGCGGCCAGCGTCACGATTCGGGCGATGAGAGTCGCGATCCCTGCGCCCTCAAGCCCGAGAGCCGGGGCGCCGAGCTTTCCGTAGATGAGAATCCAGTTGAGGAAAATGTTGAGGATCACTCCGCCAAGGCTGATCCAGAAGGCCGGCCAGGGGTGATTCATCGCATCGGCATGATTCTTCACCGCCATGCACCCGATCGCCGGAATCATCGACACCGCAACGATGAGAAAATAGTCGGCTGCTGCAGTAGTGACGACTGCTTCCTGGCCGAAGAATTCGAAGAACGGAATCGTCGCGAGCGCCCCGACGACGGTGAGCAAACCAATGATAATGGCGAGGAACAGGCCGTTGCGAAGCGCCTCTCTCGCCATCGCAGGATTTTCGGCCCCCCGAGCCTGCGAAACCCGGATCGAGACCGCCATCGTCATGCCGATTCCGATCATGAGCGGGATGTAGATCAAGGTGTTCGCAAAGGTCGATGCGGCAAGAGGAACGACGCCAAGCCGCCCGATCATGACCGTATCCGAGAGCCCCACGAGCATCTGGCTGACCTGTCCCGCGATGAGCGGAAAGGCGAGGAGCAGCGTGCTCTTTCCTTCGCGAAGGAGAGCGGGACGTGAGGAGGAAGCCATCGGGGTGAAACCGGACGAGGGGGGAGGTGCCCGGAAAGGTCATACCCTTCGCTCTTCCCGAAATTGAGCAACCGGAATTCAACAGGGTTGGGTCAGGGGTCTGACCCTGTTGGGATGTCGTGTCCGATGGATGGAAGACGGCTGGCCCTGTTGCGAAAGACCGGCGAATCGAGGACAACGGGGAAGTTGTCCTCCCGGTTCTTCGCAACGGGGAACGAAGGTCAGCTCGCCTCCGACACCGACGAAAGATTAAAATCCTTCACGACCAGGGCCGGTACGTGTGCCGGCGAGTCGCTTTCGCTGCCGAGGACGCGCTCCTGCTTTCCGCTCGCGACGATGTTCTTCAGCACATTCGCCGGTGACTCGTTGAAGCGGAAGTTGTTCACGGGGCCGACGACCCTGCCGTTTTTGATCGCAAAGGTGCCGTCACGCGTCAGTCCGGTGTAAAGCAGGGTCTGCGGCTGGACCTGGCGCAAGTACCAGAGCCGCGTGATGAGGACGCCATCCTCCACCCCGGCGATGAGTTCCTCCGTGCTCTTCCCTTCGCCGGGCATGATGAGATTTCCCGGCCATGGGACCGGATCCGTGCCGTTTTTCTGCGCCCAGTATCGTGGCACCATGAGATTCTTCACGACCCCGTTTTCGATCCACATGGTTTTTTCCCGGGGAATCCCGTCCGAGTGAACGCCACACGGGGCCGGCTCATAGAGGGGGTCCGAGTAAAGCGTTGCGTTTTCGCCGAAGAGTTGCTTTCCGATAAGTTCTCCGTCATCGCCGACGAGTCCGTTCAGAAAGCTGCGGCCTTCGTCGAAGCCACGCTGTCCGAGATTCCACGAGAGAATCGAGAGAAGATCGCGAACTGCCGGCGCTTCGAGGACGACGGTGGTTCGCCCTGCTTTGCGTTCTTTCGCATTTCGCGAGGCGAGCGCTTTCTGGATCGCTTTTTCACCGACGGGAGCGGGATCGAAGTTGGCGAGGTCAGTCGCCTGGGCGCTGGCCCATCCTGAGCCGCGACCCTCCGCGGCGCGAGCGGTGACCGAGAACTTCACTCCCGTGCTTTGCTGGTGAATGAACAATCCATTTGTGTTTGCGAGAGCCGAGGAACCGACGGAGCGCTCGAGGTATCCGGCGCTCTCGACCCCGGCGGCGCGGGACTGCTCGATGACCGGTCGCACCTGCGCGAGGGCTTCCTCCGGAGTCATCGCGGCCGTCGCTTCGGAAAAGGTGATGGGAGTGAGATACTCGCCCGGCTCGACGGGAGGGAGGTGCTCCGGATCTTCGGGGGCGAGCTTGCCCATCGCCTCGACTTTCTTCACGGCGTCGCGGATCGCTTCGTCTTCGGTTTGGTTGATCTCAATCGAAGCGGAGCGCTTCCCATAGCTCACCGTGATGCCGATTTGAAAACGATCGATGAATCCGTTTGAGGTCACGTCGTTGTTTGCGGAGCGGACCTGGAGATCCTCCGTTTCCTGAAGCCGGACTTCGGCGCTGTCGGCTTCGACCATGTCGAGCACCTTTTCGCTCAGTATTGCAAATTCTTGTTTTGTCAGGCCCATGCTGTTCCTCCTCCGCTACATTCACATTTCGAGGCCACTTTCCTGCCGGACTCCTCGGCGGTGTTGAGAATATTGATTTGTCGAAAGCGGGCCGGGACCGCTCCGTGAGAGACAGGTGCTCCCTGTCCGGGTTGGCCTTTGCCGCAGTTGAAAGCGCCGCCGAGTTCGTAAGTGTCCTTTCCGCCGAGTCCGTCGCAGGCATTCCAGAAATCGACCGAATTGCCCTGATAGGCGACGTCTTTGTACATGCCGTCGAGTTTACCGTTCGTGATTTTGTGAAAGACCTGTGCAGTGAATTGAAAATTGTAGCGCTGCTGATCGATGCTCCAGCTTCCACGTCCGTCGACGTAGATCCCGTCTTCAACATCCGCGATAAGAGATTCCACCGTGACGCCGTCGTCTCTTCCGGGTTGTAGCGAAATGTTAGGCATTCGCTGGAGGGGAACGGAGTCGTAACCATCGGCATAAGCGCAGCCGTTCGATCCTCCTTCACGCCCGATGAGCGCGGCCTGACCGAGTGCCATCTGGTAGTTCCGGAAGATGCCGTCTTTGATGATGGGAAACTCTTTGCCGGCGGTCTGCACGCCGTCATCGTCCCAGCCGATCGTCGAGAGCCCTTGATCAGCGGTGCGGTCCGCGAAGATATTCACGATCTCGCTGCCGTAGCGCAGGGTATCCAGTTTCTCCGGAGTGCAGAAAGAAGTGCCCGCGTAGTTCGCTTCATACCCGAGAGCGCGGTCGAGTTCAGTGGGGTGTCCGACCGTTTCGTGGATCGTGAGCCAGAGATTTGAAGGAGCGATGACGATGTCCTTTTTCCCTGCGGTAACAGAGGGCGCGGCCATTTTTTCCTTCGCCTGCTCCACGGCAAGAGAAGCTTCCTCGACCGACTTCCAGTCGCAAAGGTGTTCGTATCCGGCGGCGCGTGGAGGAAGGAAGCTTTCGCGGCTCGCAAAGCCGCCCTGCCTGGGATCAGTCACAGTGACGCTGAAGCCCGGGTTAATCCGGACCCGGGACTGAGAGATGCGGGTCCCGAAGCTGTTCGCAAGCCACTTTCGCTCCCGCACGGCACGCAGGTAGGAAGAGCAGAAGTTCGCGCCGGCACCGAGGGCGGAGCGATTGATGCCGAGGAGTTGCCCGACCTTTTCCTCCAGCGGGATCGTAAACGGATCGATTTCGATGGGCATTTCCCAGCTCCCGTCATAAGCGGGGAGGCTCTCGATCTCGACAGGGTGAGCGCGCCAACCGGCCTGACCTCTGGCGAGGGCGACGGCGGCTGCGGTCATTTTTTTGACGGCTTCTTCGGAAAGGTTTTCTCCCGCCGCGAATCCCCACGCGCCATTCACGATGACGCGGACGGAGCAGCCAAGCCTCGAATCCGCATTCACTCCCTGAACCATTTCCTCACGGGCAAAGAGGGACTCCGAGTCCGTTTGCATGACATGGAAGTCGGCGAACGAAGCCCCGAGGCTTGAGGCATAAGAAAGCGCCAGATCAGCCAGCGCGGGAAATTTTTCGGAGACCAGGGTCGCCGCCTCCACGGTCGTTACCCAGCGGGAGGAAAGCAGCCCCATCCCCGTTACGGAGACGCCCTTTAACCAATCACGTCGTTGCATGCCACCGAGGCTAGCGGGTTTGGAAGGCGGTGGCAATGGGGAATGGGGAGCAGATGATGATCGACAGAGAGGCCCGCAATCTCGGACTGGCCGGAATCAGGAATTTTGTGGACGATGTCGGCTTGAATGTGATTTGTCAGCGGCTCCTTCCGATCCTGGTCATCGGCGGCGCCTTGTTTTTTGTGGCTTCGCCTCTGCACGGTCAGATTTCTGACGCTCCGTCGCCGGGGGATTCCGGATTCCTTCCTCCTCCGGTTTCCGCCGAAAATTTCGCTGATCTTCGCGAGCAGTCGCCGTTTCTCCGTCATTTGAATATCTCCCAGTCGCTCGTCCTCACCGGACTCGCCCGGATCGCTGACGACACCGTCGCGACGATGCTGGATCTCGAAACCTATCAGTCCTATCTCGTTTCACAGGAGATGAACGTCGAAGGCTGGCAGCTCGTGGAGGTGAAGGGGGACGAATCCGACATCGAGACCCTAACGGCGCGGGTCAGGGTCGGCGGAGCTGAAGTCTTTTCGGTTCGCTATGAAGAAGCCCCCGTGCCGGTGAAAGGAATGAAGGGAGTCATGGTTTCCACCCGCATTGGTAATGGAAGTCCCGGCGGTGGAACAGGTCCTCATGGCGGGCCGGATCCACGAATCCTCACGCCCGACCAGTTGGACGATGCCCGTAATGCCGCCCGAAACATCCGCGACGGATTTCAGGCGGACGGCTACCCTGACAAGCAGGCGATACCGCCGGAGGTGGTCTCGAAAATTTCACGACTCTCCGTTTCACAGCGGGAGAGTATCAATGTGAAGATGTACGAATACCGGAACCGTGGCCTCGGATTGCCCGAGCGGCAGCAGATCTACAACCGGTTGCTCGATCGGGAAGTGTCCCGGCGGTAGTTGGGCTTCGGAAGGGAAAAGCGGGTTTCCGGAGTCAGGCCGTTTTCGATTCCGCGAACGGGCTATTGCCCCGGCGAGAAAAGTTTCCGAGACTCGCCGCTATGCCCGTGATTTCACCAGAGGAAACGCAACCATCCTACGATGCCGTGATTGTAGGGTCCGGAGCCGGAGGAGGTCAGGTCGCCTATCTCTTCGCTATGGCCGGGATCAAGACGCTCGTGCTGGAGGCCGGGAGAATGTTTGATCCGACCCGGGAGACTGCGATGTTTCATACGCCCAACATGGCTCCGTTGCGGGCGGAGCGGACCCCGGACAAGCAGTACGGATTCTACGATGCATCGATCGCGTCGGGATGGGACATTCCCGGTGAGCCCTACACGAATGCCGGCAAGGAAGAGAAGCGGCAGTTTGCCTGGTGGCGTCAGCGCATGATAGGAGGACGGACGAATCACTGGGGCCGCGTCTCCCTGCGCAACGGACCCTACGATTTTGAAATGGCCACCCGGATGGGGGTGGGGCACGACTGGCCGATCTCCTACGACGAACTTGCGCCCTACTACGACAAGGTCGAAATGCTCGCGGGCATTTTCGGAGCGAGCGAGGGCATCGAAAACTCGCCGGACTCTTCGCCCGGGGTCCTGTTGCCGCCCCCGAAATTCCGCGCCGGGGAACTGCTCGCCCGGGAGAAGGCGAAGACGCTGGGAATTCCCATCGTTCCGGTGCATCGGGCTATCCTGACAAAAACACAGGATGCCGAACGCCTGCCGAAAATCCTTCATCCCGGAAACGGGAAAGCGCAGCGCCTCCTTGCGGAGAATATGCGGATGCGGGCGAAGTGTTTCTTCGCGACGGACTGCCATCGCGGTTGTTCGATCGGAGCCGCGTTTGATTCGATGACCGTGTTTTTGCGACCGGCGCTGAAGACCGGGAATCTCGATATTCTTCCCAATGCCATGGTCCATGAAGTCACGGTCAACGACGAGGGTCGGGCTACCGGAGTTTCCTACATCGATAAGGTCGATGGCGGCGAGCATCATGTCTCAGGCCGGACCGTGGTTCTCGGGGCGAGTTCCCAGGAATCCGTCCGCATCCTTCTCAACTCGAGATCGAGAGCCTTCCCGGACGGGATCGGGAACGACCACGGGATGGTGGGACAGGGGTTGACCGACTCCGTTGCAAGCAGTCTCAGCGCACAGATTCCGGCGCTGGAGAATCTTCCGCTTCACAACGAAGACGGCACCGTTGGCCAACAGGCGTACGTGCCCTGGTGGAGGGCCGCCGACCAACTCGCCGGTAAACTCGATTTTCCGGGTGGTTACAAGTTCATCGTCAGCAGCGGTCGGAAAATGCCCCGGCTCAGCACAGGAAGGAGCTTCGATTCCCTTTCCGAAGCCGAAGGCATCCCCTTCGGCCATCAATTGAAGGAGGAGGCCCGCCGCTACTACGGATCGTTCATCGGGATCGGAGCGCAGGGGGCAATGGCGGCGAACAAGGACTGCTACTGCGAGATTGATCCCGACGGGGTCAAGGATCAGTGGGGAATTCCGGTGCTGAAGTTTCATTGGAAGTTCTCCGATGACGAACTGAAGCAGGTCGCCGATCAGCAGCGGTCAATGAGATCGATTCTGGAAGTGTTAGGAGGTAGGGTCTCCAGATCTTATGAGGACGATCCGCTTGCCGGGGTCAAGGTAGGAGGAAGTATCATTCACGAAGTGGGCGGGGCGATCATGGGAGCCAAGCGGGTGGAATCAGTTACGAACAAATGGTGTCAGGTCTGGGATGTTCCCAACCTCGTCATTGCCGACGGTGCCACCTTTCCCACAACGGCGGACAAGAACCCCACTCTCTCGATCATGGCGATGGCCTGGCGTGCCGCCGACCATTTGATCGGGGAAATGAAGAAAGGAAATGTGTGATGGCTAGAAGCGAGAAAAATCCAAACCGCTCCCCGCAGCGAATCGACCGCCGCACCGCGATCCAATGGGTGTCCGCTGCCGCGGCAACTTTCCCCTTGAGCCGGGGTGATAGTTTTGCCGCCGCCGCACCGTCGGCGACCGGCTACGGTCCCGACCCTGACCTGACAAAGGTCTACCAACCCGGCGAACTCTGGCCGCTCACCTTTTCGGAATCCCAGCGCACGCTCGTCACCGTGCTGAGCGATATCATCATGCCTGCGGATGAGACCTCGCCCGCAGCGTCCGAGCTGGGGGTGCCGGACTTCGTTGATGAGTGGATCAGCTCCCCTTATCAGGATCAGAAACCGGATCGAAATTCCATTCTCAAAGGGCTCGACTGGCTTGAAGAAGAGGCGAAACGGAACGGCGTTGACCACTTTGTTTCCCTCGATGCCGAAACGCAGCTGAAGATTTGTCAGGATCTTGCGATCGAAGCGAAGAAGGATCGGCGAAGATTTCCCGGGAGCTTTTTCTACACGCTGAGGAATCTCGTCGCAGGCGGTTACTACACGACCCCGGAGGGGATGAGAGATATCGGCTACCGGGGAAACGTGGCCATGGTGGAGTGGAACGGGCCGCCGCAGGAAGTTCTGGACCGGCTCGAGCTCAAGCCGCAGGAGTGAGTCCGCTTACATTCCCGGGGACAGATCTGACGGAAAAGCCCGGCGTTCCGCGGCCTTCCGCTGGAAGGGGAAAGAGGCGCGGCAGTTCACTGGTCGAGCCGCGCGGTCTCTTTTCCTGCGCCGATCCAACCGGAGATTCCCGCTGAAAGATGCCTGATGTTCGTGTAGCCGGCATCCCGGATCACAAACGCTGCCGTTTCATAGGCGGCACAGGAGGGGCCTCCGCAGTAGACCACGATGAGTTGGCTCTTATCGTCGCTGAGAAGTTCGGTGATCTTTTCTTCGTGCGCCCGGAAATCGATCGCTCCCGGGATGTGTCCTTTGGCAAAGTATTTGGACCCGTTCACATCCACGAGAATCACCTCTCCGGTTTTGATGAGTTCCTCCAGTTCATCGACGCGGATGTCGGGAAAATCCTCCGGGGGAGCACTGAGGCCAATCAGCGATGTGAAGAGAATGATCGCGAGAGCGGTAAGAAGAGTTTTCATTGATTCGAAGTTGGGAAAAGGAACCGGGAAACAAAACACCCGACGGTTTCCCGCCGGGTGTCGCAAAGTGCTACAGTCAGCGTGCGAACGCTGACGGCGGGCGGGCTCAGCCTGCTTTCTCCGTAACGGAGTCAGCCTTGTTGTGCTCGCTGACAACTTCCACTTTCTTGCCTTCGAGAGTAGAAATATCGACTTCTTCCCCCGCGGCATTCTTGATCACAGTGCTTGCCTGGATCGTGAAAGGCTTCTTGGCACCTTTTACGGTGAGAGTTTTGGTGTCTGCGTCATACGAAGTCGCTTCGCCTGAGTCAGTTACCTTTTTTCCACATCCGGCATAGGCCGAACCTGCCGCGATAGCGATCGCTGCGATAATTCCGAGAATTTGTTTCATGATAAGTTTCTTTGGTGGCCAGTGTAATCTGTTTGTTCTCGCGGAGGAATTCCGCTAGAACCTAGGCTGAGTAGATCGTTTTTCACTGCTTTTGGCAAGCCAAATGAGAACGCGACCATTCAGTCTCTTGCGGCCCTTCTCCATGAATATCAGTCATTTCGCCCGTTTTCCGGCCCTGGTCCTGGGGCTCGCGGCGTCCTGTGTCTCCCTGCAGGCGCATCCGCTTCCCGAGATACCGGTCTGGGCATTCTTCGAGCAGGATGGAAAAGCGAGGATTGAAATAGAGATCGATCCCCGTTGTTTTACCGATGATCCGGAGAAGGAACTCTACATGCTCTACTGGTATCTACAGCGCTGCGATGCGGAGGAGAAGGAGGAAATGTTCGACCTCGCCCGGAAATTCATCCCGACCCGGGTCGATCTTATTTTCAATGCTCCCGAAGGAGTCGAGGAACCCACGTTCACCTGCGAGTTCACCACCCTGGCGGGCCGTCCGCTCAAAAATCTCGATGACCCCGTCGTGATTCGCGCGGTTTGGGAAACGAAACTTCCCTCCTCCGTGCAGACCTATCAGATCAAGGCGCACAAGACAGGCATCTACAGCGTGCTCTTTCTGAATCACGTAAATGACGAGGCGGTTCCGCGGATCCAGACCCTGTTTCCGGGGGAGGAAAGCTACGTGCTCGATCTGTCGGCGGCGAAGTAGGTCGAGAGATCTCCCCTCAGGCGATCGGTGTGCTACTCCTGCTCTTTTCGTTCAACCGAATCCGGTTTTCCGACCATTACCAACCGGAATCCGATGTCGGGCATGCGCACATTTGGCGTCGCTCCGTCCCGGCGAAAAACGAAGGATTCATCTTCATCAAATTCGTAGCCACCGCCACGTGTGATCTTGGCTTGTGATGAATAGGGTTGCTCAAAACTGCCTTCGAGAGGATTGATCCGCTCGCCCCGGGGGTAGGGGCGCATCACGGCATTGTCATGACAAAACTCCCACAGATTTCCGGTCATGTCGTACAAACCCAGTTCGTTGGGTTTCTTCTTCCCCGATGGATGAAGCTGTCGTTCGCCGTTCCCGGCATACCAGGCAACCTCATCAATCTTGTTTGAACCGCTGAATTGGTAGCCCTTCGAAAGCTGCCCTCCCTTCGCGGCATACTCCCACTCTGCCTCCGTCGGGAGCCGGAAGTGTTTTCCCGTCATTTTGTTTAATCGTTCGATAAACCGCTGAATGTTGGTCCAGCTCACATTGTTTACGGGAAACCCCTTTCCCCGAAAGTAACTGTGGTCCCAGCCCATGACCTCCCCGAAGAGTTCCTGACTCACTTCGAACTTACCGATATGAAATCCGGCAAGCGTCACCTTGTGGGCGGGGCCTTCGGCGGCAGAGGCATCGACCGAGTCCGAGCCCATTGAGAAAGTCCCGCCTTCCACCCAAATCATTTCGTCCATGAGGCGACGTATCGATTCCGGGGAAAGGGAACGCGGGGCATCCTCCTCAGCCACTGCAAAACCAGCTGCGATCACACACGTCAACAGTGAGAGGAATTTTCGAATCATCTGAACCTTTCCGGGAGGGCACCACCCGGCCCCGCCGTGGTCAATGGATCTTGTCCGTGACTGCCTGGCAAGCGGGTTCTCTCATGAATCGGACCCCTCGCTTCCACGATCAAGCAGGAGCTCCAGCTTTCGACGCAACTCGTCCATCGCCGGGGCCGCCTGGTCATAGACCTCTTCGATTCTGTCAAAATCAAGAATGCGGATCCCCTTTGGATTCGTCCGCAGGTAGATCGCGGGCGGGCAGTTCTCTACCGCTTCTTTGGTCGCTCTTTCGGTCATGGTATCGAAGGTCCCGAGGAGAGAGTCGATCATCTTTGGAGGTTCCCCGTTCCCCGGCACCGCAGAGGGAATGACATCGATGGCAATGACGGCGTCGCATTTCCCGGCGATGACCGGGTGGGGCAAATTCTCGACGACTCCTCCATCGACGAGGACCCGACCCTCATGCATGACCGGCTCGAAGACCCCCGGAATTGCCATGCTCGCCTTGAGCGCCGGCAGGAGGGGGCCTTGTTCAAAAATGACGCGTTCCCTTGCGTCGTAGTCAGTCGCGACGGCGTAGAAGGGAATCTTCAGTTCTTCGAATGTTTCCACGGCGAGCTGATCGAGGAGGTAGTGGAGAAATCCGTCCGGCGAGAGGATGGCGCCGTGAGTGGGAGCAGGCCGGAAGAATTTCAGCCATTGAAAGAGAGTCCGCCGCTTTCGCCGTAATTCCTGAAATCGATCCTCCTTCAGAATAATATGTTCGCGAACGCCCTCCCGGATTTCTCTTCCGGACCTTCCCGAGGCGTAGAGAGCACCGATCAGGGATCCGATGCTGGTACCGGCAATCGCCTTCGGAACGATGCCAAACTCATCGAAGACCTCAATCGCGAGCACGTGAGCGAGTCCCCTCACTCCCCCTCCGCCCAGTGCGATGCCGATGCTTTTCATGAAGCGGTGGGCAGGATCCTGTCTTTGTCTTCCGTCTCCAAACCCGGCGTGAGGCCATGGGAAATTGCCGGATCGGAGCTGGGTAAAAGGCGGAGCATGACGACACTATCTTAGGAAGGGAACCTGTCTTCGCAAACTTTTCCCTCGATTCCTGTCCCTGCATGGCATTTTCTGAACCCGGTGCCAAGGCGAACTCGTCGGGAGACGACAGGCAAGCCTGCGAAGGCGGGATTAGGGGTTGATGTTGGAAAGAATATTTCGGACGAAGCGTTCTGGATGTTTGGACCCGAAAGGTGCATCCTTGAAGGGAATGACATCTTCTCTTACTGCCGACTCCCGCGGAATTATTCAGCCCTGCCCCGCCTGCGACTCCGCCAATCGCATCGCCTTCGCCCGCCTCAGTCAGCGCGGGCGTTGCGGCACTTGCAAAGCCGGGCTGCCATTCCCCGCGCTGCCAGTGGAGGTGTCTTCGGAGGAGATTTTCACGAACCTCGTTGCTCAATCCCCACTGCCCGTGATCGTCGATTTCTGGGCGGAGTGGTGCGGTCCCTGCAAGATGATGGCTCCCGAATTTACGAAAGCGGCGACGCAGGCATCCGGCCGGGCCATCCTTGCGAAGGTGAATACGGAGAAGCTGCCGGGCGTTTCGAGTGCGCAGCGCATCCAGGGGATTCCCGCTTTTATTTTGTATAAGGGCGGCAACGAAGCGGACCGAACGACAGGGTTTCAACCTGCCGGGAGATTGCTGACCTGGGCCGGGGTGGCGTAAGGGAAAACAGGACGACGGCGCTGCAGTGGTTTCTCCTGACCCTGTGGATGCTGCCATTCCCGATTCATCACCGGGTGGCGCGGTGATCAGGACTTGAGCGAGTCCCTGCGAAAGCCGAATCGAAGGCTTTCGGCGAGTCTGGTACCTTTTCTGCGCGGGATAGGCGTATGGCATGGTACACCCCGACAACAGAACTGACGGAGGAAGACGTAGAGAAGGGGCTCAAGGTTCTCACCTGGGAGGCCCTCACCTCCCACTCCATGGTCCTGCTCGTGACCGGCGCTCTCCTTCCCGGCATGGCTCTCGCGCTCGGAGCGAGCAATTTTGTGATTGGTCTCCTCGCCAGCTTTGCCCCGATCGCGCAAATGGCACAGATTCCGGCGATTCTTGTCGTGGAAAAGGTGGGATTGAGAAAGCTGCTCACGGTGATCTTTTCCGCCGTGACGGGACTCTACGCCTGGCACCGGCTCTCTCTGATCGAAGAAGCAGGCACCGTCAGCGAATCGGAGATCCGGGATGAGGTCTTTGCCTCGGTGCGCAACAGCATCTTCGGCACCGGGGGCCTCAGCATGGGGATGCGCCGCATGACGGCCTTCCCGTATGAGATGCTTCGCAAAACAGGCCGCGGGATTTCGAGCGTGGGCCGTGTCGGGAAAAAACGGGGGGAGGCGCCACCTGCCGATTCCGGTTCCGGTTGAGAGGGCGGATAAAACCCGGTCTCATTTCTTCCTCGATCAGCTGAAGTCCTGATTCCGGGTCAGACTTTCGGGGGGGATGACTGCGAAATTCCATCCTCGCAAGAAGCTCAAAATCAAATCTATTGTCACCCGGCTCATGAATGTTCATGCTCGGAAAATTCAGAAAGTGAATCGCAGACTCTTCCTCTGGTCTCTCACCGCCGTCCTTGCCGGGTTCCTTTTTGGCTTCGATACCGTGGTCATCTCAGGGGCGGAGCAGACCATCCAGGAACTGTGGTCCCTGAGCCCGGCTCTGCATGGACTGGCTATGAGCGCCGCGCTCTGGGGAACGGTGCTCGGTTCCCTCATCGGGGCATAGCCGACCGATCGTTTCGGGCGGAAAACGATCCTGCTCTGGATCGGGATTCTTTATCTTGCCTCCGCTCTGTGGTCGGCGCTGGCGACGGATCCGGTCTCCTTCATGTTCGCACGGTTTATCGGCGGGCTGGGCGTGGGGATCTCTACGGTGGCGGCGCCTCTATTCATTGCAGAGATCGCACCGGCGGAGAAGCGTGGTCGCCTTGGCGGCATGTTCCAGTTCAATATCGTCTTCTGCATCCTTGTCGCTTTCGGGTCGAACGCTCTCCTCGGCGGCATTGGTGAAAACGCCTGGCGCTGGATGCTCGGGGTCGAAGCGATTCCGGCCCTGATCTACAGCCTGATGTGCTTCGGTCTCCCGGAAAGTCCGCGCTGGCTCATCGGCCGCAGGGACGATAGAGAAGCGGGGAAGGCGGTGCTGCGGCTCATCGATCCGAACGCAGATGAGATAGAGATCGAGGCGAGGGCGGAGGAAATCGCCGGCGTCGCCGGGGAAGCGGCCAACACCGGCGGCTTCTGGACCGCCCGCCTCAAAACGCCGATTTCGCTGGCCTTCCTGATTGCCTTTTTCAACCAGCTTTCCGGCATCAACGCCATTCTCTATTTCGCCCCGCGCATTTTCGAGCTGACCGGCCTCGAGGCCCGAGCCGCCCTGCTGCAGTCTGTCGGTATCGGGGTGACGAATTTGATCTTCACCTTCGTTGGTCTCCGGCTTATCGACCGGCTCGGGCGGCGGACTCTGCTTTACATCGGCTCGTTCGGCTACATTGCCTCACTGGGTCTCTGCGCCTGGGCCTTTCAGACGGAAAATTTCGCGATCGTGCCCGCCTCTATTTTTGCCTTCATCGCCACTCATGCAGTGGGTCAGGGTGCGGTGATCTGGGTTTTCATTTCGGAAATTTTCCCGAATCTCCATCGAGCCCGGGGTCAGTCGCTCGGCAGTTTTACCCACTGGAGCTTCGCCGCGCTGCTGACTCTGTTCTTCCCATCGATGGTGACGGCCTTCGCCCCGGCCCGGGTCTTCGGCTTTTTCTGCTTCATGATGGTCCTGCAACTTCTCTGGGTAAAAATAGCGGTCCCTGAGACGAGGGGACGCGCGCTGGAGCAGATCGAGCATGACCTGGGGCGGGCCGATTGAGTCTGTTTAATTTTGCCGCGAAGGGAGAAGGCACTCTGTTACAGGAGGGTGTTGCTGCGAACCATTTGCGGAATTCTTTGAGACCGGGAACTTCCGGTGCGGCGTTGAGCGCGGCCGACTCGAGCGAGGCGTTGGAGAGTGGCAGGATCTTCCACGGCATTCAAAGTATTGGGTTCAAGCGTTTCTGGAATCGTCATGAGAAGAAACTTCCCGTGATCTGAATTCATTAAAATATAACTTTTGCATTTTCCTGTTCTGAAAAATAGAATTGAGAATGTCCTACCTGAATTATCATCACCTCCGGTATTTCCGCGCCATTGCTCATGACGGCACCTTGACGGGTGCGGCGGCGCGACTTGGCGTTTCCCAATCCTCCGTCAGTGTCCAGCTCAAGCAGTTGGAGGAAAATCTCGGGCAGGAGCTATTCCGACGCGAACACAAGACCCTCGTCCTCACGGAGGCGGGTCGCATCGCGCTGGACTACGCGGAGACGATCTTTCGGACGGGGGATGAACTGGTCAATATCATGAGTGACCGGACCGGCAGCCGCAAGCAGGTGATCCGGGTCGGCGCGGTTTCGACGCTCTCCCGCAATTTTCAGGTCGCCTGTCTCAAGCCTTTCCTCGACCGGAGCGATGTCGAGTTGGTTTTCAGTTCAGGGAATCTCCGCGATCTCCTCAGTCGTCTTCGTGCGCACACGCTTGATGTCGTTCTTTCGAACCTTCCGGTTCGTCGCGATGCTGAGTCCGACTGGCACAGCCACTTGCTCGACGAGCAACCGGTGAGCCTCGTTGGAAGAGCGCCCGAGGTGGATGCACCCTTTCAATTTCCCGATGACCTGCGGTCCGTGCCCCTGCTCCTTCCCTCGCTCGACAGCAACATCCGGGCTGCCTTTGATCTTGTTCTCGAAAGTCTCGGCGTACAGCCTCTCATCGCCGCCGAGGTCGATGACATGGCGATGTTGCGTCTTCTCACGCGCGAAAGCAACGGACTCGCGCTCGTTCCCCCCGTCGTCGTGAAGGGGGAGCTTGAACGCGGCCAACTCGTGGAGCGTTACCGTTTTCCGGACATCCGGGAGTCATTCTATGCCATCACCCCGTCCCGTCGCTTTCCGAATCCGCTTGTGAAGGAGCTGCTCGAAGCCGCTTCCGTCGCGCCCGGCCGATGATTCCGCGAGGGGCGGTTGAAAAAGGCAAAGGGCTGGAGACAACTCCGGAATAGAGAAGAGGTACTTCCAGCGTTCGGGGCTGATCCCAATATTCCGACTACCTCGCTCTTGTCAGTGGAAAACGGAATGACCTATCGCTCAGGCGGCCGGGGTCGGCGCGGCGAACTCATGATCCTGCTGGCGAAGGAAACCCTCAATGCGAATCGAGCCGTCTTCGTAGAGAGAAACCAGCGAAGCACCGTTCTGCTCTGTGCCGCTTCCTTCGACGACTGCGACAAGAGTGCAGAAGTGGATGCCGTCGACCTCGTGATATTCGTTCTTGTGGCTGTGCCCCTGCAGGACGGCGAGGACCTTGCCGGATTCCGCGAGCACATGACGGACTTCCGCTGCATTGTTGACAAAGTGGGCGCCCTCCCCGTCGAGTCGCTGGTGGGCAAAGACTATCGTGGGCCGGCTCGTCTGCTTGAGATCGGCGGTGAGCCAGTCGATCTGTTCCCCGGGGATATTGCAGTCCTTCCAGTCGGCGTTGTTGCGACCGTAGGGTGTTCCGTCAGAGCGATAGCAGGAGTCGAGGACAACGAAATGAAACGGTCCTTCATCGAATGAGTAGTGCGGCGCGACTGCTCCGCTGTTCTCAAGAAACTCGTCTTTGGTCAGCGTGTCGATACAGTGGTTGCCAAACACATAGTGCCGGTCACAGGATACGGAGCTGTAGACTTCTTCGATTCGCCGGAGGAAGGAGATCTCGTCCTCGACACTCTCGGTCCGGTCGATGAGGTCGCCCAGTTCGACGACGAAGCGGGGTTGCCGCGATTCAAGATAACGCAGAGCTGCGCCCAGTTTTCCGGTCGATTCGCGGTAGTGGCGGGTGCCTCTGGCTTCTTTGTCAGCATAGTGCACGTCCGTCACCGCTCCGAAACGCAGGACGGGACTGCCCCCATCGGCGGCGGAAAGAGACTGTCCTGCGATGGGACCTCCGAGGAGGAGCGCACCCCCGCGAAGAAGGGCACGGCGTCTGGAAAGGACGGATCGGGAAAGCATGACGAGGGAGTGAAACGAGGTGGAACCGCAGCGTAGAGGGACGGTCAGTGGGGGTCAAGATCTGCTCGCCAGTGACGGGAGGCGGTCACGGTTTCGGCGAAATGTTGTCCCGTTCGAAGTTTCCTTCGCCCTCCAGAACGAGAGGCGTTCCCCCGGTACCGGAAAGCCGGTTGCCGAGGATGAGGTTCGCATTACCCCGCACCACAATCCCGGCGCCGCCGCTGTTCTCGATGGTGTTTCCGGAGACGAGGTTGTCGTCCGCTCCGGACTTGAGCGAAATACCTTCTCCCCCGGGCTCGATGATCTCATTGCCGATGAGAAGATTGCGTTCGTTCAGGCCGGGCTGGGTGCACCATTGCCAGACAATGATACCGACATCGGGCTTCTCGATGCGGTTGTAGGCGATGACACAATCAGAGGCGTCATTCAGCTCAATGTTTTGGCAGTTCACCAACGTGTTTCCGACTGCCTCCCCGTGTTGGCAGAAGTGGTCGAAGACGATTCCCTCGGCATCGGTATTCTCGATCCGGCAGTCCACGATGCTGGTATGGACCGTGCTGTAGAGAACGATGCCGCGATAGTGAGAGTTGCGCACCGTGCATCTCACGATGCGAAGATCCTTCACCGGCGGACCGGTCGGCCCCTTTTCGTAGCTGTAGGGACCGGCGGCGAATACGCCACAGTGATAGACATGATTCAGCGGCACAACGGGCCAGTGATCCCGGTTCATGTCGATCGTGAGATCGGAGAGGAGCAGGTCGGAGGCTTCGCCCCGAATGACCACGCCGTTGAAAACCGGGATCACAGTGGCCCCGGCCGGTGCCGGATACTTGAGCGGTTCGGCGAGCCGGAGGGCACCGTCCTCATGGCCCGCAACCCGGGCCATGATGTAGGGAACCTGATAGGGCTCCCCCGAGGGTTTCGTGCCCCGGCGACCGGGACTGTGGATCTCGATCGTCGTTCCCTCGGGAAAACGCTCCACCGCATCCACGGAGAGAACCATGTCACCTTCGGAAGCTTCCGCAGTGATGGCGGATGATTCCTGCTTCGCGGCCTGCAGGACAACTTTCCCGGTGCCAATAATTCGAACGCCGCGAAGTCCCGACAAGTCGATCTCACGATGTAGCGTGTAGGTTCCCGGCGCGATGTGGACCACGCCTCCTCCCCGTCGGTGTGCCTCCCTCGCGGCGGCCTCGATCACTGTGCCGGTGGCTCCCGCGAAGGGTCCCTCTCCTTCGGCGGTGACGCGGATGGGAACATCTTTCGCCGACTCATCAGCTGCCGGGCATCGTTGCAGAGACGAAAAGACGGAGAAAACAGTCGCCACGATGAAGAAAACCGGTGCAGAGACCACCTTTCGGTGAGCAATCATGAGGGGTAGGGAATAAGTCATCTGAAGAACCCTCATCCTGAGTCTGCGGACTATCCTGACAATAGCGTAATCGTGTTGTCTGAGAGCCGCGAAAACGAGTTCATGCCGCGTCTCTGGAACAGGGGAGAAAGGTGTCGGGAATACCGGGTCGGCCCTTCGAAAAACTTGATCGTAGCGGAGTGAACTGCCCTCACGCCCGCCATGGGATTGGCTCAACGCGGGTCCGCTCCAGGCGCCGCAGCGTTTCAGCGGGGTATTCCCCGAACTGGTGACGGTATTGTGAGGCGAAGCGCCCCAGCGCCTGAAACCCGAGCCGTTCGGCCACCTCCTTTACCGTGGCCTCATCCGGATCGGTCGCGAGGAGGATTTTGCGTGCAGTGTCGAAGCGTCGGGCCCGGAGATAGTCCGAGGGCGAAAGATCGAGCTGGTCGCGAAAGGCATACTCGAGAGTCCGCTTCCCGCAGCGCAGTTCCCGGCAGAGACCCGCCATGGAGAGCCGGAAGGCGTGATCCTCCGCGAGAGACACCGCCCGCCGCACAAGGGCCCCGGTTCGGCCGTGAGTCGGGCGCGAGTCCCGGGAGTGAAGCATGGAATCAATGAGAATTCCGGCGAGGTTTTCGGAGAATTGGTCGGATGGTACTCCTTCGGATGATTGCTCGGCTTTGAGAATCTCCCGGTCGAGACGGTTGCGAAAGCTCTCCCCGTCCGTATCCGCAGACTGGAGGAACACGGACTGCTGATTGAGGAAATCAGGATCATATCCCGCGAGATCGGTGAAGAGATTCTGAAATCGTTTCCGCTCAAAGACGACAACACTCTTGCGATGATTCCCAGGGAGGACGAGGTCGAGTTCGGTGCCCCCATTTCCGAACGGAATCCCGTTCGCGGGGTGTTCACGTCCCCACCAGCGTCCGCCTTCCCGGGCTGAGGGACAGGCGAAAGCAAAGGCGACGAACTCCTTCGCGAGAGCCCCGACGACCCGCTCCCTCGTTTCGAAGGTTTCCTCGTAGACGAGGGCTTCCGGCGAGAAAGCAAAACGGTAGCGTGCCTCGAAGGAACCCGGATCAAGTTGTTCATGCTCCGCCTCCCAGATGGAAGGCATCAGTGCCGTGATTTCCTCCGCTTCGTGAACCGTCCGTTTCCCGGTCTCAACCTTGCTCTCCATGGTAAAAATGGTTCGCTTTTCCGCCCCCTGAGGGCAATCCTCCGCCACCGTAGCGTTTTTTGCGCATCTCGCACATCCAGCCCCGGAATCGAGTTTTACTACAACTGGCGTAGAATGCTATAGAATTCGGCGGAAGACTTGATGGGAGCCAATCTTTTGCGGCTCCCGGTGAGCCTTCCTCACGTGCCGGAGTCGACTCCACGAAACAGTGCGATTCTGCGACCGTTCCATCTCCGTCCTCCTCCTCGGAGATGGGGTGCCGTGGACTTCGTGAAGTCGAACCGGCCGTGACTCTCACCCGATTTGCCGGGAACACGCGGCGGGATGTTTTCTGTTCCAAAGTTCAGTTTCGGTGAGGATCGGATACACCGGAAAGCCGGGTCAAAGCAGCTCTTTCTAAATCCCGCATATCTCCGGCCGGTTGATGAAACGACGTCGCAATCTCCTTTGAAAGACTCGACCGTCCCGCTCTTGGTAATTCACGTTGGATTCGTCAGTCAGATTGCCGGGCTGTATTGAGCCCGCGCTTCCCTTCCTTCCGGGCTCTCCTCAAACCCTTCGCTTCCACACGACCAGAAGAACCAGAACGATTCGTCCTGTGACCGCCACTCCCAACGCTCCGATAAACACCCGGAAAATCCAAGGCAAAATCGCCTCCGATATCCAGCCCAGGCGTACCCCTATCATCCCACCGAGCACAAAAACGAACAACCCCAACCCCAGCAACGCCCCCAAAGCCGTCCACAGGCCCGGCTCCGCTTTCTGCCTGTCCGCTTCCGTCACCTCTTCCGTTTGATCTTCAACCTCTTGCTCATCCATCCCAAAACCTTCCAATTATTTGCGGCCAGAGAATTGTTTTTTAACCCCGCGCTTTGACGCTGCGGTCAGGCTGTCTTCCGGTGATGGCTGTTGTCGTGCATCGTCCCGGGTCCGGGTTGGTGCCGCATGGAGGAAAGGGTGAAAGAACCTCATCGCCGGGATCGCGACCGAAAATTTAAGTCGACGTCAAGTATTTGCCGGGATGGTGAATGACCTGACGGCAGGAATGAGTGTTCCAGTCATCGCCCGGTTGAACCTGCGATTCGGCCGTGAATGGAGGAGTGAATAGGCTTCCGATCATGGCCCTGAGGGTGTTATAATCCCTCACAGACAGATCCGGAAATTGACCCCATGAAGAGTTCGACTCCTTTGCCAAAACCTATTTTCCGGTCCTGCCTTAAAACGGCAGCGCTCAGCATCTGCTTCGGGTCGGTCGCTTTTCTGACCTCCTGCGGAGAGCATCATGCCGATCGCGCATAAAGAATTGCGGGAGAATTGATTGCCGATTACCAACACGTTTCGGGAACCGTGCATCGCCTTCATTCCCATGAAGGAGTTCGAGACGATGTTATTCGCAACGACGACATGATCGCAGTGCAGGTCGATGCCCTGGGCCGCATTCTCGGTGTGATTCCCGATGATGCGGGTGAGGTCGCTCACGTGAGGAGCCGTGACAATGATTCCCGAGCCCTGCTGCCAGTTGTCGGTGTAGTCGGCCTCCCAGGCCTGCTGACTGATGATCCTGCCTTTTTCGGGATTCTTTTTCACGTAGTCGCCAAGTCGATGCTGCGCCTTGATCTCCGGGGTCGGGACGAGATTTTCCTCAACAATGCGATTCCCCTCGATGAGAGTGCCGGTGCTGTAGCTCACGCTGATGCCGGTGCCATCGGTGCAGTTGAAGGCGTAGCCCCAGTCCTCGCTCTGCGTGCGGTCGTCGATCGTGACACGCATGTAGTTGCGGATAAGACAGTGACTGATGCGGCTGTCGCGCGACTCCCGAACCGTGATCGTCCCGGCGCGGCTTCGGTTGTCGAGGACGCGGACATTTTCGATGACAAGGTCACGGCACTTGATCGCGACGATGGCTTCGCGGTCGGTCTCCATCTTGCCTTCGGGACGGGTCAGGGTGAGGTCGCGGATTTCGGCGGCATTGGCATTCTCGATTTCGAGGTGAGGGTGATTCGGATTGGTCTGAATGAGGCGGCCGGGGCCGAAAAGGCCGGCTCTTTCCCCGCGGATCCGCAGCTTTTCAGAGAGGAGATAGTCTCCGCCGGGACAAAGAGGATGCGGTTTGGATTCGCATCGAGTGCGGCCTGGATTGAGTCGTAGTCAGCGACCGATATTCCCGGTTCGGCGTGCGCCGTCAGAGCGAAGGCGAAGAGAAACGAAAAGACGGAGAGGCGGGAAAATGCGGGCGACATGATCGGCAGCTTAAGCAAAAGGCGGGACCGTGCCGAAAGCAAACTTGTGCTTTTTCGCGAGGTCCCTCCGGGTCCTTCCCGTTTTCAGTTGAGCGGTTTCTTCGATCCAATAGGGGATCCGCAGAGGGAGATAGAAAATGAGAAACAGCAGCGCGCTGACGAAGAGATTCACCACGAACATCGGCGGATTCTCTTTCTCCATCGACAAACCGATAGTGATCGCTCCCCACGTCGCTGACCAGACAAGGCAGGCATAGCAGATGAGAATCACATCGATGAACCGCTCTTTGGCCGAAGGCCGGAGGTAACGGGGATCCGACTCGCGACTCTCGCCGTCCTCGTTCATTGAGATCACGAACATCGACAAGACCAGTTCTTTGATCACGACCAGGGGAATACAGATTTGGATCCACCGGGGCAGTTCAGTTTCGCCGCCTTCCTCAATCCGGAACCCGAAGCAGCCTGCGATGAGAAAGAGCAGGATGATCGAGATCACGCAGTGAAACAACCAGAGCCAGAAACCCGCCCCCGGCGAATCGCCCCGCTCCCGGATTGCCTCACGCACATACCGCATTTTCACCGGAAACGCATAGGTCTCCAGCACCGAAATCAGGATCAGAAGTACCCCAGCCAGATCACCGTGGTGCCCTCCTCTCCACGCATCGCAAGATCCGCTGCCTCGACGATCGAGGGTGCCAGGGTGAGAAAATAGACCCCGCAGATGAGATTGAAGATCAGACCCTCGCGGCGGTAGGTTCGAAGGTTCTGCGAATGGACACGATTCCCGCTCATGTAGAAAAATCGAAACTACGATGAAGACCTTCGGGACCCCGGTCAACCCAAACGCCGGGGTCAGCGTCCCGGAGCGACTGCGGGGAGCTTTCGGATCGCAAGCTGTCCCGGCGAATCATTTCAGATGCTCGCTCAGGCGCGGGATCACGTGGCGGACTTCCTCAACGATCAGGTTCGCGATGGCGGCTGCGCCCGCCTCGTTCAGATGCGTGATGTCCCCCTCCTTGGGAGAAAAGGCGACACTGGCCTCTGCTCCGAGGCGGTTGTGAAGTGCGACACTTTTCCCGTAGAGATCAATGAAGGGGACGTTCGCGGCCGCAGCCACTTCCTTCGCGGCGAGCGCCCATGGCTGCAGGGGGCGGGAGCCTTTCTGCCCCTCTTTCCATGCGGTCCGAATCGTTCCCCCGGGTCCGAATTCCCGTCGTGTCAGGGAGCTGACGAGGACCGGAGTCGCTCCCGCTTCCCTGAAGGCGGCGAGGTAGGTTTTCAGATATTCGCGATAGGTCGTCGCGGGATCCGTCTCCCGCTTCGGCCCTTTTCCCGGCTGCCCATTGTGACCGAACTGAATGAAGACGTAGTCGGGGGCAAACGCGACGACCTCCTCGAGTCGGCCCTCTGCAAGCCAGCTCTTCGAACTCCTCCCTCCCGCCGCGAAATTGCGGACCCTGACACCCGGACCAAAACGATCCGCGAAGGCTTTTCCCCATCCGGCAGAATCAGTCACCGTCGAATCTCCCACGAGGGCGATTTTCACTTTCGCTTCCTCCGCCCTCAGGGGAGAGGCGGACAGGAAAAAGGGGATGAGGAGAAAAAAGAAATGAGCCCGTTTCATAGGCCCGCTATCGAATCACGAAGCGACCTGGAAAACGAATCCAAAAATTCCGGAGAAACTCGCCGTGATTCCCTCCATCGTCACTGCCGTCGTCCCGGGAGGGGGCGGGGAAATTGAGCGTCAACGAAACCGGAATGCGGAGCCCGGGTCTCGATTTCAGGGGGCCCGGTCCTCTTCGATCAGGCTCAAATTGTCGAGGAAGAAAGCCGCTTTCTCCTGTCCGATTCCGCTCCAGAGCAGATAGCCGGCATCAGTCCACTCAGGTTTGCAGGGAATCTCTGTGAAGGTCTCTTCGGTTCCGTCGGCCCGGAGAAGATGAATCGTCCAGGTTCCTCTCCCGGTTGTCGCGAGGATCTCAAGACGGATCCACTCCCCGGCAGCGACGTCGGCAAGGGGAATGGAGCCGGACACGCCTGCGGTCAGCTTTCCCTCCTGCCATCGGACGTAGGGACCCGCCCCGAATTCGGCGGCTCCCCTCATTTCGAAAAACCAGACTGCTCCCGGCTCTGACATGACATCAAACTTCGCCCGGAATGTCCCTGCGCCCCAATCGGGACGAACATGGAGGATGGGGTGATAGGCAGGCTCCAGACCGGGCGCGTCAAGGACACGCAGCGCCTTCTTTCCGCCCGTCCGCTTCTCGAGCAGGATCGGGGATTGAATGCCCTCGACGACACCCACAGAAGCCGCCGTCTCCTGTGGAACCCAGCTGCCCGCCTTGATCCCAAGGGAACCGGAACCGATTCTTTCGAAGGTTTCTTCCTCGATTCGATATCGCGGTTTCGGCCACGGCACTGCCTCCGTTTCCCAGCGATGATCTTCGTGAGCCCGCGCTGCGACTTCTCTCCACTCTCCGCCGCGGGGACCGTCCCCCCGCACGCCGGACTCATCGAGATTCCAGGCAACGAAACCGAGTTCGAAAGCAGGACTCTCTGCTTGAAGGCGGAAATCACGGGCCGCGAGATCTTGAAAGCGGGGATCCGCAAAACGGCTCTCCCGGTCCCGCCCCCATTCCTGCCATTGTTTCCAGGTCAGGCCCTTGTCCGGATCCTCCTCTTCGGTCAGTCGGGCAGGCACTTCTCCGTTGCTCTGCCAGTAGAGATTCCGGCGGAAGAGGACACTGTCAGCAGGATCGCCTTTTTCCCGTTCCGAACTCTTCTCCCAGCGGGAAACCGGCCCGCGAAAAAGCGGGGAGCCGGGATCCCAGACAACGATGTTGTTCTCAAAGGTTATCGTGAGGTGACTCTCCCGCCGGCTCCTCCTTACCTGGGCTTCCTCTCCGAAGGCGAAGATGTTGTTGCGGATGCGGTTCGCGTATCCGTAGTGCTGATGAAAGCCGGCACTGGAAGTATCATGGACGAGATTGTTTTCCATGAGCACGTCTCCACTCCCTTCGTCGGTGTAGAGTCCCCATCCTCCATAGTCGTAGCTGGCCACGTGATGGATATGATTCCCCCGCACCACCGTCTCCGGAGCATTCCCGAGGTTGTAGAATCCACCCATATCGCCGAGGTAGGCCCACCCGATGTGGTGGATGCGGCAGTTCTCAAGTCGGTTGCGCCGGGAGAGGCTTTCCCCGTATCCCCAGTTCCAGCCGAAACTGACTCCCGTGTAGTAGAAATCACCGATGTCACAGTGGCTCACCGCGCAATCCGTGGCATGCGTCAAGACGACCCCGCAGGCGCTCGGATGCATCCGCCCGCCCTGCTGGATGATGCAGTTGTCGATCCTGATGTGATGACACAGCTTTCCTTCCCCCGGTCGCTTCGTGCTGCCGATCCTGACTCCGCCTGCCCCGAGGTCGAAGAGGTGTCCGCCGGTGACGGAGCAGTGATGGGCATTCTCCTTGAAATAGATTGCGTAGGTTCCGAGATGGCCGAAGTCACAACGGTCGAAGTGTATCTCCCGGCTGTTCTCCACTTCAACACTGCCCCCGATGAGCACGGCGGCCTGACCGTCGTGCAAGCCGTCGTCAGGATAGAGATACTGGGAATGAAGGAACCGGATTCCGCGAAAGGTCACCTCCGTGGCCCCGTCCAGCTTCAGAAACTGCGGCGCCACCGGCGCGATCACTTCGCATGTGCCGGGATCCTCACCCTCTCGCGGAAAGTAGAACAGCTTCCCGCTGTCCCGGTCGAGGTGCCATTCGCCCGGAGCATCGAGAGCGGCGCGAAACCCTTCTATCCAGAGGCGTTGAGAGGGCCCTTTGGCGAGGAACTCGTATCTCGACTTTCCCCGGATTCGAACCGACAACGAGGCCGGGTCGAGGGCTGCGATGCGGCACTGGGCGACGGACCACGAATGCGGCACCGTGAGCAGAACTCCCTTGCGCTCCGTTTCGGGAATTTGCTCGAGAATGGAAAACACATCCTCGTTCAAGGTGAACCCCTCGTAGCCGGCATTCGTGATTCCTTCGAAGGTGTCTTCTGCCAGCTTTCCTTCGAGATGAAAGAATCCCCGGTTCGGGGTTCTCGCGCGGGTCGCCCGTTTCCTGTCGACCCAGAGTTGGTCAAAATTCCAGTCGCTGTCCCGCACGCGCGGCAGGGTGACCTCCCAAAGACCCTCGTCGTTCCGCTTCCACCCCGTGATCCTTCTTCCGCCCGAGAAGACCACCTCGACATCTGCATCCGCTTCCCAGGTGATTTGAGAATCTTCCGGACCGAGTGTCAGAGCTTCTTCCAATGGATAGACTCCCTCAGCCACTGTGATACGAACGGGGCGTTCCTCCACGGCCCGGGCTGCCTCCAGTGCGAGACGGGGAGTCGAAATTTCGCTGTTCGGGGCGAGGCGGATATCGGCCCGGAGATTCGGAGAGAGGAACCCGAGAGCGATGAGGACGAAACGGAAGGGAAATGTCATCAGCGCCGAGGATACCACACCTGCGGAGAGCGGCAATGGAGACACCTGCCCGGAACGCCAGCCGTCTCCGCCAAGTTCCGGAACCTCCGATGATTTCGGAGTTCCAGCCGCCTCAATTTTCGGTGAGAAGCAGATAGAGAAAGACGAGGCAGGCTCCGAGAAAGAAAATTCCCCCCAGCAACCCCGGAAGGTCTCCAGCGCGGATGCTGGAGGCGATATAAGAAGACGCGGAAAGAGTGAAGAAGATCCACCCAAGGAGTTGAATTTTTTTGTTCCTGGCAAAGAAAGAGTAGTCGCCGTCGGTTCTGAGCTCTCTATCCAATCAACCACTCACGAGCATGGAAAGACCGATCAACGCGGCGGTAAAGACCAGTCCCGCAAGAATCACGATCGTGAAAACGGCCGCGACGATCAGACAACCGGCGAGAACCGGCAGCTGCAGCGACCACCGTTCCCAGCGGTTCAGTTGAATCTCGACAGTGGGAGGATCCGCTTCGGCGAGGGCGGCCAGCTGCACGAGACGGCGAACCCAGTCGGTCATCTTCGCCGCATCGACCCGCTTGATATCGATTCGCTGGGAATAGGTGAGAAATCCCGGCCACCATTTCAGTCCAATACTGGGAGGCAGATCCGATTCCGGCAGGAGGACTCGCATGGACTCCTTCACTTCGGGGCGGTTGAGAAACGCTTCCACCCACTCCGGCTCCGACGCCCGAATCGTCAAAAACTCGCAGGCGTCGCCCTTTCTTTCGACTTCCTTGGCTCCAAACCAGCGGTTCGTTCGTGCTGCCCAATGCTCCAGCCCGCTCGTCGGTCGCGACAGGGCGCAGCGGGTAAGCACCGAAGTCAGGACCGTGATTTCGATCCGGTGCCCATGGTAGCTGCGATAGCGAATTTCACCCGCGTAGCGGGTTCGGGAGCGGCGCGAGGCGTGAACCTTGACGACATGACCGTCGATGGTTCCGCGCAAGTTCAGGCCCGACTGGATGGGCGCTTCGGAGTCGTGCTCCAGTCCCAGAGCCTGCAAGGCGGCAAGCCAATCGCGCCCGTCATCTGCGGAAGGCAGCGGGGGCGGCACGGTACGCTGTTGGCCCGGAAGTGGTGGTGGATCCGCCATGAGTGCAGGGAACCGGCGGGGTTTCCAGAGGATAAGACGGAGGGGTGGTTTGAAGACTCTGAGAAACGGCAGGCCTTCGGAATTCCTCATGATCCGGGGGGGTGGGGTAAGGCGAAGCCATCTTTCCGAAACTTTCGGGCGGTTCCGGAGTTTCACGCCCCTGTATGCGATTTTCCCCCCGTTTGTTGTCCCTGATCTTTGTCGCCGTTGTCCTGCCTGATGTTTCCGCGGAAGAAGGCCACCGATCCTCCTACTACAAAGACGGGGAGATTCACGTCAACGTTCTCGGCACGCCGGAGGAGGAACCGCTCACATCGGGGCACTGGGACTTTAAACCTTCCTGGTCAAAGACCGGCGACAAGATCGTTTTTTTCCGCCGCCTCGTGAATGACAGGGAGGTCAGCAACTGGAAGACGGCGATCTGCATTATCAACGTCGATGGCAGCGGGTTTCACCAAATCACGGACGGGACCCACACCGATTTCAACCAGACCTGGACGCGGGACGGAACGAACACACCGATCTGGAATCGCAAACACCCGACGAAAGGGAGCTATCAGGTCATGGCCGGAAAGATCGATGGAAAACCGGGCGGGGAGATCGCGCTGACCGATTTGTCCTACCATGCCTGGGCCTTCACCTGTCTCATGGACGGGCGCATCCTCGTGGGGGCGACGCCGCCGAAGCGGAAGCGCGGGTATTACCTGATGACTCCGAATCCCGGAGGAGAGCCGACCTTCGAGCGGATCCAGTGTGAACTCGACCAGAGCGGCGTGCTCGCCCGGGTGAGCCTTTCCGCCGATGAGACAAAGGTCTGCTTCGAGTATCAGAAGGGTTTCAAGAACTTGGTTGCCGGGCGCACCCTCTACCTCGCCGATTTCGACGTCGGAAAGCGGGCCATGACGAATTTCGAAGCCTTCGCCAATGAGGAGGGAAAACCCGTCTGGTTCGCCTACCCCCGCTGGACGAAAGATCAGACGGCCATCGTTTATCATGCCGGGGGAAAACTGTTCCTTTATCACCCGGCTGACGGATCCACGGAGAAAGTCTCCACCGACGACAAGGCCGACTACCGTTATCCTCATGGTGAGGCGACGCCGAAGTAGGTTGCCACAAAAGCTTTAGATTTAAGGATCGAATGAAAACAGTTCTCATCCCCGCCCTTGTCCTGCTCCTGACCCTGCCTGCCCCGGCGCAGACGGAAGCCCTCCCCGGCAGGCTCTCTCTCCTGGATCGCGATGGCGACAACCGGATCTCGCAGGAAGAAGCCGGCGACCGTCCCTTTTTCCGGATCGCAGACCGGAACAGCGACGGTTTTGTCACTGCGGGCGAGGCGGCGTAATTGATGAAACGGGCCGCGACCCCGGGCGCTCCGCCGACCATTCCGCCGGGGGAAGCTGACCCCCCTCGCGCCCGATGCGACCGCCTTCACCAGGGCCGCCGACTACTCTGCCGAACACAACGGTCGCGCTGTCCTTATCATGAAAGG
>JARGOP010000004.1:0-41117 GCA_029233965.1 Verrucomicrobiales bacterium | reverse complement strand
GGGCCGCCGACTACTCTGCCGAACACAACGGTCGCGCTGTCCTTATCATGAAAGGAGGCGAGGTCGTTTTTGAGCGGTATGACAACGGCTTCGATGCGGAGACAAGCACCCACCTGCACAGTGCAACCAAGGGGTTCTGGGGGCCGGTCATTGCCGCGATGATCGAGGACGGTCTCATCGACTCTTTCGACGAGCCCGCTGCAAAGACCTTGACGGAATGGGCGGTCCACCCGCGGAAGAGTCAGATTACCCTGCGTCACCTTCTTACTTTGAGCGCGGGCCTGGTCCAGGATGTGAATAATCTCCAGGGGCACAAGCGCGATACTCTCGCTCCTGATCTCTATGCGCATGCGATCGGGGTCGCAGCCTTGCGGGAGCCGGGCGTGAATTTTCAGTATGGTCCGAGTTGCTATTACGTCCTCGGCGAGATCATGAAGCGCAAGCTCGCGGGGAAAGAGCAGACGCCACTGGAGTATCTCAAGCAACGCATCCTTGATCCTATCGGAGTGACGACCGGGGAATGGGTGCACGATGCCTCCGGCAATCCGCACATTCCCAACGGCGCCCATCTCCAGGCAAGAGAGTGGGTGAAATTCGGCCAATGGCTCCTTCAGGGTGGCGAATGGGAGGGAAAGCAAGTGGTACGGAAAGACCTCCTCGACGAGTTGGTCGTTCCCAGTGAGGCCAATCCGGGTCACGGCCTCGCGCTCTGGCTGAATCATCCGGAGGGGCAGGGATCGCAGTCCTTTCAGGTCACTGCAGAAGGTTCCCCCGGCGGCTGGATTTTTCAGGGCGGCGCGACCGACCTCTTCGCCGCGCTCGGCGCGGGGAAGTGCCGGATGTATGTGATTCCCTCCCTCGACATGGTTGCCCTTCGCATGGGAGATACAGAGCGGGATCGATTTTCCGATGACACTTTTCTCCGTTTGCTCCTGACCGCGCCGGAACCTGCCGGAGGCAGGAGCGACTCAACCCACTCGCCGGAGAAAGGGTAAGCAGGGATGCGATTCATCTCAGCATTGCGGCAGGATTTGTTCCCGTTGCGATGACTTTCCCGGCGCAAACGGACGCGAATAGGGATTGTGCGGGGAACGATCCTTTGTCCAGATTAACGACGGCGCCGCGCCCTTTTGCGCGATCCCTTTTGCGCCGATAAATCCGACCCCCTCCTGAAATCATGTTCCTCCGAAATCTATTTCTCTCCGCGTTATTCTGTATCATTCCGGCAAGGCTGCCGGCGGCCGATTTTCAATCCCTCTTCGATGGCAAATCACTTGAGGGGTGGAAAGGCGCGGACGGCTTCTGGTCCGTGAGCGGGGGGACCATCGTCGGTCAGACCACAGCGGAGAATCCGACGAAAGGAAACACCTTCCTCGTGTGGCAGGGAGGCGAGGTGAGCGATTTTGAATTCACCTGTGAAGTGAAGTTCGAAGGCAACAATTCCGGCGTGCAGTACCGCAGCGAAACGGTCGATGACGCCGGCGTTGTCTTAAAAGGCTACCAGGCGGACCTTCACCCCAAGCCTGAATACTTCGGGATGATGTACGGCGAGAAGCTTGGCAAGCGGGGGATCATCGCGACCCGCCACCAGCGGGTTGAGTATGCGAAGGACGAGTCGAAAAAGGTCGTCGCGGAAACCGCCCCTTCCACCACCCTGACATCGACCGAATGGAACACGCTGCGCATCGTCGCCGTCGGCAACCGGCTCGTTCATTTGGTGAACGATGTCGTCACCGTCGATCTCACGGACGATCATCCTCTTTCCCTTGCTTCCGGAAAGCTCGGCCTGCAGCTCCATGCCGGTCCCCCCATGAAAGTGGAGTTCAGGAATCTCCGCTATCGCGCGCTTTCCGGGGATGAGGCGAAGAAAACCCTGACCGATGCCGCCGCGAAGTTTCCCTCAGCAGCGCCGGTTGCGGCAGCCAATGCCCCGCGTCCCAATCTTGCCTACCAGTGGATCAGCGAAGCCCCGAAGCCGAACTGGATCTGGCGCGCGGACAAAACCGACAACGAACCGGTTTACCTCCGTTACAGCTTCGAGATCGGCGGCGGGATCAAGCTCGCGAGGCTTTACATGACTTGCGACAACGGAGCCACGATCTGGCTCAACGGAGTCAAAGCGGGAGTCGCGAAAGACTGGGGCGACCCCGTCATGAGGCTCGATGCGAAGCAGTTTCTCAAGCCGGGGAAAAACACGATCGCTGCGGAAGCCCGCAACCGCGGAGGGACCGCTGCTTTCGTGCTGAAACTGGAAATCGAAACCGCCGACGGAAAAAAACAGCAGGTCATTTCGACTCCGGATTGGAAGCTCTCCCTCGAGTCGGCGCCGGGATGGGAGAAGCCGGATTTCGATGATTCCAGTTGGACCGCCAAATTGAAAACCCTCGGAGCCTTCGGTGTCTCGCCCTGGGGAATCGCGGGACTCAACGGGCCGGGCGGAGGTGGCGGCGGCGGGAAGTCTCTGTCCGATGCCGGGGAACTGACGGTCGCGAAAGACTTTGCCGCCGAGCTTCTCTACACCGTTCCCAAAGACGAGGAGGGATCCTGGGTCTCGCTCTGCAATGAACCGGGCGGCGGGTTCTACGCCTGCGATCAGGGGGACAAGGGACTCTTTCATATCACCGTGAGCGAAGGGGGTGTCGAGGTGAAGCCCACGGGCCTGAAGATGCCCGGATCGGACGAGCCTCTCTCCGGCGCCCAGGGGCTCCTTTGGGCGTTTGATAGTCTCTGGTTTCATAGGAACGGCGGACACTTTTACCGCATCACCGACACCGATGGAGACGGCCAACTCGATACGGTCGAAGCGCAGCCTTCCAGCACCGGGGGAGGGGAGCACGGAAATCATGCCGTCCTCCTCGACGAAACTGGCGAGCAACTCTATCTCGTGGGAGGGAACAGTTCCCCGATTCCCCCGGAAGAAGCGACCGCGAGAAATCGTGTCCAGTCCTGGGATGAAGATCACCTCCTTCCCCGCCTGTGGGATGCCCGGGGCCACGCGCGCGGACGCCTTGCGCCCGGAGGCTGGATTTCCCGTTACGATCCCAAGACGAAAATGCATGATCTTATCAGCATGGGATTCCGCAACGAATATGACGCCACTTTGAATTCCGCCGGCGATCTCTTCGCCTATGACGCTGACATGGAGTGGGACATGGGCAGCTACTGGTATCGCCCGACCCGGATCAACTTTGTCGCGAGCGGATCGGATCACGGATGGCGCAGCGGAACCGGAAAATGGCCGACCTACTACGAGGACAGTCTCCCTCCGGTCGTCGAAATCGGCCCGGGCTCCCCGACCGGTTTCCTTTCCGGAACCGAAGCCGGGTTTCCCGAAAAATACCAGCGCGCGCTCTTTGCCCTCGACTGGACCTTCGGGACGATCTGGGCGATCCACCCTGAACAGAAAGGCGCCGGCTACGTTGGCACCAAGGAAGTCTTCGTCGCCGGAGTCCCGCTCCCCGTGACCGATGGTGTCATTGGAGAGGACGGTAATCTCTACTTTCTCGTCGGCGGTCGGGGAACGCAGTCGGCGATGTACCGGGTGCGCTACACCGGTTCCGATCCCACTGGGAAGGTGCCCGCTCTCGCTCCGACCAAAGATCGCGAGATCGCCCGTTCCCTCGAAGCCTATCATGGCGTTTCTCATGACCGGGCCGTAGAAGAAGCCTGGCCGTATCTCGCTTCCGAAGACGTCTTTCTCCGCCATGCCGCCCGGGTCGCGATCGAATCGCAGCCGGTCGAAAGCTGGGATGCGCGGGCCCTCTCGGAGCGCAACCCGCAGGCGCTCATTGCCGCCGCCGTGGCCCTCGCCCGCAGCGGTGACAAGAGTCATCAGCCGGGACTGGTCGAGGCGCTTCTCGGAGTCGATTTCGCGGCCCTGACCGAACGCCAGAAGCTCGGCCTCCTTCGCGCTTACGCGCTCACTTTCATCCGCCTCGGGAGCCCGTCCGAAGCGCAGCGCCCCGCCGTCATTGAAAAACTCGACCCTTTCCTTCCCGCCGGGAGCCCCAATCTCAATACCGAGCTGATCCGTGTCCTCGTCTACCTGCAGTCGCCCACCGTCGTGAAGAAAACGACCGAACTGATCGCGAGCCGCGGGGCCCCCGAAGTGCCCGACTGGGCCGAAATCGCGGCCCGTAACGCCGGCTATGGAGGCAAGGTGAAGTCGTTTCTCGACAACCATCCCCCCAGCCGCGAGGTCTACTATGCCATGATGCTGGCGAACGTCCGCACGGGGTGGACCCTCGAAGACCGGCGCACCTGCATTGAACTCCTCAACGAGGCGGCGAAGGGCGAAGGGGGAGCCAGTTTCCCCGGTTTCCTGGCCAATATCCGCGATCTCCATCTCGGCGCGATGTCGAATCAGGACCGCCTCGCCCTCGCTGAAATTTCCGGGGAAAATTTCAATCCGGTTCCGGATTTCGAGATCCGGCCCATCGTCGGCCCGGGCCAGGTCTACACCCTCGAGTCGGCCGGGAAACACCTGAACTTCAGGAAGGCGGATTTTGAAAACGGTCGCAGCCTCTTCCATGCCACGAGCTGTGGAGCCTGCCACCGTCTCAACGGCCTCGGCGGGGACATTGGTCCTGACCTGACCACAATCCCCAACAAATTCGACGCCCCCTATGTTCTCGAAGCGATCATTGATCCGGGCAAAGACGTCTCCGACCAGTACAGCATGTTTGAGGTCACCCTGCAGGACGGCACCGTCACGACCGGACTCTACGTCGAGAACGGGGACCGGGTTTCGATCTATCCTCCGGACCACACCGCCGCTCCCACTGAAGTGGCGAAAAGTGAGGTGAAAGAAGTGAAGCAACTTCCCGTTTCCCAAATGCCTCCCGGGCTCATCAACATGATCAATCCCGAAGAACTCCGCGATCTCATGGCCTACCTCATGGCCGGTGGCGATCCGGAGAGCAAGGTGTATGGGAAGTGAGATTCAGTCTCGCGGCGTCTGGCAACCCTTCCCAAGGGACCCCATTCATCCGAACTTCCATCCGCCCTCAGAGATTGAGGTCAGCCGCCTCTTCCCGGGTATCAATGTCTTCGGCGAGGCGGAGAATGTCGACGATGGGATGGCGGACCCCGCTGCCTGAACGCCCGGCCTCGTGGTCATGATGTAAAAAGATCCCGCCAATGGCATCCTCCAGTTCCGGGATCGTCAGGTCGCCTTTCCTCAGACGCTCCGCGATTTTGAGACCGTTCGCGATCACCGAGACCGTGAGACGCGGTACGCGGAGCGAAGCCAGGGTGCGCAGATCATTGAGGAGGAGTTTTCCGATCACGGAACGAACCATGACCTTTTTCCTGGTCGCTACCGGATGGTTCCTCGTTTGATACGCCAGATTCAGCAGTTCGTAGAGGATGGGCAATCGCATTGCCTCAGGCTGGAGAATGGCGAGATGTCCCGGCAGAATATTCACCGGAACTTCGCCCTTCGTGGGAAGCAGGCGGTAGGTGGGTTTCCATCCGAAGGCCCCCAGTTCCTCGCTGTTTTCAGGCTTCCGGACAAAGGGCACCCACACGGCGCAGGATTTGTCCTTCTCGTAACTGCGGCGAAGCTCGTCGAAATCGTCAGCATTCAGGAGCACATCGTAGGCGAGCAGGGCGATCGGCGCGCTTCCCTGACTCTTGCGGTGATCATCCATCGCCGCTTTCAAGTTGGTGCCGATACTGCCGTTGGTATCGAGAATTTTTGCATTCAGTCCGAGTGGCTTGTAGATCGCGGCGGGACCTGCGATCGTCACCGGGCCGAAACTGCCCGACTTCTCGATTTCCTCGATGAGGAGGGCAATCAACGGCCTGTCACCCACCGTCACCTCCACACCTTTGTAAAACGTCGAGAGGGAGTGCAAGCCGGAGCTTGATTCCGGGAGGTGGCCGGGCGCGTGGTCGCTTCCGGCCATAATGGTAATCGGGATCCGTTCCATTTTCTACACTCTACTCAATAATATGCGATGCGTGACGGTTTTCCACACCTCCGGATGAAATAGAGAATCCCGGAAGCGTACGAGAGCTCTTCAAAATTCTCAACCGTGCCACTCTTTTCCGCCGTTCAATTGCGGATCAGAACAGCCACCAGAGACACCACCGAGGCGAGAGCCGACAACGCGAGCAGCCAGAGAACCATTGCATCGAACCGCGCCCGGCCTGTCGTCCGCTCAATTTCAGCGCTGCGCTCCAATCGGCGAGCCCGGGCAAGTGCCGCCCATGCAAGCGCTCCCGCAAGCCAGCCTAGCAATGCGATCCAATATGTCCAAACCAAACCGAGCAGGAGAAAAGCGAGAGCGAAAAGGAGCGATGCAGCGCGGAGAAAGGGAATCATATGTTTGAACGGACATGAGTTGTTTCCAGTCGACGGTGGCAGGACTTCCCGGAACGGCAAGCAGAGCGGATAGCCGGAATGTAGGACTCGATCTCTGTGGGATCCATCGCAATCCCCGGTCTTGTCGAAAAACCGGAAAGCGGCGGAATTGAAATTTCCGGTTTGCGGACTTGAGAAAGGAATTTCCGCTCAGTTATTGCCCTCCAATGATTTTTTCACGTTTCCGTCTCTTCCTCTTTTTTTTGTGTCTCTCCACGGTCGCCAGCGCCGGGGTTGTGCGCGTGGAAGTTTCTGAGCGTAAAGATGTCGGGGCGTCGGGGTATGAAGAAATCGTTGGTCATTTGCATTTCGAAATCGATCCGGCACGGCCTGAAAACGCCATCATCGCAGATGTCGAACTCGCTCCGGAAAATACAGCGGGTAAGGTGAGTTTTTCCTCGGATCTTCGTATTTTAAAACCGAAGGATGCGAAGCAAAGCAACGGTGCTGCCTGGGTCGAGATTCCAAATCGTGGCGGCAAGGCAAGACTTGCCGACTGGGTCACAGAAAACGGCTTCACCGTTCTGAACGTCGGCTGGGAATTTGATGTGCCGGAGCAGGATGACAAAATGCGGATCGAAGTGCCGTCCGCTCAGAACCCTGACGGCACCCCGATTCGTGGAGTGGTGAGGGCAAACTTTACCCCCGCGAAAACGACAGACCGGCAAATGCTCACCGATTTGGCAGACTACCCGCCGGTGGACATGGACGGACCGGAGAGCCGCCTGATTGTGCGAACACGCGCTGCCTTTCCCGAAGGGACCGAGGTACCGCGGGAGCAATGGAGTTGGGAAGACAATCAGATCCGTCTCCAGGGCGGTTTTGAAGCAGGGAAAAACTACGAGATTTTTTACCTGGCCGAAGCCCCACCGATCGCAGGCCTCGGCTATGCCGCGATTCGCGATGCCGTGTCCTGGCTGAAGCATGGTTCAGATTCGCCCGCTCCGGTTGATCATGCCTACGCCTTCGGGTCATCGCAGTGCGGGCGGTTTCTGCGCGACTTTATGTATCTCGGATTCAATACCGATGAGGAGGGCAGGCAGGTGCTCGACGGAGTCATGGCCCACATTGCGGGAGCGGGACGCCTCGTCTTGAATCAGCGCTGGTCGACCCCGCGCGGGGTGGCCGGATTCTACACGACTTCCTTCCCGTTTGCCGATACAGCAATGACGGATCCCGTCAGCAATCACACGGAGGGAGTTCTTGAAAATCCGCGCGTGAAACATCCGCCCAAAGTTTTCTATACCACAACCGCCGCCGAGTATTGGGGCGCGGGAAGGGTTGCCGCCCTCACTCACACCGATCCTGCGGGAACGAAGGACGTGGAGTTTCCGGAGAATGTCCGGTCCTACTTCCTCGCGGGGACACAACACGGTCCCTCGTCATTTCCTCCCACTTCACTGGTCGCGGGTGCTCCGATGGCAAACCCCGTGAATGGCAACGATGTCATCACCGCACTCCGCCTGGCGATGCATCGCTGGGTGAGTGAAGGGATTGCACCCCCGCCGAGTGCCTATCCGAAATTCAAAGACGGCACTCTGGTTCCGGTCGCCGGGGTGAAGTTTCCGGATATCCCCGGCATGTCGCAGCCAAATGCCCTCAAGGCTGGAGGCCGTGTCCGCAATCCGCAGTGGCCTGATGGTGCCGGAGAGGGTGCTGAGCTCCCGCTCCTCGTCCCGCAAGTGGATGACGATGGGAATGACATCGCCGGCATCCGTATGCCCGGGGTCGCGGTCCCGCTGGGAACGGCTACAGGCTGGGTCTTTCGCCCCGACTCCATGGGATCTCCGCATGAACTGGTTCTGCTGCGCGGGGCCTGGATTCCCTTTGCTGTGACGGAATCTCAGCGGGAGAAAACGAAGGATCCACGACCCTCCATCGAGACACGGTATACCTCGAAAGAGGCTTATCTCAGGAAAGTGAAAGAGGTTCTCGAGGCCCTCATTCGGCAGCGTTACCTGAGTGAAGAGAACCTCGCATCTCAGCTTGAGACTGCAGGGGAACGTTGGGACTGGGTCGTGAGCCAACCGGCACAACAGGCCGCCTATCGGAAAGTGCTTTTCCTCGGAAACAGCATCACGAAACATGGCCCCAAAGCAGAGATCGACTGGGCAGGGAACTGGGGCATGGCAGCAAGCGCGGAATCCAGGGACTACGTGCATCTCGTCACGGAGGCGCTCACCGCACCATCAGGCAGCGCGCCCGATACCCTCGTGAAAAATATTGCTGACTTCGAACGGGGTCATGCCGGGTATGACATTCAAGGCAAACTGAAAGACGCCTTCGATTTTCAGGCTGACTTAGTCATCGTCGCGATTGGCGAAAATGTTCCCGCCTTGAAAACCGCGGAGGATCAGGAGACGTTTCAAAAAAGTGTCACTCAGTTGCTGAAAAAACTGAAGGCGGATCGGAATCCGACCATTCTCGTCCGCAGTTGCTTCTGGGCAAATCCCGCCAAAGACGAAGCGTTGAAACTGGCTTGTGATTCGGTCGGCGGGACTTTTGTCGACATCAGTAAACTGAGCAAAGACGAAAGCAACTTTGCCCGGTCTGAACGGCCTTTTCAACACGCCGGAGTAGCGAATCATCCCGGAGATGCCGGAATGGCCGCGATCGCAGACGCCTTGATCTCGACTCTGCATCGTCCGTTGCCGAAGTGAGATCGAATCAGCTCGCGCTCACCATTTTCGGCCGGGAAATTGGGAGTGGTTCATTTGAAACGAATGAAAGGGGAAGTGGATCTGACAGGGTAGGATGGGCGACCTGACCCTGTTCGGGCGGAAGGAAAATGAAGGTCTCGCCAAACGGCCCGGAAACAGTCAAGATCTGTTTCCCGATCTTGCGGCAAGGAGGGAAATATTCAACACTGGTCATCTGCCCCCTTGTTGCGGGAAATCCCCTGAAGATTATGAAACTGCAAAAACCTGGAATCGCTCTCCTTTTGCTTTGCCTCACGTGGGTAGGCAACGGGGAAGAGGCAAAATCGATCCGTATTCTCTGTTACAACATCCACTATGGGCAGGGGAATGACGGGGTCTACGACGTCGAGCGACTGGCAAAGGTGATCGAGGCTGCGAAGCCGGATCTTGTCGCCCTGCAGGAGATCGATGTCATGGTGGAACGCTCCGGTCGCGTCCACCAGATTCGGGAGTTGGGCAAATTGACTGGGATGGCTTCGCGCTACGGGCCGACTCAGCATTATCAGGGTGGCCTCTATGGCAATGGCGTTTTGAGCCGGCTTCCCGTTCTGGATGTGGTGATTCACCCCCTGCCCTACACGGAGTCCACTGAAGAACTGGTGACTTACCCCCGGGCTGCCATCGCCGTGACGGTGGAAGCTCCGGATGGAAAACCGCTGCGATTTATCAGCACTCACTTTCAGCATAACGTCGAGGCGGATCGCATCGAGCAGGCGAAAGAAATCAACCGCCTTTTTGTGGAAGAGGAAGAGAGTCCGATTCGGACCATTCTCGCGGGAGACATGAATGCTTTACCCGACTCAGAGCCGATGGCGATTCTCCTCAAACACTGGGACATTTCGAAAGACGAAGGACTCGCCCCCACAGCACCGGCGAAGGCACCTCGCTCCAGAATTGATTACATCCTCACGAGAAAAGGAGACCCGCTCTTCACGAAAGAAGCGAGGGTGATCGACGAAAAAATGGCTTCGGACCACCTGCCCGTTTTTTCCGTGATCGAGCTGAAAGCAGCAGAGTAAGAGGGTCGGGGCGATTGCTTTCCTGTCAGGGATAAATTATCCGCTGCAGAAGCGAAGCCCGTTCGCTGCCAATCACCGGTCGATCAGGTCGAGGAAGGTGTTGGGGAATTCCGCCTCACCCCGGGACCGGAAATCAATCTTCCGAAACCCGGAAGAGGTCCCCCACCATATCCTCCAGAATTGCGAATCCGGTCGTGATTTTCTTGAGGAAAGATTCCTGATGGGGGACGAGGCGGAAATTCGGATGCTGCGACCAGACCGCCCGCAACTCCGCGTCGAGCTCCGCCGCTTTGCCAATCGATTCAAGACGGGCCGGGTTTCCTCCTTCGATTGATAGACCTCCCACGGCGGCACTCTCGAAGAAAATGACTCCATCGTAGCGCGCTAACTCCCGTTCCAGCGTGGTATCCATCGCCTCGAAGAACCCTGCCGACGGGCCCGGCCAGTAGGCGGCTCCATCGATCGTGCCCCGGTCACACAGCAGAATCCGGCCCGGATACTCCGCCGCCTGCACATCCTCCAGATTTTTCTGCACATGATAGATCGCACGCTGGGCGGCGTGTACGGCATACTCCTCCTCGTACCGGGGAAACCCGCCCATAAACATCATCGTCGCCGCTTCCGGAACGATCACGACGCGGTCTCCGATCTCACGTCGAAACATGTCAACGGCTGTCGTTTTTCCCCCGCCCGGACCACCGGTGAGGACGATGCGACAACGATGATTGCTGTGGTTCTGTGGAAGTGACATGCTGAGCCAATCGTATCATCAATTTCCGGGAACGAAAATCCACGGATCGTGGAATGGCGGCCTGATCCCGGGCACCGGGAACTCGAAATTCTTCACCAAACTCCATGGGTTGGACAGGGAGAGCCCACCAGTCACCGCACCATCCTCAGCCTCCGTCACTGCTCAGGTGCGCGACCGCGAGGCCTGCGATCGTGGCAGCTTCGGAGTCCACGAGGGTGGCCTTGATGCCGAGAGCCTCAAGAGCGGTTTGATAGGGACGGGTGAGGGCCCCGGCTCCGATAAGGCTGACGTGGCCGGAGGGACGGACTGCCGCGAGTTCCTGTCCGATGAGGAGACCGGAGAGTCGGGAGCGGGCGGCGGTGCCGTCAAGTCCGTTGAGGAGGGATTCAGCGCGGAGGCGGAAGGCGTGGGAAAGGAGGTCGGCCGGAGAGGCGAGGGAACGGTGGATGCCCTCGAGGAAGGCGGTTTCGTCCCAGCTTTCGGGAGCGAGGGTGAGACGAAGGACGGAGTGTTGGGAGAGGAGGGCGAAGGCTTCGCCGGTCATGAAAGTTTGGAAGGACTGGATCTTTCCGTCGGCGAGGGTCGCCCATTTTGTGTGGGTGCCGGGGAGGCCGACGAGGCCTTCGAAGCCGGGTTGGAGCGCGAGGAGCCCGGCGATTTGAGTTTCCTCGCCCCGCATGACATCGGCGGGATCGTTTTGCCTCACTCCGGCGTGGATGGAAACCGAAATCTGGGCACTGCGCGTCGGGGCGCGATGCGTGGGGGTGCCGGGGGAGCAGGGAGCGGTGACGTAGGGCACCTCGATCCAGCCCTGTTTGGCACCGACCATGCCGCAGGCGGAGATGGGAATGGTTTCGCCGGGACGGAGCCAGCGTTGGATCAGTTCAAGGAGCGCGGCTTCGAAGTCACCGCCGCCCGTGGAGATGGCTTGCATCCCGCGGCCCGATTCGGCGCGGTCGACGACGCGATGGTCGGCGGACATGGCGCAGCAACGGAGGTTCGAGGTGCCCCAGTCGGCGGCGATCCAGGCGATGGGGTCGGTGCTCATGCGCGTGTTGCCTGGACAATTTCCATCGCCTCACGGGCGCGTTGGGTGATGCCGGTCCAATCGCCGGCGCGAATCGCGTCCGCCGGAGCGACCCAGGATCCGCCGAGGGCGAGAACGGTACGTTCGGTCAGGTAGCTGGCGGCGTTGTCGGGGGAGACCCCGCCGAGCGGGATGAAGCGGAGTCCGAGGTGCGCGTAGGGGGTCGCCATGGTCTTCAGATAGCGCAGGCCGCCAAGGGGTTCGGAGGGGAAAAATTTGAGGCAGCGGCAGTCGAGTTCGAGTGCGGCTTCGATCTCGCTGGGAGTGCAGATGCCGGGCGCGAAGGGCAGTTCCGCGGCTTGGGCGGCTTCGACGACGCGGCGATTCATCCCCGGTGCCACGGCGAAGGCAGCGCCGGCGGCTTTGACCCGGGTGACCTGCTGCGGCGTGAGGACGGTTCCGGCGCCGATGAGTAATTCGGGCACCTCGGCGCAGAGTTTTTCCAGGACGGTCATGGCGGCTTCGGTGCGAAGCGTCAGTTCAATCGCGGTCACGCCGCCGTCGAGGAGGGCGCGGGCGAGCGGGAGGGCGGCGTCGACGGACTCCACCGTGACGACGGCGATGACCCCGGCGCGTTCGATTTGTTGTTGGAGGGCGGCATCCATGGCGGTTTTGGATTTACGAGGGCTGGGTAAGTCTGGAGATCAGGCGTTGGAGGACGGCGGCGGAAAGCATGAGGACGCTGCCGAAACCGAGGAGCAGGTTGCGCTCGGCGGTCACGGTGAAACCAAGGATCAGAATCCATGCGCCGAGGATGAGGAGACTGAACATCACCATGCGCGCGGCGAAAGGATCAAAGAGGCGGGTTTGGGATTCTTCGGGAGCGCGGGTATCGGCGCCATGCTTGTCGACGCGGACCGAGCCGGGATCGACGCCGTGTTTTCGCCATTCGAAGGCGATGAGCATGGCGATGGGGAGGAGGACGCCGATGATGACTTCGACATTCTGCGTGTGCTTTGAGAGAAAGGAGGCCATTGGCCAGAGGGCGTTGCCTTCAGTTATCCAGGGGTTGGCGGCGATTCCGAAGCGCAGGGACAAGCCAACGAAGAAGCTCGTGAGGGCGACGATGATCATGTCGCGAATGCCAATCTTGCGGCTGAAGAGTCCCCAGAGAGTCGGGGCGAAAAGAGGAACGACGAGAAGGGAATTGATCGAGATGATGAGTTTCTCCGCGCCGCCCAGCCGCGGCACGAGAATCGCGGTGATGACGAGGAGCGCGCCGAGGAGAGCGGTGAAGACGCGCCCGGTTCTGACGAGGGTGGATTCGTTCGCTTTAGAATTGAAGAAGGGGCGGTAGAAATCGTTCGTGAGGACTCCGGCGAAGACATTGAGCTGGGAGCTGACCATGCTCGCGGTGGCGGAAAACATGGCGGCGAACATGAGGCCGAGCATGCCGGGTGGGAGGACGGATTGCGAAGCGAGGATGTAGGCCTGCTCCTTGTCGACGCCTTCGACCTGGCCGCGATAGAGGAGCGGCGGCAGCATCCAGAAAAGCGGGGTCACGAGATACATGACGCCGAAGAGGTAGGCGGACTTCTTGGCATCGCGCGGACTGCGGACGGAGAGGTAGCGTTGCACGAAGGCCCACTCGGCGCCGATGATGAAGAAGTTGATCGTGACCCAACCGGCGAGGAAGAACCAGCCGTACTTGGCGGTAACAGGATCGAAGAAGTGCGAGGGGACCCGTTCGGCGAAGCCGTCGAAATCCATGCCGGAGATCATGAGCACGGCGACCATGAATACCACCACGGTGAGGACGATGAACTGCAGCACGTCGGTCATGAGCACGGCCCAGAGGCCACCCTGCATGGTATAGAGCACGACGATGGTGCCGAAGAGAATGATGGCGACGGTGAGGTCGAGCGGCACGAGAGCGACAAGCAGCACCGCGAGGGCGTAGAGCGAGACGGAGACGCCGAGGATGCGTTTGATGAGCATCGCCCAGGTGAAGAAATGCAGGCCGGTCGTGCCGAAGCGGAGCTGAACGAACTCGGCCGGTGTCGCGACGCCCAGCGTGTTCCATTTTCCCGCAACGAGATATCCGGCGAGGAGGGCGGCGATGCCGTAGCAGGTGTTGATGGCCACGGCGACGAATCCATGCTCGTAGGCGATGCCGCCCCACACGACGAAGGTGCCGGCGGAAAACATCGTCATGAAACCGCTCAATCCGGAAGCCCACCAGGGGGAGCTGCGCCCGGCGGAGAACATCTCCTTGTGGTTGGAGGTGCGTCGCGCCGAGAGCGTACTGATGACGAAGAGACCGACGACATAGAGCAGCAGGGTGATGTAGTCGGGGGCGGTCATGGCAGCATTCGGGTCATCCGGGCGAGCATGGCGTCGGAGGGTTCGACGCCGAGGCCGGGGCCATCGGGGAGGGAGTAGGCGCCGGCTTCACAGCGCAGGGCATCGCCCGTGAAGTGACGGAAGGCGCCGAAGATCGAATGCTGAAATTCGTGGGACTCGACCTCCGTGAGGACGGCGCCGGCGTGAAGGCTGGCAGCCAGGAAAATCCCGGAGCCGATCGTGGCGTGCGGGATTACTGAGATCCGGTAGGTCTCGGCAAGACGGGCGATGCGGAGAAACTGGGTGATGCCGGTGTGCCCCATCTCCGGCTGGACGATGTGGCAAGCGAGACGCTCGAGGCGGAGCCGGGCGTCGAAGTGGGTGCGCCATTCTTCACCGACGGCGATGCAGGCTGCCGTGCGTTGGACGACGCGGCGGAGGGTGCCGATTTCCTCGGTGGGGACCGGCGCTTCGAGAAACCAGGGGTCGAAGGGCTGGAGATCCGCCGCGAGTTGGACGGCGGCGTCTTCGGTCAGCGACCAATGGAGGTCCACGGCGATTCGGGCGTCATCACCGAGGGTGAGGCGGAGGGCGCTAAGTTCGGCGAGGGCACCCTCATCGGCGACGGGGAGGGCGAACTTGAAGGCATTGAAGCCGAGGCTTTGCCATTCTCTGGCCAGCTCCAAACGCCCGGCGAGGGTGGGCCGGGGAAGGCCGGAGACGTAGGCGGGAATGAGGCTGCGCCGCGGTGAGCCGAGGATCTCATAGAGGGGCAGGTTTTGGATTTTTCCGACGACGTCCCAGAGGGCGATGTCGATGGCGGCGAGGGCATCGAGGTAAAAGCCGCCGGTGTAACCCCGCACGCGCATGAGGTCGTAGAGGTCGTCATGGATCGCTTCGACCTCGTTCGGATCGCGGCCGACGACGAAACCGGTGAGGAGATCGGAAATGATCGCGGCGGTGGCGAGCGGGGCAACGAGCCCGTAGGTTTCACCCCAGCCGGTCACGCCGTCGCGGGTCACGATCTTGACGACCAAGGATCGGTTCTTCCGCGGATACACGGTGCGGTTTCCTTTGCGCACAAAGTAGCCCGCTTCGTTGACGGCCTCGCCCTCACGCAGGGCGCCGAGGTAGGGCTCATCCTGACTCAGATCGACGAGGTAGATCTGGATCTCCGAGACCCGGTCCTGTGAGTCGGGGCTGCTCATGGAAAGTCGGCCTGGAGGTCCTCGAGCATTTGGTCGATGTCGCGCCTCGCGAAATCATCCAGCTCGACAATCGGCGCGCGGACAGTCAGGGCGTCGGCGATTTGGCGTCGGCTCAGAACATACTTCGTGAAGCGCATGCGATAAATCGCCTGCGCGACAAGAAGGGGGAGACTGAGGCGATACAATTTCCGGGCGCCTTCGTGGTCGCCGGCTTCATGGGCATTCCAAATCGCGACGTGGAGGTCGGCGAACTCAACGGCAGGCATGGCCCCCCGTGCGCCGCGCTCAAGTTCGTCGATGATGTAGCGCGCGCCCCCGCCTCCAAAGACCGCTTTCAAATGCGGGATGTCTCCGGCCAGCAGAGCGGTGATGGCAGGGCCGGAGGGAAGCGTCTCTTCTTTGATGTAGGTGATCGAGGGATTCCCGGCCGCGAGGTTGGCGATCGCGGCCGCGTCGAGCCCGGCTCCGATGGGCGTCGGTGCGTTTTGGAGAATGATCTCAGCCCCGGGCAGGGCCCCGGCGATTTCGGCGAAGAAGGCGCGATGAGCCTCGAGGTCTTTGCCGAGTCCATTGGGTGCCATGATCATCAAATGATGGATGCCGCTGGCGGCGGCCTGCTCTCCGGCGACGATCACTTCCTCCGCGGTCGCGGCGCTGGCACCGCCGACGATGGGGATGCGGCCACCCACCTCTTCGGCGACGAGGGCGATGAGGGTGCCGCGTTCCTCAGGGGTGAGAAAATCGTACTCACTGGCGACGCCGGGAAAGACGACGCCATGAGAGCCGGCCTTGAGGGCGAACTGAACGACCTGACGCTGCGCCTCGAGATCGAGCGCGTTGTCGTCGGTGAAGAGCGTGGGGATGACGGGGAAGATTCCTTGGAGCATGGAGGTGGGGTTAATCGGCTTTGAGATAGTTGACTCCGAGATCGGCCGGGAGGGGGGTGACCTGGTTTTCAGCGCCCCATTTTTCCCAGGCGGCGTTCATGGCTTCGACCTTTTCAGGATACTGAGCGGCGAGATTGTTCAGCTCGGTGCGGTCATTGCTGAAGTTGTAGAGTTCCCAGGCTTGGTCGTCGAAGGCGACGAGCTTCCACTTACCGGAGCGGACCGCGCGGTTGCCCTGATGCTCGAAGAAGAGGGTGCGCTCATCGCCTCCTTCGTTTTCGAGTTGGGCGATGAGATCGACGCCGGGCAGCGGCAGTTTCCCGGTGTAGGTGCCGCCCGCTGCAGCGATCGCGGTTGGCATCAGATCGATGAGATGAGCGGGGTGATGGTTGATCGAGCCGGGTTCGACGTTCAGCCCGGCGGGCCAGTGCACGATTCCCGGGGAAGCGATGCCGCCTTCGTGGTTGAAGTGTTTGTACATCCGCCAGGGCGTGTTGCCGGCATTGGCCCAGCCGGAGCCGACGCTGTGGAAAGTGCCCGGCGCCCCCATTTCGTCGAGTTGGTCGGCGGTGTGGAGAATGTTCTGATTGCTCGAAACGATGTCGAATCCCATGGGGTCCCACTCGAAGCAGGCACCGTTGTCGGAGGTGAAAACGATGAGGGTATTGACGAGTTCGCCCGCGCGGCGGAGGTCATCGATGACGCGACCGAGTTGCTGATCCATGCGATCCACCATCGCGGCGTAGATCGCCATGCGGCGCGCGAGATCGAGGCGGCGGTCTTCGGGCAGGCTGTCCCAGGCGGGATTGGTGCCGGTTTCAGTCTCGCCGTAGTTCTGCCAGGTGGAACGGGGAGAGAGTTTTGTTTCCTCAGGCACGATTTTGAGTTTCTTCATCGTGACGAGGCGTTCCTCGCGCAGCTTGTCCCAACCGCCGAGGTAGCGGTCGGCATACTTGGCGATTTCCTCTTTCGGCGCGTGGAGGGGGAAGTGCGGGGCATGGTAGGCGAGGTAGAGAAACCAGGGCTGCTCCGGCGTCTCGCGGGCGAGATGAATGAAATCCAGCGCGTGATCGGTGACGGCGTCGGTGGCGTAAAACTCCCCCTCGGTATACTGGCGTGCCTCACGTCCTTCAGGAAGGCGGATGAGATGGTCGGGGTCGAAGAAGCGCTTCGCGCTCACGAGCGTGCCGTAGAATTCTTCAAATCCGTGTTTCGTCGGATCGTCGGTGCCGAGGTGCCACTTGCCTGCGATGAAGGAACGATAGCCTGCCGGGGCAAGCGTCCCGGCAATGGTCTGCGCATCGTCGGAGATGATGCCCCGATAGCCGGGACGACCGAGGTCGTTCGTCGTCATGTGGCCGAGCCCGACGCGGTGTGGATACTGGCCGGTGAGGAGCGCAGCGCGGGAGGGGCAGCAGCGACCGGTGTTGTAAAACTGCGTCAAACGCACGCCCCCGGCGGCGAGCGAGTCGAGGACCGGTGTTTTGATCTCGCCCCCGAAGCAGCCGAGGTCACTGAAGCCGAGGTCATCGGCGAGGATGTAGAGAATGTTCGGCTTCCCGGCGGCAGAGGCGGAGAGGCCCGTGAGAATGAGAACGTAGAGGGGGATGAAGAGCCGGAGAGTCATGAGAGAGTGGGGGAATGACTGCCATGAATTCACTTTTTCAACCCGGTTCCTTCATTACCGCGCATCGGCCCGCATGGGAAGGGGGAGCAGTCGAGCGCGGTATCCGTCTCCGGCGGGAGCACTTTGGTGAAGAAAAACAGGAGCGGTCCGACGAAGGTGGCTGCCCCGATACGGTCCCCGGAAAAAAGGTCTGGATCGACTTGCTTGCGCCATTTGACCATCAGGCACTTAAGCAGGCATGATTGCCCTATGCGATTTCCCTGCTGTCTCCTCCTCGCGCTCGCGGGGGCCGGCGCTCTTGTGCCGGTCGTGGCAGAGCCTTCGGCGGAGCCTGACCCCCTTGCGATCCTGCAGCGGGAATGCGTCAGCTGCCACACCGAGGCAAAGCGCAAAGGGGGGCTCATCATCGACTCGCGTGAATCGCTCCTGAAAGGCGGTGAGACCGATGCGGCGATCGTCCCGGGAAAGGCGTCTGAGAGTTATCTCATTGAGACTCTCTTCCCCGATGCCGGGAGCCACATGCCGCCGAAGGGCCAGCTCGATCCCCGCGAGATCGCCGCTCTCGAAAAATGGGTCAACGAGGGAGCGGAATGGGACGAAGGGCACTGGGCCAAACTGAACCTGCCCGCGAAGACAGAGGTCGTCCTCGGGACCCTGCCCGAGAGCTACCAGCCCATCCTCGCGGTCGCCCTCTCGCCCGACCGGACCCTCCTCGCGGTGGGACGCGGCAGCATGATCGACTGGTATCGCCTCACCCCGGGCGAAGCGGGCAGGACGGAACCGGCCCTCGTTCACACCGCCACTTCACCCGGCCAGAACGACGCGGTGCAGTCCCTCGCCTTTTCCCCCGACGGGAAACGGCTCGTCTCGGGCGGTTTTCGCTCCATCCGCTTCTGGGATCCCGCAAGCCCGGCCGAGGCGGTGCGCGAGATCAGCGAGCCTTTCCTCGGTCGGCAGACCGCCCTGCGCTTCCTTCCCGATGGAAAAAGGATCCTCGTCGCCGACTCGATTCCCTCCCGGCTTGGTCGGCTCCACGAGATCACCCTCGACCCGGAAAAGGTCGTCACCTTTGACACCGCGCACCGCGATTCCATCTTTTCAATCACTCTCAGCGCCGATGGGAAGCGTTACGCCACGACCTCGGCCGACAAGCTCATCTCGATACGCGACACCGCCAGCCACGAGATCGTCACCCGGCTTGAGGGCCACACCGGCTACGTCATGACCGCCGCCTTTTCCCCCGAAGGCGAGCGCATCGCCACCGCAGGGGACGACGAGGAGATCAAGGTCTGGGATGTCGCGACCGGCAAGAAAACCGGCTCCTTTGCGAGTAGCCGCTCCGGCCCTCTCTACGATCTCACCTGGCTCATCGACCCCGCCAACGCGAAGAAGAAAGCCGAAGAAAAAGACAAGGAGAAAGCGGCTGCGATCAACACCGACCTGATCGTCTCCGTTCCCGAGTCAGGTAAGCCCTCCGCCTTCACCGATTTGAAAGAGCACGAGGGCGAGCAGCGCTCCACCGGCGCAAAAGAACGTGCCTACGACAAAGTCACAACGCCCCTCTTCGCCCTCGCCTTTGATCCGGAGAGCCTCTGGTCCTACGCCGGCGGTGAGGATGGGAAACTCTACGTCTGGGATGACAAAGGTAAGCTGAAGTCCACCCTCGATGCACCCGTTCCCGTCGCCGGGACCCCCTGATGAAAAAGCTCCTCTCACTCCTTCTTATGTCTTTGTTAGGCTGCCCCGCGCTCAAGGCCTCGTCGCCCGCCACCATCTCGTTTGAGAACGACGTTCTCCCCGTCATGACCCGGGCCGGCTGCATGCTCGGGAGTTGCCACGCGAAGGCGGACGGGCAGAACGGATTCCAGCTTTCGATCTTTTCCTTCAATCCCGATTCGGACTATCGCGAGATCGTCTATGATGCGAGGGGGCGCCGTATTTTCCCCGCCTCGCCCGACCAATCGCTCCTCCTTCTCAAGGCGACCAATGCGGTCCCGCACGAGGGCGAAAAGCGTTTTGAGAAAGACTCCGAGTTTTACAAAGTCCTCCGACAGTGGATCGCCGAGGGAGCGCCGCGCCGCATCCCCGGCGAACCGGAGCCGACCGGCATCACGATCAGCCCGGACAAGCTGTTTTTTAAAAAGAATGAGACAAAGGCGATCCAGGTGACGGTCTCTTATTCGGACGGCACGACCCGCGACGTCACCCACCTCAGCGAATTCACCTCGAACGACGCCGCCTTTGCCAAAGTCGATCACGACGGCAACATCACCGCCGGCAGTGTCCCGGGGGAAAACAGCATCATCGTGCGCTACATCGAGCAGGTCGCGGCGGTGCGGGTCGTCATCCCGCCCGACAAGCTCCTCCCGCCCGAAACCTACACCGTGCTGCCGCGCAACAACCGCATCGATGAACTTGCCTACGCGCGCTTCGAGGAACTCGGCCTTTTCCCCTCGGACCCCAGCCGGGACGACGAATACCTCCGCCGCGCCACCCTCGATGTCCTCGGGCGCCTCCCCTCGATCAGGGAAACCCGCGCCTTCCTTGCCGACACCAGCCCTGACAAACGCGCCAAGCTCGCCGACCGGCTCCTTTCGCCGACGCATCGCTTCGACTACGCCGACTTCTGGGCGACGAAGTGGGGTGACCTCCTGCGCCCCAACACTCAGCGCGTCGGGGTAAAGCCCGTCTACCTCCTCGATCAGTGGATCCGTGAAAAATTCCGCGACAACACGACCTGGGACGTCTTCGTGACCGAGCTCCTCACCGCCAGCGGTAGCACTCACGAGTATGGCCCCGTCGCCGTCATCCGTGACAAGCGCGAGGCCGCCGACATGGCCGAGTTCATCGCCCAGCTTTTCCTCGGCGTCCGGCTCAACTGCGCCAAGTGCCACCACCACCCTTCCGAAAAGTGGAGCCAGGATGACTACTACTCCATGGCCTCCTTTTTCGGATCGATGAAGCGAAAGGGGCAGGGCATCTCCGCCCCCATCTCCGGCGAGCCCGAGTACTGGTGGTTCGAGCCGGGGGGAAAGGTGACGCATCCCGTGAGCGGGGCGGTCATGACACCCAGGCCGCCCGATACCCCGGATTTCACTGAGATGGATCCGGATGCCGACCCGCGGGCCGTCTTTGCGACCTGGATCACGACAAAGGAAAACCCCTTCTTCGCCCGGGCCATGGTCAACCGCATCTGGGCCGAATTGTTCGGTAAAGGTCTCGTCGATCCGGTCGATGATTTCCGCGACTCCAATCCACCGGCGAACGCCCCCCTCCTCGAGTGGCTCGCAAAGGATTTCGCCGAACATGGCTTCGACCAGAAGCACACGATTCGTCTCATCCTCAACAGTCGGCTTTACCAGCAGAGCTCCGAGCCGAACGAGCACAACGTCGGGGATAAGCGCAACTTTTCCCGCAGCTACCGGCGTCGCCTTCCCGGCGAAGTTCTCCTCGACTCCATCTCCCTCATCACCGGCCAGCCCGAGAAGCTCACCGGTCTCCCTGCCGACGCCCGGGCCATGCAGCAGTGGAATCACCTCCTTCCCAGTGACTTCCTCGACGCCTTCGGCCGTCCCGATTCCAGCGCCGCGCCGCCCTGTGAGCGGGAGACCGGCGGCAGCGTTGTTCAGGCCCTGCACCTCATGAATTCGGACAACCTTCAGAAGAAGCTCTCCGGAAAGAGCCCCTGGCTCGACGAACTCGCGAAGAAGCCCGGGGCGGAGGCGATTGACGAGATCTACCTGCGCCTTTTCTCGCGAATGCCTTCGGAGAACGAGAAGCAAATCGGCAGCGCCCATCTCGCCACCGCCGTCGCCGGTGCTCCCGTGAGGCCGCTCCTCGAGGACCTCGTCTGGTCACTCCTGAACTCAGCCGAATTTGTCTTGAACCACTAGAAGCCTCACCGCTTGCCCGCGAGGGTGAAGCCATCCAACCGGGCCGCGTTCGGATCCCGCCCGAAAGGGCCGCGCGATGGCGCAAGTTGCATCTGCCATTAATTGATCGATATCTTGCCTAACTCATGAGCCATCAACGATTAATGCGAAACTGCGAAGGGGTTGGCCGCCGGGATTTTATCCAGACAGGTCTGGGTGCTCTCGGCGGGCTCGGTCTCACCAGCATGCTCGGTCTGCGCGATGCCGCTGCGGCTGCCCCGGGCGCATCGTCGCTCTCAAAATCGAACACCCGCTGCATCTTCATCTGGCTCGATGGCGGGCCGTCGCACTACGAGACTTTTGATCCCAAGCCCGATGCCCCCTCGGAGATCCGCGGCGAATTCGGCACCGTCCCCACGACTGTTCCCGGGGTGCACTTTTCGGACAAGTTCCCCAAACTCGCCAAAGGCTTCGACCAATTCACCGTCGTCCGCTCCATCGCCCACGCGCAGAACAACCACGGGGCCGGCAACCACTATCTCATGACCGGCAGCCCCACCCCGGTCCCGGTCGGCTGCGGGGCCTATGTCACCTTCCACCCCAGCTTCGGCTCGGTTGTGAGTCATTCCCGGACCGTCAAGCACGGGCTCCCCGCCTACGTCTCGACCCCGCGCATGTCGCGCTCGGGCGGACCGAACTTCCTCGGTGCCCAGCACGCTCCCTTCGTGATCTCGGACAACCCGGACAGCAAGAGCTTCCGCGTCCGTGACGTCACCCTGCCGGCGGAGCTCGAGGACGGTCGTGCCAAATCCCGCGTCGAGCTGCGCAAGTCGCTCGATCAGATGCGCCGCATCACCGACGCCGCTGCCGAAGATCCCGCGATCGACTTTGACGAGTATTACGCGAGAGCCTTCGATCTTGTCACCTCCGACGAAGCCCAGAAAGCTTTCGATATCTCCCACGAACCCGACGCCGTCCGGGAAAAATACGGTCGCAATGACTTCGGCCAGCGTCTCCTCCTTGCCCGCCGTCTCACCGAGGTCGGCGTGCCTTTCGTCACCGTGTACAGCGGTGGCTGGGACGATCATCGCACCCTGTTCGCGAACTTCAAAAAAGACAAAGCCGAACGCGTCGACACCGGCGTCAGCGCCCTCATTCAGGATCTCGCCGACCGCGGCACCCTCGAGAACACCATGGTCGTGCTCCTCGGTGAGTTCGGCCGCACTCCGAAGATCAATAAAGACGCCGGGCGCGACCACTGGTCCTTCGCCATGAGCGTCCTCATGGCCGGAGCGGGCATCCCCGGTGGCCAGATCGTCGGCGCCACCGATGTGAAGGGCTACTACGCGAATGAGAACATCTACGCGCCCGAAGACTTCGCCAGCACCCTCTACACGAAGATGGGCATCGATCCCACCACGATCATGCACGACACCAACAACCGCCCCATCCAGCTGGTCAACAACGGGCGTCTTATCAAGGAACTCTTCGCCTGACCCACCGTGAAGGCCGGGTTCCTCATCCCTGCGCTGCTCGCGGCCATCGCGCTCCCCGCCACCGCGGCCGTGCCGACACTGGACTCCGTCTACCCGCCCGGCGGTAAAAAAGGCAGCGAGATCGATTTTACCCTGAACGGGAAATTTGATCCCTGGCCCTGCTCGCTCTGGTTTTCCCGCGAGGGTCTCACCTTCACTCCCGATCCCGATCCGAAAAAGGTCGGGAGCGGCAAGCTCACCATTGCCCCTGACGCCACCCCCGGCCCCGTCCTCATTCGCGCCCACAACGCCGGGGGAGCGACCGCGCCCGTCTTTTTCATGATCAGTGACAAGAACGAGATCCTCGAAGAGGAAAAGGACAACAGCACCGTTGCCGGAGCCGTTCCCCTCGATCGTTCCGCGCTCCCTCTTGTCCTCAACGGCACCCTTTCCGCCAGAGGCGAACTCGACTCCAAACGCATCCTCCTCGAAAAAGGCGAGACTCTCTTCGCCGCCGTCGAGGCCTACGGACTGCGCTCCCTCGTCGATCCTGCGCTCCATCTCCACGATGCCGCAGGGAATCGACTCCTCCTTGAGCACGACGGGCCCGAGAACCTCGATCCTCTCCTCACCTTCACCGCCCCCGAAAAGGGTGACTACATTCTCTCCCTCGCCGGTTTTTCCCATCCGCCCGCAGCAAGCGTCGCCTACACCGGATCCAAGAGCGCGAACTACCGCCTTCACCTCGCCCTGAAACGCGACCAGTTGCCCAAACACCTCGGTCCCGCCGATCCCGGTCCCGACACCACCGGAGACATCCTCGCCCCCGGCAGGCCCGTCGTCGCGACCCTCAAGACCGCCGCCACTCCCAACCGATACAAGATCACCGCGAAAAAAGGCGACAAACTCCTCGTCAAAGTGGAGGGCCGCGCCCTCGGCTACCCCATCGACCCGGTCCTGAGAATTCTCAAAGCCGACGACTCCGAAATCCGCAAAGAGGACGACACGAACAAATCGGCCGACCCCGAATACCTCTGGACCGTCGCCGAAGACGGCGAATACAGCATCCGCGTGAGTGATCGTTTTTCCCGCGCCGGTGACACGATGCGCTACCGACTCTCCGTTACGCCACCGGTGGCCGACTTCACCGTGACCCTCGACAAAAGTCTCTACCTGATGGAGCGCGGCAAGCCCCTTGAGATCAAGGCGACCGTGACCCGTTTCCACGGCCACAAGGACGACCTTGTCTTTACGATGCCCGGACTGCCCGCCGGGTTCACCCTGACAGGTCCCGAAACCATCCCGGAAAAAGGCGGGGAGGTCATCCTCAAGCTCGAGGCCAAAGCCGATGCCCCTCCCGTCGGCCTTGCCCTCCGCATCCTCGCCAAGGAGAAAAAGGCCGAAGGCGATCCCGGCAAGCCCGTCGAAAAAGCGGCTGTCTTTTCCTTCAAGGACGACAACTACCGTGGTCCCTACGTCCTCGACGAAATCGAAGAGATCTGGCTGACCCTTCCGCCGGTGAAAGAGGAGAAGAAAGCCGACGAAAAGGAAGAGAAGCCGAAGTAGCGGGAAGAGTCAGGTGCGTTCAGACCGCGGCGAGCGATTCCCGCAAGGCGGTGAACTGATCGTCCTGGCGTTTCAGGACGATCTCACGGGCGGCGGCCGCTTTGGCCTTCGCGGCGGCGGGGTCTTTGGCGATCGCAAGGATGGTCTCGGGGATACGGGCGACCTGCTCCGGGTCGTCCATCGTGAAAAGCCAGTCCTCGAGACCGATGTCACGCCACATGAAGCCCTTGTTGGTCTGCTCGTCCCAGCGGCCCACCGTCGCGGGGATGCCGTTGGCGATACACATGATGGGACTGTGCATCTCGTTGCCAAAGAGACCGGCGCTGCGGACGTAGGTACTGACCGCCTCGTCGGTCATCCAGTAGTGATCACGCCAGACGACCTTCTTTTTCACGTCGTCGGGGAGTGGATCGTAGAGGACCTCGCGGCCGAGAGCGATCTGGGTTTTGTCCTCGCAGGTGATGAGCACCTTCATGTCCGTCTCGCGGGTCACGCGGATGATCGCCTCCCGGTAGGGCGCGTGGTCGAGTTCTTTCCGCTCTTCGTTGCGGGCGTGTTTGACGGGATCGAACTCGCGGCCGGGTTTGACGGTCCAGAAAGGCGTCCAGCGATAGCGGGGGATGCAGCAGAGGAACTTCCCCTCCTCGAGCCCGTGTTCGGCCATGAAGGCGAGGGCAGCGGCATCGTCACGCGTTTCGGCGACCCCGAAGGCAGTATCGGGTCCCCAGCCCTGACCGGGCACGGTGCAACCGGCTTCGACGGCCCGTTGCGCCGAAACGCCGTCGCGGAAGTAAACAAAGTCGGCCTGGTTGAGCGTGGGAATGGTTTGCTCATTGATCTCGGTCAGAGAGATCCCCATGACCCCGAAAGGCCTGCCTGTTTCTTCGATCCACTCGGTGACATGACGCTGCGCGACAAAACCCGAGCCTGAGCCGTGGAGCAGAAAATCGCATTCCGCAAGGGCGTCCTCGACCTGCTTGCCGCTCGTGAAGAAGGGAACGTCGGGAAACGTCTTCCGGAAAAGTTCGTCGGCCCCGTTCTCCATGTTGCTCGTCCAGAAGCGCACCTCGGCGTCGATCCGGTGTCTTTTGAAAAGCTCCATCATGCCGAGGTAGTGGGCGACATCACCAATGTTGAGGCTCTGCCATCCGTTGCGAAGGAGAACCCGGGGACGCCGACCGGCGGCAGCGGCGGGGAGGGCGGAAAGGCTCGCAGTGAGGGAGGTGGCGAAGCTTTGCTGGAGGAATTGGCGACGTTTCATGGGGGAGGGAAAGGATGGGTGTTGCCCCACCCTGTGACTTCAGGGACGGTAAGGGTGGCTTCCAGAGACATCAGGATTTGAGAAACTTAAAATAGTCGATGTCTCCGATGCCGCCACCGGGACCTCCTTCGGTCATCTCGAGTTTCATCGTGTAGGTGCCTTGGCGAAGCTCGACTCCTTCGTGTTTGAGGAGAACGAGCGTCTGCCAGCTCCCTGTATCGGGAATCGTGATCGGGCCGGTGACATCTTTGCCATCCATCTTGAGGTGGAAAGTGCCTCCCTGTCCCTTCGAGGCGACAGGAATTTCAATCGTATAAATTCCGTCTTCGAGAACCTCCACGGTGTAGAGGAGCCACTCGCCGGGTCGCGTCCAACCGAGGCCATGGCCGTTTGAGGCGTCGGGACGCTTTTCGATGTCGACCTGGGTGGGCTCGCGATAGTCTTCGCCGAGATTTTTTTCGTCGGTATCCGAGTAGGCGACTCCCGCTTCGCCTTTGTCCCAATGTTCCGCCTCGATCAGCCCCGGAATCCTCGAGGGCTCTCCTGAAAAAGGCTTCGTTTCAGCGACGGCAATTCCTGACAGGTTCACGAGAAGAAACAGAATCAAAACGGGGGCGGGCTTCATGGCTTGGATTTTCGCCCGTCGCGGAAAAAAAGTCCACGTCCGTTCTTGCGGCGTTTTTTCCCCGTGATTCGACCCGCATACCCTGAATCAGTGATTCCCCTGCACCCCTCGAAATCGATAAGCTCGGTTCATGAGGCTTTCCGCCGACCCCGGGGTTCCGGCGCCGGTGATTCGTCTTCCTCCGTCTTCCGGCCCTGACACAACACCTACATAAGATCACCCCCTGACGCTGATGAAAGTTTTCCCTGTCCTTCTCGCCCTCCTTGTTCTCATCCTCATCGCGGCGGCTCCCGGAGAATCCGATACCATTCCGGTGGGAGTGGCCAGCATCGAGACGACCCCGACCGAGCCGATTCGTCTCAGCGGATACGGGTCGAGAAATACCCCGTCGGAGGGCATCGACCAGAAGCTCCATGCCAAGGCGCTCGCGATTGGAGCGGGCACGGAGGACGAGCCGCTCTCGGTTCTCATCACGCTCGATGCCATCGGAATTCCGGCCTGGATGACGAAGGAAGTCGCGGGCCGCCTCGAGAAGAAAAAGGGCGTCGCCCGTGAACAATTCGTCATCGCGGCGACCCACACTCACAGCGGTCCAAGTCTGCGGGGCCCGATCCCATATATGTTTCCGTCAGGATTCACCGAAGCGGAAGGCGCCGCTGTAGGCCGCTATTCAAACGCCCTTGTCGACAAGCTGGAAAAAGTCGCCCTCGACGCTATCGCCGCCCGCGAGCCATCGCGTCTTTCGTGGGGAAAGGGGAAGCTGACCTTCGCCGCGAACCGGCGCGTTCTCGAGGAGGGGCAATGGAAAGGCTTCGGAGTGCAGGCGGACGGCCCCGTCGACCACACCATGCCGATCTTGCGGGTGACGAATGCCTCCGGAAAGGATCTCGCCACGTTGGTCAACTACGCCTGCCATTGCACCACCCTCGGCGGGAACTACAATCGCATTCATGGTGACTGGGCCGGAGAGGCGCAGGCCGAGATCGAAAAGCGCCACCCCGGGATGACCGCCATGATCGCGATCGGATGCGGAGCGGATCAAAATCCCGAGCCGCGCGGAGACCTCGAAATGGTCGCGGCGCATGGGGTGGCTGTCGCGGACGAAGTTGATCGGATGCTCAATGAAAACCTGGTTCCGCTCCGGTCGGTTCCGGTCGGCGACTACAACGAAATCAGCCTTCCCCTCGACGAGCTGCCCGATCGTGCTGAATGGGAGCGACAGGTCGCGGCGAAAGAAAGGAATCATCATTTCGCGGCTGCGATGTTGGAAAAACTCGATCGGGGGGAAAAACTCGCGACCTCGGTCCACTACCCGATCCAGACCTGGATTTTCGGAAATGATCTCGCGATGGTGTTTCTCGCCGGCGAAGTGGTCGTCGACTATGCGCACCGCCTCTATCGGGAACTGGACGCCGATCGCGTCTGGTTGAACGCCTACAGCAACGACGTCCCGTGCTACCTCACGAGCCGCCGGATCTACCACGAAGGAGGCTACGAGGTGGACGGGTCACGCTTCTATTACGGCATTCCCGCCCGTCTCCGGCCTGACACGGAAGATCGAGTCTGCGATGAAGTGATTCGACAGCTTCCCCCGGAATTTTATTCCGCGGAAACCCTCGCGGTGATGCCGGCGCCTGTCGAACCGGAAGACGCTCTCAAGACGATCCGTGTCGCCGATGGATACGAAGTGCAGCTGGTCGCCCGTGAACCGCAGACGATGGATCCGGTCGACCTCGCCTGGGATTCCCGGGGACGAATCTGGGTGGTTGAAATGGCCGACTACCCGACCGGTATCGACGGAGAACCGGGTGGACGGATCCGGGTGCTCGAAGACAGGGACGGCGATGGCTTCTACGAAACATCGACCCTGTTCCTCGACCGGCTGAAATACCCCAACAGTGTTTTCCCGTGGCGCGACGGAGTCATCTTTGTGACCGCTGACAGCATTCGATTCGCGCGTGACACGGACGGCGACGGCCGGGCCGATGAGGACGAAGCGCTCTTCACCGGTTTCGAGTCCGGCAATGCCCAGCATCAACTGGGGAGTCTGCAGTGGGGGCTCGACAACTGGATTCACGTGGGTAACGGCGACAGCAGGGGGTCGCTCGTCTCGGTGAAAACGGGTCAGTCGATCGAGTTGGGGGCCCGGGATGTGCGATTCGATCCCGACACGGGGGAAGTCGAAGCGCTTTCGGGGAAAGCACAGTTCGGGATCACGCGGGACGACTGGGGAAACTGGTTCGGGTGCAACAATTCGAAACCGTGGTGGCACTACGTGCTCGATGATCGCGATCTCGCCCGCAACCCTCATGTCCAGTCGCCTGATCCGAAGGTGTTGCTGACCGACGAGCCGATCGCGGGACGGGTTTTTCCCACGAGCCGAACCGTGGCCCGTTTCAACGACTACGATAAAAAGAGCCGCTTCACTTCGGCCTGCGGCCTGCATGCGGCGGGCGATTCGCTTTTCGTTGCCGAGCCGGTTCACAATCTGGTCTCGCGAATCGTGATTGAGCCCCGGGGCGCCACTTTCACCGGAAAGCGAACGCCGACAGAATCCGCTTCCGAATTTTTCTCGTCCACCGACAACTGGTGCCGTCCGACCGCCGTTCGCACCGGTCCCGACGGCTCGCTCTACCTTGTCGACATGTATCGGCAGGTGATCGAGCATCCGGAGTGGATTCCCGAAGCATGGCAACGCCGCCTCAATCTGCGATCCGGTTCTGAGCGGGGGCGCATCTACCGGATCGTCGCAAAAAGCAAATCCGTTGAAACGCTCCGCCCCGTGGCCTCTCTCTCCGGGGTCGACCTCGCCACGGAGCTCGAATCCCCAAGCAGCACCCGAAGAGATCTTGCCCATCGGGAATTACTCTGGCGCGATGATCCCGCCGCCCTCGAACACGTGGCAATGCTCGTGTCGGCATCACCGAGCCCGCAGGCCCGGCTGCACGCCCTTTCCATTCTCGAACGCCATCGCCAACTGACCGGAAAGCAGATCGCGACCTCACTTTCTGACGGGCATCCTGCGGTGCGGAGACACGCCGTCCGCCTTGCCGCACCGGATCAGGCCCTCTCTCTGGTCGATGACGAGGATGCCTTCGTCCGGCAGCAACTCGCCTACCGCCTCGGGGAATCGAAGTCGGAAGCCGCCGGCCGGACCCTCGCGCAACTGCTCGCCCGGGACGGGGACGATCCCTACCTGCGGGCCGCGATCCTGAGCAGTGCCGTGCCGCATTTGGAGAGCCTCGCCGCGAGCGAACACTTTTCCGACTTTCCCGGCGAGGCCGTCATCGGGCTCGTGCAAACCGCTCTCGGCGGGAAAAATGAAACTGCTCTGGCCGCACTTCTCGATGCCGTTCCCGCGCATCTGGAATCCGCCGCGCTCCTCGCCGGGACCTTGCAATATCAGTTCCCCGATAAATTCATCCCCGTGATCGAAGAAGCGAAGAGGCTCGCGGCCTCGCCCGATGAATCGCCGGAAAAACGCACCATGGCGATCCGTCTGCTTCACACGCCGGACACGGATCTGCTCCTCTCTCTTCTCGACGCCCGCGAACCGGCAGCGGTCCAGTCTGCGGCCTTGCAACAATGCTCGCGCCTCGGCAGTCCCGGGATCTCCCGGGAAATTCTCGCCCGATGGAGTGAGCTGGGATCTCAAATCCGGGCCGAAGCGCTCCCGATCTTTCTGGAGCGAAGCCAATGGGTCACCCTTTACCTCGACCGGGCCCGGGACGACCCCTCGCTCGCCCGCGGACTCGATGCTGCGCAGCGAGCCGGGCTCCTCCATCATCGTGACGAAGCGATCCGGAAATCGGCCGGGGCACTTTTTAACGCTGACACCGCCTCAAGCCGCGCCGGGGTTCTCGCGCAATTTGCCCCCGCGCTCACCTTGGAGCCGGACTTCCATTCCGGGGAGCAACTCTTCGCCTCGCTCTGCGCCTCCTGTCACCAGGTCGGTGAGACCGGTTTCCAGGTCGGTCCCGATCTGACCGCCCTGTCCAATCTTTCCCGTGAGCCACTCATGACCGCGATCATCGATCCGAATGCCGCCGTCGAGAGCAAGTATGCCCTGTATCTCGCCGAGACAGCCGATGGACGATCCGTTTCGGGGATGCTCGCTTCGGAGACCGCGACCGGAGTGACCCTGCTCGGCGCGGGCGGGGTCACGGAGACGATCAATCGCTCGCAACTCGTTTCGCTGAGGAGTCCCGGAATTTCCCTGATGCCGGAAGGTCTCGAGGCCGCGCTTGACGGGCAGAAAATGGCGGACCTGTTAGGGTTTCTTCAATCCTCTGCGACAGAGTCTATGATCAGTCCCCGCGATGATGGGGAGATTCACCTTCCCGCGATGAGCGCGCGGACGAAGGGTGACACGATCGAAAAAGACCCCGTGAACGATTCGCTGAACTGGATCGCCGAGGGAGACTCCGCAGAGTGGTCCGTCGCGGAACTGCCCGCCGGGAGCTACTCGGTTTTCTTCGACGCCGCGACCTCAGAGGAACTCGATCCGGCCAGCGGTCGCTTCGGATTGACAATCGGAGAGAGAAAGGTCGAGGGGGATATCGAGACGACCAACGGGTTGAATCGCTTCCGGAAACGCCTCTTTGGAGAAATCCGCCTCAACGAGTCCCTGAGCAATGTCCGCGTAGAGTTTCGACATGACTTCCCGGATGGGCAGGTCGCCATCCGCGACATCGTTTTCGCCCCGAGAGGCTGATCACTGCAACACCACGCACGGGTTCCGACCTTTGCCCGGCGTATGATTCTTCATCCCGCCCCTTTCACCTGACAGAACTCTATTTCGCCCATGAAACTCCGCCCGGCAGTCTCCCGTGATCGAGCGTCCATCGAATTGCTGATTTTCCCGATTCTGAGATCCTACGGCCTCGAACCCTCGCCCGAGTCGACTGATGCGGATCTGAAGGATATCGAGAGCCACTATACCGAAAACGGGGGGGCGTTTGATGTCCTCGTGAACGGCGATGCCGAAATCCTAGGGACCGTGGCGGTTCACCGAACCACGGGGGAACTTTGTGAACTCCGGAAAATGTATCTCGCTCCGGCCCTGCGCGGTCAGGGTTGGGGAAGAAAACTCCTCGAACATGCCCTCACGAAAGCCGGAGACCTTGGTTATTCCCGGATCTGGCTGGAAACTGCGAGTTCCCTGACCGAGGCACACCGTCTCTACGAGAGCTATGGCTTCAGGACCTTCGAGGGCCCGCACTGCTCCGACCGTTGCGACTTCGCGATGATTCGACCGCTTTGACAGTTCCGGGGACACCGGCAGCTCTTCCGGCCCGGTTTGACTTGGGGGGATTTCCGCCGGTTTTCTAGGCCAGGATATCGTGAATGACGTGACCGAAATCGCGATCAAGCCGCTTGTGGCCCGGAACTTCCAATCGGCGGGGATCCAGGCCTAACTGATGCATAATTGTGGCGTGAATGTCAGTGACGTAGTGCGGATTCTCGACAGCATGAAATCCGAGTTCGTCGGTGGCTCCATGGGTGATGCCGCCCTTGATACCGCCACCGGCCATCCACACGCTGAATCCGAAAGGGTGATGGTCGCGGCCGTCGGATCCCTGCGAACCGGGGGTCCGCCCGAACTCAGTCGCGAAGACGACAATGGTGTCTTCGAGCTGGCCGCGCTGCTTCAGGTCTTTGAGTAAACCTGCGATCGGCCGGTCCACCTGCATCGCAAGTTGGCTGTGCTTCTCGCGCAACCTGGAGTGTTGATCCCACGCTCCGGCAGCCCCGTCTCCGTGCATGATCTGAATGAACCGGACACCCCGCTCCGAGAGGCGGCGGGCTGCCAGAAGTTGCTCACCGAAGGCTTTAGTCTCCTTCTGATCGAGGCCGTAGAGCTTCCGGGTTGCCCCGGATTCTTTGCTGAAATCCATCGCGTCGGGCACAGCCGTCTGCATGCGAAAAGCCAGTTCGTAGGACTTGATGCGGGCTTCAAGAACGGGATCTTGCGGATACTGTTCGGCGGCGAGCCGGTTGAGACGATTCGTGAGGTCGAGTCCGCGCCGCTGTTGTTCCGCCGTGATCTCGCCCTCCGGCCTCGCAAAGTCGAGCGGGTTTTCGGGATCGATTTTCAGGGTTACGGCATCGTAGGCCGGCCCGAGGTAGTGTCCGTCGCGTTTGTCGAAAAAGCGTGGACCCATGCTGATGAACTGGGGCAGATTTCTGTTGAGCGACCCAAGTCCGTACTTGATCCAGGCTCCGATGGTCGGGACTCGCGGATCGAGCATGTGGCGGCCGGAATGAAACTGCACCTGTGCTCCGTGGTTGTTGTCCGTGGTCCACATCGAACGGATCACGGCGAGATCATCAACGCACGAACCGATATGGGGAAACCAGTCGCTCACGGCCGTGCCGGATTGTCCGTATTGCTTGAAACCGGTCTGAAGCGGGTAAATCTTCGTGCGTTGCTTGCCGTTGGCATCGTTGACGACAACGACGCGGAGGTCTTTGAAATGCTCAGGATCGAGTACGTTGGCATACGGAGTCTCATCGATCGTTTTTTCGGCGTACTGGTTCAGTGCCGGTTTAGGATCGAAGCTCTCCATGTGGCTGACGCCTCCGCGCATGAATAGCCAGATGACGTTTTTCGCCTTCGGCTTAAAATGAGGATCACCCGTCTGATGGGGAATCGTCCCGGCTTGAAGAAGCGAGTGGAGGGCGATGCTGCCCAAGCCGAATCCGCTACTGCCAAGGAACCGGCGCCGCTGCATGGTCTGGTGAAATTCCGGGCTCATCGGATCATGATAAAATCGTTGTGGTTGAGCAGGGCGTGGACGAGTCGACCGCGGTCCTTTTCCTCATTGAGGAAGTTAACGCACTCTGCGAGTTCGGACGGATTGGGCTCGCGACAAAGGATGAGTTGAAAGGCTTCCCTCGCGAATTCCGTTGTGGAGAGATTCTCCCCGAACGCTGCCGGAATTTTTGCGGCCATTTCCAGCGCAAGCTTGCTGTTCGAAAGGGCGAGCGCCTGTTGCGGGATGATGCTTTCGCTGCGCCGGTAGCAGGCCAGAATCTCCGCGTCGTCAAAGGTGGAAAGCAGTTGCGATTGTTTGTCCCGCGAATGTTGGAAGTAGAGGCTGCGCCTCCGGGCATCAGGAGTCGGTTCGATGGAAGGACCGCCCATTGCCAGATCCAATTCCCCTGCGAGATGAACGAGTGAATCCCGGATAACCTGGGATTCCATCCGGCGGGAATTCATCCGCCAGAGAAATGCGTTCGCGGAGTCTTTTGAGAGAGTGGCGGGATCGGCATTGAGGTTTGATGAAGTCCGCTGCCACGCTTCGGAGGTAAGAATGAGACGGTGGAGATGCTTCATGCTCCATCCTGATTCGATGAACTCCATCGCGAGATAATCGAGGAGTTCGGCAAGTTCCGGTTCCGCGGTTTGACGTCCGAAATCAAATACCGATCCGACAATCGGTTCCCCGAAATGCCGTAGCCAGATCTGGTTGACCGCAACCCGCGCGGTCAGCGGGTTTTTCCGGTCCGTGATCCATTTGGCAAGAGCCGTCCGGCGCCCTGTGCTGGTCTTTGGATAGGTGGCGGCATAATCCGTTTCCTTGTGCTCGGGGGTCTCCAGTGCCTTGCGACTTCCCCGCAGGGGAGAGTAGTCAGTCGGGTTGCCCGGATTTTTCAATGCTTTCGCGGCAGCGGCGAGAGCCTTCTTCGCGGCGGCTTGTTTTCCAGCTTCTGCGGTGAGAAGAGCCACTTTCGCTGCCGCGACGGCGTGTTCCTTCTTCAGTCGCACGACTTCTCCCAAGTTTACGGATCCCTTTCCGGCAATCCCGGCGCGGTCCGCCGCGATCTTTGCCTTCAGGGTTCTCAACCAGATTTCCGCCTCCGCGACTTTTGCCTCTGCCACGGCGGTAAGTTCTTTTGAATCAATTTTTGGAGCGGGATTCTTCGATTCTTTCAGCGATGTTTCCGGCGCGAGCGGGCTGACGCTGATCGAGTCAAATTCTGCGGTGGCATCGAAAGCGAACAATTCGAGGAGCCCGTTCGGATTTCGTGCGGGAAGCTGATAGGCGAGCAGAAACTCTCCGTTGAGACTCACGTTCATAAGGCGATCGCGGACCTGGACGCGCATCTCGTAGTCCTCGTTCACCACGACGGGGCGGGCGATTCTTCCGGTTCCGGGGTAGGAGGTCTGTCCTGCCCTCGTGTGAGCGATCTGCACTTTCGGTCCCGGGGCATGTGCACTGGCGTAGACGGTGTGCGCGTCCCTGCCTCCGCCGGTGACATCGAAGCGAATCCCGACTGATTTGTAGGTGTCTCCGCCGGTGGTTCGAAAGTTTACGGTGAGATCGAAGTTCGCGGGATGGGGGCGCATCGATCTCGCAAACTGCTTGTCCCGCGTTGATTCCAACTGGACCAGCGCCCCTCCCTGGTAGCGCCATCCGCTGCCTTCGATATTCCAAATCTCCGGCCGTTCCGCATCGAAATGATCCGTGAGGGCAAACCCTTTTCCGGGAGTCGGTTCGGTATCCAATGGCAATGCGTTCCCGGATATCGCCTTCGCAAGTTCCCCGCGTGCCTCTTTCAAGCGCGCATCGGCTGCGGCGAGATGATCCTCCTGGACGTAGTTGCGAAGTCCGGGCGCCCAGGATGATACAGGAAGGTCGACAGGTTGCGGGTCGAGGGCGAAGTCGGCGAGAATTTCCGGCACTCCGGGCGCGATTATTTTTGATTTGTCAGGGTCCAGATCGTTGCCCCGAAGATGGAGGTAAGTCATCGCTTCGAGGTCGTCATCGTAGGCGCGGGGAAGTCCGTTTTTTTCAAAATCGATTTCGCCGGGAATCGGGTCCAGTCGGATCTGATGAGGTTCAAAGAAGGCCCGGAACCGATAGTAGTCCTCGTGGCTGATCGGATCGTACTTGTGATCGTGACACTTGGCGCAATTCATTGTCAGTCCGAAAAAGGCTTTGCCGGTGTGCTCAATGGTGTTGTCCAACCAGGTCGTTCTGTTGAAGAGATAGTAATTTCTCGCAAGGAATCCGGTTGCCGCTATGACATCGGGATCTTCGGGAGCGAGTTCGTCGCCGGCGAGCATTTCCAGAATCATCCGGTCGTATCCCTTGTCATCGTTCAGCGAATTCACGATCCAGTCGCGCCAGTGCCAGAGGTGTTTCTGACTGTAGCGAAGTTGCGCGCCAAGACCGTAGCCATCCGAGTAGCGCCACACATCCATCCAATGCCGCCCCCACCGCTCGCCATAGTGCGGATTGGCGAGGAGTTCATCGATGATCGCGGAATAAGATCTCCGGTCGGCGAGTTCTTCGGTGGTTGGCGGGAGACCAATCAGGTCGAGATAGAGTCGCCGGATCAGAACCGTCCGATCAGCTCTGTCCCGGGGAACCAACCCCTGTTCGTTGTGTTTTTCGGCGAGAAAGGCATCGATGGGGTTGCCGAAATCACCGGGCGGAATCTCAGGCCGTTTGATTGTTTGAAAAGACCAATGCTGACCGGGATCATCTTCGGGCTTTTCGTTTTCCGGTCCGGGTGCGCCTGCGGTGATCCACGCCTGAATCATTTCGATCTCCTGCGCATGAAGTGCTTCACCCTCCGGTGGCATTCTTTCGTCGAGATCTCCTGAAGTGAGGCGGGCGATCAATTCGCCGTTGTCGAGAACTCCGGCCTCACGAATCTGCACGGCGGTATCGACGCGGAGTTTGCCCTTCTGTTTGAGGGCTCCGTGGCAGGCATAACAGCGCTCCTCCAGAAGCGGCTTAATTTTCTCCGAATAGAGCTCTGCGTTGTCAGCATGAGCTGATGCAGACAGTCCCAGGAGGCCTGCGACAACACAGAGAGAACGCATTCGGCTAGAAAACCGGTTTTTTCGAATCGGTGCAATGACGTATTGCGGCCTCGCTTCCTTTACCCCGCATCGCCTCGAATCCGCTCCGGCTGTTTGTTGGGAGAGACAACAGGATCCGGTGCGGACAACCAAAATGACCGGACAGGGTTACGTGAGGAAGATGACCCTGTTTGGTCTGTCAAAAGGATCATTTATGTCGTACTTTGGGAAAGAAGCTCATGCAACCTATCGATCCGATGAAATCGAGATTCGCCGCTCCCCAATCCGCTCTCCTCTTTTCTGCTGTGATCGCACTGACCGCGCTGTTCTGGGCGGCTCCTTCCCTGGTCGCTCAATCGTTCTCAAAGACGGACAAGTATCGTGTCGTCTGGAGTGCCGATCCGGCGACAAAAGCGACGATCGCCTGGAACCAGGTCGAAGGTGAACCCGCCTCCCTGCACTACGATACAGTTGACCACGGAAGAGACTCCGATGCCTACAGGGAGACCAGAAAGCCTGATCGCGTCTCGGAGTATGACGGCATGCGGAACTGCTTTGTCCGGCTCTCCGACCTGACTCCCGACACGGAATACTACTTGTGCCTTTCCGATGAGAACGGAACCAGCCGTCGACTCTACTTCCGCACCGCCCCGGCGGAGCCGAAGCCGCTCACCTTCATTTCGGGCGGCGATTCGAGGAATTTTCGTGATGTGAGAGTTCTGGCCAATCAGTTCAGCGAGAAGCTGCGCCCCCTCTTCATCGCCTTCACCGGTGATATGATCAACAAGGACGAAGCACCGGAATGGGTCGAGTGGCTGGATGACTGGCAGGAGACCGTCAGCGAAGACGGTCGCATGATCCCGATCGTTCCTCACCGGGGAAACCACGAGCGCCGGATCGAGAGCATCTACGAATTCTTCGACACCCCGGTGGATGTTTACTTCGCCTTCGACATCGGCGGGGAGCTTTGTCGTTACTACGTCCTCAACAGCGAAATCCCGGCAACCGGAGCACAGGAGGAATGGCTCGATACCGACATGGGTCAATACCGTGAAATCAGGACTCATCTCATTGCGGGATATCACAAGCCGATGCGTCCCCATGTCAGCAAAAAATCAGAGGGCGAAAATCCCATGCAGTGGGCCGACAATTTCTACGAACACGGGCTCGACCTTGCTATTGAATCCGACTCCCATGTCATGAAACGGACCCTTCCTTTGAAACCGGACCCGAACGGGCACGAGGGCTTTTCCGCCGCTCCGGATGATCCCATGGCCACGGTATACATCGGCGAAGGATGCTGGGGGGCCCCTCTCCGGGCTGCGGACGACTCGAAGCCCTGGACCGTCGCCGCAGATTCTTTCAACGGCTTCGACTGGATTCAGGTGACCCCCGAAGAGATTCTTATCAAAACCATCAAGGTGCAGGGCAGCGCCAATTTTCCCGCCGTGGACACTGCTGCTCCCTTCGAAACGCCTGAGGGAGTCGAACTCTGGGAGGCGGGAGGGGAAGCAATTCTCTCTCTCCCTGCTGATCAGTTTCAACCGAAAAAGCCCGGAAGATTAGTCACCGGGAAGTCGGCCCGGGAATGAACGGCGTTTCCACCCCGGCGCCTCAAGATCCGGGTCTGCCGCCGGGGGACGAGGAGAAGTCGAGGGACTACCCACTGTTGGCATCTACTACGGCACCAACCGGAAACCAACTCCCTCGGACGATTCCAACCATCACTACGGTCCCGAAAGCAATCCGAGGGCCCCGCGGAATATGGACGCACTGCGGTTTCCATCCCTCATCTGACGCAGTTTCCATCGACCTCCGGAATAAGACCAACATCGACTACATGCCTGTGATCTCTCACAGCATGGGCACCCGGGTTCTCAGCTACGCGATTGCCAAGGCGAAGGATGTCGTCGCTGACATTTTCAATCTCGTCATCAAGGGACTGGAGCCAGAATCGGTTTCCTCCTCGCCAGAGCCTCCGGCGAGGTTCGCGATCCGGGATGAGTTCCGGCAGCGGGCCGGGCGATGATCTCATGCAACCCTTCCCGCGTATTCAAAAGTTTCCAAATCGCCCCTCGTGATGATTCAGAAGAGAGGTCGGGAGAGCGCGGAGATACGCGCTCATCACTTCGCCGCCACTCTCCGGATTCAACGACTCATCGCCCTGGTTACGCGTCTTTGGTGCGACCGGAGTGCCATCGGCATAATGACCATTTGCCATGGCATGAGAGCCGTAGGCAGGCACGATCCATTCAGGGAAATCCACTTCATCGGGTAGCACCGAAGCGGCGGTTTCAACGAGGCCGTCGGCCGGGCTGTAGTAGGGGGAATTTTGATAGATACACCAGCGGACGAATGGCGACCAAAGTCTTTCGGTGATCCGCCCGTTTTTACCATCGGGGATCATGGCAAGACTCAGCCAGGTAAGATCGGGAAACGCCTCCCGCATGCGGGAGGCATCTCCGGCTCTCCAGGGTGAAGCCGCAATCGTCTCCAGCATCCTGATCTGATTCCGCTGGCCTTGAAGCGCTAGACTCATGCGGGTGGCCACCGGGATTGGCCGGTTTCCATTGGCGAAATAATCAGCGACCACCGAACCCTGCACCGTTCCCACCAGGGAAATTACCAGGTCAATTTTCCGGCGATGCGCGGGAGGTAATTCCATCGCGTGATCCTGCAGGTAGGAAATGACATCGTGGGCGCCTTTTGACAACATGATGAGGACGACATGATCTACCGTGGCAAAAATCGGAGCAATCTGTGCAGCGACCTGAACGGCGTTTTCCGATACCCCCCCGCGGGGGGGAGTATCGATAAAATAGGTCGAAAATCCCATCTCTTTGACCATACCGGAAGCGTTGCGGAGCACATCCCGTGTCGCCGATGATTTACCGGAAACCACCTGGGTGCCGGGAACGATGACAATGGCGATCCGTTTGCGCTTTACTTCAGGGAGAGCAGCCAGTGAATCGGGAAGGACCAGGGTCGCATCGCCGGTGGTGCGGACGATTCGACGCTCCATTTCGCCGCCGGACTCATCCGTCCTCGCAAGGCCTCCTTCCACCAGCTCACGGGCCGCGAGCAAACCCCGGTCCCTCGTCACCAATCGCGCTTCTTTGAGCAGGGCGCTGCTCTGGATGATTTCCGCAGAATCATACCGGTCAGGACTATAACTCGAACAACTTGTGAGAACACTCACCCAAAGAGCGAGAATACCCAGTCCGGGGAGAAAAAAGCGGCGTGAATATTCAGGAGTCATCAAGCTCTCACTTTGCCGGAAATTTTGCTTTTTCAATCCGGATGGTCTGTCATCGCGCATCTCCCGCGGGTGGGGTCCAGGGGAGGCAGGGATGAAAGTGCAGCACGGCCCGTCATTGCACTACCGATTCCCTCCCGCGTCAAGCTCCCGGTGGACCATCGAGGGGCCGGGGCGATGGATCGGGCAAGTTCTTGATCCGTCCCCGAAAGCTCATTGCAGGTGGCACCTTCTCTGGTGGTGATAGAGCGATGTTTCGGGGTCCGGTTCCAAAGCGGATTCGTCATTGAGGTGAGTATGCCGGTTAGGAAGTGAAATTCCTTCATCGTCACAGGTCGGAATTCGATGCGGGGGATGGACTGATGAAGCCGAGATGCAGGGGCCTGCCGATGAAGCCGGGGAGGGTGTGCAGTTTTTCCCCTTCACCAAAAGGATCGTCACTCGATTCCATGCTTCCCCCCTGACCCCCGCAACCGTCCGATCACCTCCAATAACGTCACCAGCAAACACGGCAGAAAAGTCAGCGTGACAAAGGCAGTGAACGCCAACCCGAAGAGCACGATCGCTCCCAGTCCCCGGTAAAGTTCCGTTCCGGCCCCGGGCAGAAAAACGAGCGGAGCAAGTCCCATCAGGGTTGTGCTCGTCGTCATGAGGACGGGACGGAGGCGTGAGGCGACGGCATCCTTGACCGCTTCGAGAGGGGACAACTTGTCCTCCCGGAAGTTCTGCATCGTCCGGTCGACGATGAGGATGGGATTGTTCACTGCGGTTCCTAACAGAATTAAAAACCCGAGCATCGTGATCATGTCGAAGGGCTGGCGAATCGGATCGAGGCCGATCATGGGGAGGAGGCTGCCGACGGAATTGAGCAACCAGAGGCCGCCGATCCCGCCGCTGATTCCGAGGGGAACGGTGACGAGAATGAGAAAGAAAGCTTTCGGGAAAATCACTTAGCTTCGATCATGAGGGAGTAGACAAACGCGGTCTGTGTTTTCGCTCACGCTCGAACTCTACACGGGAAATCACGCATGATCCCGACCCAGCAAAACCGTCATTCGAAATCGAGCGCAATTGTTGGTTCTTATCGATCCGAATGCTACGTTTTGCCGATGAGACTACCGCTCTTTTCCCTGCTTTTCTTGGGCACGACCGCCTTTGCCGCTCCTGTCCCCGTCATCTTCGACACCGACATCACCGGTGACGTCGATGATGTTCTTGCCCTCGCGATGCTGCACACCCTCGCGGACCGCAGGCAGTGTGAAATCCTCGCAATCACCATTTCGAAAGAAAACGAACTCGCCGCTCCCTTCGTCGATG